>JBAQJX010000016.1:0-120063 GCA_049641765.1 Candidatus Acidiferrum sp.
CGAGATACAAGCGCCGTATGTCCTTCATGCAGCGCGCCCATCGTCGGCACCAGCCCCAGCACGAGCCCCTCCGCCCGCGCCCCGCGCGCATACTCCTTCATCCACCCTATGGTTCGGATTATTTCCACGCTGCCAGTGGCACAGACTTCAGTCTGTGCATTCCCTGAGTGTTGCTGCCAACGGCCGTCCCATGTTTTGGCTCTTGAAAGTTCAGCGTTTGAACTACCTTCACGCTCTCGCCGCCGTTGCCCGTTCCCGGTAAAAATGCATCAAGTCCGTCAGAATCGGCTCGGCGCCTAGCTGCCGCAGCATCGTCGTCACCTGCCCGCGATGGTATGTCCCGTGATTCACCACGTGCTGCATCGATTGCCACGTCGGATTTTTGTACACGCCGAATTTCATCGTTCGATATTCCATCACGCGGTTCAAATCTCCCTGCGTCAGCTTCGCGACAAACGCCAGCAGCCGCCCTTCCTGTTCCGCCCATTTCGTCCGCAGGCTTTCCACATCCTCGCACTCCATCACATTCGGTATCGAAGCCGGCGACCGTCCCTGAAAACGTTCCAGCCACACCCATTCCGCCCCGCAGATATGCGCCAGCGTGTCTCGCACAGATCCGAAGCTCGATCCCATCGGCTTCGTGAACTGCTCGTTTGTCAGTTTTCCCGCCGCTTCCAGCGACCGGTGATTTGCCCACGCGTTGTAGTCATACAGCAGCCGCATCTCTTCCGGCGTCATCTTTCCCCCAGCAACTGCCAACATCGAGCACTCTTCTGTCTCTTCTCCCGCTTTTTCTTTACCTCGTTGCTTCCTTACTTCTTTACTTCTTCTTTTTCACCAATCTCCATCGCGATTCACCGGCGCCTCTTTTTCTTCTCGCGCCGTCTTCGTCGCGTGATAAGACTCCGCATCCGTAGGGAAATTTCCTCGCCGCACATCCTCGCAATACTCGCGCGCCGCTCTCGCGATCATCTCCCCGACATTCGCGTACTCCCGCGCAAATTTCGGCGTCGGCCCAAACGTCAACCCGAGCATGTCGTGAATCACCAGGACTTGCCCGTCGCAGTCCGGCCCAGCTCCGATTCCGATCGTGGGAATCCGCAACTCCCGCGTGATTTGCGCCGCCAACTCTCGCGGCACTGCTTCCAACACCACGGCAAAAGCGCCGGCCGCTTCTACCGCTCGCGCGTCCCGCAGCAATTGCTCCGCGGCATCCACCGTCTTGCCCTGCACCCGGTATCCTCCGAGCGCGTTCACCGATTGCGGTGTCAGCCCGACGTGCCCCATCACGGGAATTTCGGCCTCCGTCAGCCGCACGATCAATTCCAGCCGCCGTTCGCCGCCTTCCACTTTCACCGCTTCCGCGCCCGCCTCTTTCACAAAGCGCATCGCGTTGCGCACCGACTCCGACGTGTCCGTGTGATAGCTGCCGTACGGCATGTCCGCCACCACCAGCGCCCGCTTCGTCCCGCGTTTCACCGCGCGCGTGTGATGCAGCATCTCTTCAATCGAAACCGGCAGCGTGCTCTCATACCCCAGCGCTACCATTCCGACCGAATCGCCCACCAGCACTATGTCTACGCCCGCTTCGTCCACGAGCCGCGCCATGGGATAGTCGTACGCCGTCAGGCAAGTAATTTTTTGTGAGTGGAAAACAGATGCTGCACTCGATGCTTTCCGTTGCAGCAGCTCGGGCACGGTAATCTTGCCGTTGCCCGAAGAAGGAAATACGCTCATGGTGGCCTCCGGTGCCGTTCCCTAACGTCAGGATACTGCCCTGTACCTCACCTTTGCGCAGGATAGCAAATTCTCCTCTCGCTCGCCATAGGCGCATCCTTCCGGTGGTGTCCTAGTTTGGAGCACGCCTGCGGCGCTGGGAAAAACGATAGGCGGCCAATTTTCTTCTACAACTTTGCCCATATCCTCGTTAGGATTGCCCCGAATTTTGGAGGTTTTGCGTGAAGAAATCTGCGTCACATTCCGTCACGATATTCGCACAAATTATTTTCCTCGCCGGGCTCGCGATTTTCATCGCCGTTCCAGACGCGCCAATGGTTCACGCTCAGACTCCTTCCAACGCTCCTCCCGATCTGCAAACGGTTCGCACGCGCGTCGATGCTCTGATGAAACAAATGACGCTCGGAGAAAAAATCGGCCAGCTCAGCCAGCTCTTCGCCTTTGGCCCTCCCGGTTTTCTCGATGGCCCCGTTTCCTCCGGCCAGATCGGCTCGGTGCTGTTCGTCACCGATCCGGCGGAAATCAATCGTCTCCAGCACCTCGCCGTCGAAAAATCTCGCCTCCACATTCCTCTCATCTTCGGCTTCGACGTAATCCATGGCTTCCGCACGATCTTTCCCGTACCCATCGCCATGGCCGCTTCCTGGGATCCCGCTGCTGTTACGCGCGCACAAGCTGTCGCCGCGATGGAAGCGCGCTCGGTCGGCATCGATTGGGCCTTCGGGCCCATGCTGGACATCGCGCGTGATCCGCGCTGGGGCCGCATCGTGGAAGGCGCCGGCGAAGATCCTTACCTCGGTTCCGCGATGGCCGTCGCTCAGGTTCGCGGATTCCAGGGCGATTACATCGGCGCGCCCGACCATGTCCTCGCCTGCATGAAACATTTCGCCGGTTATGGCGCGGCCATCGGCGGCCGCGACTACGACGAGTCCTATATCCCCGATACGCAGATGTATAACGTCTACCTCAAACCGTTTCACGCCGCCGTCAAAGCCGGCATCGGCTCCGCGATGAGCGCTTACATGGATTTGAACGATGTTCCCGCCACGGGCAACCGCTGGCTTCTCCACGATGTGCTTCGCGATGATTGGAAATTCAGCGGCTTCGTCGTCAGCGACGCCAATGCCGTCCGAAGCCTCGAGGTTCACGGTTTCGCCAAGGATGTTCAGGAGGCCGGTATCGACGCGTTCAACGCGGGCGTGAACATGGAAATGGCCATCGGTTTCACCGCTTACTCGAAGAGTCTCGCTCCTGCCGTCTCGCGCGGCGAGATCAGCGTGCGGCAAATCGATGACGCCGTGCGTCCGATCCTCGAAATGAAAATGCGACTCGGCCTTTTCGAGCATCCTTACGTGAACGAAGCCCGCTCCGAGCAAGTCCTTTCCGCGCCGGAGCATCGCACCGTGGCTCGCCTCACCGCGGAGCGCACCGCCGTGCTTCTCCGCAACGAGAATCATCTTCTGCCGCTCAAGGAAGACGCCTACAAGAAAATCGCGGTCATCGGGCCGACAGCCGATTCGCAGATCGATACGATCGGTTCCTGGGCTTTCCGAGAGGATCTCCCGGAAACCGTCACCATCCTCGCGGGACTTCGCAAAAAGCTCGGTTCTCGCGCGGAGATCGCTTATGTCCCCGGCGTTCAGATCCGGCGCAAGTTTCCGTCTTTCTTTGACCCCATCTTTCACCTCACTCCCGCGCCCGTTTGGACGAAGGAGCAAGCGGAGAACGAGTTTTCTCAGGCGGTCAACCTGGCCCAGTCTTCAGACATCGCGATCCTCGTGCTCGGCGAAGCGCAAAATATGAGCGGCGAAGGCGCATCGCGCGCATCGCTGGATCTTCCGGGCAACGAGGAGCAACTTCTCGAAGCGGTGGCCGCGATCGGCAAGCCGGTCGTCCTCGTTCTCATGAACGGGCGTCCCCTGAATCTCAAGTGGGCTTCGGAGCACATCCCTTCGATTCTAGACGTGTGGTATCCCGGCACGCAGGGCGGAAACGCCGTCGCCAATTTGCTTTTCGGCGAAGATGTTCCCGGCGGCAAGCTGCCGATCACCTGGCCGCGCGATGTCGGGCAGGTTCCGATCTACTATTCGCACAACACGACGCAAGCTCCGCAAGATGAGGGCAAACGTTACTGGGGCGAAGAAAGCACTCCGCTTTATCCCTTTGGCTATGGCCTCAGCTATTCGACGTTCGCCTTTTCCAACTTGAAGCTGAGCCAGAACGAGATCAAGCCCGGCGGCACCATCGACGTTTCCGTCGACGTCGAGAATACCGGCGCTATCTCCGCCGACGAAGTCGCCCAGCTGTACATTCATCAGCGGTACGGAAGCACTTCGCGCCCCGTCCGAGAGCTCAAGGGCTTTGAGCGCGTCACGCTCGCTGCGCATGAGAAAAAGACCGTTCACTTTTCTCTCGGAAATGATGAGCTCACTTACTGGAGCACGGCGAAGAAGGGCTGGGTCGAGGAACCGGCTGCTTTTGACGTTTGGGCGGGAGGAGATTCCGACGCGACGCTTCACGCCGGCTTTTCCATCGTTCCGTGACGAAAAAGCGTGAACGCCGCATTTGGTGCGCGACGCCCACGCTTTTGCATAACGGCATCCGCGAATTGTCTTGAGCTGACCCGCGTCAATTCGCAGGAACGTGACGCACGGTCGTCGCTTCAGAACCGGGACCGGGCTCCGGCACAGGCTTCGGCATTTCGCTGTCTTTGAATCGCGGCACCATATCGTCCGCCATCGCAAAGGCATACACCGCCGAGGCAATTTCGACCGCGCCTTCTCTCACGTCTTCTTCGTAAATTCGCTCGTACGTATCGAGATTGGTGTGGTGCGTGAAGGAGCCGTAATCGAAGGCATCCTGCGCCAAACCGATTCCCGGCAATCCTGCGTTGTTGAAGGAGGTGCTGTCCGTGCCGCCGGTCCTGCGGCTGTCCGAGGCGATGGCTCCCATGAATCCCCAATCCTCGAAAGGGGACATCGCGTCGCGAACCATGTCCGCGGCAGCCGAAGGGCCAAACACGCCGGCGCCACGCGGCTTTCCGGTCCCTGAATCGATGTTGAAATACGCGTCCAGTTTCGCGTACTCCGGTTTTTGCTCCTCGAAGCTGCCGAAGTGTTGCTTTACGTAGGCGAGCGACCCCAGCAAGCCTTCTTCTTCGCCGCTCCACAGCGCGACGCGAATGGTCCGCCGCGGCTTGACGTGCAACGCCGTCAGAATGCGCATCGCCTCGAGCATCATCGAGGCTCCAATGCCGTTGTCCGTGGCGCCGGTAGCGGCGTGCCAGGAATCGTAGTGGCCGCCAAGCATCACGATTTCATCTTTCTTGTCCGTCCCGGGAATTTCCCCGATGGCGTTATATACGGTCGTGCCTTCGGGATATTCCTTGTTCTGGATGTTGATGCGCAGCGTCACCGCGGTTCCATCCGCTATGACGCGCGAAATCCGGCCGTAGTCATCGTTGCGCATCACGAGTGTCGGAACGGTGCGCGACCAGTCGTAGGTTCCATTTTGCTGCGCGACGATTACGCCGTGCGCGCGGCCCGCATCGTTGACCCGGACGAGCGCGCCATTGTCCACGAGGAACTGATCCACTTGGCGCGAAACCTCTTGCCGCGTCAGTTCTCCTTCCGGCAATTTTTGCGGTGTAGGAAAACGGAAGGGCCGGGGGTTCTTCGCGTCGAAGCGCGACTTCCATTCGTCTTCCGGACGCCGCATCGGCGCGGGGTTCATGTCCTCGGGCACTTCCACATGCCTTCCTACAAGGACGACGGCCCCGTGAACTTTGTCCTTCACGGAATTGAGATACGCATCCAGTTCGGCTTGCGTCGGCTGCTTCGGCTCGACCGGCTTGCTCACCGTCATTGGTGGCGCAGCCCACTTCGGTTCCGGCGGCGGTGGAGCGCCTCCAAAGAAATTAAATCCGCCACCCCTCGGCAGCTCCAGTCCTGGCGGATCGATCAGCACCACCTGCGACGTTTCGACGCCCTTCGTGCTCGGCGTCCAGGCGAGAGGCTCGACCATCAATTGCCCGTGAAATGGAGTGACCGCTTCGGCCGTAAGCTCCATGTTTTCCCATCCCGGCACCGGTGCGGCCGCGCTCGGCGGCTGAAATGTCCACGGCTCCAAATGGGTGTTCGACAATCCCCAGGAATTCATCGTTTCGATGGCCCAATCGTCCGCCGCCTTCAGGTTGGGCGTGCCCGTCAGCCGCGGGCCGTGCACGTCGGCGATTTCGTGAATAATCCACATGATCTGCGAATGATTCGTTTCTTCCGCGCGAATCTGCGCGTACACCCCGGCAAGGCCGGGAGCTTGCGCCGGCATCGGCATCGCCGCCAGCAAGAGCAAACATGCCACACACGCCAAAACTCTTCCCACAATCCCTCCTCGTCCGCCCGAACCGCTCGATGGCCGTGGAAAGCGCTTTTTGCGCTCCCCAAGCCGCACGCAAATATACGCTCCGCCGCCCCCGCAGGCAATGCGCGAGAGACCCGTATGAGGAAGAACTAGACCTTTTGAGACGGTTCAACGGAAGAGGTCGCAGTCAGGCTCTTTCGATCCCGCTTCAGCCGGCGCCACGTTTTCGCAAGCAACCAGATTCCAGGGATGATGAGGATCATCCACGGAATCAAAGTGACAATTACAGTGATCAGGGACGCGAGGCTATCCGCCAGCACGGAGCCGGATTCGAGGAACGCATCGCGAACCTGAGAGAACGCGCCGCTGGGTGCGCCGTGCGCGACGACCCGGAAGGAAATGTTCACAGCGATCTTTTCTGTTTCGTTTGCAAGAACCTTGCGCTGCGCCGTTTCGCTATCCAACTGTGCCTGGGTATCCGCCAATTGCTGCTGGATCGCGACTAAATCCTGGACCGTTGCCGAAGGCTTTTTCAGCATCTCGCGCAGGCTATCCCGAAGAGCTGTAAGGTTCTTGAGTTTGGCTTCGCTGTCGATGACCTGGTTCGTCACGTCCTCGCGATCGGTAGTATGCGTGGAAATCTGTCCGAGCTTTTGAACTTGGGCCAGGAGCGCCTGCAAATCATCGGGTACTACCCTCGCGGCGATTGCCCCGGAAGGCTCCGCGCCTGCGGCTCGTGTCGTAATCGTGGAATTCAGAACTTCGCATCGGATCGTTTTGCAAAACGCGATGGTTGCTTCCCAGGATTTCTGGAGGTCCGATTCGGGAGTGACCACCTCCAGTTTGTGCCGCTCCGCGATAAAGTGCTCCGGCGATGCCGCGTCCACCAACTTCAGCATTACTGAGCCGCCCGAGCCTGCCCAACCCGCTTGTGCGGCTTTCTTCTGCATGCAGCCTGTTTCCGCCAGGCACAGGCCCGCAAGACCGAGCACGAGGATTCTGTAGTTCATGGATTTTCCCTTTCAAACTTCGAACAGGATACTGGTTGGGTTACCTCTTTGCCGCACGTTTGAAAAGCCTGCTATTTCACAGATCGGAGTTCGAGGCTGACGAGGTTGCGGACCCAGCGTGCGGGGCGTTTATCCTCCGTCACGACGAGCTTGAACGGGCCGGACTTTTCGCCGATGGGCTGGCCGTTCATCGTATCGGCGACGATGACTTCACCGGAATGAAAGCTGGGATCGGCTTCGGCCAGAGCGACGACGGCTACGTAGCCGTCGGAACCCGTCGCAACCAGATAAGCGCTCAGAGCGGCGCCGCGAAGTTTGTTGCCGAGCGGCGCATCCATTTTCACCAGCAGATCGGACACGCGCACGCCCAAGTATGTTTCGTCCGCTTTCGTGTGCTCGTTGTGAACGGTTACGGAGGTGTGGGGCAGAGCTTTAAATTGATCCGGCGTCAGAAGCAAATCTTCATGGTAGGGCTGCGCGGAAACGCGCAAGTCGCCTTTCGGCGTGGCAGGATCTGGACTAACCATCGGCGAGAACGTATCCGCCAACTCCAGCCGAACGGGAACGACCTGAACCTCCTTGCCGGCTTGTACGTTGATGAACGTGGCGACCGGCTTGAATCCCGCAAAATCGATGAACAAGGAGTAGCCGCCGGGCGTCAAGGCCAGCGAAAGTTGGCCCTTCTCGTCCGTTTCCATTTTCGATGGAGGAGAATCCGGCGAAGGAACCAACCGTACGAGCACGCCGACAACGGCGGCGCCTATGGGGTCGGTCACGCGAATGCTGATTTGCGTGTCCGCGGTTTGTTCGGCGAAGAGTGCGCGTGGGGTGGACAGCAAGAGTGAGGCCGCGGCAATGCAGGCAAAGCCAATCAGAGAGAAGCGCAACTTTCGATGAACCATGGGGCCAGCATAGCGCGGAATCAAGGCAGAGTCAGCATTTGCAGCGCTGGCGGCGGCGAGCGGTCAGTCCAGATAGAAGACCTCCTTCATCATGGCGAATCTCTCGCCGGGTTTGAGGCCGTGCACAGGTTCGAAGAGCGCGGACATTTCCTGCTGCCACTTCAAATTGGTTGGGTCGCGGTCGAGAGTATCCCACGCGGCATCGAAATCCTTGACGTCCATGACGAGAACAAGATCCTGATCTCTTCGAAAGATCGAATAGTGCGAGATGCCGACCTCTTTCAGCCTGGCGAGGAGCGCGGGCCAGACCTGCCTGTGCGCTTCTTCATATTCGGCTTCCTTGCCGGCTTTGATGCGCAATCGAAATGCGGTTCGAGGCATGGGAACCTCCGAAGTTGCTTCAAGGAGCTAGCGGCTCGCGGACGCGGTTACCGCGGGCTTCGCAACTCCCAGATAATTTCCATATCCCACGACGACGGTCGACGCAACGAGGACAAAAAGGCTTAGGGCGACCATGCACTTGGTGCGGACGCTGGTTCCCTTCCATTCTTTGAGCGCGATGCCCCAAAGAGTGCTGAAGATGATGATGCTGGCCATGTGAAGGGTCCAACTGGAGAATTTGTAGCGGCCCATTTGCGTCTCGCCCATGGTGTAGAAGAAAAACTGAAAATACCAGGTCGTTCCGGCGAGGGCGGAATAGAAATAGTTGGAAAGCATCGGAGCTCTCGTCAGCGCGGGCGCGCTGGTTCTGCCCATTTCGGCCATTTCTTCAGAGGGTGCGTCGATCACATTTTCGAGAATCGGTTCCTCGGCTCGCGCGGGAACAGGATTGCGAACTTCCGAGGTGAAGTATTCGGAGCCAGTGCGATTGCGGACATTGAGGATGACGCACCAAATAAAGTTGGTGGTGAATCCTCCGAGGAGAACGACGACGAGCACGGGAAGTCCCTGCCAAAGAACGGGGGTGCCATGGCGCAGCGTGATGGCCTTGATCGGATCGCCGGCGGCCAATCCATAGGCAAAGCAAGCGCTCATGACGCCGGAAAACGTGGCGACGAGCAGGCCTTTTTTCAGGCTGAATTCCTTGATGGAAGCGCGCTTTTGCGCATCGGACATTTCTTTTTCCTTGGAGATGCCGGCCATGCCCGCAAAGACGATTCCGAGAAGGCAGACGGCAACGCCAACGAGGATGGTGCGGCCGGAGACAGTGCCGAGAACTTCCGTGGCGAACTCTCCGCGAAAGATGGGAGGCATGAGCGTGCCAAACGCGGCGGTGTAACCGAGAGCAACGGCCATGCCGAGCGACATGCCGAGATAGCGCATGGTCAAGCCAAAGGTGAGGCCGCCAAATCCCCAAAGCACCCCGAAGGTATATGACCAGGCGAGACTCGATGCCGGAGCTTCGTGGAGAACGCGCAGGAGGTCGCTGGTCATGTAGAGGGCGAGAATCCAGGGGACGATGATCC
This sequence comes from Candidatus Acidiferrum sp., assembly GCA_049641765.1. GTDB lineage: Bacteria > Acidobacteriota > Terriglobia > Acidiferrales > UBA7541 > Acidiferrum. Next base: position 9,475 of record JBAQJX010000016.1, read on the forward strand.
AACTGAAGAAACCGCCGACAAGCCAGTAGGTTTCCCACGCCCAGACCTTGACGCGGCGGAAGGGAACGTAAAAGCTTCCGGAAGCAAGTCCGCCCAACCAGTGAAAACAAACGCCGAGCCAGGGATTTGGTCCCAAGAGAAGCCCTTTCCAGGACAGGATCGATCGCTTATCGAACGGACGCTTCGCGGCAGCCGAAAGAGGGGCCGCACATGAGGAGCGACTTTAGATAGGAAGGACTGGGGCGTCAATATAAAAGCGGCGCGCGGGCCGGCGATCGACGAAATGACGCGGCTATTGCAGGGATGATACGGTTGAAGTATGGTTTCGAAGATTCGTCGCGGCATTTCCGCAATACCGCAACAGACGGTCTTCTTTTCCAACACCAATTTTTGACAAGCAGAGACATCGGATGAAGACCCAAGAAAAGCTACGATATCTGGAAGACCGGTGGGACGAACGCACCGCAAGCGGGCTGGATGAAGCCGAACTGCTGCGTTACCGATCAAACCTGCTGGGTTCGGACCTGCGCATCACGAATTTTGGCGGAGGAAACACGAGCTCGAAGATCGTCGATGCCGATCCGTTGGACGGCACTCCGAAAAACGTGCTGTGGATCAAAGGAAGCGGCGGCGACATCGGAAGCATCCAGCGAAAAGGGTTTGCGACGCTTTATTTGGAGAAGCTGCATGCGCTTGCGGGACGCTATGGCGGCGTGGATGCCGAAGACGAGATGGTGGAGATGTATCCGCTCTGCGTTTTCGGCAACAACGGAGTAGCGGCTTCGATTGATACGCCTCTGCACGCATTTCTGCCGTTCAAGCACGTCGACCACTTGCACCCGGATTGGGGAATCGCTCTGGCGGCCGCGGCGAATGGCCTTGAAAAAATGGAGGAGTTCAACCGCGAGTTCGGCCACAAGCTGATTTGGCTGCCGTGGCAGAGGCCGGGCTTTGAGCTGGCCATGATGTTGCGCGACGCGGTGCGGAAGTCGCCGGACTGCGACGGAGTGGTGCTTGGCGGGCACGGGCTGTTCACGTGGGGAGAGACGCAACGCGAATGCTACCTGAATACGATTGCGATGATCGATCAGCTCGGACAATTTGTGGGCGGGCATGTGGAGCGGCGCGGAGCGGGCCTCTTTGGCGGTGGCCGCGCGAGCACGCTGGAGAATTATGGCGTACTCGCTGAGGAGATTTTTCCGTTTGTTCGCGGCCGTGTATCCGCGAAGCAGCGGTGGATTGGGAATTTCAACTGCCTGCCCGAAGTCCTGCGATTTGTAAACTCGGCGGAAGCGCGAGAGCTTGCGCATCTAGGGACAAGCTGCCCGGATCATTTTATTCGCACGAAAATTCGGCCGCTGTTCGTGGAGTGGAATCCGGAGTCGAGCCTGGCCGGATTGCGCGAGGCGATGGACCGCGCGCTTGCGAAGTATCGCGAAGAGTACGCGGGTTATTACGCGTCGTTTGCGCAGACGGACTCGCCTAAGATGCGCGATGCAAGCCCCACCGTGGTGCTCGTGCCGGGAATCGGGATGTTCACCTTCGGCAAGAACAAGACGGAAGCGCGAATTACGGGCGAGTTTTATACGAATGCGATTCACGTGATGGAAGGCGCGACGGCGCTGGGGTCAGACAAGCGGCCGGCGATTTTGCCGCAAGCTGGTCCGGCGGCGAAGACGGAGGCGTTCAGCGTGCACTCCAATTATGTGGCGCTGCCGCCGTCGGAAGCGTTTCGGATCGAGTACTGGCAATTGGAAGAGGCGAAGATTCGCCGGCAGCCGCCGGAAAAGGAGTTGAGCCGGCAGATTTGCGTCGTCGTCGGTGGTGGAAACGGTGTCGGACGCGAGACCGTGCTGATGGCGGCGCAACGCGGCGCGCACGTCGTTGTGGCCGACAAAGATTTTGAGGCGGCCAAAGTGGCCGCTGTTGAAGCGCAGAAAATTGGCGGCAAAGAGTGCGCGATCGCGGTTGCCATTGATATTCGCGAGCGGGAATCCATCCGGCGCGCGCTACGCGAAACGGTCGGCGCGTTTGGCGGCGTGGACATCATCGTGAACACAGCCGCGATTTTTCCTTCCTCGCCCGATGGGCAAATCAACGACGCGCAATGGGGGTTGACGCTGGACGTCAACGTGACGGCGAATCATCGGTTGCTGGAAGAGGCGTCAAAGATATTGCGCGAGCAGAATTTGACGGCGAGCGTGGTGCTGGTGAGTTCGGCCAACGCGGTCGTTCCGAAACACGGGAGCGAAGCGTATGACGCAAGCAAGGCAGCGGTGAATCATCTGGTGCGGGAGTTTGCGATTTCGCTCGCGCCGAAGGTTCGCGTCAACGGAATCAGCCCGGCGACGGTGGTGAAAGGGTCCACAATGTTTCCGCGCGATCGCGTGATCACGTCGCTGCGCAAGTATTCGATTCCGTTTGAGGAAAGCGATTCGGATGATCAACTGTGCTCGCGTCTCGCTGATTTTTACGCGAAACGCACGCTGACGCACCAGCCGATCGATCCCCAGGACTGTGCGGCAGCGATTCTGTTTCTTGCGGGCCCGCAATCGCGCTGCACTACCGGCCATCTCATCCCCGTGGATGGCGGATTGACCGAGGCCTTTCTACGGTAAAAAGCATTTGGATAGAGAGCCAAGCGATCGAAGGAAAGCGCGGCCCATGGATTTTGCGGCACAAAAGAAAGCGCTGGCGGCGGTTGATTTGGGCGCGCAGAGTTGCCGTGTGTCGCTGCTGCGCTGGAATCGGGACGAAGCGACTATCGAGGAAGTGCACCGCTTTGCAAATGCTCCTGTTTCCGCGGACGGCGGCTTGCGATGGGATATCGACGCGATTTATGCAAGCGTCGCCGAGGGATTGCGCCGATGCGCGGAACGCGCTCCCGAAGGGATTGCGTCAGTTGCGGTGGATGGGTGGGCCGTTGACTACGTTCGCGTGGACGCGCGAGGGCGCCGAGCCGCACTACCGTTCTGTTATCGGGATGCCAGAACCGAGCGGGCGGAAACGGAAGTGCATTCCATGCTGTCTCCCGCGCGCCTTTATTCGCTGACGGGGATTCAAATCCTTCGCATCAATACTCTGTACCAGCTTTACGCCGACAAACTCGCGGGCGGTGACGCGCAGTTGCCCTGGATGAACCTTCCCGAATATGTGAGCTATCTTTTGTCTGGAAAACGCGTGAGCGAGTACACCAACGCGACGCATACCGGATTGGTTGCTCTTGGAAAACATTCCTGGTGCGGGGAGATTTTTCGTGAGCTTGGATTGGATGTGGCAGCGGCGCCGGAGATTGTTCCAAGCGGGTCCTTGCTTGGGCCCGTGTGCGGAGAGCTGGCGAAGTTGCCCGCGATGCGCGAAACGCAAGTTATCGGAGCAGCTTGCCATGACACGGCGTCCGCCATCGCGGCGATTCCTGCGGTCGGCGACGACTGGGCGTTCATCAGCTCGGGAACGTGGTCCTTGGCGGGAACGGTGCTGAATGCGCCCTGCGTAAGCGATGAAGCGCGAACCTTGAACTTCACGAATCTGGGGGGTGCGGGCGGAAGAATTTGTTTCTTGAAAAACGTGAACGGCATGTGGCTGTTGCGCCAGTGCATGGATGAATGGGAACAGCGCGGCATCCGATGGCCGCTTGAAGAGCTGATTGCGCGGTGCGCAGCTTTGCCGGCGCCTGCCGCGCTCATCGATATCGATGAACCAGAACTGATGGTTCCCGGCGATACCGTTGGAAACATCAATGCACAGCTCGAACGCCGGGGACAACCTAAAATTAGACTTGGCACCGATTCCTGCGCTCTTCTTGCGAACACGATATTTCACAGCATGGCGGCGCGGTATGCCGAAGTCATCGGATGGATCGGCAGGATTACCGGCAAGAAACTCAAGCGGCTCTTCATCGTGGGCGGAGGAAGCCGAAACCGCTTGTTGAACGAGTTGACGGCGCGGCGTACGGGGCTGGAGATCGTGCTGGGATCGGCGGAGAGCACGAGTGTGGGCAATTTCGCGATTCAGATGGCGGTGGGCGAGAAGGACTGGAGCGCGTCCAGGGGCGTGACGGCGCAGTCGGTGGAGAAATGGGCCGCGCGGCTGGCTGCGAGTTCTTTGGCGCTGTCGAACGGCCGCGAAACGAGTTAGTGTCGAGCGTGGGGATGGACTTTACGCGTTCGAATGGAGAGCCGTTTATGAACGACAAGACCGTCGAAATTGTCGAGAAGGCGCTCGACAATTTCAGAGTGGAATTGCCTTCCTGGGGATTTGCAAACACAGGCACGCGCTTCGGAAAGTTCATTCAAGCGGCCGCCGCGACGACCATCGCCGAGAAGTTCAGCGATGCGGCGCAAGTTCAGAGCGCAACGGGAGCGTGCCCGACGCTCGCGCTTCACGTCCAATGGGATTTGCCGAACGGATTGCAAGACATTGGCGAAATCCAGAAGCTGGAAAAACAATTCGCGATCCGCACGGGATCGATCAATCCGAATGTCTTTCAAGACCAGGCGTATAAATACGGATCCATCGGCAATCCCGATCCGGCGATTCGCCGAAGAGCGATGCGGCACATTCTGGATTGCGTGGCGATTTCCGGCGCGCTGGGTTGCCGGGATGTCGCGCCGTGGTTTGCCGACGGTTCAAATTATCCCGGCACGCAGAACATTCGCAAACGGATCGGATATTTTGAGGAAGGCTTGCGAGAAGTTCACGATGCGCTGAAGGCGGGCCAGCGGCTGCTCATCGAATACAAACCATTCGAGCCGGCGTTCTACCACACGGACATTGCCGATTGGGGAATGGCGTTCCTGCTTGCGAAAGGAGCCGGACCGCAAGCGTTCGTGCTGGTGGATACCGGGCATCATTATCAGGCGCAGAACATCGAGCAGATTGTGGCGTGGCTCCTTCATCACAAAATGATCGGAGGATTTCATTTCAACGACCGGCGTTATGCCGACGACGATTTGACGCTTGGTTCGATCGACCCCTATCAGATTTTCAGAATTTTCCATGAGATAAGAATGTACGAGTGGGAGTCTGGGAGCGCGGCGGATATCGCGTACATGATCGACCAAAGCCACAACCTGAAGGGAAAAATCGAAGCGATGATTCAGACGGTGTGCGCGGCTCAGGAGCTTTACGCACGAGCAGCCCTCGTAGACCACGCGCGGCTGGCGAAGCTGCAGGAGGAGTGCGCGTTGCTCGATGCCGAAGAAGTACTGCGTGGAACATTCTGGCAGGATGTGCGGCCAGCGATTCGCGAATGGCGAAAGTCGCGCGGGTTGCCGGAAGATCCGATGGCGGCGTTTCGAGGCAGCGGATACCTCGAGCGTGTTACGAAAGAGAGAGGCGACAAGAACCGCGGCGCAACAGCAAGTTATGCATAGAAGATTCTGCCGCCGCATGGAGCGAAAAAGAGTGAACCTGTTGAGGGGCAGCGCTGCCTTCGTGCCAGTGCCTTACTGAAACGACGCGACGGCTTCGGACAAATCGTCGTAGGTGGCGAAAAGGTTCAGCAATCCAACCATTCTTAGTGTCTGGACCGTGAATTTGGAAGGCTTGAGCAATTTGATCGAGCCGCCCGATTGCTTGGCGGTCGTCAAGTAACGGACCAGCATGCCGATGCCGCTCGAATCGATCATGGAGGTTTCTTCCAGGTCGAGCAGAATCTTGTTTTGATATTGGGACAGCAGCTCGCTCATCGTGGCGTTGAACTGGTCAAGCGCCGGACCCATGCCGAGTTTTCCAGTGAGCTTGACGATTTTCACGCCGTCCTGGGTCTTCGTCTCGATCCCCAAAGCGCCGCCTCGCCGCAGATTACAGAAGGGGAAGTAACGTCCTTCTGTCGTTAACACTCCTGAACCGGTTTGTTAGAGTGCGCGCACAAGTTAGATAATCTTCGTTCAAAAAGCAAGAAAGTCGGACTCGCCGGTGTGGAGTTACGGGGCATCAAGAATCCAGGTTCCCGTTTCTTTTCGCGGCGTCGATCCTGATGACCTTTGTCTGCGTAGCCCTGCGCGTATTTTCGCTTTCAGTTCGTTCCCTCGGCGCAGGGTCGAGTCTTGCGGTCACTCCTTCCCTTGTAGTATTTGAGGGTGTCTACGACAGGCATGAGATTGGGCTAGCGCGCAACGGCGCGGAAAGGAGTCGTCGTGAACGAAAGCTCAGTAAATTGGTCAGCCTTCTTCGCTCTTCTGGTAATTCCCAGCACGGTGATTTGGTCGTACTCCGTCGGCGGAGTGGTTTTTGCCATCGGTCTGGTGGTGATTTTTCTTCACGGCGATTGGCAAAAGGCGCGGGGACTCGACAAGTTGATACTGTTCGGGCCGCTTTTCTACGCGGCACCGCTGGCTGCCTTCGGCACCGAACATTTCACGTTAACGAAACTTATCGCTTCGCTCGTACCGGCGTGGATTCCGTGGCATATGTTTTGGGCCTACTTCGTAGGCGCGTGCTTTATCGCGGCCGCGCTAAGCATGGTGACGAGAATCCAAGCGCGGCTCTCGGCGAGTTTGCTCGCCCTGACGTTTTTCCTTTTCGTAGTGCTGATGGACATCCCGGCCTGGGCACATCAGCCGCGAAACCGGTTTGCGCTGACGCTTGCGCTGCGGGAATTAGCCTTCTGCGGCGGCCCTCTTGCGCTGGCAGCCAGCCTTACCGAGGAGTGGCGCGAGCACGGCAAGCACATCCTTGCGACGATTGCGCGATACTTCGTTGCCGTTCCCGTGCTGTTTTACAGCTTCGAACAATTCATGCATGCCGATCACGTTGCCGGAGTTCCGCTGGAAGCATTGACTCCCGGGTGGCTCTACGGACATGCCGTTTGGACGTATCTGGCGGCGGTGGTTTACGCGGCCGCGGGAATCCTGTTGCTCGTTGGCAAGAAAAGCCGCGTCGCAGCGGCGTGGATCGGCTTGACCGTACTCCTCGTGGTGCTGGTCGTCTACGTTCCGATCGCAATAGTGGAACGCGCCAGCCTCGACAACGGCCTTAATTACCTGGGGGATACGCTGATGTTCTGCGGAACCGTTCTTCTGGTCGCGGGCGCCATGCCGCGAGGCTCGAATTTTAGGGCATAAGAATGGGACACGATTAGGTCGCTCATGGAAGAGATGCCCCAATGCCAGTGGCCGCCTTTTTGGCTGAGTGTTTTGATCTGGTCGAAGGACGAATTGAAGGGTTCCAAGTCGGACCAGCTCTTGGTGAGCCATTTGGGCTGGAATGAGAACCCGTCGAGCTGACAGCCATTTCTCTTCCGGCTACAAGGCGGCGGGCGCGGAATTCACGGCAGCGGGTAGAGCCAAGTACCGGAAAGCGTTCTGGAAGCAGATGTCTTTGATCATGCCGCCGACCAGCTCATCGTCGTTGGGAAGGAGACCTTTTTCCATCTCCTCGCCCAGCAGATTGCAGAGCACGCGGCGGAAGTATTCGTGTCGCGGGAAGGACAGGAACGAGCGCGAGTCAGTGACCATGCCCACAAATCGCGATAGCAGTCCGCAATTGGAGAGGGCGTTTAACTGCATTTCCATGCCTTCTTTTTGGTCCAGGAACCACCAGCCACCGCCGAATTGAATTTTGCCAGCGGTCTCGCCACTTTGGAAACAGCCGGCGATCGTCGCGAAAAGATAGTTGTCCACCGGATTGACGTTGAACAGGATCATTTTGGGGAGGGCGTTGTCTTTTTCAAGACGATCGAGGTACCCGGAGAGGTGCGACGCTTGAGACCAGTCGCCCATTGAATCGTACCCTGTGTCCGGCCCCAGAGAACTCAGCATCCGCGAATTTATATTGCGCAGCGCACCGAGGTGCAATTGCTTGGTCCAGCCCTTCTCCGCGTCGAGCCGACCAAAGTACTGCATGAAGTAACTGTTGAGCTTTGCGGATTCGCCGGGCGCGAGGGACCGTCCCGAACGAGCCGCGGCAAAAAGGGATTCCGCTTCGCGGTCACTACACGCCTCCGCAAAACAATGGTTCAAGCCATGATCAGAAAGGCGGCAGCCCTGAGCATGAAACGCGTCATGCCGCACGCGCAACGCTTTCAGAAACTCGACCAGGCCGTCGATCTTAACCGCGGTGCAGGCGGCCAACTGATCCGTCCAACGATTGAAGGCTTGCGCGTCTGACGCTCGTAGAGCGCCATCGGGCCGAAATGCAGGGTAAACCCGCACAGGGCCCGCTTCGTTTTCGATACGCTCGTGGAATTCCAGGGTCGCGACCGGATCATCCGTGGTGCAAACCGTGGTGACGCGGAATTTCCTCAGAATGCCCTGCGGAGTCAGATCCCTGCTCTGCAGCCGCTCATTAGCTTTTCGCCAGATCACAGGAGCCGTTTTTTCATCCAGAATTTCGTCGATGTCGAAGTAGCGCAGGAGCTCCAGGTGCGTCCAGTGGTAGAGAGGATTGCGAAGGGTGCGCGGCACAGTTCGAGCCCAGGCCAGGAATTTGTCGTACGGTTCCGCATCGCCGGTGCAAAATTGTTCGGGCACGCCATTCGCGCGCATGGCGCGCCACTTGTAGTGATCGCCTTCCAGGCAGATTTCCGTCAGATCCCGAAACGGGCGATTTTCCGCGATAACTCTCGGCGAGAGGTGGCAGTGAAAGTCCAGGATCGGCTGTGGTTCGGCGTAGGTGTGATACAGGCGCCGCGCGGCCTCTCTTTGTAGGAGAAAGTCAGAATGTATGAACTTCATCGCTCCCTCGGTGTCCCTGCATTTCGTCGACAATTCCGGTTAACAGCCGAACTTCTCCACCAGCTTTCCATTTACGCGCACGCCTTCGAGCGAAATATCTCCAGCGTTCTCCACGATACTGCATTGCGCTACATTCTCAAAAACACAGTCAGTCATGCGCACGCCCTGGATCGGGGCGTTTTTCAGGCCACGCAGGAAAACGGCGGACCTAGTGTTCTGGACGCTTAAATTGCGTAAATCCACGCCATGCACGACAGGAGTAAAACCCCCGGAAGCACCTTCCTCGTATAGAAAATCTATGGACAGCCCGGCTACAGCCACCTGGCCGACATCCACGTTTCGCACGTAAATGTTTTCGATCCTTCCGCCGCGCATGGCGTTGTTCTTAATGCGAATCGCCGAGTCGAGATGCGGACTGTCCATGCGGCAGTCTTCCACAAAGACGTTGCCAACGCCGCCGGAAATCTCGCTACCGATGGTGACGCCGCCGTGGCCATTTTTCATTCTGCAGCCACGAATAAGAATGTTCTCTGAAGGAGCATGCAGCCTGCGTCCGTCGCCGTTACGGCCGGACTTAATGGCGATGCAGTCGTCGCCAGTATTGAATACACAGTTTTCGATCAGGACGTCGCCGCAAGATTCCGGGTCGCAGCCGTCGGTGTTCGGACCAGAACTGTCGATGGTGAGATTCCTGACGATCACGTTGGTGCACATGGCAGGAGTCACCTGCCACATCGGAGAGTTCAGCAGGGTCAAACCCTCGATCAGAACGTTCTTGCACTGATACGGTTGAATGAACTGCGGCCGCAGATAGTGCCCTACTCCAAATACGCGCTGTTCCACGGGCACACCCTGCTCGCCCATGGAAAACAGATGATTACGATCCTTGGATTGTTCCGGATCACCGGGCTTCCAGCCACAATTCTCCTGTCCTTTCCACGGCCACCAGTGGCTGCAGTCGGCGTTTCCATCGAGGGTGCCTTGGCCCGTTACAGCGATGTTTTCCTGCTGGAAGGCGTAAATGAACGGAGAATAGTTCATCAGTTCCACGCCCTCCCAGCGGGTTAACACGTTGGGGTACGCGCGGGGATCGCGGCTAAAGCGAATTGTGGCGGCATTGTTGACATGGAGATTCACTCCGCTCAACAGCCGAATAGCTCCGGTGACATACTCACCTTCGGGTACGATGACACGACCTCCGCCCGCCAAATGGCAGGCATCAATGGCCTCGCGAAACGCGGAACTGCAATCTGTCTTGTTGTCCCCAACGGCACCGAACTTCTGCACGTTCCATTCGCGATTCGGGAAGCGCGGGGCGCTGATGCGAGCCAGAATGTGAGGGACCTTCTGCCACGGGTCATCTGGCATTGGGCGAGAAGCGTTTCCAAGGGGGAACGCTGTGGCCTGGGCAGGCTGGCCGGCGCACGTCCAGGGCACCAGCGCCCCCGTAGCCATATGGCCCAAGAATTTGCGGCGATTGGTCAAAGCGAGTTCCTTTTGTTTTTCGGGCAATGCCCGGTCGGCCGCCTGAGTGAAGGTTTACATCAGGAACTGGCCAGTTACTGTGCAGCCCGGCGGCCAGAGACAAGATTCGGCGAGGGGGCGGGCAACGTCCGCAGGGCGAGTAAACGACAGGCAAGCCAGCAAAGTCAAGAAATATTTGCTAGAATGTCTGAAAATTTGCAAGACGAGTGGTTGAGAAAGTAAATCTTCGCCAAATTGATTAGAATCAGCGCTTCAGTGACGATGGAAGGTTCACGGAACCGGCGGTGAGGTCGGGGAAAGGAGGAATAAATGTGGCTACGTTATCTTGCGTGTGCCTTGATTGCCGGGTGTTTGTGTATTTCCGTCGGCGCCCCGGTCTCCAAGGCCGAGAAGATTGTGACGCAAAATGCCGGACACGCAAAGCGCGTTACCGTCTCCGAAGATGGGCGCGCAGACTTCCAGACCATCCAGCAGGCTATAGATCATGCTCCTGAATATGGCGATGGCCGCCTCGTGATTGCTATTCAGCCTGGCACGTATCGAGAACGGCTGGTGGTGCCGCAGGATCGGCCGCGCGTCACGCTTCTTGGGTTGGGAAAAGACCCTACCGAAACTGTCATCACTTACAACATGAGCGCCGCGGCGGCCGGAGGCACGTTTTTGAGCAGCACGGTGGACGTTGAAGGTGCGGAATTTGAGGCGAACAACCTTACGCTTGAGAACTCCTATGGCGCGGGCTCGCAAGCCGTGGCGCTAACCATGCACTCGGATCGGGCGGTGCTCCGCCACTGCCGCCTGATCGGATGGCAGGACACACTGTATGCAGCCACCGGCCGGCAGTATTACGACGACTGCTACATCGAAGGCGCAGTGGATTTCATTTTCGGCAATGCCCGCGCGGTTTTTCATGACTGCGAGATTCGAAGCACGGGCGCGGGCTATGTTACGGCCCAGAGTCGCACCACCTCCGATGGGCCGTACGGTTTCGTGTTTGACCACTGCAAGCTGACAGCTGCGGAAGGGGTATCGAAAGTCTACTTGGGCCGACCGTGGCGACCTTACGCTCGAGTGATTTTCCTCAATACCGAGATGGGGCCACAGATCGAGCCCGCAGGTTGGCGGGAATGGCATCCAGGCGAGACGCATTCGCTGGATACGTCGTTCTATGCCGAATACGACTCTTCCGGGCCGGGAGGTTCGCGAAGCTTGCGAGAGCCGCATACGCGTTTCCTCACTGAGAGTGAGGCAAAGCAATTCATAACGAAGGTCTTCCTCGGAGAGCCGGACGGATGGGATCCGACGGCGAACCACTGAACAGAGGGGAGCGGGCGCAAGTCGGTGCGCGGTCCATCTTAAAGAAGTATCACTTCCTCTTTCCTTGGGTTGTTGCCGCCGGGACCCCGGCTCACGACCAAGGGCAGAGTTTTCACGGTTCCTCAGTCTAGCTGTTGGCGATGGGCTTACTTTTTCGGCAGAGGAACGAACTTATTTTGGCACGCGTTAGGAGTTGCCGAGCCGTCCTTTTCCGTGAGATGAACGTCGATGCCGGAAGGCCGGAAGTTGACCGGGCCCGGGCCGATGAGAATGTCCGCGTGATTGGCCAGCAGTTTGATGAGCGAAGGGGCATCGAGGATGACGTTGTCAAATTGGATGCCGAGGCGGTGTGACGCGTCGTAGCCGTCCAAGGTGACTTTTCCACCACCGCTGGCGCGCACGTCATGAAGCACGATCTCCGTAAAATCGGGGAGCAGGTCTTTGGCACTTCCGTAGAAAGAATAATGGGTGTCCATAAGAATGGGATTGTTAGTGTCGCGAATGCAGACGTCGGAGTAAGAAACATCGCGAACCAGGCCGCCACGGCTGGCATTGGATTTGATGCGAATACCATTGTCGGCGCCATCGATGGAAAGATCCGAGACACGAACCGCGCTGACGCCGCCATTGGTTTCGCTGCCAATGGACATTCCATGGCCGGCGTAAAAGTGGTCGTGCGAAATAGTTATATGGGAGGAGGGCCCAGCATCGCCCGCTTTGATGGCAACATTGTCGTCACCGGCGTGAATGTAAGAGCGTGTGATGGTGACATCGGTCGCAGAAATGGGATCGATGCCATCGGTGTTGCGGGCGGTTTTGGGCGTATCGATTACCACGCCCCAGGCCGTAAAGCCGGTGCCACCGGTAAATGCGACGTGGAAATTGGCGGCATTCTTCAACGTGAGCAGGAACAGGGTGAAGTTGCCGGAGTCGGTAATTTGAAAGAGCCGCGGGCAATTCTGGCTGCGATTTCCTTCCCTGGCATCCTCGGCGAGTTCCCACCAGGACTCCTTTTGTCCCACCAGCTTCGCCCATCCGCGTCCATCGATCGTGCCATCACCCATGACGGAGGCGTTCGCGACATGATCAGCATTAATCAGCGCTTTGCAGCCGTGGCCATTCCGGTCAACAATGCCGCACGCGCCAGGAGCGACGTCATAGTCCCGCGGATTCCGCGAAGCAAACAATATCGTGTTTACATCCACCAAAAGTGTCACGTCAAAACGTAGGTGCAGAGGTCCGGAAAGGAAGGCATTGTGAGCGCTGCCAGCTTTGAGTTCAACGGCACGGCCCGCAGGGCACACGTCGAGGGCTTGCTGGATTCGCGCGGTGTCCGGATTCTGCTCGTCGGCCTCAGCAAGCGTTGAATTGTTGGCTACGGCGGTCAGTCCTGCTATCAGGGTCACGCAGGCCGGGGGAATCTTCGGCTGCATTACGTTTCGGCGGTCTTGGGCGTTGCCGCCGCCAGCTGCAGCCAGAGCGAAGACCATGAGACATATCCCAACGTTCGGCCGGCTGGAGCGGGTCTTGTCTGCGGCGCCAGCTTCACCAAACAAAACGAGCGCCCAACTGGATCTGTCGTGGAAGGTTCGCCTGCCCTGCGAGAGTTCCAAACGCGCTACTTGTTGGCGTCATATTCGGCCCCGCGCTTCCGCTGATGCCTCCGAAGGTCGGGTGATTCAGCACATTGAACGCCTCAAGACGCAACTGGAAATAAACTCTTTCCGTGATGCCGAAGTTCTTCAGGATCGAAGAATCCAGGTTATTGATTCCCTCGTAGCGAACGCTGGAGAGCGTCGAAGGCCAGGTTCGGATGTGGTATTGGAACTGGTCTGAGGCCTTGGTGTCGAAGGCGGCCGTGTTGAAGGTCGGGCCATTGACCTGGCTGGCGTTGTAGTCCAAAGGCCCGCCCAAGTAAACGTAGTCGCTGTTGGACCAGAGAATCGGCGCGCCGGTTTGATAGGTATAGATGCCATTCACGGTCCAGCCGCCGAACGCCAGGTTGGCCCAGCGGGATTCCAAATTCAAGGCCCTGCCTCGTCCGATCGGCAGGTCGTAGTTGAACCCCGCTACAAAGTGGTGAGTATGATCGAAGGGAGAGATTCGCTCTTCAAGATGAGTGTCTGTGACGTTCAGGTATGAATCCTTTTCGATGAGCCTGGAGAACGAGTAATTGGCGATAACCGACAAGCCTTTGGAAAATCGCTTTTCCAGCCGCACATCCAAACTGTCAAAGAAAGACTGGCCATTGGGGGCGTTTTGATTCAAAACGCCGGCGCTGGTGCTGGCGTTTCCTTGGGGAAATTCCGGATATATGCTCAGCAGTTGCGCCACGCTGATGGTCGACCCGTTCAGGCTCGTTCCAGGCAGTAGACCTTTGAAAGGATTGGCCACGGTGGCGGAAAGAGCACTGATCACCGTGGTATCTCGCGTAGCCTGGGTGCTCAGATATTGCGCGGGAATGGGATTGTCCTGTGTGTCCTCAATGGGCAGATGTACGCCGTGATTTCCCACGTAGTCCACTTCAAACAATAGGTTGGGAGTGATGGCCTCCTGGACGCCGAGATTCCAGCGGAGCGAGTAAGTATCCTTTTCATTGGGCGAAATGAACGACACCGTTTGTCCGAGGAATGTGCCAAGGCCTTCCGAGGAACCTACTGGCTGTTCAATACCATTGGGGAAGGGGTTACCCAAGGTAGTTGCCGGGCTAAGGAAGTTATTCGATGTTGCGATATAGGTGGTATTAGCGCTAAAACCCTCTTGATTGGAAAGGGGATTGGAAGAATAGTTACCGTTGGTGCCTAGAGCGGAGGGCGCGAAGGGCGCCACGAATATCCCGAATCCGCCACGAATTACGGTCTTCGCGTGCAAGGAGTCGGGACTCCACGCGAATCCAACACGCGGACTGAACATGTGCGAATCCAGTTTGTAGACCGCCGGGTTGCCAGGGCTAGCGAAGGTCAAGCCACCTAACACGTTGAACTGCGTCAGCGCCGCCTGTCCGTTGTCGGTCGGTAGGCCCGCCGGAAAATCGTTGGCGAATGCCGCTTGGGCTGCGGATTGGACTGGACTCGCTGCGCTGAAGTTGAAGCCGTTCACCGTCTCTCCAAGGCTCTCGCCGTAGGGCGTATCGTGTTCAAAGCGCAGTCCGAGATTCAAGCTCAGGGTTCTGGTAACCCTCCAATCGTCCTGAACATAGGCGGAATAATAGTAGGAACGGTAGAACCCGGCGGCGTTCTCATTGTACGTACCACTAGTCGGCAAACCCAGCAGAAAGGATGCGAAGTCTGGACCGAAGGCCGGGGCAGCGGCGCTCGTGGTGGGTCCGTTGGTCCAATTCGATCCAAACGTGTAAGCCCCTGTGGTACTTCCCGTCGGGCTGGAAGTTCCAAAAGTTGTGTAGCCAAACTGATATCGCCGGAAATCAATGCCGAATTTCAGGGTGTGCTTTCCTTTCGATTTCACGATGTCTGCGAACAACTGGTAGGCGTCCGAAGGGTCTATACCGTCACTGGTGTTGCCAAGGCATTGGAAACTGGCTTGGCTTCCGCAACTGCCCGAGAAGGCGATGGCGGGCAAAATCAGATATTGGGAAGAAGAGGCGATGTACGACGGAAAACCTAACTTGCTTGGATCGAACCCGGTGCTTGGATCGCCGTGTACTTCATTCATGTGGGTCCAATTGGCGCGCACATTGGCTACGAGCGTGGGGGAAAAGGTGTACACCTCGTCCAGCGTTGCTCCCCAATTCACACGGGCGAGAGTCGTCCCGGTCGAGATGTTGCTAAAGTAGTTGTTCTTTTCTTGCACGCGAGCGTTGTGCCGGAAATCGAAAAACAGGTGGCTCCGGGAACTCATGTTGTAATCCAGCCGCCCCAATTCGTTGTCGAAGGTATCGGCACTGGTGTTCTGGTTCAGATAGTTATCGAACCCATCCGCCGTGCCTGTGGCATTCGGCGAGGGATAAAACTTCAAGTACGCCTGAGCCACTGGATTCAGCAAAGCCGTGGGAATCTTGTTGCAGGGCGTTCCGGCAGCTTGCGTCCCAAAGCCGGGGCCAGGCGTAAGGTTTGGAGGCAAGGGGTTTCCTGAGGGGTCGCATTGGAATGGCTGACGGGTGATCGTGCCTCCGCTGAGCACACCGGAGTACGGATTGTATAGTTGACTGGAACCCATAAGCGTCGTGAGATCGCCTTGCCCTTCGGCGGTCGTGGGCACCGTCGTGATGTCGGCTGTTGGCTGGGCGTCATCGAGGTTCTCCCAGGCAAAGAACCAAAAAAGCTTGTCCTTCCCGTTGTATAGCTTGGGGATGATCACCGGGCCACCCGCGGTTAAACCGTATTGGTTGAAATGGGTGATCGGCTTGGGAGAGCCTTTGGCGTCGTTGAACCAATTATTTGCGTCCAGCGCCGACGCCTGACCGAATTCGTAAAGCGAGCCATGGAAGTCGTTGGTCCCGGTCTTCAGCACCATATTGATGGTGCCGGCATAGGTGTGACCATACGCGGCATCGGTGTTGAAGGCGTCCACGGTTACTTCCTGCACCGCGTCTTGCGACGGGCTGTACGCCAGGCTGCCGCTCCAGAGTTCGTCAGGAGCGCCATCCATCAGCAACTCGCTGGTCTGCGCGGGCGTTCCCGAGATGCTCCAAGCGGCGGATCCGTTGTTGTCGAACGGATGTACCAGCGATGGATTCGATGTGGCAACCACGCCGATCGCCAGTTGGGCCAACATCATGGGCGCCCGGCCGTTGAGCGGCAAATCCTCCACCTGCTTGGCGGTGATGACTTGCGACGTCGAAGCATTTTCCACGTTGAGCAGCGGAACTTCCTCGACCACCTTCACAGATTCCGTGATCGAACCAATCACAAGCTTAATGTCCACCACGGGGTGGCCTCCGGAATCTAGATGAATACCCTGCCGCAGGAATGTCTTGAAGCCAGTAGTTTCCGCGGCAATGGTGTAGTCACCTGGAAGGAGGAAAGGCAGCGTGTATTGGCCATCGGAATTCGTCTGCGTTTGAGTCTTGGTCCCGGTCCTACTTTCCGTGGCGGTGATATGCACTCCGGCAATTCCGGCGCCGTCGGGATCGGCAACAGCCCCGCTGATAGTGCCGCGGAACTCCTGCGCAAGGAGCAGGGCCGGCACAATGAGAGCAAGCAGGAAAGCAAACAATCGAGTCTTCATGAAATCTCCCTAATTCTCATGCTAGGAAGCCGGGCCCCTCGAAGACCCGGTCAAACCGGTGGGTACGAGCCATACAAGAAAGTCCGGAATCCCCCCGAAACCGAACCACGATTGCATGGATAAGAGAAATGACGAAACCCCACGCCACATGAGGACAAAATCTACAGGAGGCATATAGCCTCCACGTGCGGAGAATGTCAAGAAATATTTTCTATGTGCCATGATTTATTTTCACAGTTCTTAAGCAATGACACTGAGATCTGGCTTGAGGAACTCGCGGGGGGAAGGCCCATGGGGTTCGGACGCGTACCCTAGGTAGAGCGTATGTTACTTAAAAATAGAGGGATATGGGATCGGAATTGTCACTCATCCTTGTAGCCATTCAGTCGCAGGAAGAATTAATGTGAAATGGAGTTAGCGACGCGATGGCTTGAAAAAGTTTCAGGACTAGCGTAGAGTCTCGCCTTCGCACTCACATTAGCTCAGAAGCTGGAAAGGAACACGGTGGGGCGCAATCCACAAAAAATTGGGATTGAAGAGGTAGCGCGAGAGGCGCGGGTAAGCATGGCTACCGTCTCGCGCGTTGCTAACGGGAGCCATTCAGTCACCCCTCGACTGCGCGCACGAGTGTACAAAGCCTCGCAGAAGTTGGGCTACGATCTTGACGGTAAAAACAAGTCGCGGATCATTGCGTTCATCCTGAGCAACCGCGCCGTATTGCATCCTTTTCATTCGGCGGTTCTGGTCGGTGCCGAAGCCTATTGCGCAGCACACGACTACGGATTGCTTTTCCTGCCAGTTCGTTACCCCAGCGAATCGTCCTGGAAGGATCTCCACCTGCCACAGGTGCTGCACCGGCACGACGTGGTTCGCGGGGCCATCGTTGCGGGAACCAATTCGCAGAACTTGCTGGATTTTCTGAGCTACAAGGGTGTTGGGTTTGTGACGCTGGGAAACAACGTGGCGGGGGAATGGCGCAAGGATGAATACAGCGCTGTGTACTTCGATGACGTGGAAGGTGCCTACGGGCTCATCCGCCATCTGCAGTCCCTGGGGCATCGCCATATCTGGTTCGTGGGCAATTGCCGTATGCCGTGGTTCAAACGCCGCTTTGAGGGTTATCGCAAGGCAATGGAGGAAGCGAAACTGCCCGTGCTCAAGAACGACATGGACTCCGATGACGCGGAGTTAGTGGGCTTTCTCGCTGCGAAGTCCATCTTGAAGAATGGCGGTCCCGTGACCGCCATTTTTGCCGGCGAAGACACCGCCGCACGCGGCGTGTACAAGGCGCTACAGGAGGCCGGGTTGCGCATTCCGGACGACATAAGCGTTGCTGGCTTCAACGATATTCCGGAAGCGGCGGCACTGAATCCTCCGCTGACTTCCGTGCGGGTCTTCACGGACCAGGTGGGCAAACAAATGGCCGAGTTGGTTTTCAGGAGAATCGTGGATCCGGATGCGGGGCCTGAGGTGATCACTATTCCCACACAACTCGTGAAGCGGGAATCTTGCCGGGCGATTGAAATGTAGAAGCGACCGTGACAAATACCAAATCCATTTTAGAAGCAGCACAGTTGACCTCTTCTTTTCTGCGTTTGCAACACTATTCTTTTGGCGTTGGAGATCGTTTTGCTCATCAGGCAAAAGCGCAATTGCACGCCATTCAGTTGACGGCCGAAAAAGGAGTGGCAGTCACACCGCTGTGGAACAAATCGAATCGCGAACATGTCATCATCGGCTCTGAGCCTGCAAGCGTGATGGCGGCAGCGCAAAGGAGCGTTGTGAGCGCATCAATTTGGGCTATATGGAACCCGCCGAGATCGTGCAGGAAGACTGGCGAGGCCGAGCGGGAGAAGGAATTCTTGTCGTGCCACGAGCCGGCGAAGTTCTCTTCCGCGTCCGGACGCGATCGCCTGAAATGCATCGGGGAGAAACGCTTGCCACAGAACTTCGCTGAGCCTGTCGAGCGGTTCATCTGATGATCGCAAACACGGCAAACGGCACAACCTTCCGGAGCCACTTCCGCTGGGTCATTTGCGCACTCCTATTTTTCGCGACCGTCATCGCCTACGTCGACCGCGGCGTCATCGGGTATCTCGAAACATATCTGGAAACAGTGATCGGCTGGAACAGCATTCAATATGGCTATATAACGAGTGCTTTTCAGGCGGCTTATGCACTTGGCTTTTTGGGCGCGGGCTGGTTCACCGACCGGCTTGGCACGCGTAAGGGATTTGCGATAGCCATCTGCATTTGGAGCGTTGCAGCCATGCTGCCGGGCGCGGCGTTCTCCGTGACCACCTTTGGCATTGCAATGTTCTTTCTGGGTCTTGGAGAAGCAGCCAACTTTCCTGCCTGCATCAAAACGGTCGCCGAATGGTTTCCAAAGAAGGAACGCGCGTTCGCCACCGGGCTCTTCAACTCTGGAGCGAATGTCGGAAGCATTGTCGTACCGTTGGTGGTTCCCTTCCTTGCGCTCACCTTGGGCTGGCGTGGCGCATTTTTCGGCACCGGCATGCTGGGCTTCGTCTGGCTCGGTCTTTGGCTATGGCTTTACGACAAGCCAGAGACGCACCCTTACGTTTCTGAAACTGAATTGCAGCTCATCGAAAGCGATCCTGCGGAAAAGCTGGACTCCATTCCGTGGGCGCGCTTGTTCCCAAGACGAGAAACATGGGCATTCGCGATGGGAAAGTTTCTCACGGATGCGATCTGGTGGTTCTACATCTTCTGGCTGCCCCGCTATCTCCAAGGAACTTTCCATCTGAACCTCGAGCAAAGCCGCCGTCCTGTGGTCGCGGTCTACCTGTTGGCGATCGCAGGAAGTGTCGGTGGAGGATGGCTCTCGTCATTTCTGCTGCGGCGAGGAATGGGCGTCAATTTCTCTCGCAAAGCTACGCTTCTGCTGTGCGCGCTCTGCGTGGTGCCCGTCGTGTATGCGCCTTATTCCGGGAACTTGTGGGTCGTAGTCGCGTTGATTGGCTTTGCCGCAGCAGCGCATCAGGGTTGGTCAGCAAACCTGTTCACGCTTTCCTCGGACATGTTTCCCAAATCGGCGGTCGCTTCGGTCGTTGGAATTGGCGGGATGGCAGGCGCTATCGGGGGCTTTATCCTGCAGATTGCCACAGGTTACATCGTGAACGCTACAAACAGCTACTTGCCACTGTTTATCCTGGCCTCTTCGGCTTACCTGATTGCCTGGATCGTAATCCAACTTCTAGTTCCCAGGCTGCCCGTATCTCCCGCCCACTGAGCCACGCAGATGCGCGGAATCCGAGTGCACGGAGCTGGGGACCATTGCAAAAAGCCTCTTTTCTTTCTTTGAATGAATCAATCTTCTCCAAAAGTGTGGGGGAACTTCCCTTATCCCAACCTGAATGGATTGCACTGACCAACAGTGGCCCCAAAGGGGGGTAACAGAGAGTTGTTATTCGGGAACAACCGCCGTAGCCTCGATCTCGACGCGAGCGCCTTCCTCAATAAGCCCTGAAACCTCAACCGCAGTCATGGCTGGGTAGTGAGGACCAATAATTTCACGGTAAATCGTGCCGACTTCCTTGAAAGAACTCACGTATTCCTTTTTATCGCGTACGAACCAATTCATTCGCACGAGGTGCTCAGGTTTTGCGCCACCTTCGGCAAGGATGGTCACGACGTTTTCCAACGCTTGCCGCACTTGGCCGGCGAAATCAGCTGCAACGAGCTTTCCTTGTCCGTCCCATCCAATCGCACCGCTGACGAATACCATCCGTCCTTTTGCGGAGATGCCGTTGGCATAACCCTTCGGGCGCTTCCAGCCGGCCGGCTGCAGCACTTTGAGTGTCATTGGTCTCCCCGATTAGTCTTCGCGGCCGTAGTTCCGGCAAACGCAATAAGCCGTTCCCGCAATTCGCCAGGGAAGGAAATTGCCCGGCTGGTCGAACGATCGGTCAAAACGAGCACGGCTTTGGCTTTGACGCGAAGGACGCCGTCCGACCCACGCAGAGTCATCTCCACACCAATCGAGCTTTTCCCCAGGCTGCGCAAAGCCAAGGCCGCGCGCAACGTTTCGCCGAACAGACTCGGTGCCGAAAAGTCGACCTCAAGGTGCACTGTCGGCAGCCCCCATCTGCGCCGAATAACGATTTCGTTGAAAGTAAACTTGAGCTCATCGCGGCACCAATCTTCGATGAGATTGTTGAACATCTCAAAGTATTTCGGATAAAAGACAATTCCCGCAGGGTCGCAATCCGAAAATCGGACCAAGACGTCCTTGCTGTAAGTCCTGGCGCCGGCGTCGATGTCTGATGCCGAATCAGGAAATCGGTTCATGGGAAGAATGATTTTCCTGGAAGGATTTTATGATTCCTCGAGCGATCACTAGCTGCTGAATTTCGGTCGCCCCCTCGTAGATGCGTAATGGCCGGATTTCGCGGTAGAGTTGTTCCACGACTTCTTCGCTCTTTACGCCTTGGCCCCCGAATATCTGGACCGCAGCATCGATCACTTTTTGAGCGGTTTCCGTGGCGATCATTTTGGCCATGGCGGCCTCGACGGTCACCCGGTGTCCCTGGTCACGCATCCAGGCAGAGCGGTAGGTCAGGAGCGCGGCGGCGTCGATGGATGTGGCCATTTCCGCGAGCTTGGCCTGGGTCAGCTGAAAATCGGCGAGAGTCTGACCAAACATTTTGCGGCTCGTGGCACGCTTTAAAGCTTCTTCGAGGGCGCGGCGTGCCAAGCCAAGGGCAGCTCCTGCTACCGAGGTTCGAAAAACATCGAGAGTCGACATCGCTATCTTGAAGCCTTGTCCCACTTCCCCCAGCTGGTTGGAGATTGGAACGTAACAGTTCTGAAACGAAATGCGTGCAAGCGGATGAGGCGCCATCACTTGAATTCTCTCCGCGATTGCAAAACCCGGCATGCCCGGGTCGATGATAAACGCGGAAATGCCGCGTGCGCCGGGGGCCTCACCAGTCCTTGCGAAGACGACATAAAAATCGGCGATACCGCCGTTGGAAATCCAGGTCTTTTCTCCATTCAGGACAAAACGATCGCCGTCTAGGCGCGCCTCGCACCGGAGAGACGCAGCATCAGAGCCGGCGCCAACCTCGGAAAGCGCGAACGCGGCAATAGCCGATCCCTGTGCCACACGCGGGAGATATTTTTGTCTTTGTTCCTGGGTTCCGAAGAATGAAATCGCTCCCGAGCCAAGCCCCTGCATGGCGAAAACGAAATCCGCGAGGCCCGAATAGCGCGCCAACACTTCGCGAATGATGCAGATGGCCCGCGTATCGATTCCGTCGTCCATTCCACCGAACGCTTTGCCACCAACAGCATGCCTCAACCATCCCGCGGCTCCCAACTGTTGCACCATTTTTCTGCAAGCGGCGTCGATATCCGTGCCATGGCCTCGCGAAAGGTTCTTCTCGGCCCAAAGGTTCAGTGCACCAGCGAGCTCTCGATGCCGGCTTTCAAAAAATGGCCAATCCATGGTGCTGCAACCGGCCATCTCAATCTCCCTTAAACTCAGCTTTTTGTTTTTCGACGAAGGCGTGATATGCACGGTGAAAATCGTTGGTTGCCATGCAGATGGCCTGAGCCTGCGCCTCGGCTTCAATGGCTTCGTCGATTCCCATGTTCCACTCCTGATGCATCATTTTTTTGGTCATCGCATGAGCAAAAGTGGGGCCCGCGCAAAGTTCCGCGGCGAGAGCCTGGGTTTCCGCCAAAAGCGTTTCCGGTGTGCACAAGCGGTTAAAAAAACCGCAGCGCTCGCCCTCTTCACCGCCCATAGAGCGCCCCGTGTACAGCAATTCCGCCGCGCGCCCTTGGCCGATCAGCCGCGGCAGCAATGCGCACGCACCCATATCGCAGCCGGCTAGCCCGACGCGAGCAAAGAGGAATGCAGTTTTACTTCGAGCTGTCCCGAGTCGCAAATCTGAAGCCATCGCGAGAATTGCGCCGGCTCCGGCGCATACTCCATCGACTGCCGCGAGAATCGATTGAGGGCAGCTTCTCATGGCTTTGACCAACTCTCCCGTCATGCGAGTAAATGCCAGCAAGCCGGGCATGTCCAGCTTTGTGAGCGGGCCGATGATTTCATGCACGTCGCCGCCAGAGCAAAAATTTTCGCCAGAACCAGTTAGCACCACTGCCTTTACGTCGTCCGCATGGCACATCGCGCAAAATAGATCACGCAGCTCGGCGTACGACTCCAGAGTCAGCGGATTTTTTCGCTCCGGCCGGCGCAAGGTGATCGTTGCGACCTTGCCTTGCGTGGCGTAGAGAAAACTCTTTCCCTGATAGCGAGCCAGCTCGGTGCGGCTTCCAGGCAGCGCATGGGGCTCTCCTCGCAAGTAGCGCATTACCTTTTCCTCGAACTCGAGACAGAAGAGTGTGGCAAGGCGGAAGTTCCCAGATGCGACTTTAATTTCTTGAGCAGTGCGAACATCGTCTGTTTTTCCTCGCGAGTCAACCCTTCAAACGTTCGCAAGATCCACTCCTCATGCCGGCCGGCGATTTGGCGGAATTTTGTTAGCCCCGATTCCGTAAGCTTCACGGTGATTACACGGCGGTCATTCGGATCCAGAGTCCGCATCACCAATCCTTCCTTTTCAAGTTGGTCCGTGATACCGGTGACGTTGCCTCCCGAAACCATCAGCCGTTTCGAGATTTCGTTCATCCGTAAGCCGTTTGGGTTTCTCTCTAGTTGCGCCATAAGATCAAAACGCGGGAGTGTAGTCTCGAAATCCTGGCGCAAACGGCTGCGAACGTGATTTTCGATACGTACGGTGCAGGAAAGAAGCCGCAACCAGAGACGAAGTGCTTGATGATCATCTTTCGTCAGCCGGGTCTCGAGGTCAATAGGCAGGTTTCGACTACCGTTTTCCGACCCGTTTGTCTTCAGGGCGATTATGCCTGGCATTTCGCACTCACATCACTTCTCCGCCAGCGACGGCGATCGATTGACCGTTAATGGCTTCGCTGCCGGGCAGGCACAGCCAGGCCACAGCGTTTGCCGCTTCATCCGGCAGAATCAACCGTTTTTGCGGATTTCTCGAAATCAATTCCGCGATGACGGTGTCTCTTGTCTTGCTGGTCTTGCTGACGATTTTCTCAACACCCTCACGCACCATGTCCGTATCCGAGTAACCGGGACAAACCGCGTTCACCGTAACTCCTTTTGTTGCGACTTCGATCGCCAACGCTCGCGTCAGTCCAACGACGGCATGCTTCGCGGTGCAGTACGCCGAAACATACGCATATCCCACCAAACCCGCTGTGCTCGCCACATTCACGATCCTTCCCCAACCTGCATCGAGCATCGCGGGAAGTGCGGACTGCGTGAAATAGAATGTTCCGTGGAGATTGACTTCCAGCATGCGGCGCAATAGCTCCACGTCTGTTTTCAAAAAAGGCGCGGAGACAGCTTGTCCCGCGTTGTTCACCAGAATATCGACTCGTCCGGAATCTTTTGTTGCGCGTTCGAAGGCGCGCCCAACTCCTTCTTGGTCGGTCACATCGCCCACAACGAACGCCGCGCCAAACTCACGAGCGGCGCGTGCAAGTCGCTCCTTTTCCCGCCCCGTTATCGTTACGGAGGCTCCATACGCAACCAGAGCCCGTGCAATCGCTGCGCCAATTCCCCTGGATCCACCCGTCACAAGCGCGTGTTTGCCGGCCAAAGGTTGCGTCACGGAACTCGCGTTTTCGGAAACTACCGTCATACCTGAGCCGCCAACAGCGCCGCTCGCGCGAGGTTCCTCTCGAGCTGCTCCTTGCCAGCCACATACTGCGGTGGCCAGGACACCTCGGAATATCCTTGCTTTGCCGCCTCGTACAGGGTCCATGCAGGGTTCGCAAGATGTGGACGCGCAATCGCGCAGAGATCGGCGCGGCCCGCGGCGATGATCGTATTCACATGGTCGCCATCGAAGATATTTCCCACGGCAATCGTCGGGATGCCGACTTCGTTGCGAATGCGATCGGAGAGTGGAACCTGGAACATGCGCCCATAGACGGGTTTCTCCTCCTTGCTCACCTGTCCTGAAGAGCAATCGATGACGTCCGCGCCAGCCTCATAAAACAGGCTGGCCACAACGACAGAATCCTCTGGTGTCAGCCCTCCCGGAACCCAATCGTGCGCGGAAATGCGCACGCTCATGGGCCTCTCGGCTGGCCAGACTTCGCGCATCGACCGGAACACTTCGAGGGGATATTTGCAGCGGTTCTCCACTGAGCCGCCGTATTCGTCCTTGCGTCGATTCGTGAGCGGAGAAATAAAGCTCGAGAGTAAGTAACCATGAGCACAGTGCAATTCGAGCCAGTCGAAACCGGCGGCGATGCCGCGGCGGACGGCGCCGACAAAATCAGCCTTAACTCGCTCCAGGTCCTCGCGCGTGGCTTCGCTCGGAACCTGAGAAACTCCCGATATGTAGGCAATGGGCGAAGCCGAAATCACCGGCCAGTTGCCGGAAGGAAGCGGCAAATCGATCCCCTCCCATCCGCGCCGCGTCGAGCCTTTGCGTCCGGAGTGTCCGAGCTGTAGGGCAATCTTGGCGTCCGTGTGCTTGTGAACAAAATCAACGATGCGCTTCCATGCTTTTTGCTGCTCGTCGTTCCACATGCCAGTGCACGCAGGTGTGATGCGCGCGTCGGGCGAAACGCAAGTCATTTCAGTGCCAACCATCGCGGCTCCGCCCATGGCGCGGCTGCAGAGATGCACAAGATGAAAGTCATTTGGCAGGCCATTTTCCGCCATGTACATCGCCATGGGAGAAACAATCACACGATTCTTCAACGTCAATCCGCGAACGGTGAATGGTGTAAACATCGGCGGTACGCGATGAGCTACTCCACTGTGTTTGCAAAACCACTCTTCAACGTTTTTCACGTAGCCTGAGTCACGCAGCTTCAGGTTTTCGTGGCCAATTCTTTGACTTCCAGTGAGCAAACTATAGGTGAACTGAACGGGGTCCAAATGGACGTAGCGTTCTACTTGCTCGAACCATTCCATGCGATTGCGAGCCGCACTTTGCAATTTTAGAGCTTCGATTTCCCTTTCGGATTGATACTGCGCGAGAGCTGCTGATACATTTTCGGGCTGGCTGCTCAACACCCCAGCTAGAGCTATCGCGTCTTCCATGGCAAGCTTGGTTCCGGAACCAATACCGAAATGGGCCGTATGGGCCGCGTCTCCGATGAGAACAATGTTCTTGTGATGCCAACGCTCGCATAGGATGCGATTAAACTTGAGCCAGACTGCCGAACCCGTGAGGTGCTTAGCATTGGAGAGGAGATGGTTGCCTTCAAGACGTTCCGCGAAAAGTTGTTCGCACAGGGCGATCGACTCCTGCGTGCTCATTTTGTCGATGCCGGCCTTGAGCCAGTTGGTTTCCGGCGTTTCGACGATGAAGGTGGACCAATCTTCGTCAAAACGGTAAGCGTGAAGTGTGAACCAACCCCATTGCGTCTCGCGGAAGTCAAACGTAAACGCATCCAACCTTTTCTTGGTCCCAAGCCAAATGAAGCGATTCTTGCGAACTTGGATATTGGGCTCAAAAGCATCTTCGTACTTCAGGCGAGTGACCGAAGAGGCGCCGTCCGAACCAATAACGAGGGCATACTCGCTGGCATAACGGCCCGGGTCGGTAATCTCCTTCTCGAACTGCAAGGTCACTCCCAGTTCCGAAGCGCGCTGTTGCAGTATCTGTAATAATTTCATACGCGAAATGCCGCAGAAACCGTGCCCACCGGAAGTGAGCTTTCGCCCTCGGAAAAAAACATCGATGTCGTCCCAATGTCGGAACGACTCCGTGATCGCGGCATGGGTCTCGACGTCCGCATCTTTGAAACCGCCCATCGTTTTGTCAGAGAACACCACACCCCAACCGAATGTGCTGTCAGGCCGATTTCGTTCCACAACGGTGATGTCCCACAGCGGATTGGCCTTTTTTGCGAGGATGGAAAAATACAATCCCGCGGGGCCCCCGCCGAGACATACGATTCTCATGCGGTCACCTCGAGCAAAACCGCTTGTAACCGCTGCCCGCTTTCGTCTGCCAGCGCAGCCTCGCACAGCCTTTTCAGCCGAACTGGCGCGTCTGCTCGCTGGACAAGTCTAGGAACCGCGGCCATCATGGCGTCAAAATTGCTTCTCCCCCGCGCATGCGTTTCTCCATAACCGCGCAATACGCGAGGAAACTCGGCGACCTCGCACGCAAGCGCGTAATCCTTTCGCGCGAGATCTTCCACCCGTGCCAGCCACGCCTCGATTTTTTCTTGTTCCTCTACGAATCTCAGCGAGTTGCGCCTCCACCGCCTCAGCGATGCAATAAAATAGAGTTGCAAAAATCCGCGAAGCGAAGTTGTTTGTACAACGCGGCCACCCTCCGTCACCCGCGTGAGAAAGCGCTTCGGCCAGCCACTACGAAGGAGCCAGCGGCCTAATTTCTTTGGAAGAATATCCGTGATCTCCTGCACCCGTGGATAGAGAAACTCATGAATTTGCAAGAGTTGTCCGGCTCTTGTTTGAGAGTCCTGCCCCACACGCTCGAAACGGGCAAGCCGGATTTTCAAATCCGCCACGCGAATCGCGTCTTCGTAGCTCATCCAAAGCGCCAGAAATCGCCCGCACTCACACAGCAGCCGGTAGTTTCCATCGCCGAACTGCTGGTCGGCCTCACGAACCTTCTCCAGGCGATCGAGGTAAACCTCGGAGTAGCGCTTGTCCTGGTAATCCGTAAGTCTCAAAATTCCCGCGCCAAGAATTTCATGGCTTGGCGCTGGGAATCGGCTTTTGAGGCGCGCCGCGAGATCTGCGAGGTTCGCACCAGGAGCTGATTTTTTATCAGCGCTGCTCGCGCTACCCGTCAAAGCCGCAGGGTCCTGAATGGCCGCATCGAACCCCGCCCCGAACGCCTCTAGGCTGGAATCAATTCCGACTCCACCTCTGCGAATAGCATCTTCGAATTGCTCTCTCTGGAAAGGCAGAGCTTTAGTTGCGGCAAGGGCCCCGAACAAAGTCGCGCTGATTACGCTCCGGCTCTCACTGGCAATTCGCGCGAAATCCCGCAGCACACAATTTTTTGCGGCCCTTTGGCAACCTTCCCTCAACTTTTCGGCGTTCACTCGCCCATCATTCGCCGCGGTTTTTTCTGTCATCGAGTACACGCGATGCGTCGAGGCGATCAGCGTGGTTTTATCCGGAGTTACGAGCCCGCGTTGAACGGCGCGACCCGCCTCCATGAGTTCTGAAGCGATCACAAGATCGACTTCACCGGGCACGGGCATGAGCGCAAGGACCGGCTCTCTGCCCAACGCCCTCACGAGAGCATCCGGAAAAATCTCGACGTAATAAATCGTCGCTCCTGTACGTTGAGCGACGCCAGGGACGGACGTCGTCTGCGCACAATAGCCGGCATGCTCTGCAAGATCCACGATCCAGTCCGCAAGCACGCCACCGCCTTCGCCGCCCATCGCCAAAATGGCGATACTGATGGCGTGCGGCATTGCGGGTCTGGCCGTCTCACGCTGCCCATTCGTTTTCGGGAGCTGATTCATTCTGCTACCCGCCCACCGCGTCAAATAGAGTTGCCAGCAAGCCGGCGATCCATTCTTCTTTGCAGGAATCCAATTGCAGTGCGTCTGAATCGCGTCTTCCATCGTTCCCAACGGCCCGGGTTGGAAATCACGTCCGCGCGATAAAAAGACGGACAGAGTCGCGCTGCGTGAGCCACCTCTCCGCAAAGTCCACATCCAATGCAGCTTTCAATGACCGTAGCCACAGGATCTTTCCGCAACGGGTCAGGGTTCGGCGCGATGGTCAGCGAAGGACATCCGGAGAGTCGAATGCAAGAGTGATCTCCGGTGCAGGTATCGGCATCGACGCCGAATTTCTCTCGAACCACACGCTTGCCTTCCCGAGCCAATTTTTGCATCGCCGGTCTTACTCGCCGCTGTTTGTTGAGCGCGCATTCGCTTTCAGCGACGATAACTTTCGGCCCCTTCTCAGCCGTCGTAAGCGCCTCTTTCAAGGTGTCGCGCATTGCGGCAAGGTCATACGTATTCTTGATCCCGCGCACCCACTTCACACCCACGCCACGCACTGCATCGGCGATGGAAAGCTTCGTGGTGCGAATTTTGTTTGTCGCTTTGGACGAAAGAATATCTTGTCCACCGGTTGCCGCCGTATAGGCATTATCGATGACCACCAGAACGCTATCCGCGCGGTTAAACACGGCGTTTCCGACGCCGCTGGTAAGTCCGTTATGCCAAAACCCTCCGTCGCCCATAATGCTGATGGTCCGCTTATTCGTCTCTTTCGTATTAAATGCAGCGGCGCCCGCCCAGCCAAGTCCATACCCCATGGTTGTTGCGCCAAGATTGAACGGAGGCAGAATCGAAAACAGATGGCAACCGATATCGCAACTCACGTGGTGCGGGCCTAACTCGCGCTCGACCAGTTTCATCGCGGTGAAAATCGGCCGCTCTGGGCAACCGGTGCAGAATGATGGCGGACGTTGATGCACGTGCCCATCAATTACCTTTAATGCGTCTTGAGCATGCGTCGCCGGCCGCGCCGCCGCCGGGAGTTGCTCCGAATTCAGGAGGTGTGGAGCATACCGTTCTATGAATTCGACGATTCCGCGAAGAACGGCTGCCGCCGTGTACTCACCAGCTGGCGGCAGCATGTCCTTGCCATGCACTTTGGTCTGAAGATCGGCTTTGCGTAGTATTACGTGCAGGTTTTGCTCGAGAAAATCAGGCTGCCCCTCTTCGATCATCAGCACCGCACGTTTGCCCGCGCAGAATTTCCTGACTTCCTCGTCGACCAGAGGATAGGTCACGTTCAGCACATATAGCGGAACTTCAGTTTCTCCGAACGCATCGGAAAGCCCCAGCAGTTCGAGCGACCGAATCGTCGTGTTGTACATTCCTCCTTGCAAAATGATCCCGAAGTCCCGCTTGCCCTCGCCGAACACCTCGTTCAGTTGTTTTTCACGAATGAAGTTCACTGCGGCCGGCCAGCGCTTCTCGATTTTCTCCTGTTCATGTAGAAAGCTGCCCGGCGGTAGTACGATCCGGCTCACATCCCTCGACGGGTTTTCAACAGCATCTTTCAGAGTGAATTTCGGCCGCACATTGTTTTTGGCGGTGAATCTTCCGTGTACGTGACAGGCACGAATCCGCAGTTCCAGCATCACTGGAGTATTGCTTGCTTCCGACAGCGCGAATCCTTTTTCCACCGCGTTCACAATCGACGGCAAGTTGGGCCGAGGGTCCATCAGCCACATCTGAGACTTCATGGCGAATGCATGCGACCTCTCCTGCATGATGCTTGAGCCTTCGCCGTAATCTTCACCGACGATGACCAGCGAGCCCCCCATCACGCCGCCAGAGGACAAATTCGCTAGTGCATCGGACGCCACATTGGTTCCGACCGTGGATTTGAACGTCACAGCGCCACGAAGTGGATAGTTCACCGATGCGGCCATCGTTGCGGCGGCGGTAGCCTCAGAAGCGCTGTGCTCGAAATGCACACCAAGTTCTTCAAGGATGTCGTTCGCGTCGGTGAGCACATCCATCAAGTGGGAAATGGGAGCGCCCTGGTACCCGGCGACGTAGGAAACGCCGGACTGCAGCAGAGCCTTCGTGACCGCAAGAATTCCTTCGCCATGGAATTCCTGGCCGTCACCGAGATAGAGCTTTTGAACTTCTTTCTTAAACTGCCGCTCTGCCATGAAGCGCAACCGCCGAGTGCATCGACGAGCGAAAAACTCAGTAAAATCCAAAGTGACGAAGCAAATTCAATTTAGGCCTAAATAGTTTCGGTGTCAACGATATTGCCTTCCGAGGTTCCAAGATTCCCGGCTATCTTGCGACCAATGCCAGCACCCGGCACGGACTTCCTGACCCTTTGACGATTTTCAAGGGAGGCGTAATGAGGATGGCTCCCTTCGGGGGCAGTTGATCGAGGTTCGTCAGACTTGCGAGGCCAAACCGATTGTTTCCGTGCATGATGGTGTGACATGGGAACGCCGGTTCGAAGCGAAAGGCCTGGCCTGCATCTGTACCTACTCCTTCTGACCCCCAGCCAAATACATCTCGTTCTTTCACCAGAAATGGAATTAGCTCAGGATGCGGTCCCGGTATGTGGGAGCCATCTTCTTTGACATTCAGAAACGCTGCGGAATCTTTGCCCTTTGACCAGTCCGTGCGCATCAACACCCATGATCCCGCTTCAATTCGGCCATGCCGCTGTTCCCAGTCTTCGATGTGCCTTTGCGTCAGCAGAAAATCAGAATTTGCGGCGGCTTCCTTTGAAACGTCGATAACGCAGGCCGGCGCGATGAATTTGTCCGCGGGAATCGTGTCCGTGGCGTTTTGTGGATAGTCTTTGCCTGTTACCCAATGCACCGGCGCGTCAAAGTGTGTGCCGGTGTGCTCGCCACATGAAAAATTGTTCCAATACCAGGCGGGGCCACGCGAATCATAGTAGGAGATTTCCTCGAGCCGGAACGGCCACGATTTACCGAATTCCGGCGGCAACTGAAGGATGGGCGTGCCTGCCTCCAAGGGCTGGCTCAAATCGATCACTCTAATCCTGCCTTGCGCCAGCGCTCGGACGAACTCTGAAAGCAGCGTATCTCCCATGCCATATCCCTCGATGCAATGGAAACCGCGAGACATTCTGACCAACAAACGAACATTGGGCAAGAACCTTCGATTTCAGCGTGGTTCGGGCCGGCAGAGACTACGGTGGACTTGCTGCCGTTATCTGGGGGGGATGTTCTGATTGAGACGGAAAAAATTAAGCGGATCATACTTGGTTTTGACTGCGACAAGCCGCTCCCATCGCGTTCGATAGGCTTCTGGAACGCGGTCTTGCTCGTCACCGCTCATAAAATTTACATACACTCCCGGTGTCGTCGCCGGCCTCACTTTCTCAAACACCCCTCGTATCCACGCGACATTCGCGGCGTCGTCCACAGAGTGCTCCCAATTTCCGAGAAGGTTCATGATAAATGGCGCGCTTCGATCGCCAAATGCGGTTTCGTCCGCGGCAACGCGGGCAGCCGCTCCACCCAAGAAAGCAAGTTCGATTTCATTCGCCACGGACGGATTCGAATCGAGGGCGGAGACAAGGTTCTCAATCGTGCCGTCATCCAGAGACTTAAAGTAGGCAGACTTTGAGTAGTACCTCCGCCCGTGCGGGAAGTCATTGTCAGCCATGGTCTGCAAGCGCAGAAACGAAAATAGCTCCTTGGTCACAGTTGACGATTCGCACTTAACCAAGGCCCGGTCCACGTAGCGCTGCCCTTCGTCAATATTTCCGACCCACAACGCTGTTGCAGACGCTACAGGCATTCCGGGCATTCGTGGAGCAATGCTGTCGGGCCCCGGCTCTGTCCGTAGCGAAAAGCTCCACCGCAGATTGTCAGGGGCTTCGGGCATGAAGTCTCGCCAATCCTTCAGCGCGAGATATAGGCTTTCCCCCAACGCCTTTCCTTTGCCGAAAAGCACGGAGTGCACCGGATGCAGCCGAACCTCGAATTCCGTGACCACGCCGAAATTACCGCCCCCGCCCCGTAGCGCCCAAAATAGGTCGGAATTTTGCGCGGCATCTGCGCGGAGCACTGAACCGTCCGCAATCACAACGGTGAAACCTTGAACGTTGTCGCACGACAGTCCGTGCAAACGGTTCAGCCATCCTGTGCCGCCGCCAAGCACTAGACCTCCCGCTCCGGTGTGGGAAACAACTCCTGACGGGAACGCGAGTCCCGCTTTCTGCGTTGCGGAATCCACGGAACCTAGCAAACATCCGCCGCTAAATCGAGCCCGCCGCTTCTCCTCATCGACGACAACTTCTCTCATCCTTGACAGGTCAACTACCAACCCGCCCTCGCACGACCCGAATCCGGCAAGACTATGTCCTCCGCATCGAATCGCTATTGACACGCCAGCAGCATTCCCCGCATGCACTGCTGCCTGCACGTCGGCGACACTTGCGCATCGCGCAATCAAACCAGGAGTCCGGGCGACCATCGCATTCCAGATAGAACACGCATCGGCATAGCCGCTCTGTCCGGGGCGCAGCAAGTCGCCGCTGAAATTGGGCTGAAGCGCCCAACAAACCTCTTCGATGGGGGTTCTCAAATTCGTTTCACTTTCAATTTTCCAAGAGATACCGGGTGAGCGATCCCGTTTTTTGACATATGCATCCGATCGTTATAGCGTGCGTTCGGAGGATCACCGCCCGCATCGAGTAGGGAACAAGACCCATGACAAGCATAGGCCATCAGGTACCCCAGCAATCGGCCACTTCAGCATTTCCGATCGACGCCATACGCGCTTCGTTTCCTGCCCTCAACCAGCAACCCGACTTTGTTTTCTTCGACAATGCCGCCGGCGCGCAAATCCCGCAACTGGTGCTCGACACCATAAACCGCCATTTGTTGCATTGCAATGTGCAGCGTGGCGGACGCTACGCGAAGAGCATCGCTGTCGACCAAACCATCGCTCGCGCCCGCGAAAGCGTAGCCATCTTCTTGAACGCCCGAGATCCCCGCGAAGTTGCCTTTGGCATGAATGCCACATCCTTCATTCGCCTGATCAGTCTGGCCATCGGCCAAACTCTAAAAGAGCGCAACGAGATCATCGTCACGGATATTGATCACGAAGCTAACGTTGCCACTTGGCTTGCTCTCGAGCGCGAGGGGGCCAAGTTCCGTTGGTGGAAAATGCGCGCGGACGGGAAACTCCACATCGAAGACTTGCGGCCTGAACTATCTTCCGCAACCCGTTTAGTGGCGTGCACGGTGACCTCGAACTCTCTTGGCTCCATCGTCGACGTTGCCGACGCGGCCCGCGCAGCGCATGAATTCGGTGCGGAAATCTTTCTCGATTGCGTGCACTATGGCCCGCACGGCGTGATTGATGTACAAGCCTTTGGTTGCGACTACCTGGTTTGCTCTGGTTACAAGATTTTTGCCCCGCACATGGGATTTCTCTGGGGGCGCCGCGAACTGCTCGAGAAACTTCCAACGTTTCGCGAAGATTTTATTCCGAATGAGCCGCCGGGCAAGATCGAAGCTGGCACATTTATTTACGAAAATGTCGCGGGAATGGACGCGGCAATCCAATATCTCGAGAAGCTTGGGAGTCGGCCCAACGGCCAGCCGGAACACGAAGCTAGCAAGGAAAGACGCTCCAATATCGTTCGCGCGATGACCGCGATCCGTAGCTACGAAGAATCGCTTTCTTTGGAAATGCTGCGTGTTCTCGCAGAGAATCACGGGACGGTCTATGGCATCGCGGAAGAGCAAGCAACTCACGAACGAGTCCCAACTTTCTCCTTCAACCTGAGGGGTATTTCTCCCGCTTCTGTCACTCAGGCTTGCTCCGACGCAGGGATCGGCATTCGAGACGGCCACATGTACTCCCCTCGACTCATGAAACGCCTGGGTTTAGAGCTGGACAGCGGAGTTGTGCGTGTTTCTCTTGTCCATTACAACACCATGGACGAAATTCATCGCTTTGGGAATGTGATACGCGATTTGACCGGGCATGACTGAGAATTCTCAATCGGCACCGGCAAGTCCGCGAAATTTACCGGTGGCATCCACGGTGGCTTCACCCCCATCCCAAACTCCCGACGGACTCCAACGTCGCCTCAACCAACGTCAACTCACCATGCTCGCGATTGGAGGGGCCATTGGGGTTGGCCTTTTTCTTGGGAGCAGCGTGACGGTGCAGCTTGCGGGCCCCGGCGTAATTGTGTCCTACCTTTTGGGGGCAATGATTGCACTTATCGTGGCTTACTCTCTGGCTGAAATGGCCGTCTTGCATCCCGTGGCTGGCTCCTTCGGAGTGTACGCACAGACATATTTAAGCTCGTGGGCGGGCTTCACCGTTCGCGCTACTTATGGCTTCGTCCAGATCATCGCCATCGGTGCGGAAGTCACCGCCGTCGCAATCTATTTTGCGTTCTGGTTTCCAAGTGTTCCGCAGTGGGCTTGGATTATGGCGGTCTCAACCGGCCTGATCGCGCTCAACAGTTTGCAAGTCAGCCGCTTCGGTGAATTCGAGTATTGGTTCGCGCTCATAAAGGTTTTGGCGATCGTCGTTTTTATCACAGTTGGCTTGGGTTTGATTATTGGTGTGGGTTCGAGAGCACCCATTGGCTTGTCAAATCTGTTTGCCCAAGGCGGCTTTCTTCCTTTTGGCTGGCGCGGTGTTTGGCTTGCCTTGACGCTCGCCCTCACGAGCTATATGGGCGTAGAAGTGATCGCCGTCACAGCGGGTGAAGCGGAGCGCCCCGCAGAGACCATTCCTCGCGCGATGCGAACAATCGTGTTTCGCTTGATTCTCTTTTACGTCCTGGCGATCACTGTCATGCTTGCGATGACGCCATGGAACCATCTCGGCAGTGGCCTTACGGGCAGTCCGTTCGTGCGAGCCTTCGCTTCAATCGGCATTCCGTACGCCGCCGGTATCATGAATCTCGTCGTGATCACCGCGGCGCTCTCAAGCGCGAACACTAATCTCTATCTCACCACGCGGATGCTCTTCTCCCTTTCTCGCGGCCGTTACGCGCCCGAATGGCTCGGTCGCGTCGGACAAAACGGCGTTCCCCTTCGTGCTCTCGGCGTTTCCACCGCCGGCATGGTCGCCGCCACCTTGCTTGCGTTTTACGCACCTGGCAAAGCCTTTCTCATGCTTTATGGGGTTGCCGTGGCCGGAATGTTTTTTGTCTGGATCATTATTCTTTTGACCCATTTTGCGTTTCGCCGCAAGGTTAAGCCCGAGATTATCGCAAGACTTCCAATGCGCCTCTGGTTTTATCCTTATTCCACTTTCCTCGGCATCGCCGCGATTCTGGGGATCGCTGCAGGCACCTTCTATGTCGATGGTTTGAAATACACCGTTCCCGCTTTCGCACCGTTTCTCGTGCTGATGTCCATCGCCTACTGGCGCATCAAGCGCGGGACCGGGGTTATGCCCGCCCCGAACAGCGAAGTTGACGCCGCGCGCCTTGAAAACGCGAATTAAAGCGTCAAGGGGTTAAGACTATTTGCCGCACGCGAGTCCCCAAGTGCGTCACCTTGGCCCAACCTTCGAATTCCATCCATTAATCGTTGCCTCATGCGCAAGCAGAGGATCGGGTTGCAGTAAGAGCCCCATTCGTGCCAAAAATTACAAGCTATCTTGGCGTGGAAATCCAGCTGCAAAGTGTGAGGGTTTCCTTTTGTCGTCAAACTCATGCATCTTACCTTCAGCATCTGTGTCCACGGCATAGATTGGGAAGACCTTCTCGCCAGGCGTGACTCTTAGCATGCTGTGGTCCAGACCATGGGGAGCATCACCGCTCGGAGGCTCTTCCTTCTAAAACCCCGGCGGTTGCAGCATCAATCGCCCAAAACCAGATATTGCTTATCTTGCCCTTACGATGTAAGAAGAGGCTGCCCAGGGCCACTTTAGCGCCCTTTTGTGCGGTAAACGCCACCCAGCTTTCTCGCGCGTCCGGACACGTTTGCAGTCAAGGAGCTCAAGAATGGCCTTTCTATCTTTCCTCGACCGCGAAAAATCCGTTGCGCATCCGGGATTCAGCCGTTGGCTTGTGCCCCCGGCGGCACTCGCGATTCACCTTTGTATCGGACAAGTCTACGCATTCAGTGTTTTCAAAATCCCGCTGACCCGACAGCTGGGAATAACCAAATCGCTTCCTGACGACTGGTCTCAATCACAGCTCGCATGGATATTTTCACTGGCCATCGTGATGCTGGGGCTATCGGCAGCGGCGTTTGGCAAGTGGCTTGAAGGTGCCGGGCCGCGGAAAGCCATGTTTGCTTCCGCGACATGTTTTGCAATGGGTTTCTTCATTTCATATTTCGGAGTGATTTGGCATCAGCTGTGGTTGATCTATGTCGGATACGGGTTCGTCGGCGGGACTGGACTCGGACTCGGCTACATTTCGCCGGTTTCAACGCTGATTAAATGGTTTCCGGATCGCCCGGGGCTTGCCACAGGCATGGCGATTATGGGCTTCGGCGGCGGGGCCATGATTGGGTCGCCTCTGGCGATCAAATTGATGGCCTATTTTCACGCCGCCAATGACGTCGGTGTGGGCAAGACCTTCTTGGTAATGGGAGCCTTGTACTTCCTGCTGATGATGTTTGGTGTCTTCACGATACGAGTTCCGCGAGAAGGTTGGAAACCAGAAGGATGGACAGCTCCCGTCAAAGAGCAAAAGCTCATTACAACGCATAACGTCGATGTGAATACTGCGTTCGGTACGCCACAGTTCTGGCTGCTGTGGATCGTGTTGTGTACGAACGTGACGGCAGGCATCGGCATTCTCGAACAGGCGTCGCCTATGATTCAAGAGCTGTTCAAAGGCTCGATCGGCCCGGTTGCAGCGGGCGGCTTTGTCGGACTCTTGAGCCTGTTCAACATGGCAGGACGTTTTTTCTGGGCGTCCACCTCCGACTTCATTGGCCGAAAACCGACGTACTTTATCTTCTTCACGCTCGGAGCCGTTCTCTACTACTTGCTGCCGAAGACCGGAGCAGACCACCTGAACAGCGTGGTGCTGTTCGTCACCATTTCCGTCGTGCTCTTGAGCATGTATGGCGGGGGTTTCGCGACGATTCCCGCATATCTCAGTGACCTCTTCGGCACGCATCACGTTAGTGCGATTCACGGCCGGCTGCTTACTGCCTGGTCGGCGGCCGGAGTTTTTGGTCCCGTTCTCGTGAACTATATGCGTGAGTACCAGATCGCACATGGAGCCGATAAGGCCAGCGCTTATCAGACAGTTCTGCAGGTGATGGCCGTTTTGCTGATCATCGGTTTCGTGGCCAATCTGTTGGTTCGTCCGGTTGATCAAAAGTATTGGATGTCGGAAGCGAAATCGTAGCTGGAGCCGTCAAGGAGCAAACAAAATGGCGGAGGATGTAAAAAAAACGTCTGCCGGAATAGTTCTACTGGCTTGGCTACTCGTGGGCGTTCCGCTTGGCTGGGGCGTCTACAACACGCTCTTAAGCTCAATGAAGCTCTTCCAGGCCGCGCCCGCGACTACCGCTGCCCCGGTCTCACCCGTAAAGTGATCCGACACGAAGGCACACTGGGAGGACCCGCAGCAGCGGCGGAAGCATCCAAGTAGTCGCTAGGCACGCGCCAGTGCCATCAAATGTTTGAGAGGTGCGAATGATCAAGGATTTTGCGCTCCAGTGGCCGGTGCTCCGGCAAATCTTGCAAGGCGGAGACGGCACTGGCCCGGAGGCGATGAGCCACCGCACGCAAACGCTTCGTCCCAAGAATGAAGGCGCGGAGGTTGCGCGCTCGGTATGTCCCTATTGTGCTGTAGGCTGCGGCCAGCTCATCTTTCACAAGGATGGGAAGCTGATTTCGATCGAGGGTGATCCCGAGTCGCCGATTTCTCGCGGACGGCTGTGCCCCAAAGGTGCGGACAGCTTTGAACTACTCACGCACAACAAGCGCCTGACCAAGGTGAAGTACCGCCGTCCATTCGCGAAGGATTGGGAAGAACTGAGCCTGGACAAAGCGATGGAAATGATCGCGGACCGAATTTGGGAAAGCCGCGAGCGCACTTTCGTCGAATCGCAGGATGGACAAAGCTTGATGCAAACGAAGGCGATCGCCCACCTGGGCGGAGCTACGCTCGATAACGAAGAGAACTACCTCATTAAGAAGTTGTTCACCGGCGGCCTGGGCATGGTGTGCATCTCCAATCAGGCCAGGATATGACACAGCTCGACTGTGCCCGGTCTGGGCACAACCTACGGACGGGGCGGAGCAACATCGTCACCCAAGGATTTGTCGAATGCTGACGCCATCCTGATCATGGGATCGAACATGGCGGAAAACCATCCCGTGGGATTCCAATGGGTGATGGAGGCCAAGGAACTGCACGGCGCCACGGTGATCCATGTGGACCCGCGCTTCAGCAGGACTTCGGCTGTGGCGAATGTTTGGCTGCCCCTGCGGGCAGGTTCCGACATTCTTTTTCTGGGCGCGCTAATTCACTACGTACTCGAGAACGAATTAATTTTCCGCGACTACGTTACGCATTATACGAATGCCGGCGTGATCATTCCCGAGGATTTTAAGGACACCGAAGATTTGGAGGGAATCTTTTCAGGTTGGGATCCGGAGAAGAAATCCTACGATCCAAAGAGCTGGTTATACGAAGGGATTGCAAGAGATAGCGATAGTCAGCAAGGTTCAAGCGGGCACAACGAAGGCGGCGATGCAGGACACGGAATCAATGCGTCGCCAGACCTGAACGGCTACAAACAAGACGTTACCCTGCAGCACCCGCGTTGCGTTTTCCAGCTTTTGAAAAAACATTTCTCGCGCTACACGCCAGAGATGGTCGAGCAGTATTGCGGCATCAGCAAGGATGCCTTTTTGCACGCTGCAAAAATCTATTGCGAGGCATCCGGTCCGGAAAAAACTGGGTCGATTTGTTATGCGTTGGGCTGGACACAGCATTCCAGTGGCGTCCAGATGATCCGCTGTGCGGCAATCCTTCAATTGCTCTTGGGGAATATGGGCCGTCCAGGCGGCGGCATCATGGCGCTGCGCGGGCATGCCTCAATCCAGGGTTCAACCGACATCCCTACGCTCTACGACATCCTTCCCGGTTACCTGAACATGCCGAAGCTTGGAGAGGAGTCGAAGAGTCTGACCAACTACATCGCGAAATATGGCTCGCGCACCGGTTGGTGGAACAACATAGACAAATACATCGTCAGCATCTTGAAGTCCTACTACGGCGAAGCCGCAAAGCCGGAGAAC
Organism: Candidatus Acidiferrum sp.; assembly: GCA_049641765.1. Lineage (GTDB taxonomy): Bacteria > Acidobacteriota > Terriglobia > Acidiferrales > UBA7541 > Acidiferrum. Next base: position 48,942 of record JBAQJX010000016.1, read on the forward strand.
GAATTTGGTTTCCACTGGCTGCCGCGCGTGACCGGAGATCACTCGCACCAGGGCTACTGGCTGGACATGCTCGACGGAAAGATGGATGGGTTGTTTGTCATGGGCCAGAACCCCGCGGTGGCCGGTCCGAATTCGGGGATGGAACGCCGGGGACTCGGGAAGTTGAAGTGGCTGGTGGTTCGGGAAATGGTCGAAACGGAGACGGCTTCGTTCTGGTATGAATCGCCCGAGGTGAAGCGCGGCGAATTGAGGACCGAGGACATTCCTACCGAGGTATTTCTGTTGCCGGCAGCAGGGCACGCGGAAAAAGACGGAACCTTCACGAACACGCAGAGGCTGCTTCAATGGCGCGAGAAGGCAGTCGATCCCCCCGGCGATTGCCGAAGCGAAAACTGGTTCATGTTTCATCTTGGCGTGCTGTTGAAGGAAAAAGCCAAGCTCGATCCGCGTCCGCGCAATGCCGGTCTTCTAGCGCTCACATGGAATTACACGACCGAAGGCCGTCACCAAGAGCCTGTGGCCGAAGAAATCCTGCAGGAAATCAACGGCTGGACCATTGCGGATCACAAATTGGTGTCTGGTTTTACAGAACTGAAAGCGGATGGCTCTACCGCTTGTGGTTGCTGGATTTACTCCGGTGTCTTCCCCAAGCCCGGTGAGAACCGTGCAAACCAACGTGCTTCGATGGATTTCCATGGACACGGATGGGGATTTGCCTGGCCGTCCGATCGTCGGATTCTCTATAACCGTGCCTCTGCTCGCCCAGACGGCAGCCCCTGGAGCGAACGGAAGAAACTGGTGTGGTGGGACGCAGTCAGTAAAAGGTGGACGGGGAACGACGTTCCGGATTTTGTAGCGACCAAGCCACCGGACTACCGGCCTCCGGAAGGTGCGGTGGGCGACGCGGCTCTTGCAGGAGATAAACCCTTCATCCTGCACGCCGATGGTTTTGGATGGATATGGGTTCCCGTCGGCCTGAATGACGGCCCGCTCCCGGCGCACTACGAGCCTCTGGAATCTCCAGTTCGGAATCCGATGTATCCGAAACGGCAATCCAATCCTGTGTCAGACAAGAAATCGCGCCCTGGAAACGAGTACGCGACGTCGCCCGATGCAAAGTTCCCGTTCGTTTTGACGACCTATCGCCTCACCGAACACCATACCGCTGGAGGAATGTCGCGAACTCTCTCCCACCTCGCGGAACTTCAGCCCGAGATGTTCTGCGAGATTTCTGTTGAACTTGCGGAAAAGCTCTCGATCACGCCGGGCGAATGGGTCACCATCCTAACGACGCGCGGGGCGATTGAAGCGCACGCTTTGGTTACGCCAAGAATGCAGATGCTGACGATTGAGGGGAAATCGGTGCACCAAGTCGGCGTTCCGTTTCACTGGGGCTACTCCGGGCTTGTGAAGGGCGACATCGGAAACGATCTCGTGGCGATCTCGGAAGAGCCCAATGTGCGGATCATGGAAACAAAGGGATTGCTCTGCAATGTGATGCGCGGAAAGCGCGAGACAAATCTGGCGGCAATACCCGAGCTACGACCGGAGCGAGGATAGGAACGTCCATGGGTAAGACCGGATTTCTGACGGACGCCACCTTGTGCATTGGGTGCAAAGCTTGTGAAGTTGCATGCAAAGAATGGAATGAAGTTCCCGAGGATGGTTACGTCTGGAGCGGTTTTTCCTACGACAATACGAAGAGCCTCGGAGCCTCGACCTGGAGGCACGTTCTTTTTCTGGAGCAGCCCGCTGTCTCCGGCCCGCAGATTGCCGATACGAAGGATCCGTTCCGTTGGATTTTCCTCTCTGACGTTTGCAAACACTGCGCGAATTCGGGTTGCCTCGAAGCATGTCCGACGGGATCGATCGTGCGCACGGAAGTGGGCTCGGTATTCGTGCAGCCGGATATATGCAACGGTTGCGGATACTGCGTAGTTTCCTGCCCGTTCGGAGTCATTGACAGGCGTCCCGTCGATGGGCGCGCCTTTAAATGCACTTTCTGCTACGACCGCCAGAAGGCGGGACTCATTCCAGCCTGCGCCAAGGCATGCCCCACCGAGTCCATTCGATTCGGCGATCTGGACGAACTGAGGCAGCGCGGAAAGAATCGTGTGAAAGAACTCCAGGAACGCGGCTACAAAGACGCGCAGATCTATGATCCGCAGGACACCAGTGTTGGTGGAATCCACGCTTCCTTTGTGATCTTGGGAGAACCGGAAGCGTACAACCTGCCGCCTGCGCCGGAGGTGCCGACGGTTCATTTGAAGAGTGCCTGGACCTCGGCATTGATTTCGGCTGCCATACTTTTTGCCATTGTTTGTGCGGCCTTTGCATTCTGATGGGAATGTCGCCGCATAAGCCGAGGGGCCAATTCTCCGCCGGTACAGCGATATGAAATCACCCGCTAAACCCAAAGCAACGGAAGAAAGGCTCGACGAGATCCGGAAGGCAGCCGGCGAGAGCGGCAAACCTGCTGGTCTTCCTGCCTCCGTTGAGGACCAAAATGCCCAAAAGGGAGAGAGTTATTACGGGCTACCAGTCCTGAAAGTCCCGGTCTGGACCTGGGAGGTCCCACTTTACTTCTTCATGGGCGGTATCGCAGGCGTTTCCGCCTGTATTGGTTTCGCCGCTTATCTCTTTCATGCCCAGCCGGCGCTCATTCGCGTCGCGCTCTGGGTGGGGCTGATTGGCGCCGCGATCTGTCCCGTGCTTTTGATCTCCGATCTCGGCAGACCTGCGCGCTTCTTGAATATGCTTCGCGTTTTCAAGCTCCAATCCGCCATGTCCCTTGGTGCGTGGATACTAGTCGCGTTTTCGAGTTGCGTTCTTCTCGCTGTGGTCTGCTTCGAGTTGATCCTGCGAGGTTTTGCCAGCCCATTTACGATTTCGTTCTTCTGGATTGGGGCGGCTTGCGGGGCCATGACTGGTTTGCTTCTCGCGAGCTACACCGGTGTGCTCATTGCGGCGACCGCAATTCCGGTCTGGTCGGAAAATCGAATTCTGCTTCCCATCCATTTTCTGACGTCTGGCTTGGGTGGTGCGTCTGGAATTCTTGAACTGGCCGGTTTCTTGATACCCGCCACGCAAATTCTGGGGTTGGTCTCTTCTGGAATCGAGACGGTGATTGGTATCCTGCTGGAGGTGCGCAAAAAGCCTGTCGATGCGCCGCTCTACCATGGCAAGTCTGGATCGCTGCTTCGCATCGCAGGGGTTATGGAAGGTCCTGTGGCGTTGACATTGCGCATTTTTGTTGGCTCGGCGCCGGCGGGGCGCTACGCTGCAGCCGGTTGTTTTTTAATCGGCGCTCTGCTCAGCCGTTATGCATGGATCTGGGCTGGCCGCGTCTCTGCCGACGACCCTCATGCTCTATTCGATCTCCAGCGCAAGCGTAAAGGATAGATCCAAAGTCGATTTGATTGTGACGCCCTCTGCTGGTGCAATGCCGTGCTTCCCTGGAAGCCATCTCATAAATATCTCAGGAGGCTGACGGCGCAAGTAAGCCGCACCATCCCGAGGAAGTTTCCTGGGTAGTATTCTCAGCGCATGACTACGCGACGAAAATTATTAAGCCAGGCAAACAAGCGCTCGATTTTCCAACGGCGACGATACCGACGAACATGGCGCGGATTTTGTGAAGGATTACCGGCTTTACCAATTTAAGTTGAAACCTCGCGATGGCATCGCGAAAGCCTTTGCCTAGGGTAAGGAGTATTTAAAAACTTACACGGATATCACCGCCGCCGAACTCTGCAGGTATGCTCACAAATTGGCCGGTCTTACGAAGAACTCCAGACCGTAGGCTAGAAAAGGACGGTCGGAAATTTGCGGTTCGCCCGACTTGTCTGGCGTGACTTACTCTACGAATTTACCGCGGCTGGGTCAGACTGCGCCGCTCACTCAAATCCGCCCTAAACTCTTTTCCAGAAGGAACTTGCGATCCTTGACTCTCTTCGTAGTGATTGATTGCGCCAGCCCGTATTGGACTCTAACTATAATTCGAGCAGTATTCGGACAACTAGCAGCAAGGTAGAAAACCACGCATATTTACTGATGACTGTAGCTATGGCGGAGAGGGGGGGATTCGAACCCCCGGTACAAGTTTTAGCTCGTACAACGGTTTAGCAAATTCCCGATTTCACCGCCTGGTGTTCGGAATCAGTGAGTTACCTTCGGATGGGACGCCCCATATCGGTGCAAACGACCCCTGTTTGGCAGCATTTGTGCAACTATTGTGCAACCAGAATTTGAGCGGCTTAGCATACCGTTGTTCGGAGATTTCGAGCGCCGGACGTCTCGATCGTGCGGTTAATAGGCATGTGAGCTGTTTCACCACGTTTTACCGGAGCGGACGTTTCCCGAGGGGAATCAATCAGTTGAGATGAAACGCGAGAGCCAAATTCTCTCCCACATACACCTATTGCTCCCGGTTTTCCAAGGATTTTCGTCGACTACTGTGACATTTTTCGCCGCAACCGGCCGTTATTCCCATTTTTTGCAATAGTTACGCTGCTCTCCCAAGCGAGCGCGCAAAATATTGGGGACATGACTGAGGTATGACCGACGACAGAACTTCGCACAGCTAAAGGCAAAACAATCTGCGCTTTACTGGCGTAGATTGTCGGCAAGGGCGACGATTTGTTCATGGGATCGAACAGAACCGCCGCCCCCGGCCGCAAGGGACTAGTAAACCCATTGGGTGTTGACGAGCTGCCGATATACCATACGAGCGTTCGAGCGCATGCCGTCTTCACCGGAGCGAGCGACGCTGGAATCATTGCCAAAAAAGCAGCTGGCGACTCCAATCGCATTGGGATAGTTGCCGTGGACGAAATTGGTGAAGGCCACGGAATAGCCCAACTGCTGGCTGTAGTCGCCGGCAAAAACGTCGCTGAAGTAGGCGGTGCTGTGAATGTTGTCCTGCAGTGCGCAATAGATGTATTGGGCATTTTGTGCGCTGGCGTTATGCGCCGTTGCCATGAATAGCAAGGCAAAGGCAAACGCCTTGACGACCACCGTTCCTACGACTTTCTTGACGACTGAGTTTTTCATTTTATTTCTCCTCGAGTTAAATTTTGTTTTGCGGGCATGCCCGCATACCTCTACTTGCGCGAAACACGAAAACGTTACATGCGGCTAAAAGTGCGAACGGAGAACAAGACACAGTTGACGGAAAGTCGGCACAAGGGTTTTGCGGCGAGGAAGGTGTGAACGGAAGCGTGATCCGACTTGGTGCCGGGCCGGAACGCCATGGTGTTGATTTAGGCTTCTGCTGTGCGAAATCGCTGCCGGTTCAGTCGATCGTGCGGTGCCTTTTGTTTAGAAAATCCGGCTTGTTCGAGGGACCCATGAAACAAGTTCGCCGGCTTGACGGGCTCCGAGTTACTCAAGTCGGTGGAAGCCCCGATCAAGCCGGCAGACATCCGTAGGGAACAGAAACTGCGTAGTCGAAAGCGTCTGGCTCCTGAATGAAATCAAGCGTGACCCTAATTCAGGACTCCGAGGAGTTCCTCGAGTCCGGAAAAAGCGTCGACGTCAAGGAAGTTGAACGAATCGGAAGCGAGAGTGAAGGAATCCCACGCCGCTTGTTGCGACTGGAATGCCGCCATTTGCGCTGCCTGTTCGGCCTGCAATCCCTGTACGGCTGTCGAAGCAAGCGCGGAGTTGGAGGACATGGAGGCGCCGGCCATCAAGAGTCCCGTCAGCAAACCGCTCGGCGCGCCGGCGGCGTTTTTGGGATCGGCTAGTTCGGCTTTAATTCTGCTGTTGTCCGCGACGTTGAGGACATATTGCCCGAGATTGTGGGTGACGGTTAGCTCGGCTTTTTCTCCACCCGTGCAGTACAGAATGTTCATCAGCGCATAGTTGGGGGCCATGCCCCGAGGCTCAAATTTCAAAGCATAAGAATGGGACGCCATAAGCTCGCTCTCGGAAGAGATGCCCCAATGCCAATGGCCTCCTTTTTGGCTGAGCGTTTTGATCTGGTCGAAGGACAAATTGAAGGGTTCCAAGTCGGACCAGCTCCTGGTGGGCCATTTGGGCTGGAATGGATGGCTGTCGTCCTCCGTATAAATGCGTTTATTGCGCGAATCGATCACCAGTTGAAAGAAGCGATCCGATGAATAGAACGGAATGCGGATGACACCCGTATCCTTGAGCAGTTGGTCTCCAATGGTTTGCATCTGATCGTAGTTTCCGCTTAGCAAAGCGGCGTGGAACGTCAGGTTCCTGGCGTCATCGCTCAAGGGGGCAAGCCGAACCAGGGCATTCACTTGCGCCACGTAATCAGTAACGCTTAGTGACGCGAGCTCCTTGTACTGATTTCCCTGTTGCGCCGCGGCGGATAGTGGAAATCCGCAATAGACCGGCGCCATCGGAGAGTAGAGGTACACGTCAATACGAGACATCACTTTCTTGTGCTCGGCCTCCGTTTTATTGATGTTGTCGAGAATCGTTGTGGCTCGCTCCTTCGCCGAATAGCTGTCGAACGGAATTTTGGAGTACCGCTCCCGCGCCTGGTCGAATTTTCCCTGATACATGTCGAGGTTGATGCGGAGGATCTCTTTCTGAACGGGCGATGCGGGGAGCTGATCCACGATTGCGTTGGCATCGGCGGCGCGGTAGCTCTTCAGGGCAACGAGCATTTTGTTTTTCGCGTCCTGCGTTTTTGCCAGCGTGTCGAAGAGCGTCCGAACCTGCTTGACGAACGGAGCTGCGGCCGCATCCTGCTCGTGGGCGGCAAGCTGCTTGAATTCGTCCTGGGCCGCGGCAGTCTCCTTGATTTTGAGAAGCGTCATGATGAAGAGTGCCTGCGTTTTGTAGTCGGTGGGATTGGCTTTAAGAGTAGTCTTCAGGCTGTCTGCCAGTTCGGGAAATCGTCCGGCGCGATACAAAGCGGCGACAGAGTCGACCTGCCCTGCCGTGGATGACGCCGGTTTGCTGGCGCGAAGCAAAGCTTGGAGCAGGTCGTTTGAGAAGCCCGAGCCCTTGAGTTCGAGCGTCATGTCGGCGGTCATGTCAAAGCTGATGCCGTCTTTCTCGATCTGTTGAATGAGGACAGAGTCGCTGAGGCCAGCGGTTCGAAGCGCCGCGAGCTTATCCTTTGATAGCGCGGTGGTGGATCCCTGAGCGTAGCCACTTGCGACCGCGACGCCAGCGAAAAGGATGGCTGCGGTGAAGCGCAGGAAAGAACGTGCGGCCTTGCGTGGTGCCCAGCTGGTGGAAGCCGATGTGAGATTCTGTCGCATTTGAGTTTCTCCTTTTGAACCTTCGACCATACTGGTGTGGCCGAGCAAAACGTTACGTCGGTCGTAATGGGCGGTGGTGTTGGAAGAGGGAATGGACCCGTCGGAGCGTTACCTAGGATGACCACAGCCTGTGCGCGTATTTGAGACGGCATCCGCAGCACGAGGTCAGGCGGACTGAACAGTGAATCTTAGTTTCAGCTTGGGCAGATTTTGTTAGATGCAAACTCTAGTTCACCGTCTGAACCTGCCGAACCTCTGGATTCTCAATTATTCGGCCCGGGGTTGCTTGCCGCCGGAGTTGGAGAGGGCGATGGAGTGGGCCCAGCCTGCGTGGCATTGGAAGCTTGACTAGGCTGAGCCTGCGGGTTTAATGGTTGATCGGAGATCGTAGTCATCACTTGACCAGCCGATGCCATGCCGTTAGTAAGGGTGGCCATGTTGTGAGGAAAATGCTTTAGCTCCTCGATTCCGGCAACACTGCCCACCGCGACCGTAGTCGGGACGGCAAGCAAAGTTCCAGCCGTTACAAGGCCACCCACCTTCATCGCATAAGTGCGGGTTGAGTCGTCTGCCTTTGGTGCCCAATACTCTACAGCCGTACCCAGCACATCTGTCTCTGGATCAAGCCAGTATTTTGCAAAGTCCCAGCCTGTTTCGATGGCATCTCCGATCGAATTCTCGTCAGAAGCGCTATTCGGCGCAGGGGACTCTTGTGCTGACACCGTGGAGGCCGCGTTCTGAGGTAAGGGAGCCTGAGTGTTTGCGTCGCTGCTTGCTGACGCGGATTGGGTAGGGTCGTCGGTGTTCCCCGGCATGCATTGGCCATTGGGCGAACTACCTCCTGAGCCGGAATTGTTGATCAGCGCGTCCATGCTGCTGTTCAAGTCGTTACAGCTGCCGCCTTTGGAGTTTCTGCCTGCATCGGCAAATGTGTCCGCGCCGATCACTGGAGAACCTTCAATTCCGGGAACATCTCCTGCTCCGTTAGTGATTCCTGGTTGAGTTGAAGGGGCGAATCCAGGAGTGATGGAATTTACGTAACCTAGGGGGAGATGTGCATTGGGAGGACCAGTGGGTGCCAATGCCTGTGGGTTGGCACCTTCACCAAAGCAGTACAACGGTCCCTCAACCTTCAGACGGCCTAAGAACACCTGTGCGCACAGCGATTCCGAGCTTGCGCTGCCCGATACGGCACCGTTCGTTGCGTTGCCAGATGTTGAAGTCCCGGCGGCGCTGTCCGGACAAATGTATTGTGTGGGCAACCCGTCGCCCCTTTGGAGCCAGCATCCATTCGGGGCTGCTGGACTGGAAGTTCCCGAGGAGTTAGCCGGAGCTGGGTTCCTTGGCGCGGGAGTGGTCTGTGTGGTGACCTGGGGCAGCCTGATGGGGGCGGTGGAGCGCCTCTGCGCTCGCACCGAAGCTGGATACGTGCAAGCGATCATTAACAGCAGGCTGAAGGGAATGAACTCTTTGTTTTTCATTGGCTTGCTCCCGTCTCGATGACGAATTTGCGACCTCGGGCATACTGGCGCGAGCTGACGAAACGTTACATGGCTTGGAAGAGAATCTGAGGTCAGCAAACCGAACTACAGCCGGTCTTGCAAGAGGTCTATTGCCTTTAACGAATGAACGACCAACCGGTATAAACACTCTTAACGCAGAGCACCATCCCTGTGACGAAATTGACGCAGCGAAAAGTATCTGTTGGGTCGGGCTGTCCCGAGCAATCGGCGCCGGCCAAATGCAACACGCGGTACGGGACCATCGGGCCTTGGCAAGCGGCAAATTACAGCTGAGCGCCGGCTAGCGTTGACAACAAGTTCTCGCCGGGACGATACTCTGCAAAGATTCAAAGCTGTCCGACCCGATACTTCATAGAGACAAGGCCCCGATTCAGGAGCTTTACTGTGCGCATGAACCGCCGCTTCTTTGAGAACAGTGCCGTACTGAGCAGAATTGCGGCCTGGGCCGGGAGGCTGCTCCTGTCTATCCCACTCTTGCTCTCCGCCGTGGCATCCGCCACTGGCCAGACCGTTTCACCTCCGCAAGGGACTCCCGCCTGCGCAGAGGTGAAACCGGGAGTCATCGTGGAAAGCGTGGCCAAAAATTCCGAAGCGGAGAAGGCGGGTCTCGCGGAGGGAGACGTCATTCTGGCATGGGCTCGTGGCGATGTTAAGGGCGAAATCCGATCGCCGTTTGATTTGCCCGAGGTAGAGCTTGAGCAGAAACCCCGCGGGCAAGTGACACTAAGCGGTCTGCGCGGGAGCGTGGTTCAAACGTGGCCTATGGGAGCGGAGAGATGGGGGTTGGTGACCGACCCAAGTCTAAACGAGCCGAAGCAAGCGATCCTCCGCGAAGGGCAAGAACTGGCGAAGGCGAACAAGCTGGCGGAGGCTGTTGGACGCTGGCGTACTGCCGCTGCTGGCGTTGAAGACTCATCCTGCGCTTGGGTGGGTGTGTGGTTTTTGTATCACAGTGCCTTCCAGTTTGCAGACGCGAAACGGTGGAAGGACTCCGATCAACTTTATGAAGAAGCGGTGGCGAGTAGCGCGCATGCCGGGCCGGCCGTGAGGGCCATACTATTTCTGACTTGGGCGTCCCGGTACTGGCAGCGGCTTGATCTTCAACAGTACCGGACCATGAATCAGCGCGCCCTGGATGAGAGCTTGAAGCTGAGCGACGAAAACCTGGCCATGGCCGCGGCTCTCAACGGCCTGGGCATATGGGCAATGTACAGCGGGGATTTGCGCAAAGGCGCCGAATACTATCGCAAGGCTCTAGCGATCCGAGAAAAGTTGGCCCCCGGCAGTCTTGACGTAGGAATGAGCTTGAATAACCTCGGCGAAATCGCGCGTAAGACCGGAGACTTGGCCCTTGCAAAACAATACTACTCGCAAGCTCTTGCTATCCAGGAAAATGTAGTGCCGGACACTTTGAGCACCACAATAGCACTCAACAACCTTGGAGTTATCGCGCGGCAAATGGGCGATTTCGCTGAAGCGGAAAGCTTTAGCAAACGCGCGCTCGCGATCGATAATCGACTTTCGCCCCAAAGTTTGGAAACTTCAAGCGCCCTAAACAGTCTGGGCAATCTCAGCCTCTTGCGTGGAGACATCCAAGGCTCCGAACGGTATTTGCTCGACTCCCTTGCAATTTTGAAAAGCCTGGGCACTGAAAATGCGTTTAATGCCATTGTCCTGATGAATTTGGGCAACGTTTATCACGCGCGAGGAGAGCTGACAGTCGCAGACCAATATTATGAGCAGGCGTTGGGCATCGAGCAGAAACTGGCTCCCCAGAGCGTGGATATAGCGATGATTTTCGCGCATCTCGGCATGGATGCTCGAGAACGAGGAGATATTGCCAAAGCGGAGGATTATTTCGAACAGAATCTGCACCTGATGCAAAAGCTAGCGCCAGAAGGTCTCGACGTCGCAAACAGTTTCGACAACCTCGCGAATTTGGCCCTCTCGCGCGGCAAGGTACAAGAAGCAGAAGAACTTTGCCGCAAAGCCTTCGCAATCGAGCAAAAAGTTGCGCCCCACGCCTTCGTGAATGGCAACGATCTCGAATTTTTGGGCGAGCAAGAGCTCCAGCTAGGGGACCTAGCGGCAGCGAAAGACTACAACCGCCGGGCTCGCGATCTCTTCGAGGAGCTAGCGCCAGAAAGCCAAGAATATGCAGGCTCCATTGCATTTCAAGCGGTATTGGCGGGACAGAATGGCAAACGGGAAGAAGCCACCCAGCTTTACGCGCAAGCTCTCGACGTTCTCGACCGCCAACTCACGCATCTAGGCGGCTCGAACGATGTCCGCGCTGGCTTCCGTGGCAAGCACGCCGATTACTACGCGGAATATGCGAGTCTCTTGGTCGACCAGAAGAAGCCCGATTTAGCTTTCTTAGTGCTCGAGCGCTCGCGAGCCAGAACTTTGCTGGAAATGCTTGCAAGTTCGCACGTGGATATTCGGCGAGGGGCGGATCCCGAGTTGATCGATAAGGAGCGGCTGCTTCAAGCGACTCTGACCGCCAAGACAAACCGCAGAGTCAGCCTGCTGGAAGGCGAACATACTGCCGAACAACTCGCGGCGGTGAACCGAGAGATGAACACCGCGCTCTCCGAGTATCAAGAACTGGAGAGCCAGATTCGAGCGAACAGTCCGAGGTATGCCGCGCTCACGCAGCCCAAGCCTCTGAGTGCGCAGCAGGCGCAACGCTTGCTCGACGCCGATACCATTCTGTTGGATTACTCGCTTGGGACAAAGCGAAGCTTGCTGTTCCTGCTGACGCCAACCGCGGTCGAATCCTACGAACTGCCGAAGCGCGGCGACATTGAGAATGCATCTCGATACACCTACGACCTGCTTACCTCGCGCAACCGTTCCGTGGAAGGCAAGACCACTCTCCAACGCAAGGCGCGACTCGCCAAAGAAGACGCTGAATATCGGGAGGCGGCAGCGACGTTGAGCCAGATGGTTCTTGGGCCTGTGGCCGCGAAGCTAGGCGGCAAGCGGCTTCTCATCGTGGCGGACGGCGCACTCCAGTACGTTCCTTTCGGCGCGTTGCCGGTTCCAACACGCGATGCATCCGAGGCAAGCGTTCCACTTGTAGCAGAGCACGAGATCGTGAACCTGCCGTCAGCCTCCGTGCTGGCCTTCTTGCGTGAACGTGGACAGGAACAAGGCAGCCCGTCTTCGAAACAAGTGGCAGTCTTAGCGGATCCCGTTTTTGACAAAGAAGATCAGCGAGTAGGCAAGACGCAGGCGGCGAGTGGCGCGCAAAACAAGGATGGCGCCGCTGACAACATTTCAGAATCTGCGGAACATCTGACGCGTTCTATCCAGGACGTGCGTTCTGGAACGGGACCGGCGAAAGTTGGCTTGCCGCGGCTGGCGTTTTCGAGGCGCGAAGCGGCCGCGATCATGGCCGTGACCAAACCAGGGGAAGGAATGGAGGCACTCGATTTTCGCGCCAGCCGGGAGACGGCCCTCAGCAAAGAGCTCGGCGACTATCGCATCTTGCACTTTGCGACTCACGGCCTTCTGGATAATGAGCACCCCGAGTTGTCCGGACTGGTGTTCTCCCTGGTGAACGCAGAGGGCAAGCCCGAAAACGGCTTCGTTGACTTGCAGGACATTTACAATTTGACGCTTTCCTCTGACCTTGTGGTTCTCAGCGCGTGCGAAACGGGACTGGGAAAGGAAATCAACGGAGAAGGGTTGGTCGGACTTACGCGGGGATTCATGTACGCGGGAGCGCCGCGCGTCGTCGCGAGCTTGTGGAAGGTGGATGATGTTGCGACTTCCGAATTGATGGCCGAGTTCTACAAGGGAATGCTACAAGAAGGATTGCCCGCGGCCGCCGCATTGCGGCGTGCCCAGTTGGAGATGCAAAAACGCAAGCGGTGGGCTGACCCATACTATTGGGCGGCGTTTACCCTGCAAGGAGAATGGAACTAGCGACTGCGGGGCTCGGAACAACCCTAGATGGAAAGCACACCAGAAACCAGTCGGCGGGACGATAGGACTGATCTCAATTGCCTGCTAGCCCGTCTTGACTCCGACCCCGCGAACGCCTGGGAAAAATACGGCAGCCTGCGCGCCCGGCTCGTAAAATTCTTCGACTGGAATCGTTGTGGTTCGTCAGAGGAATTGGCCGATGAGGTCCTGGACCGTGTATCCAGAAAACCTCAGGATGAAGAGATCCGCGACATCCATGAATTTGTAATCGGCGTGGCGAGAAACATCCGTCTCGAAGCGTATAAGAAGAATCAACGAGAGTCGCATCTGGAAGATAGGCCCGGCGGCTCGGAAGCGGTGGCAGGTACACTGGATCTCGAGAGGGAGATGGTTGCCGATCTCGATCTTCAGAAAAACCTTGCTTGTCTACGTGAGTGCCTGGGAACGTTGAGACCGGCGGACCGCGCGTTGGCGCTCGATTACTACAGCGCCGAAGATGAAAAGCAGAAGGTCCATCGGCAAAAGTTGGCTAGTGCGGCTGGCATCACCATGATTGCGCTTAGGGTGCGAGCGAACCGGTTACGAGAAAAATTGGAGCAGTGCGTCAGAAATTGTTTGGAATCGCGCCGGGGGATGCGAGGAGGAGACGCCGTTGCGGCTTCCTATCCCGCTGATTAGAGAGGGCTTACGCAGAGCCGACAGCGTCAGAATTTTTCGTCGGCGAATGGATGTAACGTTTTTCGAGTGGCCACCAGTATAGAGAGGCGCTTTCCCGGCGAATCAACCAAAACACCGGCGGCGCCAAAAGGCCTAGAAATACATGAGTAATCCTACATCCATGCGTCGATATCTTCTGGGCACCGCTCCGACGGAGGAGCGAGCCGAGGTCGAGCACGCCTATCTCTCAGACTCGGACCAGTTTGAGGAATTGAACGAAGCCGAAAACGATCTTATTGATGCTTATGTTCGAGGCAGACTTTCCGCCGCCGACCGGAAAGAATTTGAAAAACATTATCTCAGTTCACAGCAAAGACGAGAGCGCATACAATTCGCGGCCGCGCTTGCGGAAGTTTCACGAGAGCTAAAGCAGAGTGAGGCCGCGGCGGAGCCGTCTTTCTGGAATCGGTTGAGATCTTTATTTAGCGAGTCCGTTCTGCGGTGGCAATGGAGTTTGGCCGCAGCGGCCGTCATAGCGGTCTTAGTCATCGCAGGGTTGCAAGTATCGAAGGAACGGCGCTTCCAACTTGCGCAATTACATCACGCCGCAACACAGTCGGCCGGAGAAACTCAGACGTCAACGCCGCCCAATAGCGAAGCGCCCAAGACAGGACAATCGTCCGGCCCTGAAATTGCCCAGCTAAATCGGCATGAATTGGACGAATTCACCGTCCAATTGTCCGCGGGGATTTCGAGGAGTGCCGGATCCAAGCTCATCACCTTCGCGATACCCAAAGCTCCGTGGATTGTCTTCCGGCTCATTCTGGATGAGGACGAGCACTCAACTTATGCGGCCGCGCTGGAAACAGCCGAAGGTCAACAAATCAAGACGTTCGGTGGACTCAAAAGCCAGGTCGTCGGCGGCAACGCCATCGTTGTCTTGCGCGTGCCGTCGAATCTCGTCCAAGCCGGCGACTACGTCATCACGCTGCGCACAGCCGGAACCACTGCCGAAAGCGGACAAGATATCGACACCTACACCTTTCGCGCCACAAAGCCCTAAGAGCGGAAGGCTCAATCTCTCGCCCGGTTCCTATTTCGCTATCTCGCTGGTACTTTTGCCGCCTCCACATCAGAGCATCGGTTGTCTACCCGCCGGTCTCTCTTCGCAAAGCCCTCGCGTGGAACTCTCGCGTTTATCCCAAGCCGTTCGAGCCCCCCAAAAAACTGGGTAACGTTTCACGTTGTCGACCCAGTTGTTAAGGAACGCCGCTAACCAATCTCAATCGCGGCGAAAAAAGGAGTCACGAACATGAAAAGCTATCGCGCCACAGCAGGGTATCTCGCGGCCGCGTTTCTTCTGAGCGGGCTATTTGCCGCTCGGAGCAAATCGGCCACCGCGGCCAGTCCAGAGTCCTGGTCCCCGGTCACGTACAGCAAAACGAACATCCCTATGGAAAGCCCGATCTCCGATGCAATGATGAACGTCTGGTTTCCCGACTTCGCGGAACCTTTTTCATTTGCATCTCCTCACGACGCCATGATTCCCGCGCAGGGCAGTTTCGGCTACGTACGCGCCGTCCCAGAGTGCGGGCGCCAGGAGTTCAGAGAGAATACGTTGTTCATCGTCAACATTTGCAGCATCAGCGTGAACGTCGTTTTCACCAGCGCTGGCGACGTTTCCGGGGGCATGCCGCTTGGCCCTGGTGAGCACGGAAGGACCGGCTTTTCCAGTGAAGCGGCTCAGCGCGTCGGCGGAGTGGATGTTTTCACCTGTCCAGGCGATGCTACGCCCCTCGATCCAAACGGCGGGGCCTTGTCCATTCACTATAGGGGTGAGTATCTTTGCCATCGGTGAAATCAAGCTCGCGGCTTCGGTGTGCCGGTCCTTCTTCCGCCACCTCTCCGGTACACCCCACCGCCACCCCAAAACGAAGCCCAGCCAACGCGGCTGGGCTTCCCCTTTGAGGGCCTCCTAATCGTCCACGCTTTCCCAAAGGCAATATCGTTATGAAGAAATTTCGAAAAACAGTGCGTAACGTTTTTCGTGGCCAGCAGAGTATCCGTGAGGCTCGAAGAATCGCAGCCAACCTCAGGGAGGGAACTATGTCAAAGACTTGCCTACTGACGACAGCCTGTTTCATGACTCTAGCCGCGGGTCCTATGCTAACTCAAACATCACAAGCCGCTCAGCAGGGTTCCAAGAAGGTTGCCAGCGGGCAAACGCCCGCTCTGACTCCGGAGGAAAGGGAAGCACAGAATCACTACCACATCGCGCAAGAGGCGCTGAAGAATAACGATCTGTCCATCGCGGCAGATGAACTGGGCCAAGCCGCCCAACTTGCTCCCAAGAACGCCATCATTTGGTACAACCTCGCACAGGTTGAATCGAAAAAGGGCGATTCCGCTTCCACGCTGCAACATCTTCAAAGGGCAGGAAGCCTCGGCCTGCCGAAATCCGTTCAGGACAACGCCGCCCAACTCGATGCCAAGCTTTCCTACGAAGCAAAGTCAGTAGCCGACAGTAGACTGGACGGGCCGCAAACCGGGGGCACGCTAGTGGTCCCCAAGGACGAATGATGGAGAGTCGCAAACGGCCAACGATTGTGATCTGTTTGCCCTCCGTGATAATTGGTTGCGCAGGGTTTCATCGCGTGATGAGGGCTCCACATTTCGGGATATATCGTGCCGTGGATTTTGTGCAGCCTCTCGGCTCCGGCGTGTGGTTTAGTGCGTCGCCGGATGGGATCATCTTCATGTTCCGCACAGGGCGACACTGACGGCTTCCTTCCAAAAAGCATTCGCGGCAAGCCGTGCTCGTGTCCCGAAACGGGTGACGGGAGCATCTGAAGTGCCTCGATGCGTGGAGGGCACGGCGCCGCCATGGGACACCTTCGGGACAAGAAAACATGTTGGGATATTGGTCCTAAAGCTGTTAACTGACACCAGAGAGACGAGTTATTGGATTTGAAGTTCTCTGTTAACTGCCGAAGGGTTCTACCATGTCGCGACAACCCGCACGCGACTTCTGGCAACAGTTCGAACACCGTTGTACATGACATTCCTCGGATTTTGTGGCTACACAAGAGTCCCGAAACTGTGCGAGCAGTGAAAGCTGATCAGTGTGCATTGCACCGCAATGTCATCTTCTCGCTCGCGGTTGCAATCTCAACAGGCCGCTAGGTTATTTTCTGGCTGTCCCCCCGGCCGCCAATAATCATTAAGATGCGGCCTTGGGTCACAGATGGGAGCTGCCATGAAAGCATATTTCCGTTACCAAAAGGGCTATCTATACGAGGAGCATGGCGCGTGGTATGTCCGATATCGCCAACGAGTCCCACAAGAGGACGGCTCCAGCAAGCTTAAACACGTGTCCAAGCATCTAGGACGCTCCAAAGATTTCGCCAACATTTTTGCGGTTGAGCGGTGTCGGGCATCATTCATGCAATCCGTCAATCAAGATCGGCTCAGTACGAATTCGAGAATAACGTTAACCGCCTTCGTCGAGGGGCTCTATCTGCCATGGACCAAAGAGGAGCGTCGAGCCAGCACAAGCACAGGGCATCGTCAAATCTGGATCAATCACCTTCGCGATCGCGTTGGGGAACTTCGCTTGCGTGAATTCCGCACCGTGGACGCGAGTCGAATGTTCCGAGCGGTTGCCAAAGAGAAGGATCTAACGAAGACAACTCTGCAACACATCAAGTCAGTGCTGAGCACCATCTTCACCTGCGCCAAAAATGAGGGAGCCTTCGATGGGGCAAACCCCGTCGATGGTGTTTTGATTCCCTGGAATGCGAGAGAACCGGGAGAGACGCACGCCTACGATCTCGGCCAGGTGCTCCAAATTCTCGATCTCCTCCCGCTTCTCGCAAAAAGTCTTATAGCGACTGCGGCCTTCGCAGGGCTACGCCGAGGCGAGCTCCGCGGACTTGAGTGGACCGATTACACGGGCACTGAATTAAAAATCAACCGTTCGATGTGGAGATCGGTGGTCAGCCTTCCGAAGACACGCGCCAGCCGCGATTCCGTGCCGATAATTCCCGCCTTGGCGGAAATCCTCGACGCATACCGAAGATCCACGGGTAACCCAGAATTAGGTTCTGTCTTTCGCTCCAGTGATGGGCTTCCTATCAGCCTGGACAGAGTCGAGCGGCGGGTGATTCGACCGGCTCTTGAGACCACCGGCCTACCGTGGCGCGGGTGGCACGCGTTCCGTCGTGGCCTCGCCTCGAACCTATACGCCATGGGAGCCCCTGACAAGGTGGTGCAACGGATCTTGCGCCACTCAAGACCGCATGTAACCAAGGAACGCTATATTAAGGTGTTTGATCGCACTGTGCTCGAAGCGGCGGAGAAGATGCAGAAACGGATCGAAGAACTAAGACAAGCAAAAGAACCCTGCCAGCAGCTAGAATTGAACTTTGGCGACGGAGTTGAACGACCACCCACTGCCCTAGCCGAATATCCAGTGTGCAACCGTTTCGCGGGCTCCTCGCGCTCAGGCCAGCAGTTGGCCAGCATATTATCTTGAATAGCACGGAAAGCTATTTGAAATTATGCTGGCGCGCTTGGAGCAAGTCTCGACGCTGGATGCAGTTAGGGAAAATCTGGCGGAGAGGGGGGGATTCGAACCCCCGGTAGGAGTTTTGGCCCCTACAACGGTTTAGCAAAAAAAAAAAATTTCCCGATCCCCATGCCTGGTGTTCGGAGTCAACAAGTTACGTTTGGGCGAGATACCCTATCTCCGTCCCAAAGACGCCTGTTTGGGAGCATCTGTGCAACTATTGTGCAACCACAAACCTACGGTTTACAGACCGTTGCAGC
This sequence comes from Candidatus Acidiferrum sp., assembly GCA_049641765.1. Classification (GTDB taxonomy): domain Bacteria; phylum Acidobacteriota; class Terriglobia; order Acidiferrales; family UBA7541; genus Acidiferrum. Next base: position 67,129 of record JBAQJX010000016.1, read on the forward strand.
TCAAATCACTTAAACCGAGGAAATGCGCGACCGCTTCCTTCTTCTATTTGTTGCCAAAGCCTTTCATCTTTCCGAGTTTCCGAGGAGCAGACCCTGCTGATATCGCACCGCGGACAAATGCGCAGCGAGAGGCTCGACAATTCAAGTGAACCGCTGTCGATCCTCACTACTATATATGTAGCGTATAATCTACGCATACTGTACGCAGCATTCGACACGCATGGGCAAAGATCCTCCGTGAGTAGGAAATGAGGCGCGTGGCCTCTCCCATTGCCGGGACTTGCGCCAGAACTGTCGATGTTAAACGAGTCGAGGAAATCGCAGTAGAGCTCAGTTTATTCTAGGAATAAGGTTGAACGGCCCATACAAGTCATTGAGTTCGTTACGCACTCCACTTGAGTCAATTCAGACCATCGCATGATGCTGAGTTCCGTCCGGTGTATTCAGAATCTCCTCGTTGCCAGATTCAAATTGTTTCAGCGTCAACGATTCCGTTCCGTATGGCGTAAATCATAAGCTCAGTAACGGAATGCACCTCCAATTTGAGCATGACACTAGCTCGGTATGACTCCGCAGTTCTCCGAGTAGCCCCTAAAGCACACGCAATTTCCTTGTTGACCTTACCCCGTGCGAGAAGATCGAAAACTTGGCGCTTTCTCGGCGAGAGCTCTGCGATGCGATCATCACCGTTTGGTGCACTTCCGTCGAACGATACCGCAACCTTAACCCGCCGGGCTTCACTCCCAACGTTCTGCCTATTTGCGTGAAGCATGCCCTCTGCTCTCATGATTAGGGTTTGAAGGTCATCGCTGTCGGCATATTCAGTCCAGCCAGCGGTAATTTCCACACGATGTTCATCCCCAAATTCCAGGGCCAATCGATTCAAACGACTTAATACTCTCTCCACCTCGCACGCGCTGCACTCAGGGAGCAAGGTCAGGAATTCCCCGCCACTCAAGCGGATGGCAACATCGAATCCTCGTATTTCACGCCGTAGATAGTCAGCAAAATAGGCGAATCGCGCAATCCTTCGAAGCGGAACCAAGTTCCTCGCCAATGTTTGCTATGCCGTCGAGGTTCACCCGCAGAACGGCAAGTGGCCTGGCACATCGTTTTGAACGCGACATTTCCTCTAGCACGCGCTGCTCACCAAATTGCCTGTTGTAGAGGTCCGTGAGGCTGTCTCGTCCAGTCAACTTGTATACGCGTTCGGTGCGTTCCTCGATCTTACTGAGCGCAGCGGCAATTATCGCGTCCGTGCGATGAATTTGGAGTTGCTGATGAACAACATAAATCCCGAAGATTAACGCAAAGCCGACCAGTCCACGCACGGCGAGATCAAGGTTGAATCGGTAGAAGTCTGAACCTGCTTCCTGCGCGAGCAACCCTGGAAATGCGAAGGAGGCCACCCCGACGACGAGCAGAATTACTACCGCGACGCCCGTTGCCCACAGCCGCCACTGGCGGCGAGCGGTTTGACGCATCACGGCCCTGATTTGCCGAGCGGTCGACTCGATTGTATTGCGGTGTGTTGCCGGATTCGATTCTTGCTTCGGCGCGTTCCCCATGATGCCCCCAGAGTCGGGAAAGATGTATAGCTTAATTATATACACAAGATAAATATATTATTTTAGCTGAAACGTGTATTCACCTATTGATAATTAAAAATAACTATGGTAGAAGGAGTTGCTGCTTCTCTCTCTGGAGGGTGCCCCATGCCACTTTCCACGATTCACTTAGTTCAGCGTTACAACTACCTATTCAAACTGGCGCGACATAATCAGAAGAAGAGCATGTCGTATGGACAAGCTCCGCCGACCGTAGAATGCAGCTGCGCGTTCCGCCGATTGACGGAGGGCGTAGAATGACCCCGCTCTTGGTATTCGGAGTGGCGCTGTTCCTATGTGCCCTCATTTTTTGCCTCGTGATTGTCACTTCATTTCTGGCCGTCCTCTTCTTCCGGTTCGCTCCTACGTTTGAAGGGGGCATACTTTCGCGGACACCATCGGACTTCGTGCACATGCTGAGACAGATGCCGGTGTATCCGACTTGGTGGCACCACGGGGGAGTAACCCGCCCAAAGCAGAACTTCGTGGTAATCGTCATAAACCCGGTGAGGAAAGCGGAGTATCTCTGGCGGTTCGATCCGTTACACCGCCCGATATTTACGGCGAACAGAAATGAGGGAATGCAATTCGACTTTGAGGACTTGCTTGCACTCAAGACGGTCTGCGCCAAGCTGGAGGAGGAGTGCGTTTACCCGTTCGTCGCGCCGGCCGATCTATCAATGTTCCGAGCGTCTGGACGCAGGCTCAAACGTTGGCGACGACTACTTTGGCTTAATGATCCGCCGTTCGAAATCCGCAACACGGAACCTAGGCTTCCTAGGACTGAGCACATCGCCGCTTACTTATATCGGACTAGAAGAATCCCCTAGCGGCCCCTGCACCGGCTGCGCGGTCCCGCCCCAATAGGTTGCCAGCCGGGGCGACTCGAAAGTCGAATGGGTTCGAAAGCGAGTCGTGTCTGGAGTCTTCGGAGCGAGCGGCCTCAAGCCGCACCTTCGAGAACGTATATGTAATCTTTACATACGGTATCTCACGGGGTAGTAGTCTGCGGGATTGACGAGGGACCTCCGCGCCGCTTAGGAAGGCAGCCATAGTGTGACGTTTCAAAATCTCGATCTTGGGGGAACCGCGACTCGGCATCAGGCAGTGGAGCAAGGTCTTCGCCATGAGCGAAAACAAATTCAAGCAGGCTGGACAATCCACGTAGACGATCCGATGCGGTTGAATGTGGAGAATGCGCTCGGGCCACATCAAACAGACGATTTGGCCGCACCGAGGGCACTGGCACCTTTGAGCAGACAAGGTTTCTGAGCTTCCCACCCAGATGCGGGAAGGAAGCACCGTCAAAACTGGTTTCATAAATCCTCAAGGTAGAAAACGGAGGATTTGTAGAGGATCGGGAAACAGATTCCAGCCACCATCCAATCACTCTTGGAAGCGACATGCGGTGATTAGTCCTCTCGGCGGTTGTCCGTCTACCGCGTCTGTCGACACTCTCTAATACGATTCAGTATACTGCCTTGACGTAATTTATCCTGAATGGTACACATTGTCTACTCGGTCTAGCCTGCAAGCCCACGACATATGAGTGCGGGCTGATTGAGCCTGACCCGCTCTCGCTCCTGGGAGCAGGTCGCGTCTCTAGAGATTCGGGCCCTCGAAGTTTCGCTTTTCTAGGGTGTGATCTATGAAACGCTGGTTCTGGGCTTTTGCTTTACTCCTGTCGTTGTTCATCGCGAAGCCTTCCGCAGCGCAGCAGAGATTCATTGTTCGCACAACGCTGGGGCTCCCTGGATTACAGACTGTCTGTCTACTCGATTCTTGCCAGGTTTTGCGGAGTCTCGACGGAACTGTTGGGCAACTCTTTGTCCTTACTACATCGGATTTGGTCAATCCAGATGCATTCCTCGCGGTGCTGCGCCTCACGCCCGGAATTGCTGACGCAGAAGTCGATCAAGTACTCACCATCGTCAGTGATTTAGCTAACGTCGCGACGATTCCGCCGGGACTGTCAGACAACACTCAGATCGACTACTTCGGCTCACAGGTCTGGAACGGATATGCCAATCAACCTGCCGCTTCGATTGTTCGGGTGCCGGATGCGCATACCGCTTTTGGAGTGTCTGGAACCGGCATTGTGGCTGATATTGACACCGGTGTTGATCCAACGCACCCCGCCTTCGCAAACATTCTCCTCCCTGGGTACGACTTCACGCGCAATCAGGCTGGGGGGTCTGAGTTGCCGGACTACCCCTTCTCACCACCCGCGCCTTGTCCTTCTTGTCCGGCAGCCAACGTAAATCAATCCAGCGCGGCGATCTTGGATCAGTCTTCTGCGGCCATCCTCGATGGTGGTCCTTACTCCGCTTTCGGGCATGGAACTATGGTCGTCGGAGTCATTCATCTTGTGGCCCCGACTGCCCTGATTATGCCTCTCAAGTCGTTTCAGGCTAACGGGACTGGCTATTTATCTGACATCCTGAGAGCGATCTACTACGCGGTGCAGAATCAGGCCAATGTCATCAATATGAGTTTCGATTTCACATCATCTTCAACGGAGTTGGCGACAGCCGTCAACTATGCCGCTCAAAACGACGTGATCTGCGTTGCTTCCGTTGGAAACGACGGAGCGCAGGAACTAGTCTATCCAGCAGCGTTAGCCAATGTAATGGGCGTTGCCTCAACTTCGGACCTCGACACTCGTTCCGGTTTCTCCAACTATGGTTCCGATGTCTGGGTCGCGGCCCCAGGGGAAGGTATCGTTACCACATACCCATTCAGCACGTACGCCGCTGGTTGGGGCACGTCCTTCAGTGCGCCGTTTGTGTCGGGCGGAGCCTCGCTGCTGCTTAGTCTCAATAGGAACACAAACCCAACCAGCGCGGCTCAAGCCATGGCTCACGCAAAGCAACTTACGCCAACCCTCGGGAATGGGCGTCTTGACCTTTATCTGGCGCTAGGTTCTTTGGGTCAATGAGAGCAGGAACCTCGCGCTTATTTTTCTATTCACAACCAAAGCAAGGTCTAGCTCTTGGTTAGTCTTTGCCGGACATCTGGAATCTGTACGCATTCCCAATCCTGTTATTTCCTCTCCCAAATCCGTGAACTGCTTCACGGTTGCAGGGCCATGTCCAACATGGTGGTTGTTCGCAAACACGAAGAGCTTCAAGATTTTATCGGTGTTGACCATCTGGCTTGGAACCTCTAGCCAATTTCTCAAGTTGACCCTGCGGCCCACGATCAGCTTGCCGCAAGTCTTTGTTTCCGTCTCGATGTCTTTCCTGTGGCTTAGAGGCTGGTGCGGACGGCATCGTAGCGACGCTTTTCGCGAATGCGGAGAATCGGAGAAACGATCTCCGGCGAAATGCGACAGCGGATGTGACGCGGTCGCCGCGGCCGATCCCGAAGACCAGCTAAGCCATTCTTTTCAAAGCACTTCTTCCAGATGCAGAAGAGCGCTCCGGACGCCCCGAAAAACGGCAAGTCTGAGTGACCTTACCACGCATGCGCACCCTGGCCCTCACCTTCCTTGCCCGGGCCTGCTCGTACGCTGGATTCTTCCTCTCGAACCTCCTGCGGTGGGCTGAGAGAATACCCCGCCATGTCTATTAGCAGCTACACGTGCCAACTCCCGATCACGCGGGATATATTAAATAGACTCTCTCGGCACCCTTTTAAAACGCCATGCCCACACCCAAATTTGAGGGCGCAGCAGAGGTGAGGGGCAGGGATAGGGCCGGGAAAAGGGTTGACCTCTCACCCGGCCCCCAATCTCTATCGAATTCCTTGAGGCAAGAGCAGACCTCAGAGCTTTTAATTCAGATTCGTAAGCCGGGGAATCAATGAATTTTGCAGCGGGGTTCAAACCTTAGCACTCTGTTCGTTTAAGGTCTACGCGATTCTTGTAAGAATTATTCGATTTACTTTTCGTCTTGACAAAGCAAAATCTTGAGCATAAGTGTGACGTGCCCTCAAGGAGGCTATCCCCTATGCGACGGCACTTAGTATGTAACAACCCGCAGTGCATCTTTGTCCTCGACCGACGCATCAACGGTACATCGCTGGACGGCGTCCAGAGCATTGTCAGAAAGTGTCCTGCATGCGGTTCTGGTTGGTCCTCCTCTTGTCCCTTCTGCAAGCAGACCCTACTCGTTAATTTTGTTGAGGGGCGTCCCCACTCCGCATGTTGCGGACACCGGCTGCAAGCAGCAACTAAGGTTGCCTAAGACTGCACCTAACTTCGTAAGATCGTGGATGTTGCGACCGATTTACCTGTGTGGCAGAATCACCTCATGGTTATAGGGAATCGGCTGCGGCAACTTCGCGAACTAAAGAAAATGAGCCAGGGCGACATCGAGAGAAAGACTGGCTTGCTCCGGTGCTATATCTCCCGTGTCGAGAACGGGCACACCGTACCTAATCTCGAAACATTGGAGAAACTGGCGCGGGCGCTCGAGGTGCCGATGTATCGTTTGTTCTATGACGGTGACGCGCCGCCGAAGGTGCCAAATCTTCCGAAGCTGAATTCATCCACTGAAAGCGGTTGGGGAAGTTCCGGCAAGGACGCGGAATACTTCGATAAGCTACGTCGTTTGCTGGCGAAAGCAAGCGAAAAGGACCGCAAGTTGATTTTGTTCACAACGCGGAAGCTTGCGCAGCAGTAGACTTGGCGTAATCCAGCCCCAAACTCCTTTTCGGGCAACTCCCCGACGCGGGCCAGAATAAGCAATCAGGTCGGCATCACAGTGTTGATATCCGGGCAAGGTTTTTCTCGCGAGACGCTTTTAATTTCCATCGTCTCAATATGTAGCCTTCGATTGCCCTTGGAATCGGTGAGAAGGCAATACCCGACATGCGAAAAGGGGATGCCTGAGCAAAACCAGAATCTAGCGTTTCCGCGCGGAAGTTGGACGCGATCCCAGAACCCCCGCAGGAATCTTTCGCGCCCTTTGGATCTGGTTTGCCTTCGGCCGCTGCGGCAACATCAGATCGAGAAAGTTATCGGCCAGTTGCTCGATGGTAAGCCCGCCATTTGGACGGTACCACTGCACTGTCCAGTTCAACGCCCCCAGAAGAAACAGCCGAAATAGCCGGGTGTTCCTGGGAATAAGTCCTGTCTGCCCAAGCTCATTCAGGGCGCGCGCGATCCGGTCTTCGTATTCGTCCCGAAGGGCAATGACTTTCCGGCGCGATTGAGGGGACAAGGTACGCCAATCACGCAGTACTACGTAAAAGGCATCCCGCTCCTCTTGGAGGATCGCCTCCAAGTGGCCGTGCAGGATCGCGGACAGTTTTTCCCTGGGTGAAACTGCTGCCGCCAGATGGCGGTCGAGAATTGTGACGGCCCGGCGCAGCCCCTCCTCCAGCAAGGAAACGAGAATCTCCTCCTTGCTTTTGAAATGGACAAAGAGGCTCCCAGACTGAAGTCCCACCGCGTCAGCGAGATCGCGCACACTGGTGCCTTCATACCCATATTCGCGGAAAAGCCTGCCCGCAGCCTTGATGATGATCTCTCGGCGGTTCGGGAGTCTCGTTCGCTTGTTGTTTCCAGACACCTGCCCGACCTCCTCGGTGCGAACTCGGGGACCATTCATACGGAAATATTTCCACCACACCGGAAAATAGGATGCAACTTGACGTACAGACTGTTGGTCACACAAATCAGGCCGACTGCCCCTTAGTCTACTATCAAACTGCAATCTACCCTGCGTCCAATTAGCCTATCCCGCAATTACGCCCGCCTTTTGCAAAAGGCGAAGTTCAGACTTGCTGACGCCAGCGCGCTTGAGAATCTCCATGGAGTGCTGGCCAACCCTCGGCGCCGGCCTTCGCTCAGCTGCCGCCGCAGTCCTCTCGAGCTCGATGCCTAGCGCCCTGGTGTGAAACTGTCCGTCTCTTACAGCTTCTTGCAGGGTCCGCACTGGCGTAACGCAGCAATCATGGTCACGCAACAATCCGAACCACTCTTCCGCAGTGCGACTCTTAAAGACGCGAGACAGCCTCTGCTTCACGCGCCGCTGGCGAGACACGGGCGAAAATTGATCTGCAATCAAGTCCGCACATTGGATCTTACGGCAAAGGTTCGCCCAGAACTTTGGCTCAAGCGCACCGACGACGAGCCATCGCCCATCTTTCGCGCGATAGGGATGGTAGCAAGCGTAAGCGCCGGACAGCAGTTCGTTCCCTCGTTTTAACGGATGCCTCGATGAATGCAACGCCGCCAGAGGCAAGGAGAGCAGCCCCTCCAATCCAGCGGTTATCGAAACGTCGACTCTTTGGCCGTGGCCGGTTTTGTCACGCGCAAGGAGCGCCAGTAATATTCCGATGACAATGTGTGACGAACCGCCGGCGATATCCGCAATCTGAATCTCCGGAATTAGCGGCATTTCTCCCGCCGGCGAGATCAGGTCGAGCAATCCGCTCATTGCCATGTAATTGATGTCGTGACCGGCCAATGCCGCGTGCCGTCCATTCTGTCCGTAGCCGCTGAGGGCAGCATAAATCAAACCTTTGTTCAAGCCGCTGAGGTCCGTGTATCCGATACCAAGCCGATTCATGACGGTCGGACGAAAGCTTTCGATCACAACGTCTGCGGTTCTCGCAAGCCTGCGGAAAAGTTGTTTCCCTCGCGCATTCTTAAGATTGAGTGCGACACTCTTCTTGCTGCGATTCGTCTCTGCAAACAACCACGAAGCGCCCTCGATACCGCGGGCAGGATCACCCGAACCCGGCTGCTCAATTTTGATTACTTCGGCTCCAAAACTCATGAGCGTCGCCGTTGCCACGGCGCCGGGAAGAAATCTGGTGAGGTCGAGAACAACGATGCCGTCCAAAGGCCGCATTAGGTTCTCCTCGCACTTCGTCCGTGGACGCGGCGCATACGTCCAATGCCGGTATACCTCTGCGCCTCAACCGTCCCGGGCTTCTTTATCCCGAGAACTTTGTTCTTGACACGCATATCCCAATGCGACTAATTTGTGCCCGCCGAGCCTAATGAGCAAGCGCTTGCTAAACTAACTCGGACAGCGCTGATTCGCAAGCCGGAAAATAAAACTCCTGAACACCGGCGCCAGCTTGCGAGGGGTCCTGGTGCTTCGAGTTGTCGGCGACGCGATGGCGGCTAAGGGGGTACGATGGGATATCGATCGGCGTTGTCACTTGTGCTTACTTTATTTCTGTTCTTCATCGGTGTGGCCCCCGCGCGAAGCCAAACCTCGGCCACTGGACAGATCGAGGGTACGGTATGGGACCCATCAAGAGCCGCGATCCCGAACGCGACCGTTACCGCCACAAACAGTGGAACCGGACTCGTCAGAACCGTGAGCACAAATTCGGTTGGTGAGTATGCGGTTACACTTTTGCCGCCCGGTGTCTATTTTCTGGTCGTCCAGGCTGCCGGATTCAAGACTGAGAAGAACGAGAATCTCGTCGTTCAGGTTGCCACCGTGACGACGCTGAACCTCACTCTCGAAATTGGGGAGACCTCTCAGGAAGTGAGTGTGGAGGCCAATGCCGAAGTGCTTCAGACGCAGGACTCGACCAATGGAGGCACAACCACCGGCAAAACGGTGGCGGGCCTGCCCCTTACCAACCGCAATTACACACAGATCCTCGGTCTCAATCCCGGCGTGGCCAGTCCGGTATCGAACGCTGCCAATCTTGGGAAAAACAACGTTGATGTGAACGTGAATGGCGGACGCGTGATGGACAACAGCTACCAAATGGATGGTCAGGATCTATCCAATTTGGAGACGCAGGGGACCTCAAACACCGTATCCATTGGCGGCATCTCGGTTCCAAGTCCGGATTCAATCCAGGAATTCAAAGTGCAAACTAGTTTGTATGACGCCGCGTTCGGCCGCGGCTCAGGTGCAAACGTAGATGTCGTCACGAAATCCGGTGGGGACACGATTCACGGTGACCTCTTCGAGTTTGTCCGCAACGACATCTTTAACGCCAATGACTTCTTCCTCAATCGCACTGGGCAGCCCCGGGCTGAAATGAAGCAAAACCAGTTTGGCGGGACTGTTGGGGGTCCGATCATCAAACACAAGCTGTTTTACTTCGGCTCTTACCAGGGAACGCGGCAAGTGGATGGAGAGGGTTCAGCATCGCTGGAGAGTGTGGTCCTACCGCCGCTTACCAATGATCGCAGCGCTGCTGCTCTCGGAAGTGAGTTCTGCGGGCAAGCGGGAAAGAATGGCGGCGTAGGAGTCGCATGCGATGGCTCGAACATTAACCCAATTGCTTTACAACTCCTCAACTATAAATTGCCCAGCGGGCAGTATTTCATCCCCACACCCCAAATCATTCAATCGAATGGAACGGGGCTTTCTGTGTTCAGCATTCCCTCCTTCTATAGCGAAAACCAATACATGGCGAACATGGACTACAGCATTACGGATAAGCAACAATTATCCGAGAAGTTTTTTACGGCAAAGTCTCCCCAGGTGCAGAGTTTCACAACGTCGAATGTTCCTGGTTCCGGAATCGATGGGCTGTTTCGCAACGACAATGCCTCCCTCAAGCACACCTACTCCGTGACTTCGAATCTCGTGAACGAAGCCAGCGCCGGATATCACCGCACCTACGGGATCATCAGTACGAATACGCCGGTGACAGCCGCGGATTTGGGAATGACTCCTCCGTGCAACGATCTGGTCATGCCCACCGTCACGGTTCAAGGCTCATTCGAACTGGGCGGCAGCGGCAACGACCAGCAGGATACCGTCAGCCAAACGTTTGCTGCCCAGGACCAGGTTTCATGGGTGCATGGAAAGCACGACATTCGCGCGGGATTTGGCTGGGAACGCGTTTCAAACCCGACTGCAGACCCCGGTACGACGCGCGGATCCCTGACCTTTCAGAGTTTCCCGGATTTCCTGCTTGGCATGAGCGCAGCGCAGAACGGCAGCGCCTTTAGCAATGTGTTTTCATCAAGCGGTGCGTGCGGTGAAACGAATCATTCGTACCGGGTCACCGATGAGAGCAGCTACGCTCAGGACGACTTCAAGGTAACGTCGCGCCTTACATTGAACTTGGGTGTGCGCTGGGACATTTTTGGAGCGGTTTCTGATGCCTTGGGCCGTCTGGTGAACTTCTATCCGGGTTTGGCCCAGATGAATCCCGGCACCACGCCAACTTTGCAGGGCTTGGTCGTGGCAAGTAACTTTCCATTCGCTGTCCCAGCAGGAGTGACCGTCAACGGCAATAGCACATATGCGAGTAATCCACGCGCCTGGGGAAATGTGGGGCCAAGGTTGGGATTCAGCTGGCAGCCTCCCCATCTCAACAAATTGGTCTTACGCGGCGGATTCGGAATGTACTACTCGCGAACTTCGGTGAATGACGCCTTCCATCTGTTTTCGAATCCACCCTTTTATCAGAGCCGTAGTAATTCCAGCGTGCTGAACGCGGCAGCCACTTTCCAGAATCCCTTCAATCCAGCACCACCCCCCATTAGTGCATTTCCAGTGTGGCTGCCACGTACCTCCACCACAGCCCTGAGCATGACAGTCGTCAATCCGGACTTCCGTGCTCCCACCGCCGACCAATGGTCGCTGAATACACAATATGCGATTAACGGAAGCACGATGCTTCAAGTAGGGTATGTGGGGACTCGTGGAGAAAATATTCAGGTAACTCAATCACTCAATCAGCCCTATCTTGCAAGCGCTGCGGATCCAATCAACGGGATTACTACAAACACCATTCAGAATGCTGCTCAACGAGTTCCCTACCTCGGCTTCTCACCAACGGGGCTCAGTAATTGGACCGAATCCGGGCATTCTCTTTACAACGCCTTGCAGGCCATGCTCACCAAGAGACTCGGGCACGGCGTGCAGTGGCAGGCCTCCTATACCTACGGTAAGTCCCTGACGGACGTAACAGGGAATGGGACGTTCCCGAACGGCGGAAGCTTGCTCAACGATAATCGCAATTTCTCGCAAGATTGGGGGCCGGCCGACTTTGACATACGCCATCGGTTCGTTTCGAATTTCGTCTGGAACTTGCCGTCAGCCTATGGCAGCAAAGGATTCCTGGGTAGAACGCTTAGCGATTGGTCCGTAAGCGGGGTGGTAGTAATCCAGACTGGGCCACCACTCACGTTCACCGACTCACGTTCCGGCAGCATTTACGGATTCTCTAACCAGCGTGCGCAGCTCTGTGCCGGCTCGACCGCCGCCAGCATCATGACGTCCGGTTCCGTCGAATCACGCTTGGACGATTTTTTTAATGCTAGTGCGTTCTGCGCTCCCGCCACCATCGGCAATGGATTCGCCTTCGGTGATACTGGCAGGGGCATTGTCTATGGCCCCGGCCAACACAACGCGGATCTGGCACTGGTTAAGGACATCGCGATGAGGGGTTTCACCGAGCAATCGCACTTGGAGTTCCGCGCGGAGTTCTATAACACATTCAACACGCCGCAGTTTTCTAGTACTACTACTATTCAAGGTGCCACACCACCGACGCAGGTGGGCTCTCTTAACTTTGGCCAGATTACATCCACATCGGTTTCGCCGCGGTTGATTCAGTTTGGCCTGAAGTACATATTTTGAGGCGATTGCCGGAATAAACGTGCAAGAACACCTCACGAGAAATTGTCAGGTGGAGGACAACAATGAAGCTCAGAATTCCTAGTTTCGCAATGCTATTGGTTGCCGTTCTATGCGTTTCGGCGGAGGCTCAAAGTCAGCGGCCAGCTCCCCCAAGACGCGCACTTCCACAGCTCACACAAGAGTTCATCGCTGTGGACGCCCCCGTAGTGGTGCTGGAACACGTTCGCGTAATTGATGGCACAGGGGCCGCGCCCATTGAGGATCAAACTATTTTGATCGAAAACGGTGTGATCCGCTCTATCGCGCCGGCCTCATCTGCAACAGCTCCATCTGGCGCAAAGGTGCTTGACTTAACAGGGCGAACTGTCATTCCCGGGCTGGTCGGCATGCACGAACACATGTTCTATCCGGGGGCGACAGGGCAGGGCCACATTCCCGGTGCCCCAGAAATGTATCCGGAAATGGCCTACAGCTTTCCACGGCTATACCTCGCAAGTGGCGTCACAACGATACGAACCACAGGAAGCATGGAGCCCTACGCTGACTTGGAGATCAAGAACTACATCGATGAGGGCCGCATTCCCGGACCAAAGATGCACCTTACAGGTCCTTATCTTCAGGGCTCAGGGTTCTACTTGCCTCAGTTGCACTCGCTCACAGGACCCGAAGACGCAACACGACTCGTCAACTACTGGGCGGATGAAGGCTTCACATCGTTCAAAGCCTATCAGTTGATTACGCGAGCCGAATTGGGGGCCGCAATCAAAGCAGCGCACGCCCGCGGGTTGAAGGTCACGGGACACCTTTGCTCGGTCACCTTTCGCGAGGCGGCCGATCTCGGAATAGATAATCTCGAGCATGGCCTCGGCACCGACACGGAGTTTTATAAAGACAAGCAACCGGATCAATGTCCTTCCCTGTCGCAGCCAGGATCGCGTTCCTCCGATCCAGAAATCAGCGGCCCGGAGATCACGGGCACGATCCAGTATTTGATCAAACACAACGTCGCAATCACCTCGACCCTTCCTGTCGCTGAAGCTGGCGTACCCAACCGTCCTCCGTTGCAGCAGCGCTTTCTCGATGTTCTTTCCGCGCCTTCGCGAATTGACTACCTGATGGCGCGAGCCTACGCCGGCGAGCGCGGCGATGCCGGGGGCGCACGGCTGAAGCGTGAAATGGACTTCGAGTACGCTTTCGCAAAAGCGGGAGGAACACTTCTCGCAGGACTCGATCCCACGGGCAACGGCGGCGTCGTGGCTGGGTTTGGCGATCAGCGCGAAATTGAATTGCTCGTCGAAGCCGGATTTACGCCGATGGAATCGATCCATATTGCCACCGAGAACGGTGCGAAATTTCTTGGCCAAGACAATCACGTGGGAAGCTTAGGCGTGGGTAAGCAGGCGGACGTCGTCGTGATCAAGGGCGATCCTAGCAAGGACATCAACGATATCGAAAAAGTTGAGTTTGTCTTCAAAGACGGAAAGGGTTACGACCCGCAGAAGTTGATCAATTCAGTCAAGGGCACCGTGGGCTTGCGCTAGAGCAGCAAGATCTAAGCACGCTGTATCCGTTGCGCGCAGCTAGGGGCAGCTCGAAACCGCAAATATGAAAGAACTTTAGAAGATTATTGTGCCCAGGGTGAGCGTCGCCGAACTCAGTTTTGCATTGGTCACGTTCGAGGTGCCAGCCTGACGTGCCCACAAACAGAAGTCTTTCGTGGACGAGTTTCATGGTTCGCCAAAAATCCTCGCTCCACATCTCCCAGTGAACAATTTCATAAACGGCACCCAAGGGCTCGTCACGAGCGCGGGGCGCGAAGAACCCCAAATCCTAATCGGAGATAACGCGAATCAAGTTCCCAAAACCTCTTGGAGTTTTCCCCTGGGATCAACACGTGGAATTGCTCGTTTGACGGAACTTTGTAGTTACGGTCCCATCTTGTGAAAGGCATGCAAGCTGATAACCTCAAGAATGCAAACCCATTGAGTCTCTCTGTGAGCGCTTCTGAAATAGCTTTAGAGAGCTTGGTGTTGGCAATAAACGTTATGGAGATGGCTTCCCATTCGTTGAAGTGAGGTAGACCTGTACGGCACGGCTAGGTTGTCCCACTCCGACGTGAAGAAACTCCTCATCGGCAACGGCAGCAGCTATTGCCACTACCGAGACCTCCATCTGTGCCCCCTTCCGAATCCACGAAGCGAAACTAACCGTGCCGTCGCTCTCATGCGTAATGCGGTCTGGTTGGCCAAAATGTGATTCGAGGAGCGGAATCAAGCCGTCGATGGAAGTCATCGCAATGGTGTAATTGAGTTCGACTAGTCTCTTGTCATAAAACGAGGCCCACATTCCAAATGGCCTTGCCGGATTCACTTCGTCCAACAAATTCTGTCCATCGAACGTAACTCCCTTTTGGACGCCGCAAACTATCCACGGTGAAAACTTGAACTTATGCTTTCTATCGTCGAATCCCTCGGCCGGACCTCTCCTGCAACTAGCGAGCCTGTGAGCCGAGAGAAACTTCTTGAGCGATTCCCCCAGGTGGTCTTCATTAATGTTCGCAATTGGATAGTCCGATGCTTCGCACCTGTTCCAACAAGGTTCACAGAGCCCAAGCCCCACCGCACCAGTTACAAGGATAAGCCGCAAGCAGCGCCCGACCAAATTCACAAAGTTCATCTTACCTTTCCCTTTTCATGCGCCGTGCCAGCAAGCGAACGGCCCGATATCCTTGAAGCCCTCGGTGATTCTCATCTCGAAAGTTTCTGTCTGTGCGCAATCGCCCGGGATTGGATTGCAATTCGCGGACCACCAGAAAATTTAAGAATGAAAAGTAAACGTCTGCTCGAAGAAATGCCCTGGACGCCGCCTGTCTCCGGCGCTTCATGGAAAGATTCCCATTTTAGAACTCAAACCCGCAAACTACGTTCCAATATGGAACGTGGCGTGAGAGTTCTATTCCACGGCTGGTTAGGCAAAGCCCGAGCGAGATTGGCCGCAAACCCTAGAAAACACTAAGCGAGCGAAAGAAATGGGACCTCCCGTGTTCCGGGCTGGCGCAACGGAACATGAAATGCACTAACCGCCGACCGAGATTTCCAAGATCTCTCGCTTATAGATTTAGGAGGTAACATCCGATGTTCCGAACTCACAGCGCCGCAAGCCTTATGTTCTCTGTAATGACGACCTTTGGACTCTGGATCGTGCAACCAAAACCCGCCGCCGCAAGTCCTCAACACCCGCTCGCCCTCGGGGGCCTGACGATTGGCGTGAAGCTGAGCGACTTCAAGGCGAAATTCCCGAAAGCGGTTTGCCAGCCGTTCGGGAAGGGAGCATCGGTAGACGATTCAAGTAGGCTAGTTTGTTGCCTGCATGATTCGGCAGAGGTCACATCTCTTTCGCCTTACAAGATTCTTTTTTCAGACAAATGCGGCACCTCGGCACATTTTTATCGAGAGCGCTTGACCAGGTTCACATTTAGTGTGGACGTTTCGTCCATCGAGGAGCTGTTGCCGGACTTGCTGGTAATGTATGGGCTCCCGTCGAACGGGACTAACGACGTACCTAAGGCGAGCGACTCTTTACACATCGATAGGGAAACCGAGTGGACCCAGGGCAACCAAGCCCTAACTTTGGCGCAGATGAGCGTAAGGGGCGATTTGATGAATCGCATACCATCTGTGAGCCAAGCAAACCACGAAGCGAGATTTGTCATACTCTGCCTTCTTGACCTAACTAATGATCAGACTCACTGAAACGCTGATGCTGCGCGGATAATTCAATTGATTTTCGACGCTGGAGAATCGAGATGCAAAAGAGAATCAGTGCTTGCTCATCCGAAGTACAGGACAGATTGGAGAATGTGGGACGCTATTCGATTACCCTCCGCGGGTTCCAGTATCTGCAAGCTCAACAGGCGTTAAGGAGATGTGGAGGAAGTTATGATCGCGCGGCTAGAGTCCTAAGTGTAACTCGTGAAACTCTTTATCGGCGCCTTGACCGTCCCGATCTTCTCTATCGGAGCAGTTAGCCTTCGTCATCTGAGGCGCCGCTTTCTCGCGGCTCCCAATTGGGAAGTCTTTTACCGAACGGATTCACTTGTGAGGCAGCCTCGTCGGGAAGTATTTCGACCTCATAGCAAGGACGCGAATCGCGTATTCCATTCTGGGATATGTGCACGGAATGGTTATCAGAATGGTCCGGCGGTAGCCGCGATCGCACGACCGCGACTATCCCGGTAGCAAGTTATCTCCTTGGAATTGACCTACTTCTCGAAATTCCTCATCAAGGCATGAGAATTGCTACTTCTTTTTATGCCGCTTGCGGCTATTCGGGCGTTTCACTGCCGCCAGGCAATCGAATCAGATTCTTGAGATTCGAACAGTCGAAAAGCTTCGATCCTTCCATTTACTCCTCTCGGAAAAGTCGAAACGTAATGTTGACGGACCGAAAACTAAGCCGAGGAGGAACAACTGAGAAACTCTTGGATCTCGTGGGAGGCTCGGCCGTTTGCGTCAGAGTACGTACGCGCGTGCCGCACCGAACGGAGTATCGAAAAGCAACAACACCTAGCGATCGCGGGACGGCCGCCGTCACGTGTCTGCTCATCGTCGAAAAAAGCCCACGGCACCGTTCCATTCCAGGTCACGAGTCATTCGCGCCTCATTTTAGACCAAGGGTGCGCCTGAACCATGATGACTTTGCGTAAAGTCATTCTTGTCAGCGCCGCGTGCGTGGGTTTTTCAGATGCGATAGCGGCCCAACAAATCGCTCCTGCTGATTCGCCGGCGGAGAGACCTTCCTCTGGGCAGCAAGTTCAGGATTTCAGCCAGACCCTCATCCCTTTGCACAAGACAAATCCTGTTCTTCGCCCACATGCTCGGATCGGGAACAGTTTTGTACCTGGTCTGCCAGTTGGAATTGATCCCGGTCTTCAGGTCGGCGGTGAAGTCGCTACGGCGTTCTGCCTGGACCCGGCCTGCCGGCTCTTGGGAACGAACTACCATGTCGCAGCTTCAATGCGCCTTCACAAGGTAGATGGACGAAAAGTAATACGCCAGTATCTCGCCACCGGTCCCCAGGATCACGATTCAACCTGGAACTCAGTGGCAGGTGAGCCAATGGCTTTCGCCATGAGCCGGGACCTTGCGATTCTTGAGCTTCGTGAGCCCTTGGCCCACCATCGCGGCCTAACTTTCAGTTTAAGTGAGCTACAGCACGGGGAACAGGTGGATATTTATGGTTATCCTTTCGAAAGTTCCTTCCGGCGCCGAAAGTTACTGCGATTTCCCGCGACGTTCCGGGACAAGACCGCTAGCGGAATCCTCGTTTTTGACTACCAATTAGCCGATGGCAAACCTCTGCGCGGAGGAGCAAGCGGAGGGATCGTGGTTAGTTCAAAGAGCGGCCAAATAGTCGGAGTCATCAGTAGCATCGGCCGCCTCACCGGGCATGAGGCATATGCAGTGCCTGTCCAGGCGCTGGCAGAATTTGTACAAAAGACACAGCCGTTTCTGGCGCATGAGATATTTCGCTCGAGCGAACTGGTATCGCCAATTCCTGCGGATCTGTACTCGAAATATGCCCCGCCATCCGATTTCTATTCAGAATTTGTTCCAGTGCACCCCGAAGGACTCCAACACCGGCCTGAAGAACCTGAAGACGTAACTCTACTCAGATTAAAGGCTCAAGCTCTCCTGGACAGCATGCGCTATTTCATTGCTGTGCAGTCTTTTGCGTGGGGTTCAGGAACCAAAGAACCCCGTATACAGAGAAACTTTGAAGTCCGCGTCTTAGATGGGGATCAGCGATACCGCGCGTACCCCAATGGAAAAAAGGAAACGGGTAGAATTCCATTCCCGCCGATGAACGACTGGATAATGCCGGCAGACGATTGGTCGGAGTTACCCAAAATGATCGGGACAGAATTGGATCTCAGGATTCATCAGGCCCAGGATGTCGAAGTAAAAAAACATCCCATGAAGATTTTTCAGTACCACGGATCCCTTGAAGATGATGCCTGCAGGTTTATTCGCCTGTCTGACTATGTGTTCTTCACTCATAAACAAGATCGGACCGTTTCCTGCTACGGCGAGGTGTGGACGGATGAAAAGCTGAACATATTGCGTATTTCACAAACTATGGAACTCCCTCCCCATTGGGGAAGCTATCAGGTTGTTGTCACCTATGATTGGCTTAAACGAGATGGTGAACCTCCTCGGTTAATTCCTGTCACGTTTTACTCGCAGTGGCACGACGGGAAGCGCGTCGACTGGTGTCGGGGCCAGTTTACCGACTATCGCGTGTTCGTTGTTAAAGCAACAATCGGTTCATACAAATGAACAAGGCAGGTGCCCTTTTCACGACGTTCAACGATTGTCTACTTCACGGTAAAGGAGCTTCCATTTGCTGAGGCTCTTCGTTCTTTCCGTTCTCGCAACATTCTTGCTCGACGCGAATGGGCTGCCCTCAATTTGCCAATCTCAGGAGGCTGCCCAGGGCGCGGCACATACACCAAGCACAGCGCCTTCAACGCTATCGAATCCATCCACGCTTGCGGATGGGACCGAAGTAAGGTTACGGCTCATCGAAGACCTCTCCTCCGCGAATGCCGCCTTTGGCGAAAGCGTGGGTTTTGAAGTGCTTGAGGATGTGGAGCTACAGGACATCATCGTTATCCCATATCGAGCAATGGCTTGGGGCACAGTCACAGAGGTACGGCGCAAGAGCCGAATGGCGCGTTCGGGACGGCTGACTGTCAAAATCGATGCCGTGCGATTGGCGGATGGGGAGGTCGTGCCGCTCAGAGCAATCGCGAAGTCAAAAGACAACAGACAGTCGGATGCAATGAAGACCGAGCTGGAACAGACTACGCTCTCGTTCTTCCCAGCCGCGCCATTGGCGCTGTTGATGCGCGGAGAAGACATTACGATCCCAAAAGGCACAGAAGTCGCGGCCTACGTCAATGGCAATACAGCACTCGACCTTCGCCGGTTCGAGTCACAGGATTGGGAGCGGCAAGAGTCACGGACTGCGAATGTGGTCACGGATCTTGCTTCACTGGGCGTGGTCCAGGTCATGTCCACTCCACCCGGGGCCGAAATTGTGGTGGACGGTAAGTATATGGGCGGTACCCCCGCCGTCGTTCGTCTTGATCCCGGCGATCACAAGATCCAACTCAACAAAGCCGGCTACAAGACTTGGGAGCGGATAGTGACCCTGACGCCACGAGGGTCCGAATTCCTCAATCCGATATTGGAAGCTCAATAGAACGGGAATGCTCTTTTGCGGCGCTGGATACAGTTTTGAAGCGAATGCGGCGCAATCATTCATGCCAGATACCTTTCACGGAGATCTCGAATGAAATCAACTCCAAAATACATTTTGGTTATCGCAATCGTGGGGCTCAATCTGCTTACTTGCTGTTCAAGCGGCTGGACATACCAACAGACCTTCGAATTGAATGGGTTAAAGCTCGGCGACAAACTAAGCGATTTTAGGGCGAAGTTTCCGGGAATGGCCTGCGGAACCCCCGTATCCCCCGAGGCGGTAAACCGCAAGACTCTAGATGACCCGGCTGATCCCGGAACGGTCACTTGTTGCGTAGACGACCCAGCACAACTAGCGGTGTTCTCACACATTCAGATTGTTTCGATCGATAGCAGTTGCCGGCTCATGGTGGCCTTCTCTCGCTATCGACTACATTCGGTTCGCTACGTGCTAGACCCTGACTCATTGGGTGAAGTTCTTGAGCAGTTTGTGAAGATATATGGCCCGGCACACAAAACGGATGTCCTCCCATTCGGTCCGAAACATTCAAGTGATATTGCTTACTGGCAGTACGGTGGCGATGTCATGGAGTTAAATTTTGCGACGATTCGAGGCGATGACATGACAGACCCGCTTTACAAGAAGACTAAGACGGATTATCTGAAAATCATCAGCGTCGATATGTGGCGTGATTGACGTCCGGGATTCGTCTTCGCAGTCGGCCGGGCTTTACCTTGCGCGAAATCCCGTGGGACCCTGGCGGCGGGGATCACACCGGACGGAATCTTGAGCCCCAACCCTCGACTGCAAAAGCGGATGGCGTCGGGCAAACATCATGTTGTCCAAGCAAATCAATTCCCTAACTATCAGAGGGGCCGGTCGCCGCCCAACTGTAATCATCCCGAATGGAGCAGCAATGAAAACCAGGACAGCCAGCAATAACGCCGCTTTTCATTTAGGACGAGCTGTTGCTGAAGGGCTAGAACAACTGAGGGTCGCTAAAGAAAAACACCGGCTGGAGTGTCAGATCGTGGAAAACGTAAAAGTGTCGGCAAAATTCCAGATCGTCATTCCCAGACAAATCCGCGAAGAGCTCAAATTGAAACCGGGAGAGCTGTTGGAGTTGTCCGCTCTCGATGCCTCCATCTGCCTGAAACGCTTGCCACCCATAGACGAACTCCACGGCATAGCAAAGGGACTGAAATGGAAAGACGAATATCGTGACCACTAGCGATTGACTTCAAGTGCAGCGCGATGTCACTTGTAGCGACGGCTTGAGCGTCTATCGCCCTCTCTTTCCCTTCCTCGCATCGCGCGCCCGTCTTTGGTTGTGTGTGAACCATCGATGTATCCCCCGACATTAGCGCTTGCAACTGGAATGGGAGTATCAGTTCCAGACTGGAACGGGAAAATTCCCAAAACGGAACAAACCATTGAGTGGCAACCGGGAGTACTCTCGGTCTTGACCAAAATACCGGTGTCGCCTTGGCTCGGAACTGATGTAAATAAGTTCTAATCCTTGTGGATTCAGGTGGTTCCACCGTGCGGCCTTCACTCTGACCTTTAGCCTATTCCTCTAAGATGCGGATTTCTCGGCTGTTTTTCATCTCAAGACTCTTGGCAATCTCCTTGCAGTAAGCATAACAGTTATCCTGTTCGCGAATGACGGGATGGTAATACAACGGCACAGGCCACTTTCGTTCTCCGGTGGCCTGTGCCGAAGGAAATCATCATGGAAGAAGCCCCTCTCACGAAAGCGATGTTACCTGTGAATCGACCACCTTGGAAATCACTTGGAGCAAGCGTTCTTTTTCAGGCCGGAATTGTTATTACGATCTTGGTTCTCTCTTTCATTTTCACAGACAAAATCGAATTTCACAGCCGCCTCTTCAACGTCACCTACGTCAAGACACTATCGCCACCTCCGAAGTTAAGAATGCCAAAGATCAAGGGACCAAAAGCGAGTCTCACCTCCGCATCTCCTGTACAAGACGACGACCCGCCTGAAGAGTCAACACCCGCAGAACGTAAGCCGCTCAACGCGCAGATGAACGCCCCCGTGCGAAGGACGTTGTCACCGACATCAGCTCCGGCTCCGACAATCGACAAACCGGACGTATCTCCGACCAACATTCAGATATCACAATCAGGTCCACCAAAGCCCCGAGAGGATGTCAAAACCGGAGTTCTTGGCGACATGACAACTCGAGAGACTGGAACTTCTGGCGAAAGAAGCGTCATCGCAGCGGGATTTGGTGGTCTTGGAACGAATCGTAGTTCCACGACGCGTCTTCGATCAGGAGTAGTTCGCCCGGCTGGACTTCAAGACGCAAGCATGGTGATCCAACATCCCCGACAGATGAGGGCCGGAATTGGGACGAACGATAATCCGATTGGCGCCCTCGAAATCAAATCCAAACCTACGCCGGCATATACAAGCGAAGCCCGTCAGAAAAAGATCGAAGGCAATGTCGAGCTTGCCGTCGTGTTCAAAGCAGATGGCGAGGTGACAGTGACACGAGTCATTAAGGGCCTGGGTTACGGACTCGACGAAAGCGCCGAAGCGGCAGCGCGTGGAATTAAGTTTATCCCCGCCAAGAGAAACAACGAACCAGTGGATTTTGAAGCGACGATCACCGTCGTCTTCCAATTAGCTTCATAAGGAGGCTTTATGTTCGGCCAAGCTGTACGATTACTCGCAGTTGTGTTTCTTGTCGCAGAATTGTTGGGTGCAGCAGCATCGGATGCTGGAGATAGATCATCGAAGACTAAGAAAAAGCGTGCGGCTGACGAAGATATTTCCGCCGAAACCGCACTACCGCCTGGCCTGAATCTCCAGGATGTCGTGAATCAAATTATTGCCCGCGAGAACGACGAAATCACCGACATTACGCTCTACACTCCAATCATGGAGACCTATATTCAGGCCATGAAGCCGG
The DNA here is from genome assembly GCA_049641765.1 of Candidatus Acidiferrum sp. GTDB lineage: Bacteria > Acidobacteriota > Terriglobia > Acidiferrales > UBA7541 > Acidiferrum. Next base: position 89,464 of record JBAQJX010000016.1, read on the forward strand.
ATAAGTCCCTAGGCATGGTGCCAAAGTCCGATTACTACTTTCTGGGCCAATTGGAATTCAATTCTAATCGCGTGCCGAAGCTTGACCCTATCGTTCATCACCCAAAGACTGGCGCCTTCCTTCAGTGGAGTTTTCAGCCTGATGGCTTTGCCGAGATGGTGTTTGTTGATAGTCGGGGCCTAGATAAAGAAAACTATCAGTTTACGTATCGCGGCCGCGAATTCCTTGGGGAGATCCGTTGTCTGGTCTTCGATCTGGTTCCTAAACCGAAATCTGGCAGGGGACGATTTCTGGGCCGCATCTGGGTCGACGAGAAATCCTTTACGATCGTCAGGGCGAATGGCGAGTACACGAACGGAGGGAGACTGTCTTCGTTGAGATTCTCACAGGGAGCATACTTCCACTTTGAAACTTGGAGAAGCAATGTTCGCTCAAATTTGTGGCTCCCGAGTTATATCTATACCCAAGAACTCTCCCAGGGACATCTGGCCATGTTTCCCGAGTTCAAGGGGCAAATCCGCTTATGGGGTTACCAGCTGAAAAACATTTTTCACGAAGAAGAATTCAGCAAGGTAACAGTCGAAGCAGCCACAGATCTGAACGACGAATCCACCCATTTCGACAACAGTCCACTTCAGTCCGAACGGGCATGGAGAAACATGGCTGAAGAAAACGTGGCAGAAACGCTTGAAAAAGATGGATTACTTGCTCCCCCAGGACCCGTCGACAAAGTGCTCAATACGATTGTGAACAATCTTGAAGTGACGAACCACCTTGACAGTCAAGTTGACATGCACTGTAGGCTTCTTCTAACCGGAAACATTGATATGTTTACGGTTGGCCAGACAATCTTTCTAAGCCGGGGCCTAATCGACGTCGTTCCTGACGAGGCAACCTTGGCGACGGTGCTCGCCCAGGAAATGGCGGACGCATTGAATCCAAACCCCGCCGTAGACCAATACGCTTTTTCTGACATCATTCAGACTACGCCGCAGGATCTATTCAAGAAGCTGTCTTTCCGGGAATTCAAGGGCACGGCTCAGGACAACAGTCAAAAGGCCCTTGAGCTTTTGAAAAACTCTCCATACGCGGATCATCTCGGCAGCACAGCCCTATTTCTGAGGCAACTGAACGCAGAGTCCAAATCACTGAAACAATTCATTAGCCCTCACATGGGGAACAGAATCGTTGTGGCGGACCAATTACTCGCCGGCGGCCCGCCTCTCAAACCTAACGATCTTGACCAAGTCTCAGCCCTGCCACTAGGTTCAAGAATTCGGCTTGACGCCTGGACCGACTCAGTAGACTTAATGAAGGCGAAGCAGGTCGCCATGCTGTCCGCACGGGAAAAGATGCCCTTCGAGATCACGCCGTTCGAGCCATATCTGACTCGCAGTGATCGCAAAGATTCTGCCATGCTCCCAGCGGCAGTTAAGGAAGACATCCATTAGACCCAACTAACAAGCATGCTTGGCTTTCGTCTTCACATCGTGGCTTGGTGTCTGAATGCTCCTAGGCGATTTTGGGAGTTGGAGGGCGGGAGTCCGCACAAAAGTACTGAATCGCGGAACCCGCCCTGCCCCGCCCGGCACGCTCACATGCTTCAAAACTTTCTCTGCGAGTACCAAGAATAGTCCCTTTCGTTCGTCCTCTGCTTTTTGCAGAAAAGTCCTGAGCGCAAGTCGATCGCACGAGTCAAATCTCTTGGCCATTTCCCGATAGGATGTAAAGTCCAGACTGTACAGATGCGGATTCACCCTACACGTAAGTTACATGTGTGGTAATGACAGGAATACTAAATAACACGAGAATTTCTTTCTCGCCGGAACACTCAGACGATGCCACCAAGTTGGATAAATAGGCATCTGTCGAATTGTCCGAACCACGTCTGAAGCGGTCAGATCGAGTAAGGCCCCCTGCAGTTTCGGCAGAAATCGAAACGCGAGGGCTGCCAGAAGAGACGCGGCGGCAAACATGAGAAGAAGCAGCGCGGCAAGGAATGCAGCAACTCCAATTGCCATCAGGGAGGTCATTGCGCACGCTCCGAACACCGCGTGGACTCAAGATAGGCTTTACGGACGTCATGTCCGCAGAGTGCGCACCTTGGATTCTCGATGTCCAATTCCTCTATCAAGATAAAGCCGCAATGAGGACATAGGGAAGTGACGGGTTCTCGGCATTGCGGACATTTTCGCGGCGTTGGGATCGATCTTCCGCTTTCGTAATCCTGCAATTTTATTTGGAAGTGACAACGCGGGTTGGTGCAAATGGCGGAAAAGGGCATGGGTTCCTCCATTGAGATGCGGAGTATTTATCACAGCCATCCGTGATTATCAACAGGTGAATATACTGTCCTGCTTAAAATGTTCTTGCATTGTTCAATTACTTTAGCTATATATCTCCGCCGACGGGAATGCCCCGGCTCACTTCCTCCTGAGAGGGCACCCTGGATGAATGTCCCCAAAGGGCCGGGGCTCTCGTATTACGCAGAATTCGATAGGAGACCCAGTGCGGCACATACACCCAGTCTTATCCGCGAATTGCAGTCGGTCATCACTTCTGTTGGGAATATTAGTTTGTAGTCTCATTGCCAGCGTTTGTGTCTGCCTCTTGGTCTTCACCTGATATCCGGACACCGACTTCCAGTCTCTGGAGAACTACACGGTTCGCTCCAGCATCCTGGAAACGGGGCTGGGTGTTCACATCGAGCGCGTCTGATTACACGGGGGCACGGTGAATCAACAAGAAAACAAAATGGATGCAGGTAGGTCAGCGAGTTCACCCGATCAAGAAATCCGAAGAACGATCCGCCAGGTTACCAGTCGTCAGTGGCGGTTGTGGTTGACCGCCATGACTGTGGTGATTCTGCTCGTCCTTTGTATCGGATCCTTTCTGCTCCCAGGACTGTTGTCGCCGCAGGTTGACACGGCATCTTTCCGCGCGCATCTCAACTTGGCGGTGCGCATTTTGGCGGGCGTAGTATTCCTATTCAGCCTCCACGTCGTCCGCCAACAGCTCCAAATACGTAAGATCGAACTCAGTGTCGATGATCAGCTCGATACCCTCGCGGAAGTGCAAGAGCGCACCGAGCAAGCCTCAAGACAAGCCGGGCTCGACAATCTCACTGATCTCTGCAATCGCCAGCTTGGCGAGCAACGGCTTGCAGAAGAAATCTTTCGCTCCCGACGCCACAAACAGCCTCTCACGATTATGCGAGTGGACTTGGACGGACTGGATAAGGTATGCGAACAACTTGGTTTTGCCTCCGCCGACTGCGTGATCCGGCAATTTGCACAACACCTACAAGACCAGCTTCGAATCTCTGATATTCCGGTCCGACTGGATCGAGGTCAATTCTTGATCTTGCTCCCTGACTGTAACTTAGCCAATGCCGAGGCAATCCTCACCCGCATAGATCTAATGAAATTAGAATTTGGCGATGAGTACCGAACAACACTTACGGCAGGTTGGGCGGAAATTGTCGAGGGAGAAACTTCTCAAGGGCTCGTTCTGCGTGCTGAAACCATGCTCCACGGAAAACGTGTCAATACCGTGACGCCTCGCCGAGAAGTGATCCTGTCACTAGCCCCGAATGGTAAAGATCCGTTGGCTAAGCTCAAACAGAGGGAACGTGAGGTTTTTATTCTTCTGGCACAATGCAAATCCAACAAAGAAGTCGCCAACGCTCTCAATCTGAGCGTTCGCACGGTTGAGACTCATAGAGCAAGAATCATGAGCGCACTGGACTTGCATTCGGGGTCCGAGCTTGTTATGTACGCAGCTCGAAACAAGGTAATCGGCTAACCCCTCTGCTTTCGGACACGGCAGTTGTCTAGTCTTCCTATCGCCGTCCTCAGTTACTTAGCTGGAATGAGTCGTGAAATCATCTAAATACTGAATATCATAGCTACCCCGCCTCGATCTCCGCAAGTTGCACTACTCAGTAGAAGATTCATGATTGGAACGTAGTACACGGGATTGACGGTAGCTATGAGTAATCATTATTTTGTCACTCGATGATACCCCGTCCGTCGTCAATTTACTCTACAAATGTAGATTCTCTTGCCACAATCCGAGCAGTTCAATATATAACGCGGATGCGAGGCGGAGCCCAATCCCATCTGATGCGCTGTTCGGACGGGCACTACTACGTCGTCAAATTCCAAAACAATCCACAGCACAAGAGAATCTTGGTGAATGAGCTGTTAGGCACGGCGTTGGCAGCAAGACTGGGGTTACCTACGAACCCTGCGGCGATAGTCCAAGTATCTGAAGACATGATTCGTCTTTCCCATGAGCTTGTCATCGAAATGCCGAGGAACAGGATACCTTGCCAAGCTGGATTGCAGTTTGGTTCACGCTACCCTGCAAATCCGCGCCAATCGAAAACGCTTGATTTCCTGCCCGCCCAGTACTTACGTCAAGTGGTCAACCTACGTGATTTCGCCGGAATGCTCGTGTTTGACCAATGGACAAGTAATATGGACGGCCGCCAAACAGTTTTTTATCAGAAGGCCAGTGACGAGAGCCTGGCGCGGCCTAATCCCAAACCGATGAGCTGTGAAGAGCCCTACCACATGGCCATGATCGACCAAGGGTTTTGCTTCAACGCCGGGGAATGGACGTTTCACGATTCGCCGATACTAGGGTTATACGCAAACAACTTGGTGTACGAAAAGGTGCGAGGCCTCGATGATTTCGAACCCTGGCTGACCGAACTTGACGAGCTCTCTCTGGATGAAATCTTTGATACGGCAAAGGCTATCCCGCTGGAGTGGTACGAATCCGACATGGAAAGTTTGTTTCGGATGTTGAGAAAGCTCCATCAACGCAAGAAGAGGATTCGAGAACTACTCTGCGCTGTCCGTGATTCCTCTAAACATCCGTTTCCGACGTGGGTTTCGAGGGGCATGGCCCTATCAGCATAACTTCCTTCGCAACTCGCTCGTCGAGTTACACAACTTGAAACTATACTGCGTCTGCATACGTTCTGTTGCTTATGTGTCCGGGCCGGACCCTAATGAGGGTGGCGTAGAGGCTGAGATTCGAATTCACGACGGCAGTTTTGGGGCGGGTACGACGGTGTGCCATACCGTTGCAGGCACGCCCCCGGGCGCTAAAGCCAGTAGCACAGACTTTCTAGGTTCTCGTTTCCACTCCACCAAAGATTTCAGGACATTACACCTTCGCTAGCCCTTCCTGGCTAAACCTGCGCCTGCTCCGCCTGCTTCTCCTGTCAAGGGTCTTCGCTTCGCTCCGATGAACGCCACACCCCGGCGCCCTTGACAGCGCGGACGGACAGGCGCCTTTCCCCGCCATGAAGGGCTTTTGTTTTTCATGCGCGGCTCAGGCCGCGCCTCTGAAGAACAAAGCCCAAATTCCAATTGGAGGAGAGTCTCATGCAAGAAACAAAGAGAAAACCGTTGTTCAGCCTTGGTCAACTCGTCGCCACTCCGGGCGCGCTGGCCGCTCTCGCGAATGCCGGACAGACACGGCTCGATTTTCTGTCAAGGCATGTTTGCGGGGATTGGGGCGACATCGACAGAGACGACTGCAAGGAAAACGAACTCGGACTCGAACGCGGTCTTCGCCTCTTGAGCATCTACCGCACCAATACGGACGTCAAGGTTTGGGTCATCACCGAAGCCGACCGCTCCGTAACCACCGTGCTTTTGCCGGATGAGTATTGAGACCGCGAAGGAGAACCCCCATGAGCCGCAAGGGACACCGAATAACAATGGATGAACTACTCGAACAGGACGGGCGAACCTTGGAAGAGATTTGTGAAGCCGTCTTATTGGCCGAAGAAAATGCCCCCGCCCTTTGTGATGAAGGTTGCGAAGTCGAACCTGACGGCACCTGTCCGCACGGCTGCCCCTCGATTCTGCGCGCTGCCGGAATGATCTGAAAACCAATCCACCTCGAACCACGCACAGCAGAACCAAACAAAGGAGAAAAGAGATGAAGATGAAAGCAACAACAAAGGCATTGCCCGAATACGTCAGCGTTCCGATTACCGAGTTTGCCGAATCTTCGGCAAATCCGCGCAAGGCGTTTGACGGACAGCAGTTAGCGGAACTCACGGAGAGCATCCGCGCAGCAAAGGCATTCTCTCGCCGCTTCTGGTGCGGCGGGAGAAGGGGCACTTTGAAATCGTGGCCGGGGCTCGGCGCTACCGCGCCGCTCGACTGGCGGGTTTGCGGGAAGTTCCCGTCCGGGTCGCCACCCTCACGGACGAGGAAGCCCTCGAGACACAAATCATCGAAAATCTTCTTCGCTCGGACATCCACCCCTTTGAAGAGGCGAGGGCATTTCGCGACTGGCTGGACCGCACGGGAGCGGGATACACCGTGGAGAAGCTGGCCACCAGGACAGGAAAGAGCGCCACGCACATAGCCAGGCGGCTTCGGCTTCTCGATCTCGTCCCGCCAGCGGCGGAAGCCTTCACGCGCGGACAAGTCGGCGTCGAACATGCCCTGCTCATCGCCAAGCTCGCGCCCGGCGTTCAAGAAGAGGCACTCCGCCACTGCTTCGATGGCTACTTCGCCGCTGACGACATGGAGCGAAGCCTCGTGCCTGTCTCCCGTTTGCAGGCATGGATAGAGCATAACGTGTACCTCAGCCTCAAGTCCGTGCCCTTCTCGAAAGACGATGAAACGCTCGTTCCGGAAGCCGGGAGTTGCGCCCGCTGCCCGAAGCGCACCGGAGGTAACCCCTTGCTTTTCTCCGAAGTCAGGGAAGATTCGTGCGCGGACGCCGCCTGCTTCAATCGGAAGCTCGACGCGCACATCGCGCAGCGCGTTGCCAAGGTTCCGAATCTCGTCAGGATTTCGGAGAACGCTAGTACCCCGGGTGAAACCGCGGTTGTTCCCCGCCGAAATTACGTCGAAGTCGTTTCCTCGAAAAGCAAGCAAGCCGGGCGTGTGCGGCCGGAAGAAAAACTCTGTAATCATTTGACCCCGCCCATACACGCGGACGGCATGGAGAAAGGCCGTCTCGTGAAGATTTGTGCCGACCCCTCGTGTGCGGTTCATTTCGGAGAACGGCGGGAGCAGGAACGGCAGCAACTCCGCTGGAAGGCGGAAAAGAAGGCCGCGAATCAGCGGATCAAGCAAACTATCGCCTTCCGACACCGCCTCCTGTCCGAGGTGCTCAAGCGGGTGAAGCCCCAGTTTGGCTCCGAGGAATTGCGACTGGTGGCGCGCTTTGTCTTGCGCTCCCTATCCCATGAACTGGCGTGCCGGCTTGCCAAACGCCACGGTTTCGAAAACCCCAAGGACACGCACGATTGGCAGATGCCCGAACAGGCTCGTGCGCTGTACCGGAAAGCCGGCCGCGCAACACTGGCTGTGCTTATCTTTGAGGCCATGCTCATTGGCACGGCGGCAAGCACCGTGGAGAGCAAAGCGGATGACCCGCTGATCGCGGCTGCCCGCCTTTATAAAATCGACCTGAAACCTCTGCGCCCACCGAAGGCTCAAACCAAGAAAAGGAACGCACCGAGGAAGAGCGCTTCGGCCACGGCAAACGACAAGAGCGTGCCGAAAGAGAAGTAGGCGCGGATGGAGCATGGCTGAGACCGAGCGGGACCGTCCTTCTTCAGACGGCCCCGCTCTCCTCACTTCCATCCCCATCGGAGAGCCCGCCGCCGAAAGCCGAGCGCGGCAGGAAACAAGGCGAGGCTCCGCCGTCCCTTCCCCGGTTGCTCCCGTCCGTCGAATCGTCTCCACGGTTGCGCTCGCGACGAACTCGTTATTCACCCCGCGCATGGCCGCTCAAGCCACCCGGTTCGGGCCTTTCCTTGCCCCTTCTCTGCCGTCCTGAGCCACGCGCCGTTCTCGGCTGCCCTTCCCGTTTGCGGCGCACTCCTCGCCAACCAGGCGCTGCGTGGTTCCATCACATTCCGTTCCCGTTTGCACTTTCCGCGCACATAACTTGGGTTCGCTGCGTCCCGTCCCCTGTCTTGTGTCTCGCGGTCTTGCGCGCTGCGAGGTGTCCTTTCGTCCATCGTTCCCTTTTTCCCCTTTCCGTGGGCACGGCTTCGGCCCTTTCCTGCGCCCTGCGGTCTGCGCGCTTCTGCTTTCTCGGTTCCTCCCCCGGAAGGCGCCCTCCCACAAAGCAGCTCTGGCCTTGGGAGCAGGGGGCACTCGCTTTTGGGTGCCCCACTTACAAGGGCAAAAAGGAGAACGAAAGTTATGTACGAAAATAAAATCCACCTCATCGGCTACCTCGGCAAGAATCCCGAGCACAAGACAGCGAAGAAAACGGGCCGCACGTTTGCGCTCCTTTCCCTCGCTACCCAAAGTGCGTGGAAAGACGCAAACGAGGAATGGCAACGGAAAGTCGAGTGGCACCGCCTGGTCGCCTGGAACGGATTGGGCGAGTATGCCGCCGGCAAACTCAAGAAGGGCGATCACCTATATGTCGAAGGCACGCTGGTGAGCAGCACGTACGAGAAGGAAGTTGGCAAAGGGAAGAACAAATCCACAGTGACCCTCACCGGCTGGCAAGTCAAAGTTCAGTCCATTCGCAAGTTGAACCGAAGCAAGTCCGCAAAGCCGGCGTCCGCCCCCGTGGACCCGCAACCGGAGGAAATCCCGTTCTGAATCTCACAACCGGGAAAGGCTCCGGCGCGGACCGGAGCCTCTTTCTTTTTCCATAAAGTCCGCGCCCGGCTGCCGGGCCTCATCCTCGAACGGCTACGCGCTTATTATTTCTCGCGCGGTGTCTCCCGCCTTTCGGCCGTTCTCTCGCCGACGATCCGCATCGTTACGCCCGTGACCCGTCCAATGATTTCCGCTTGCGAGGGATAATCGAAGCGCCGGACTTGCAGCCTGGTGTGCGGATGCGGCACGACGAGCAATTGCCCGCGATCGACCTCGCACCAGCTGCAGACGTACCCGTCGCGCAACTCTGTGAAGTAAATCGGACGGTCGTACTCGTTTTTCCAATCCACCGCGCTGATCTTTCTCTGGCTCGAATCAATCTGCACGAGAGACCCGGGGCGAATGATCGGAAAAAGCGTGAAGTCTTCCAAGCCCACATAGCCATACATGGATTTGCGCAAGTCGAGGTGTTGCAGTAGCCCTACCGGAACTTCGTCCCATTTCTGGACGACCCTCGCCAATAGATTTGTTTTCTCGAAGCGAAAGCCCGGTTTGAATTCAACGGGAAGAGAAACTTCCTCGGTATCCAGCTCCTCTCCGGCGCCGAGCAGATGCGTCTTCGGAACTCCCAGGGATGCCCGGTAGCGGCTCAAATCCCCGATCTGCAATCCGAAATAGGAAAGCAGCACCGTGAAACCGCATTGATAAATGGCGCTGAAGGTGAAGAGCTTGTAAATGCTCGGCGTGAACTTGCCGTTCTCAATGTCCGTCACCCAGGTGTGCGAGAGATAGTATTCCCGGTTGTGCTTTTCGTCGGCAATTTGCTGGCTGCGCGTTTCCACGTCGCGCGTGGTGAGCCCTAAACGGACTCGCAACTCCTTGAGCTTTTCACCGGCGCTTGGCCTCGGTTTGGAGACATCCATTGGCGGGAATCCTACCCTCGCTGCTCGTCAATGTCCAGCTACGTGACTCTTCTTTTATTTCTACATCGTTGGAGTGCCGCTGGCTGAAAAATCTCGCGACTGGTCGCTATTGCGGCCACTCCGACAATTGTTGGCACCGCGGAAGGATTCTTGGCTATACCGCCGAAACCACGGAGCCGCCATCGATGGACCTAGCGGAGCGAATTCGGCGTGTCTTCTCGAGCAGAGGCTTGACGCTGTACCGCGTGTCTCGGAATTCGTCCGAAGTTTTTGGCCACGCCTCCCGGTTCCACATTCCCCACAATTTCTACGACAGCATCGCCGAGCCGTCGTTCCTTCCCTCCCTCCACCAAATGCTTGCTTTGAGCCACATCACGAGTTACCGGCTGGCCGATTGGCTGGCCGTCTTCGGGATCGCACTTGATGACATTCCCCGGCTTCAACTCTTGCTTCCGAGAAAACGCACCACGCTGCTGGACGCATCCGTCTATGATTCCTCCGCCTGGGTTCCCTGGGTTGCCGAGAGACCGCGGCAGGGAGATCTCCCGCCAATCGCGCCCCTCAGCCAGCTTCTCGCGATGACCTTTCCCCGGCGCGCTTCGGACTTGATGGGACTCGCCCAGCGACGATTTCTTTACGGAAAAGTCGGCGACGAAGACCTGTACGCTTTCCCGCAGCTTGCCGCGGGAAGCATCGTGCGAATCAATCCACAAATCCTTCAAGAGGATTCTGTAACTTCCAAGACCGGTTTTGACTCACCGCTTTTTTTCGTCGAACACTCGGGCGGCTTCACCTGTTCGCAGCTCGTCTCCCTGGGCAGAGACAAAATCCTGCTTCGCTCGCTGCGGCACCCGTGCGCTCAGGTCGAATTGAGACTGGGCAAAGAAGCGCGCATCCTGGGGATCGTCGATGCCGAACTTCGGCCCACGCCGGAACCTGTCCGCCCTCGAGCCGCGCCGCGCCATGTCCTCCTGCCCAAGCCAGAACCGCTGCGAGCGCCAGACCTTTCAGCCCATCTCAGCGCTCTGCTTCGGACCTCTCGGATCCGCGCGGGACTCTCGTTTCGGGAGGCCTCCTCGATCAGCCGATGGATTGAGCACGATCTTGCCGACGCGCGCTATTTCGCCGCGCCGAGCACGCTCTCCGATTACGAAACACTCCTCGAACCGCCGCGTCATATCCATAAAATTCTGACGCTCTGTGTGCTGTACTCCATCGAATTCTCGGTGTTTCTTCGCGCTGCGGGATTTGCGGCCGATAACGCCGGCCGCGAACCCATCGCGGATGATCTCGTTCCTCGCGCGATTCCCCAGCGGAGCCACGGCTTACACTTCCTTGGCGAGCCCCATGGCCCCCTGGAACAAACGGCACTCCCCGGCTTCCTCGTGAACCACTGGGAGGAGATTCCGCTGTTTCTAAGGAATGCGCTCGACGAGCTGACCGGCCTCAAGAAACTTTCTCTTTCCGATGTGTTCTGGGTCGGGGGTGTTCAGGAACCGCTCCATCCGTCGCTCGCCCATGCCTCGCTTGTCGTCGTCAACCGGAGGGCCAAGCGGGTGGTGAAAGTCTCCGCGAAGACAGGATGTCAACCGCCACTCTACGTTCTCTTTAAACGCGATGGGACCTACCTATGCGGCCCTTGCTCACAGCAACAAAACAAATTGGTGCTGAGTTCGTATCCCGGCTATGCCTCCGGCACGCAGCACTTTGCCATCGGGACGGATGTGGACGTGGTCGGACGAATAACGGCAATCGTCAGGCGCCTCCGGTAACGTCCTTCCCCTGCCTTCTTCTTGACAACTGCATCCCCCCTCTAGGTCGGTTACGCGAACGCGGACTCCACGACGCACATGAGCCGCGACATTCTATTTGCCGTCCGCAGAGCGGTTTACCGGCGCGGATGAGTTTCCGCGAACAGGCGCGCGTGTTTCTGGAGTTGTTTCCGAAGAGCTGTGAGAGTGCCTTCCATGCGAAATGTTCCGGCAAGAACCGTTGCGAACTCTGGGGACAAAATCCGCGTATCCGGCACCATCCGGCAAACACAGACCGCGGACGGCCGGGTGCTCCTCGACATCCGCCATGGCCGGCTTTTCACTTTGAATCTCGTCGGGGCCAGGATCCTCCAGCTCTTAGAGCGCGGCTTCGATGAACCGCGCATCACGGATGAGAGCAGCCGCGAGTATGGAGCGGACTACGATGTCGTGCGCACGGATGTTCTCGAATTCATCGAGTCGCTCGAAAAGAACGACGTCTTGCAGACCGTGCCTGACGCCAGCGGTCTCTGACAAGATTCGGAAAGGAGGGTCACGTGAGGTCTCTTCTAGATGCCACGGAAACTTATCGCGCGATCCTCATCCGGCATAACGGAACGGAAATTCTGCTTTCTCTCAAAGACACCGGCTGTGCCCTACCACGCCTCGAGATTCAGCAGCATCACCGAGTCGCGGAACAGCTCACCAATGAAATTCGCAACGCCTGGGCGCTTGAAACTTTCTGCCTGCTTGTGCTGGCTCCAGTTCCATCAGACGCGTCTGCAAACCCGGCCAGCGCCGTACTGGAATGCGTAAAGCAGAACCAAAGATCTCCCTCTGGAACGTGTTGGATGCCGGTTCGCGCCGCCTCGGACTGCTGCGGTGCGGACGATGCGGCCGCGATCCTCGATGCTTTCGCGGAAATTGCTTCCTACCGCTCCGGAGAAAAGCTGGGGCCGTTCGCGAAGCCAGGCTATCTGCGGGATCTCTGCGGCTGGGTCTACGAACAAACGGCACCGCTCGGTATGCGCCTCACTGGCAACTTCCAGCAATACAACGCCAGTCCGGAATTCTGCCTCGTGCGGCTCGAAACCGACAGCGCGGCTCTGTGGTTCAAGGCCACCGGCGAGCCCAACGCCCACGAACTGCCGGTTACGCTGCTCCTCGCTGATCTTTTTCCGCAATATCTCCCGCGTGTCCTCGCTGTTCACACGCCCTGGAACGGCTGGCTGTCGGCCGAAGCGGAGGGCACGCCCCTCGATGAGCTTAGCGATTGCGCGTTTTGGGAGCGAGCTGCGGAAGGGCTGGCCGAACTGCAGATCGCATCGATCGGACACGCTGCGAAACTCATCGATGGAGGCTGCAAGGACCTTCGTCTACCGCTTGCCGCTAGGCACATCGACCGCTTTGTCACGCGCATGAGAGCGTTCATGCGCGCTCAGGAAAAACAATCTCCCGCCCCGCTCACGGACACCGAACTGCTTTCACTTGCTCAGGGACTCAAGGAAGTCTTCTCTCTGCTTCAGAGCATCGAGCTTCCGGACACTCTGGGGCACCTCGACTGCAATCCCGGCAACCTGATCGTCTCCAGCGAGCGCTGCGTGTTCCTCGATTGGGCGGAGGCCTCGGTCACAAATCCAGTGATCACCTTCGAATATTTTCGCCGGCACATGGAGCGGTGCGGAATCATGGAGCCAGACGCGGACTCACGAATTACGGCTGCCTACGTCAAGCCCTGGGCTTCGCTCTTTTCCGCGGATGATTTGCTCCGGGCGATAGCCGCGGTGCCGGCCGCTGCGGTGTTCCTCCATGCCATCGCTGGAGAGGCTTGGCGCACTTTGGATCCCCCCTCGAATCCCGAGCTTTCGGGTTACTTCCGTAGCCTGACGCGGCGGATGTACCGCGAGACCGTCCTCGTAGAGGAAAGGAGCGAGAAATGCCTGAACTAATTTCGTCTCCTCCTATTTCTATGATCGAGCCGGTCACGGAGATTCTTCATGGAGTGGCCGTCACCGATCCCTACCGCTGGCTTGAAGACCAGGATTCTCCGCGCACGCGCAGGTGGATTGAAGAACAAACACAGTTTGCGCGCGCGTACCTCGATCAGCTTCCGGGGCGCGAACGCATCCGGCGACGCATCCGTGAGTTCTTGGCAGTCGAAACCTACGATTCGTTGCAGAAAGCGGGGAACCGATATTTCTTTCGCAAGCGGCTCGCGGACCAGGAACAGCCGTGCATCTGCATGCGAGAACAACCCGAGGGAGAAGACCATTTGCTCGTGGACCCCGCTGAACACGGCCCCGGGAAACATACCGCCGTGAAACCGCTGCGCGTTTCACCGGACGGACGCCTGCTGCTCTTTGAAGTGAAAGAAGGCGGAGAACGAACCGGGACGTTCAAGTTGCTTGACATCGAAAGCAAGAGAACGCTGCCGGATGTTCTTCCCCGAGGCTATTTGCGCGGCTTTGCCTTCGCGCCCGATGGAAAGAGCTTCTGCTACGTCCACGAACCGGCGGACGCCAGGGCGCCAATTCGCTGCGCTGCTTTCCGTCATCACTTGGGCACGGACTTCAGCGAAGACCTGGGAATCTTCGTTGCGCGCGGGGGAGAAAAACTACGGCTTTCTCTTGTCGCGGACCAGAACTGGATCGGCTTCCTTGTCTACCGCTTCCAAGAGAAAATACGCACGGATTTCTACCTCAAATCCTGGCAAAGCGAAACCGCTCCCGAGCACATCGTCAGAGACGGGGAATACAGTTTCGGGCCCATTTTCATTCGCGGCAGAATCATCGCCATCACGAACTGCAACGCGCCAAATCTGCGCATTGTGGAGTTGCGCCTCCGGCCCGGCGCCAATCCCGAATGGATGGATCTCGTTCCCGAGAGCGACAGCCGAATCCTGCAGTGGGCCCTGCTCGGTGACCTCATCCTCGCTCTCACCACCAAAGCCATGGACCGGCAAATCCGGACGTACGATATCGCGGGGCATTTGATCAACGAGGTTGCTGTCCACCCGGACGAAACGTTCCGAATCACTGGCGCTGCGCCCCAGAACGATGAAGTGTTCCTCGAGCGCGAATCGTTCACCGACCCCGTCCGTATCGTTCGGTATTCCCCGGAGAATAAAGTCTGCGCGCTGTGGGCTAAAAGAGTCGTTCCTTCCGGACTATCTGACGTCGGCCACACGCAGGTTTGGTATCCGTCCAAAGACGGAACCAGCATCCCGATGTACCTCGTGGGCCGCAAAGAAGTCCTCGCGGGCGGCTGCAATGCGGCCATCATGACTTCGTACGGCGGATACGGCGTGTCCATGACGCCGCAGTTCAGCGTGTTCGTCGCCTTCCTCATCGAACAGGGATGTTTGTTCGCTCTGCCTAACATCCGTGGAGGGTCGGAGTTCGGCGCATCCTGGCAAGATGCGGCCAAGCGGCGGAACCGCCAGACGGCCTACGACGATTTCCTTTCGGCGGCGGAATGGCTTATCGGGACCGAACGAACGACCTCGTCGAAGCTCGCGATTTTCGGAGGATCGAACTCCGGACTGCTCGTCGGCGCGGCCATTACGCAGAGGCCAGAACTTTTCCGCGCGGCGGTGTGCATGGTCCCGATCCTCGACATGCTCAGGTATCACCTCTTCGACAACGCGCACGTGTGGAGCGAGGAGTTCGGAACCGCCGAAGATCCAGCAGACTTCGAAGCGCTGCGGCGTTATTCACCATACCACCAAGTGCGCGATGGCGTGTCTTATCCGGCGACGATGATCGTCTCCGGAGACGCCGACAAGAACTGCAATCCTCTTCACGCCCGCAAAATGACGGCAAGGCTGCAAGCCGCGAATTCCTCCGGCTTTCCGATTTTTCTCGACTACAGCCCCTATCGCGGGCATTCGCCGGTCCTGCCCTTGAGCGAGCGCATCGACGCGCTAACGGACCGCATGGCGTTTTTGTGCGAGCAGTTGCAGCTCACGGCGTGAAGCGGAAGCAAAAGGAGAATTCTTCGCCATGTCCTTACTCGTCCTCAAGGCCTACGGGAAGCTAATCCATTTAGATCTCTATCTCGCCCGTGGAAACTTTTCCGTGCTCTACGAGAAGGTGCGAAATCATCCCGTGCGAAAACAGCCGCCAAGCTCCCGATCCATCGAGGAGATTTGCGCGGCCATGGATATGGCCTCGATCTGGTACTGGAAGGAAGCGCTCTGCTTGCAAAGGTCGGCGGCCACGGCGTGCTTGCTGAGAGATTACGGCGTGCCCGCACAGCTGGTGATCGGAGCTCAGCAAATGCCGTTCAAGGCCCACGCCTGGGTGGAAGTCGAGGGCCGGGTGGTCAACGACAAACCGTACATGCACGAGATGTACGCCGTGCTCGACCGTTGTTGATGAAAGAGTGGAGCAAAAGAAGCAAAGGAGAATTCGCGTGAGCGTGCAGTTTGGCAGGTGGAATACGGATGGTCTCCCTGTAGACCGAGAGTACTTGACCAAAGCGGGGGAGATGCTCGGCCCCTACGGTCCGGATGGGGGAGATGCGTATATAAAGGATAACGTCGGGATTCTCTACCGCGCTTTCCACACGACCAAAGAATCAAGACAGGACGCTCAGCCCCACATAACCCCTTCCGGTGCAGTAATTTGCTGGGACGGGAGGCTTGACAATCGGGAAGAACTCGTCTGGGAACTGAGGGGGAAAGTAGCCCCCTCCGCGACGGACCTTGCGATTGTGGCTGCGGCCTATGAGGCCTGGGGAACGAAATGTTTTGCCAAGTTCACCGGGGATTGGGCGATTTCGGTTTGGGATCCCAAAAGCCGCTCGCTCATCCTGGCCAAGGACCTGATTGGAACACGGCATCTTTACTACTCGGCCGATCAGAAGCAAATTACCTGGAGCACGATCCTCGACCCGCTGATCTTACTGGCAAATAAGAAGTTCGCACTCGAAGAAGAATACATTGCCGGATGGCTATCGTTTTTTCCGGCAACTCATCTGACTCCCTATGTCGGAATTCATTCTGTTCCTCCGTCCTGCTTCGTGCGGCTCGCATCGGGTCGGCAGACGGTCAGCAAGTATTGGGACTTCGATCCGTCGAAGAGAATCCATTACCGCACCGACAGCGAGTACGAAGAACACTTCCGCCACGTTTTTGGAGAAGCCGTAAGACGAAGGCTCCGCTCCGACAGCCCTGTCCTTGCCGAGCTGAGCGGGGGAATGGATTCCTCCTCCATTGTTTGCATGGCGGACACGATCATCGCCCGCGGCGCGGCTGAAACACCCCGTCTCGACACGGTTTCTTACCACGATGATTCGGAGCCTAACTGGAATGAGAAACCGTACTTCATGAAAGTGGAAGCAAAGCGCGGGCGGGCCGGATGCCATATCGATGTCAGCACGGGTGAAACATTTCAATTCGAATTCGACAGTGACGAGTTCGTGGCGACACCGGGATCAGTTGGGAAGCCCTCGGCGGTCGCAAAACAATTTGCAACCTGCTGCAGCTCCCAGGGTAATCGTCTCCTGCTTTCCGGCACCGGAGGAGATGAAGTTACAGGCGGTGTGCCCACTCCCATACCCGAATTGATGGACCTCATCGCGCGAGCCAAGTTCAAGCGTCTCCAACGTCAGTTGAAATTCTGGGCTCTGAACAAGAGAAAACCGTGGTTCTATCTGCTGTTCGAAACGCTGCGTGGTATTTTCCCTTCCGCACTCGTTGGCGAGCCAAAGCCTATTCCTGTGCCGCAATGGTTCAGTCGAGCATTCGTGAGTCGCAACCGTGCCGCCCTCAAGGGCTACAGACCGAGGCTGAAGCTCTTCGGATCGCTCCCCAGCTTTCAGGATTCGCAGAACACGCTGGAGGCACTCCGACGGCAGCTAGGATGCTCAAGCGAGCGGTGTGACCCTCCCATTGAGAAATGCCATCCATATCTCGACCGCGATCTGCTCGAGTTCCTCTTCGCAGTGCCGGTCGAACAACTCCTTCGCCCAGGGCAACGCCGGTCGCTTATGCGGCGGTCACTAGTCGGGATTGTGCCGGACGAACTGCTGAACAGACGGAGGAAAGCGTACTTAACCCGCAGCCCGATGGCAGCCACTGCGACAAGCGGCGCTAAATTGATCGAAAAATACCATCAGCTCAAAGGCGCTTCCCTTGGCATCTTCGACGCAGAAGCATTTTTCAATGCTCTTCAGAAGGCCCGCCAAGGGGAAACGTTCCCTATCGTCCCTCTCATGCGAAGCATCTCCGTTGAGTCGTGGCTTTGGAGTATGCAGCATCGAATGGCTCTGATCGGCTGGTGGGGGGCGCGCAACTCGAATGGCCGGAAGTCCCGGCTTGGAATTCCTTCGAGGTTAGGGATGAAATCGTAAGAGATTCAACCCCAATGGGTTGAATGTTGGAGAAAAGGAGAATGCAAACATGAAATACGAAAAACCTGAAGTTGTGACAGTGAGGAATGTAATCGAATCAGTTCTCGGGACGAAGCCGGGAAGTCCGGATTGCGATCACAGCAGCTTCAAGACGCCTGCAGCGTACGAAGCGGACGAGTAGAACCGCGAGAGGGAGTGCTGCCAGCCTCCAGCGCTCCCTTTCTCTTCTGCCGAATGGCTGGGAAGCATCACGCCGGCGACCTTACCGGCCTGGCATTCAGGGAGTCAAGCACTCTGTCGATTTTCCTATCTGAAGTCTGAAACAATTTAATGTTTCGATTGATTTCCAGGATTGGCGGTGTCGACGGCTTGCGCGAAGACGCTGACTCTCAGGGACAGAACGTTAGCCCCTGACAAAGACAAAGAGCTTTTAGATGTCACCTGTAAATGAAAAGCTAGGCAGAAAGGATTTGTCGTAAACCCAGGAGGGATTTGATCACCCGTGAGGGAATTGCTTACATCCCAGACGGCACCAGCGCTCCGCAATCCGTTCGTGGAATTTAGTATGGAGATGACACCGAATGGCGACTTCAGATCATCCACTCGCAGCTTGACTGGAGGCCTGATCGACCAGCGACCGCGATTCGCAAGAGTCAGATAAATCCTCAGCGTGCCAGTGGCACTATCAAAATACTGCCCCCGAAGGCTTTGGTTCCCGCCATAGAGAATGAGGACATTATCGCTTACATCGGTCCTGGCGATGTCATCGTGGGAGCTTCCTTGCCCGGAGCCAACTTCTCCGCCGCCCAGTATGCCAACGTCGAGGGACATTCCTTGAGCGCTATCGTTGGGCCAGATAGCAATGAGCTTATCGCCCACTGGCACCAAACCGTTCGCTCTCCAAACCTGGTTTCCTAGATTTCGGATATCCAGCGTAATAGAGGACCTAGATGAATCGATTGAGTCCACCTTTGGAGAATCTCCGGGTTCATACACCCAAGTCCAAAGGGCGTCCCTGTCGATCATGGAACCTTCTCGGGAGTCAGCTAGTGCGAGCGGTGGGTCGACAATCTGGCGTTCCCGAATATATGAGAAGAACCAACAACGAGATGTGGCACCTTCGCTCCACAGGAGTCCGAGCTTGCCGCTTGAAGCTACTGTGAGAGAGGGATTATCCATTTCGTTTTGCAACCCATCTCGTCGCCGAAGTGCCACACTTCCGGCCCAAGTCCGGCCCTCGTCATCGGACGAGGTGAGCATGATCCGCGCCTTATCTCCGCAGCCGTCTTTGTATATCACGTAGAGCCGATTACGGCGGGAGTCATAGGACATGGAGCCATCGAGGAAATTGACACAATTCTTGCCAACGATCTCATCCGGGTGAGAAATGACAATAGGCTCTAATGCCGGCTTCGAGGAGTCAGTTGCTCGCATAACGCCAAGGTCGATTTGCCAACCCATCGAAGTCATTCTCTTTGCGAAGTAGAGTGCAACCACCGCTCCGCTCTGCAATGCAATCGCATTCGAAGGATAGATGCCCCGATAGTCGAGCATTTGTAGTTTGGTGCTGAAAAATGGGCCGGATATTCTCTTTCCGTCGGCCGAGAACACCAAGACGCCCAGATCGTTGCCCCAACCTCTGCCCCGTTCCCGGGCAATCCAGGTGGCTTGGAAAAAAGTGTAGAGTTCTCCAGACTTGCTACTCGCTGCTGAGGTTGTGTAGTCGGCCCAACCCGTCTTGAATGATTCCGTCCAGTGCCGGCCGCCGTCGCTTGAGCAGAAGAGACGAGTGGTTCCAAGTTCGTGGTGCGGCTCCCCGTCGATGACCTTGGATGCATCTGAAATGAAATAGGCACGGTGGTGCGCACCGAAGGCGCAGGAGTGTTCCGTAACCCAGGCGCTGTTTCTGTCTTCTAAAGCTATCTGCCAAGTTTTTCCCGCATCCGATGAAGCATAGACGACCCCGAAGGGACCGTTGACGAGCGGATCCCATTTAGTTGCGCAAATCATCAGATTCGAGGTGTCTTCAGGATCTGCTTTGATTTCATACCAAAGGTGTAACCCTTGGCTTACGGTAATCTTTGATTCTAGATGCGATGGCTGCCCATTGGCCGGGATGCATGACCCGGGCAAGATTGAGAAGAGAACCCATGGCCAACGCCGAACAGCTCTGCGTAAACCCTCCAACCACATCAGATGCGAACCCATCGGTCAAAAAAACAGCTTCAACGAAAGCTGAAGGGATCTGGGGCCGCCCTCCTGGAAGAGCGGGTTTAAGCCGCCCAACCCTTGGTTTAGCATGTGTTGTGACTGCAGGTAATACGAACCAAATTCGATGAGCGCTTGCGGGTTTGAAAAATTCGGATGATTTAGTGCATTAAATGCGTCAGCGCGGAACTGCAGGTTGAGCCGCTCTGAGATTGGGAATTTGCGGGCAATTGAGAGATCGACCTGGGCAAGTCCAAAGCCCGGAATGTCGTTTCGTCCCTCTGTTCCCTGCCGAACGCTTGAAGGCACTGAGAACGCCGCCGGATTCAATCCCTTTCCCCCCGCGCACGGTGACCCTAATACTGCGACGCATTGCGCGCCGTACAAATAAAAAGGCTGTCCAGGAACAAGATCTGGCCGAGAGGCTACGTACCCGCCCGGATCGGGAGAGCTCGCGTACACAGATGCATTGAACGGAAACCCTGTGCGCGCGACTACGACTGAGTCTGCAGACCAATGCCTCGTCAGAACGGAGAGTGTTCCGTGGCGGGATACCTCAGGAATTTCATAGTTGAGTGCGCCGGAGAAGCTCTGCCTCACGTCGAAGTCGGAAGACGCGTAGTCATTTGCTCCTGAGATCACTGTATTCGACAGACCCGAAACAGCATCGTTCGAGATATTGTCGAGCGAATGCGACCACGTATAGTTCAGAAGCGCTTGGAGTCGCGAGGAAAGGGTCTTACGAAACTGCAGCTGCAGAGCATTGTAGTTGGAAAATGCATCGTTGGTTTCCAAGACGAATTCACTCTCGAAATTTTGATTCGGCTGAAACAAAGCTTCCGTTCGGAAGAGATCTCTACCGGCCTGCCCTACGTAAGTCACGGATACCGCTTGTTTTTGGCCGAACGATTTTTCAAGCGCTACGTTCCATTGGTATGACCGAGGCAACTTCAGATCAGGTGTCACCGCGTTGACGATCGGAAACGGGGGCTGAAGCGTAATCGCGGGCAAGTAGCTCGCGACGCTCGGAACAGGAACAGAGACGCCTGCAAAACTCGCCGCCACGAGGTTGGGAAATTCTACGGCGAGTTGCGCCGATGACCCTGCGCTCAGGTCGTAGAAGATCCCCCCACCGATTCGAATCACAAACGTATTTCCGCGGTCCAGGCCATAGGCAATGCCAAACCTTGGAGCAAAATTCGAATACGTAGTGTGCCATGGGGGAGTACCAACCGGAGCTAGGGCAATTTCGGCAGGGCTATTCACGTTTTGCCAAGACGCCAGCCGGGTATCCCCGAGAGCGGAAGGCGGTGGGCTGAGTTCCCATCTGATTCCGTATGTCATGGTTACACGCGGTTTAATCTTCCAAGTATCCTGGCCATACAGGGACAACGCATGAGAAAGAATCCGACTCGGGACCGTCGTTTCGGATTCGAGGCTCACCTGGCCCGCAGCTAGGAACGTTGCGACGCTTGGTGCAGTTTCAAACAGTTTGTGGTTCGGAGTGTCGGCATCAAGAAAGATGCCACGATAGTCTCCACCGAACTTCAACTGATGTTGTCCTAACGTCGCGGAGAAATCGTCTACAAAGTTCATCTGCCGAGTTTGATTCCGCCCGTACTGGCCCGTAATCGCCAGAGCTGCGTCAAACGGAAAAAAATAGGCGTAGGTTTCCGAAGCGGGGAGTCCGCTCAACAACGTGCTTCCATCAGGAGGCATGGCGCCTGCGAAAGCATCTATCGAATAGACTTGGTAGAACGTTTGAGCAGAATAGTTCCCTCGCAGCACGTTCGACGTCTGGTTGCTCAGAAGCATTGAAACTCCGACTGTCAGCGTCTGTGTGTTAAGCGCCGTGGAGGACACGCTGCTTGGACTGATGGATGTGCCTCCCCGAGTTTCTGCGTCGGAGGGGGCATAGTTGTACCGCCCGAAGATGGTAAAGCGGTCGTTAAGCGTGTGGTCAATCCTCACGCTTGTCGCATTTAGAGTGGCGCGGTTCGCATAGTTACCCGTGAACGGGGCCGTGTAAACTCCCGGCACAATTGTCTGGTCATTCGGTTGCGGGTAGGCATTGAGGAAGGGTGCCAAAGAGGGTGGGGCGATGGAGCGAGCATATGCCGATGGTACTTCCGTCGACGAGGTTTGGGGGAGGTCCAGCCTTGCGCCTTCGTAGGAGAAAAAGAAGAACGTCCTGTTCCTTACGATTGGGCCCCCTAGAATGCCGCCGAAATCGTTGTGATGTTCCGGCGCCCGGGTCAGCCCGTCGCTATTTGCGAACCAATCGTTCGCATCCATCGCGGTATTCCGGAAGTAGTTGAAAACGCTCCCATGGAGATCATTTGTTCCTGAGCGAGTTGTCAGGATGACTTGGCCTCCTGGGGCGCGGCCGAATTCGGGAGCGAAGGACGAAGTTTCAATACGGAACTCCTGCAGTGCGTCGACTGATACCAGACTGCTGGTTCCGCCGAGAACGCTAAACGCCTGAGCATTACCAGTTCCCGACTGGACCAGACTCCCGCTCACTCCAAAATTCGCAGAAACTCCATCGATCGTGAAGTTATTGGCATCGGTTCTCTGCCCGCTAATACTGAATTGTCCGGGCTCGCCGTTATTGGGAGACGGCGCTATCACGACCCCGGGCGTCAACTGGAGCAAGGTATTGAAACTGCGGCCATTCAGCGGAAGATTCTCAACGAATTGCCGGTCAATCACCGTTCCCACGGACCCTGATTCCATGTTAACCAGCGGCGCACCGCCCTGTATCGTCACAACCTCTGATGCGGCGCCGACCGGCAGGGTGAAATTAATTGCGAGTGCGTCCTGAACATGAATCACGAGGTCCGGTTTGATGATGGTCTTGAACCCGCTGTTTGACACTTGGATGCGGTAATGTCCCGGTGGAAGATCGGGGAAAATGTAGATTCCCTCTCCGTTTGTCTTCGTGACGTTCTGAACGCCGGTGGCGTCGTTCACCGCCACAACTTGGGCGCCAGCAATGGCGGCACCGGAGGGATCCAGCACAATTCCGTTGATAGTTGCGTTCGGGGACTGCGCGATCGCCGAAGCGACGCACACGAAGCTAAAGATCAGAAGCAAACGAACTTCACGCACGAGGTTTCTCCCGTAGCAGAAGAATTTGGACACACCTACTCTGTCTACGCTCGGGAGTCCCGCTTTTGTACCACTCTGCGGCCACGAAAGATTGAACAGGAACATGATTTTCTGGAACCGAAGGCAAGATTCGGGCTAGGGATGGTTCGGCTCTGCTTTCAAATACGCGAAGAGGAGCGGTTTTCCACTGGGCTTGGGACTGCCGCCGTTCGGCTCGACGGTAACAAAGACGGCGTCGATTTGTTCGAGTTTCTTAGGGTCATCAAACTTCAACACCCAGCGCTTCTTGGCTAGGTTGTCTTCGTAGAAGATGCCGAGGCTCGTAGCCTGTTGCCGGTCGAGGCCGTGGCTGCCCCAAACCTGAAAGGCGCTGGCACGCTTGAAGCCCGTTTGCTGGTCAAGGTCATAGGCATAGAAAACCAGAGACTTTCCTTTCGTGTAGAAGACGCGGCCGTAGGGTTTCTGCGTTTGGCCGTCTCTCGCCACGTCGTATACTTCGGCAATATAGAGATCCCGCGCTCCCATGAGGTCGCGGATATCCTGATCGTGGGCCAGCAACTCCTGTTCCTCGCCTAGCTCCCCTTCCCGTTCGCGAAGCTGACCATGCAGATCCTTGATTTGCGCTTCGAGGCTTCCCGCCAAAGCTTGATCTTGCGCGCGCTGCTGCCTGAGAGAGTCGAGTTCCGTTTCGGTCTTCTGCAGAGAAGCCTGCAGGGAGTCGAACTGATGTGCGAGAGCTGCCTTCTCCTGAGTCGCTTGATGCTTCTCGGTTTGATCCACCTCAAGAGAATTCTCGAGATCCGCTTGGTTCTTCTTCATCTCCACCACAAGCGTCGCTTGTTCCTTCAGCTGCTGGTGGAGTCCGGCAATCATGCCGTCGCGCTGCGCCAGTTGAGATTTCAAAACCTGCCGTTCGTGGCCGGCGTCGCTGAGTCTTTGCTCGAGAGCGTCCAGTTTCGTGTCGTGAGCGGTCGGCGCTCTCTCGGCAACCTCCTGCCCGCTGCGCCTGCCTACTTGATACAGGAAGATGCCCAGTGCCGCGCTCAGCAACATGGCCGCAGCGAATGGCATCCAGACGTAGTTCCAATTCATCTGCAAGCGGGAGTGACCGTTTCGGTGCGGAAAACCGGAACGAAGTCCATTGCTGTCTTCGGCTGATTCTGGCTCCTTGCGTGCCGTTTTTACTTGGTCCGCCGTACTTGCTCCCATACCGACAGTAATTTCTGAGGGAAGGAAGGCCTGCTCCAAGGAATCAGAAGCAGACAGATGCACATGAAGCAGAGGCATGCCGATACCGGCGGCAGCTTCAAATTCTTCTAGAGCCTGCCGGCATTCCGAACAATCCACCAGATGGGCCTGAAGCTCCTCGCGCTCTTTCGCGGTCAAATCGTTCGAGGTCGAGAGAGCGCACAGCTCAAGGAACTTCTCGTGGGGTCCGGTTTCCGGCCGGCCGCGGGCGTCCGGATTGTGGCCGTTATTTTTCATCCTACTTCTCTGCCGGAACAGTATTCCCAAACATGCGCTTCCGCAACTTATCGAGGCCGCGATAGTAGTGGTGCCTGACGCTTCCGAGGGGCTGGCCGAGTTTCCGGCCGATCTCCGCGAGCGTATAGCCCTCGAAGAAGTGCAGGCGCAAGGTCTCCCGCTGGTCGTCGGACAGCGCATTCAGCACTTGGTCCAATCCATTACGCCCAAAAACCGTTTCAACGGAATAATCGCTTTCTCCGGTCGGTATTCCGACCACTTGGCTGGCGTCACTCCCAATTTCCTCTCGGGAGTAGAACTGCTGTGAAGTGAGATGGCGGCGCCTTTCGATGGCCCGGTGATAAGTCATCTGAACGATCCAGGAGCGGGCGGAGCTTTTTGAGCTGTCGAAAATGTCGCATTTGCGTTGGATAAAGAGAAACAAATCCTGTACGAAATCTTCCGCTTCCGCCGCGTTCCTCAGGATGCGGCCTGCAATGGCGCGGATAAGTGACGCGTAACGATCAAAGAGCTGCCCCAGCGCCTCCTGCTGTCCATCTTGCAGGCGGCAAAATAAAACCTCGTCGCGGACTTCGAGCGCAGGGTTCTTGGCCGTCCCAGACTCTCGGATCTTCTCCGTCAGAGGCAGCGCGGCAAACCTGGTCGAAGAAAGCGTACTCAAGGCAGTTCCTTTCCTCTGCTAACTGCCGCAACAAGCCCTCCGGCCGGAAGGGGCATCGCGAGATCGAATCTTGGTCTTGAGCAGGCGTTCCGTGGAACCAGCGGCTTTCAACTGTTCGAGGCTCCACTCGAGGAGGATGGCGCCAATGTTCCCCAGCGAACGCTGTTCCCGGACAGCGAATTCAGCCAGTTGGTCCCTCAAAGCCGGCCGGATTCGCATCGTTACGTTTGCTTTCCACACACCCATGGACTGCCTTTACTTACAGTTGACCGGGACAATAAACAAACGAAGCAATGCTTGGATTGCTTCTTGAATGGATTGATTTGTGGAAGCAAACGGGTTTGCAGCCGCAGCCGGGGCTAGCTCAATTCACTGTTTCCTTCCGCCTGTCCAAGCAGATTCGCCAAGACCGGAAGCGAAATTCATCGGCGCGTTCCCGCGCTCCTATCACTTCGGCGAATTCGGCATTCAGTCCCGCACGGATTTCTTCGAGCCGGATCGCGTAGGCTCTCAGGTCTCGCCGGGAACGAACGCGATGCTGCTCCAGCCGCTCAAGAACACGCAGTAAGTGGTCGAAGTTCAGATTCCAAAGATAAATCTCTGTGAACGCATCAGCCTTGCTCATTTCCATACCATTTCTGCTGCTCCCCGTGGTTGCTGTTCGGATTTTTTGTTCAAAGACGATTTCCAATGAATGTTCAAATTCTTGGTTTGGATACACGAAAAGCCGGCGGTTTCGAAACTCGCCGCAAGGGACAAGCATCCGCTCTGTTTTCAGCTAAGGAGGAGGTTCCGCGATCGGCTCAGATGGGGAAAAAGCCGGGGAATGGGGGAGCGGGGAAAGTTGCGCCCAGAACGGGAAATGGATAACTTCTTCTGCAGCCATCGTTGCCTCCTCACCGAGGTGATGTTGGTCAGGGGCGCGCTTGGTGCTAGTAACACCGGCGCGTCCCGCTACGTCACTTGGCTTTTCCTACCTTCTTGCTCCTTCGGCCTTGACCCTCGCGAAAATGAACTTTTTTGTATTTCCTAATGTTGACGATATCCTCTGCAGTCCACCGCCAATGCTTGCCACCGTTCATTCCGAGCTCCTCAGAGGCCCTAACCTTTCCGTCAGCCTGCCATCTGAGTAGCGTCACCCAGTGGATTCCGGATCGCCTCGCTGCTTCTTTCGTCGAGTATGTCTTCACTTATGCTATATCCCTATAGCCTATGTTCTGTCAAGCGCAAAATCATGCAAGCATAAGAATGCTAGCAATAGTCCCAATGCTGCCCGCAAGAATATCTCACTTCGGCTCCGTCGCGAAAGATTCGCAACGGAGACCAAAGTCGTTGTCACTCCATGTGGCTCAAGGTGAATCGCATCTATCGAAACCACTTCAGAAGAATGGAGGATTATAACCATGTGTTGTCCTAGCTGCATGTATTCAAAAATAAACGTCTGAGCAGAAAACGCATCGCTATCGCGCCGCTAGTTTTGCAAGGCACAATTTAGGGCACAAGAAACACTAGTTCATTGGGAAGGGGTGGATCGGGAATGGTCTGGCACAGCCCCTAGCCGGAATGGTTAAAGAACCCATCGAGTCACAGTCTTACGAGGAAATTGCGAGGTGGAGACTCGCGACGTAGGTCTCAGGCAAGCTGGTATCAGGCGGTTCGTGACGGCAGGAAATCCGGACCTTCAGAATATCTCTGATATCACTCACGGATTCACACTTCAAGCCGACCGCAAGTTATGTATGGAAGATCGTCTTTCCTATCTCGAGATTTTGAGCGTGGACGATTTTGACGTAGCTCGATTTGAGCGGGTTCTCGCGTCGTATAGGCTATAGCTTCAGTCAGAAACAAATGGGGTCGTGGGTTCGATCCCCACCGCCCCTACCAGCTTTCTCTTTCACTCCAGAGGACTTGCGGATTTCGCGAGGCAGCAAAAGGCAGCATTAAGAGCAGTGCAGCGTCGGCGAGCGAGTAAAACCTCGCGGCACGGATGGCAAGCTGCCGATTCGCTGCATCCATCTTCGTGTGAGAAGCAGTCACGCAGACGCGGCACCAATCTTTTTCTCAGACGGGCAGCGGAAACGGTCGGTTATTTTTGGATCAGCGGCTGAGATAAGTCGCGACGGTAGCGGCTAAGCCGCCGATCAGTTCAACATCCTTCCGCTCTGGCTTGTGGCCTTCCCGAATATGCCTGGCCATCTCAGAGGCATAGCCCCAAGCCTTTGCGGCCGAATCATCAAGTGGCTTAGGGATCTCTCCCGGATAACGTTTGATGATTGCGCCGAGAGTGTGGCCCGCCCGTCGCCACAAACATCCCTGGCAACACATTCACGAGAGGCGCCATTGCGTGCTGAATCGCGCCGGTTAAGTCCGCCTCAGGGTGTCTCGACAAGTCGCTTAAAGCTTCATGTATTTCATCGCGAGCAGTTCACCGCGCCGAATCGAGATCAGCATATTGCCAACCGCGAGCTAGGAACCATCGAGCAGATCGACGCGCGCGGCAATCTCCAAGTCCGCCTCGATTCAGGCCCCTCGGTCGCGTTCAACATCCGCGAGAATCGACATATCGACCACGGCTACGCGGTCACCAGTCACAGCAGCCAGGGGCAGACCGCCGACCGCGTGCTAGTGCATGTGTATACCGAACAGACAAACGAAAAACTCGTGAATCGCCGGTTGGCATACGTGGCCGTATCGCGTGGGCGCTAGGAGGCGCAAATCTACACTAACGATAAAAAGCCATCTAGGTGACCAGCTCTCCCGCAACGTGTCGATTCGGTCGGCCACAGTACAACGACCAGCGGCACAGAATGCAGAGTCAACTGCAACGGGTCAGGCCCACGCTGTTGCGGTTCAGGCGCAAAGCATAGCTCGTTAGTTCTTTCAATGATTGCGCCCTCCGGCGATGGATTATCGTCGCCGCGTTTCTAATCGCTCCAAGATAGATTTGAACCAGGACACGGGACGCCTGAATGTTAATGCCGGAGGCGTAGTTCGGGTGGCTCCATTGACATCGTCTGATATTCATGTATTCTTTAGGCCATCACGCTTATTGGGTCAGAGGAATACTTGCATATGGCAAAGGCACGCCTCACAACGAAATCGGGTACCAAAATAGTCGTTGAAGGAAATCCTGTGGAAGTAGCCGCGCTAGTTAGGCAAATCGAGGGGGAAGGGAAGTCCACGGAAGGCGCACACCGTCGAAGCAAACCGAAGGCCAAGGAGCCGCGTCCACCGAAAGCCACTCCAGTTAACTTGGTCAGTACGCTCATTGACGGGGGATTTTTTAGGAAACCGAAGGATTTGGCTGCTGTGAAGGTTGCCTTGGAGGAAATGGGGCACTATTTCCCGGTTACCACACTATCCCCAACCCTCCTACGACTTGTTCGGCGTCGCCAGTTGCGGCGTTTGAGAGATAAGAAGGGCAAAAGTTGGCTATACACGGGCTGAATGATATGGCAAAGAAGGGCCAAATTGCGAAAACAGCGCCCGAAGCGCTGAAAATTTTGTGGCAGGAAGCATTCTTCCGCACTTGGCGGAACCAAGCGGCGATTGTGGGTCATCTTGCCAAGCGGGGCAATCATTTTTCGGGTCCTGAACTCGGGATGGCGCTGAAACGCGCCAAGCACCTTACCCGCAACGGTAACCGGGGCAGCTACGAATACATTCAGAAGTACCCGTTTGCAACGGACGACAAGAGCCCTACAAGCAAGAACAAGAAGAAGGTGTAACCTTATGAAAAACCCAGCAGCCGATAGAGAAATCCAAAACATCCTTAGCCGCTTAGCACGCCTCGAAAGGGCCGTTTTCAATTCCGCATCGAACAGAAACAACGGAGAGACGCCCAAAGGCAAGGTCACGAGTGGCCTTCCTGCACATATTCTGAAATTGAGAAGTCAAAACTTTTTCAGGGACCCGAGGACAGCTAGTGAGGTTCGCAAGAAACTCGAGTCCAGGTACCCGTGTGACCACGACCGCGTCGCGATGGCACTTCTGCGACTCCAGCGGCGAAAACAGCTTCGCAAGAGTTCAAAGATCATCAACCAGAAGAAACAGGTTGCCTATGTCTGGTAAATCTCTTAAGGAAAAGGCCAGAACATTAGATGTTGACCCAGAGAGTCGGTACGCTCTCCCCCAGACCCTCATAGTTGAAGGGTTCTTTGACTCGCCCGTTTCGAGCGATGAGGTCGTTTTGAAAATCAAAGAAAGATTTGGAAGACGGTGGAAGACCAGCCACATACAAACCTACATGCAAAAGTTTATGAACGCTGGGATCATCCACGGAATAAAGCCTACGGGCCACAAAGGTAACTACTGGGTTCTCGCCAGTGTGACAAGAG
This sequence comes from Candidatus Acidiferrum sp., assembly GCA_049641765.1. GTDB lineage: Bacteria > Acidobacteriota > Terriglobia > Acidiferrales > UBA7541 > Acidiferrum. The sequence continues at coordinate 118,900 of JBAQJX010000016.1, forward strand.
CGCAAGCCTTGAAGCTAATTGGGAAGACAAAGAGAGTCCGCGAGATTGAGGAGGACCTATTTTCGACGAACCTGATGAAGCGTTTGAAGAAAAGTTGTGGTGCGGAACTCGAAGAGCTGCACGACAATTTTGGGAAGAACGGGAACTGTACAGCATTCCTCCTTAGAAAAATCCTTGAGAAGCTCATCATCATTGTATTTTCGAAGAACAGCAAAGGCTCTCTCCTGGAGGACAAGGCGCGGCCCGGCGGCTGGACTGGCCTGAAAGACATGATCGAGACGGCAGCAAGGGAGAAACTGCATGGTGTTCCCTTTTTAATTCCAAAAACGGCCAACGAAATAAAGGGAATCAAGTTCCTCGGTGACACCGCGGCTCACAACCCTCTTGTGGGTGTTGACGTCAAGACGATTCTTCCCCAAATGCCTTTCATCATCACGGCCTACGAAGAATTGGCAAAACGCCTCTAGACATCTGACCGTCACATTTTTCATGGCGATGTTAGATGTTACTAATCGGAGCATTAAATAGTTGACATAAATCCTGAATGAGTGCCATCCTCGCGGGCATGGGAACTCACGATGCTCGTTCTCTTCCTGCCAAGGCCCAGGAGGCCTTGCGCCTGCGCGTGGTGAAGGCCGTTCGGAATGGGATGGCGCAAACCGAGGCCGCTCGCGTCTTTGGGCTGGCGCGGGGAACCATCAACGGCTGGGTGAGCCGGGCCAAGCGGCAAGGCTTGCGGACTCTGCGCGCCCGTCGTCGGGGGCGTCCCCCGCGGTCGCGCCTGGCTCCGCACCAGGCGGCCACGGCAGTGCGCATGATCCTCAGCGGCTGTCCCGATCAGATGAGCTTGCCCTTCGCCTTGTGGACCCGGGAAGCGGTGCAACAGCTCTTGGCACGGAAGTGCGGCGTCGCCGTTTCGGTGTGGACGGTAGGACGCTATTTGCGCGCCTGGGGTTTGACGCCGCAAAAACCGGTACGGCGGGCTTACGAACGGGATCCTGCCGTAGTGCGGAAATGGCTGGAGCAAGAATACCCGGCCATTCGAGAGTCGGCGCGGCGCTGGAAGGCGCAAATTCATTGGTTAGACGAGATGGGATTACGTTCGGACCATCAAGCGGGACGATCCTACGGACGACGCGGCCAAACACCCGTGGTCTGGGGGAC
>JBAQJX010000043.1:0-22885 GCA_049641765.1 Candidatus Acidiferrum sp.
TCAACCTGCGCGACGCTTTCTCCCGTCACGACGACTTCTTGCGTGATCTGGCCAACCGTGAGTTGCACGTCCACGCGGATTTTCGTCGCCACGTCCAGCACAACCTTTTGCGCCGTAAATTTCTGGAAGCCCTTTGCCGTTACCACGATGTTGTACGACCCGCCCGGCAAGCCCGGCACCACGTACGCGCCGTCCCCGTTCGTGGTCGTCGTGTGCGTGGAACTTCCCGTCGTGCTCGCGATCACCACTTGAGCCCCGGCAACCGCCGCGCCCGAGGAGTCCGTCACCGTGCCGCTGATGTAACCCGTGTCTTGTGCCATCGCCACGAAGCTCGCGCACAGCATCGCGAGCATCGCGCAAACGAAGAGTCGCCCCGCTTTCGCCAGGCTTTTCAGGATCTCGGAAGGTTGAAAACCACAAATAGTTCCCTTCACTTTGTTACCTCCGCAAAAATTTTGAAATGGAAAACCGGCTTGGTGTGGGCACAATTGCGCCTGCCACAGCGGGCACCCCTAATCTTTGCCGCTTGCAGAAGGCCACCACCATCGGAGACAGCCCCCACCCACTCGACGATTAGAAAAACGCACCTAATCTCACTTATTAAATCGGATTAATATGGTATCCGCCCGTTTGTGTCAAGCTCAAAATCTATATTGTTGTTGTCTTCACTTCTAAATGACTCACTGCGCCCTTCGCGCCTCCGCTTTCCCATTCGCCGCTTGAATTACTTTCCTCTCTGCCGGACACTACCGAACGATGACTCCCCCTGTCCGCGCTAGCTTTGTCGCTCCTCAATTCCTCGCATTATTTCTTGCATTGTTTCTCGCTGTCTCAGGCCCTTTTCTGCCCTCGCTCGCGGCTGGACCCGCGCTCTCATCGCCGCAACAAGCCGCTGCTCCCGCTACAAATCGCGTCTCTGGCGTCGACCCTCGCGTTGCATTCGCGCAGGGCCAGGCCGCTCTTCAATCCGGCGACTTGGCTGCCGCCGAAGAAGCATTTCGCCGCGTGCTTACGGTCGATCCTCAATCCGGCGCGGCTTACGCCAATCTCGGCGTCATCGCCATGCGCCGCAAGGAATGGGACCACGCACTGACCCTCCTCGAAAAGGCCGAAAAGCTCGAACCCAAAATGTCCGGCATCCGCCTCAACATTGGACTCGTGAAATACCGGCGCGGCGACTATGCGGGCGCCGTCGCACCGCTCGCTTCCGTCGTTCGCGATCAGCCCGACTCTCAACAAGCGCGCTATCTTCTCGGTTTGTGCCGCGTCTTCACCGAACACTATCCCGATGCCGTCGCAGCACTGGAGCCGCTATGGCCGCAGATGTCCGACAATTTGACTTATCTCTATGTCCTCGGAATCGCGGCCCACAGCGCCGGGAATAATGACCTCGACGAGAAAGCGCTCAGCCGCCTCGTCGAAGTTGGCGGCAATACTCCCGAGTTTCATTTGATTCTCGGCAAGGCTTATCTCAATCGCGGCGAACCGGACAAAGCCATCTCCGAACTGGAACTCGCCGCTTCCGCGAACTCCGACTTGCCTTTCGTGCATTTTAGCCTCGGTGTCGCTTACACGAAGAAGCAGGACGACGAACGCGCCGAAGCAGAATTTCGCAAAGATATCGCCATCGAGCCCGATCTTGCCGACAACTACGAGCAGCTCGGTCTGCTCTATTTGAAAGCGCAGAAGGACGCGGACGCCGAGCACTTTTTTCATGAGGCGCTGCGCTACAATCCGCGCATGCCCGTCTCGCTGCTCGAGTTGGGCCGGCTCAATCAGCGCCAGGGAAAAAATCGAGAAGCTCTCGGCTATCTCGACTCGGCGGAAAAACTCGCGCCGGACAATCACAACATCCACTATGTGCGTGGCCAGGTTCTACTTCGACTGGGACGACGCGAAGAGGCCCAAGCCGAACTCGCCACTTCAAAAAAACTTGCCGACGCCGAACTGAACAGCCAAAGAGCAAAGTACGGCGGCGAAGCCGTGCCCAATCCCGAACTCAAGCAGCAGTAGCGCTTCAGCAGTAGCGCTTCAGGCGCCCAAAATCTTCGGCGCTTGCCACGGGCCGCGCGCGCGTTCGATCGCCTCTGCCACACCCAATATCAATTCTTCTTCAAACGGGCGCCCAATCACTTGTACGCCAATCGGCAATCCCTCTTTCGATTCTCCAAGCGGCAGCGCTACTCCCGGAAATCCCGCCAAATTCAACCACTGGGAATACCGCATCGTATCTCGATAATTTTCCTTTTCGTCGCGCCGCCAATTCCCTTCTCCGTGGCGAAAGGCCGGTGCGGCCGAAACCGGCGACAGCAGAACCGTCACGTCCTGCATTTGCTTCAGAATCTCTGCACGTAAACTATCCCGCTCCGCGCACATGCCGTAGAACCCGTCGTAGGTCAGAGTCGTTTCCGCCGTTGCCAGCGCCACATATTCGCGCAGCATCGGGCTCATCGCGCTCTCGGATCCCGCCGATCCTTTTCGGATCAGGTCCGCGATCACAGGACCGAAGAAATACCACCAGACCTCGAGTGCCCGCTCCAATCCGCTGATTTTTTTTCGCTCCACCGCGAATCCGTACTCGCTCAATAACTTTGCTGCTCGTTCCACTGCCGCGGAAGTTTCGGCGGTCGCCGTTCCAAGAGCATCGCTCTCTAAAATTCCGATGCGCAGCTTTCGCAGGTCATTTTCATTTGTCGGGCGCGCGGGCACCGGCACGGAGAGCGCATCCGCGATGTCCGGTCCTTCCATCACTTCAAACAGCGTGCGCACATCCGCGATCGTCCGCGCCATCGGCCCGACTACACCGATCCAGCCGAGCGCTCCTCCACCAGGTGGAAAGTGTCCTGTCGAGGGAATTCGTCCCGGCGTCGGCTTCAATCCGCAAATCCCGCAAAAATGCGCCGGCACGCGCACCGAGCCTCCGCCATCGCTGCCGACGCCTCCCGCCGAGCAGCCCGACGCAATCGCAGCCGCTTCGCCGCCGCTCGAACCACCTGCCGATCTTTCCATGTTCCACGGATTGCTCGTCTTTCCATTCAAGGAATTGTCCGTCTCATAGGCCATCAAGAATTCCGGCGTATTCGTGTTTCCCAGGAGAGTCGCGCCTGCGGCTCGCAGCCGCGCGACCAGCGGCGCATTCGTTTGCGCCACATAGTCTTTGCGCGTCAGCGATCCTGCCGGCACGGGCCATCCCGCCACGTCGATGCAACTCTTGATCGTCAGCGGAACACCGAGCAGCGGCCCCGCTTTGTCTCCGCGCATCACCGCCGCTTCCGCAGCGAGGGCTTGCTTGCGTGCGCCCTTCGCATCCAAATGCACGAATGCGTTCAGCTTCGGCTGGAGCTGCTCGATTCGTGCGAGATATGCCTCGACAACCTCCACTGGCGAAAATTTCTTTTCGCGAATTCCGGCGGCGATTTCGGCGATGGTCCCAAGGAAGTTTTTGTTCATGGTCAGGCGTTCGAGAGTATGGGGCCTTGTCCCACGGGTCAAGCGGGATGGGGTCCTTGAGACTTGGAAGAGGACAGCCAAGATTGGCTGTCCCACTCTGGTTAACCATAACCGGCCCCACCCCCCCCTTTTTTCGTAAGTGCGGATTCTAAAGGACTTTAAGTCCTTTGTTTTGGAAGTGCAGATTCTAAAGGGGTTACGGGCATGTTTTTCGGAAGTGCACATTCTAAAGGGGTTAGCGTGGACGCGGGGCGGAAGGTTGGAATGTGGAAAGGCGAGAAGGCGACGGAAGGCCGCCAGGGACGGATGGAGATAGGCCGAAAGAGACGTGAGATCTCTAGAGCGAGGCTCGCTTTGGAGCTGAACGTATATCCATGGAAGCTCAGGGGATGCGGTGTGAAAGGGAAACCCTTCGAGGTGGCGATCGCTTCTGGGGGCAAGCATGGGGAATGGTAGCAGGATATTGGCGAAGTGTCAACTAGTATTTTAGTTTACTGAGTGCTTATTCGAACGGGAGGCGCGGATTCGAATGGAGGTGGAGGAAGTTGAGAGATTTGAAGGAGTTGGGCGGGGAGTGATTGGTTTGTTATGACTGTGGAAATGAGTGGAAAAGTGTGAAAAGAAAGTGGGTAGTGAGCAGCGGGCAGTGAGTAGAGGTCTGAAACCGGGACTTGGAGCATCCGCTGTGGAAACGTCAGAAGCCCCAGGTGCAAAACCGGCACCCGGGGCACCCGGCTGGGCGATCTGACCGGGGGCACTTGTTGTTTCCTCAGCATTCTGCGCAAGAGCGGCAACTGAACCAAATACGCCAGAGGGACAAACGCTAGCGCTATCAGACACCAGGCGATGGCCGCGTGCCACAGCGTCGTCCACAGGAACCGAGTTGCGGACCACAGGCTTGCGTGAATAATTCCAGAAATCTGTGCGGCCGACCGAGGCAGATGTGGTGCGCCGAATAACTTTTCACCCAGGCGGAAAAAGGGGATAAGAAGCGCAATCTGCGCAGGGTAGACGAAGTAGTTGACGATCTGGATTGCCGGCAGGTTTAGCCGCAATACGAACGCGGCAATGGCACACAGCGCGGTCGTTGTCCCGAGCACAGGAAATACGCCGAGCGCCACACCCAGGGCAAGACTAAGCGCCAGCTTTTCGGGGGTCACTCCTTGCCGCAACAAATCGGCGATGGGCCGCACAATGCGGCGCCGAAAAAATCCTTCCTTTGTGCCGCCTTTCATCTCCACGCAAAGCAACCTCGCTACCATCATATTCGGAAACGTTGTTTTCTCTGGCCGGTTTGCTTTGATGATGGCGGGTCAGTTTCCGATAATCCTGGGTTGGACAGAAGGACGCTGACAACCTGGCGACCGGGCGAATCGAGTCCGAGGACTACTTCCGGTTTGCCGACAATCCACTCGCGAGTATGCCTGACGGGAACGGCGCTTCTCTGTACATCTCGTTTTGTAAATATCCGCCGGAGATGTCTAGGGTTCAGGAATGCCATTCAAAATCAAAGATCGGCCATTCAAATTCGGCACCCGCTTGTGATATTGATACGTTTCTGGTAACAGTTCAATAAATGAATCTGTCCATTCTCGTCTCCGTCCTCTTGCGCGGATTCCTGGCCGGCGATTGGTCGAAGCCCTGGCTTAGCGCTCGGTCTCCCTGCGATGCAGGACGCCCTGTGAAGTACCGATGAAAAAAAAGCTCCGTACGTGGTTGGCTGGTGTGCGCTCGGCCTTTCCCAGTGCCTTCAGTCCATACTGGCGCGTGGTGCCCCTAGGGCGGATGAAGACGTTCCTGGCAGGGTACTTCTTCATCGGCGCCGCCGGCGGTTTCGCGTTCGATCTATTGCAACTTAATGCTTCCCGTGTCGGCGGAGGTTTCTTTTGGCCCGTCTTAGTGGGCACGGGAGCGGCGGCGGCTAGGGCTGCCGGAATCAAAAGAGTTCGTCTTATCCCTCTTCTGCTTCTGCTGGTTGTAGCAACCGCTTGGCTGGGTTACTGGGCCTCGCACGTTTCGCCGCCTCTCCAGGTCCCCGTCGCCGTACATCGGCGCGTGCTATTCGATGCGATCGGGATCTTGGTTGCTATCGGTTTCGGGACCCGATTTCTGCTGTTCTTTGCCGGTACGGAGGGGCTGACCAGCGTGCGTATGCAGACTGAGCTTTCTTTGGCTCACGGCATTCAGGCGACCCTGGTTCCGACGATCTCCTTTCAGAACGCGAGTTTCGAGCTATACGGCCAATCGATCCCTAGCACAGAAATGGGCGGCGATCTGATCGACTTCATCGAGAGCGACGGCGGGTTGGTGGCCTACGTCGCCGATATCTCCGGCCACGGCCTGCCCGCCGGCCAGCTCATGGGGATGTTGAAAACTGCCATGCGACTCGCCGTGCAATTCCGCCAAATGCCGGTAGCGGTGCTCGAAAGTGTGGACCGAGTGCTGCCGGATCTCAAGGAGCGTGAAATGTTTGCCACCCTGGCCCTGCTCCGCTTCTATGGCTCCCGTCAAGCCGAATACGCGTTGGCCGGCCATCCGCCGATCCTCCACTATCGGCACGGCAGCAGGGACACGGCCCGGCTCTCCATGGAGCAGCTTCCGCTGGGACTAATCCCCGGCGGTTCCTATGCTAGTGAGCGCGTCATGTATTCACCGCGCGATGTGTTCTTGATGGTTACCGACGGCATAACGGAAGTGGCGAATGCCAGAGATGAAGAATTTGGCCTGACCCGCCTGCAAGAGTTGCTGACACAACACGCTACGAGAGCCTTGCCAGAGATTTGGGATCTCATCATGCGCGAGGTGCGACAATACGGTCTGCAGCAGGATGACCAGAGTCTGCTCCTGCTGCGCGTGCTGGACCCGGCCATCCCTCTCGCGACCTGAATTCCAAAGGGGCGCAGGAAACCCGAAACCTAGGGGACGCACAATGAGCGAGCCGGGTGCGGCACACTCCGGTCTTGCGCGCGCGGGTTTAGAGCTCACTGCAAGTACGACGAGAACAGCGTCGCCACGCGCTCTGCTCTCACTGGACGTCGCGGAGTATTTCTTCGACGAGCCATCCGTCGATACGGCGTTGCGTGGTTTGATTCGCGTGGGAGAGTGTGAAAAGAAAGTGGGTAGTGAGCAGGGGGTAGTGAGTAGAGGTCTGAAACCGGGACTTGGTGTGCGCGCTGTGGAAACGTCAAAAGCCCCAGGTGCAAAACTGGCGCTGGGGGCGCCCGGCTGCCGGCGGGAGTTGCACATCTGGCGACACGTTGCGCTTTAGCTTTAATGGTCTCCGTTATAATAGCTTCCCGCGGAGAATCCATGAATCATCCTGCCAGAATGCGCCCCTTTATTTTCTTCCTTGTCTTCTGCTTTACGGCTGCTCCCGCCTTTCCCCAGGCCGTCGAGCTCCGCTGGTCTAAAGACTTCCCCAAGCTCATTTCCAGGTACGTGCCCACCTCCGCCGGAGTTCTTCTCGTCCAATCGGGCAAGACTCTCACCGCTCTGAACGCCGAGGACGGCCGCCAGCTCTGGCAGCTTCCAGACTTCGACCCGTTGGTCCCCGCTTGGAATGTCTTCGAAGTTCCCGGCATGGGTGTTGTCATCATAAATGACGCAAAAATTCCTGGCGCTCCCAAGCGGCGCTTGATCGCTTTGAACCTGATCACTGGGGCGCGCTTGTGGGATCAGCCGCAAATCAAAGCGCCACTGATGGTCGTCCCTTTGCCCGACGCTCGCGAGATTCTCTTGACCTCGCTTCGCCTGCAGCGCAAGGTGCTGGCAAGAGAAGCTGGATTCCGCGCATACCCGTTCCGATTTGGGTTCCAGCGCGTCAATCTTCTCACCGGAAATGTTGAGTGGGAGGCCGAATACCCTCACGTTTTTGCTCTCGGCTCTGTGAGCCTGACCGCGGCGGGCGATCATCTTTTCATCTATTACGGCAACAGCGTGATGGGCTGCATGGACCTTGCGAACGGCAAGCCCCTTTGGGAAGCGGGCTCCAAATTTCTGGGCAGCAACCGCGTGCCCTTGCCGCTCGCCATGGCTGATGCGCAGCTGATTTACGCCCTAAAGACGGTGCAAGCCGTCGATCCAGCTACCAATCAGCCACGCTGGAAAATCGACGGCCTGGGCAAGATCACCTGGCTCTATGTTTACGATGATTTGCTTGTGGCGATCGGCGACGACAACGTCGCGGCAGCCGACGTTAAAACAGGAACCGAACGATGGCGTGTGAAAACCGCCGGTCACACGTCCAATCTCATTTGGGACAAATCATCCGACGCGATTGTGTATACAGATGGAAATGGCTTGCACAGCCTCAATCGCAACACCGGCAAATCCGTGCTGGACGCTCCCTTACCGGGCATTTTTCAACCTCGACAGATTGTCTTCGCCAGTCCCGACGCCGCCGCGCTCGTCGCCGAGGACGATGTCGCCGTCTATAATTTCAAAACAGGAAAGAAACTCTTTACGGCCGGCAAACTCCATGGCTTCTTCCGTCCCTTCACCTTTCAGGATCGCTTACCCATGCCCATGGATGTGGCGGAGTGGCTTCCCTCCACGGAAACCATTTCCGATAGCTCGGAGCGAGACAGCGTGCTCAAATACACTCTGCTCCCCAGCGAAGTTGTCACCCGCCTGGAATCCTATTCACATTTGCCGCTAAGCGAGCTCGAGGCCTTCGAATCCGAGCCCCGACCCGGAGCCATCACGACATGGTGGCTCGACCCCAATACCGACCGCCAAGTCCAATTCCAAATTTCAGGCGACCTCCACGACGTTAACCGTCCGCTCGGCATGGTTTTTGCGGTCGACGCCAACAAGATCTGGGCCGCCACCCTCCACCCAAAATAGAGCGCTCCAACTGGCGGGGACTGTCGCTACTCGGTCTCCACAACCACGCGCGCGTTCAGCGGCTGTGGCGGGCGCACATCGTGCGGATAGAGCTTGGCGAAGGCGTTGATCTCCGCGGACGATACGCTCATCGGCGTTTTCATTACGAACCATGTGACGCCTTCCGTGCATGGCGGGGCCGTCACCGACCCTTCATATCGATAGTAGGAAGTGCTGTGCGGCAAAAGTCCCGCGGGATTGATCTCGACTCCGGGAATTTCGTGTTCTTTTCCTGCGGTCTCCGGCATGTATTTCCAAAGTTCGCGAATGGTCGCGTTGGCGCTGCCTTCTTTCAGCAAAACAGCGACCGCGGCAACTTTTCCATCGCTGCCTTTGTGCATGAGGTGAATGACCATGTCGTACGGTTTGCCATTAATCTGCTCCTCGCTCGGACGGTGAAAATGGAATTGGACCAATTCGTAGCGTTTGTCGCCGACGAACAGAAAATTTCCGTTGCCCGGCGCATAGTTCACGCGCACCGCCGTATAGCCGTTGTTGATCATCATGACCGGCCCGCTTTTGTATTCGAATCGCAACGCGGGCAGCTCCGCCTTCTGCGCGTTTCGAATGTCGATTGGAGATTGTTCCTTCCCGTCGCGGCAAGCCGCGTACGCCGGATCCAAATCGCCCCAATGCTCCGGTCCATCGGCGCCTTCGTAGCTCCAATGCGTTTTCCACTGGGCGCGCGGCCCCGCTGGCCACAAAATCGCGGCAACCACCAACACAGCCATCGTCAGCCAAAACTTTCGCATGGTTCACCTCGCCTCACGCTCAGCCGCACGAGCGTGCGTCTATCGCGATTTCGGATGTATCGCCGCCAGTATGCCAGCGGCGCCACACCGATACTTCGTCCTTGGACGAACTATGAATGTTACAGCCCGGAGGCGGCTGACAGCATGCTTCTCTCGCCCCAACATTTGCAACGTTCGCGAAATTCATAAACTAGCAGGAACGCACTTGCCCACGTATAATCCAGTCGTTCCACGGTCACAATTTCTGATGCGCGCCGCATTCTCGTGGAGCGCCATTCGTCTTTGCGGCGCCGCAGCATCGATTTCAACGTCAGGGCCAGGGAGCATTCCCCGCGCAACGGAGATTCTCGCATGTCAACTTTCAAGCATCGCCTCGGCACACTCTTTCAACTCGCCGCCATTTTCGGCGCGCTCTTCTTCGTGGCGTCGTCGCTCGATGCGCAAAGCGCTCCTCAAGCCACAACTCTCCCCAGCGAAACTCCCGCTCATTTGCAGCCTTCTACCGCCAGCTTTGACTACACGCGCCGCGACGTCATGATCCCCATGCGCGACGGCGTGCGTCTGCACACCGTCATCCTCATTCCCAAAGGCGCGCACAACGCTCCTATCCTTCTCACCCGCACGCCCTACGACGCTACTGCGCTGACATCGCACGCGGAAAGCTCGCATCTCGGACCGATTCTCGAAGGCTACGACAACGCCACCGACGTGATCGTCGAAGACGGCTACATCCGCGTCGTGCAGGACGTTCGGGGCAAATACGGCTCTCAGGGCGACTACGTCATGAATCGCCCGCTCCACGGCCCGCTCAATCCTACTTCTGTCGATCATGCCACCGACACTTACGACACCATCGACTGGCTCGTCAAGAATCTCCCCGAGTCCAACGGCAAAGTCGGCATTCTCGGGATTTCTTACGACGGTTTTCTCCCGCTCATGGCTCTCGTCAATCCGCATCCCGCTCTCAAAGTCTCCGTTCCCATGAATCCAATGGTGGATGGCTGGATGGGCGACGACTGGTTCCACAACGGCGCGTTCCGCGAACAAAATATGCCGTACATCTACGGGCAGGACGGCTCTCGCGACAACTCCGAGAAATGGTGGACCGACCATTTCGACGATTACGATGTTTACATGGATGCCGGTTCAGCCGGTGAACTTGGCCGCCGCCACGGCCTCGAGCAAGTCGGCTTTTGGCGCAAGGTTCTCGAGCATCCCAGCTACGATTATTTCTGGCGCGAACAAGCTATGGATAAAATTCTCGCCGCGCAGCCTCTCAAGGTTCCGGTGATGCTGGTCCACAGCCTCTGGGATCAGGAAGACATCTACGGCGCGATGGCCGTCTACAAAGCCATCAAGCCCAAAGATACTAGCAATGACAAAGTCTTTCTCGTCATGGGCCCATGGCATCACGGGCAGGAGATTGAAGACGCAAGTTCTCTTGGCGCCATCAAATTCGGCAGCGACACCGGCCTCTACTTCCGCCAGCACATCCTTCGCCCGTTCCTCGCTCAATATCTCAAGGACGACGCTCCCAAAGCCGACCTTCCGCCCGTCTCCGCTTTCGAAACCGGGACAAACGTTTGGCGTCGCCTCCCTGCTTGGCCCGCCGGCTGTGCAGACGGCTGCACTCCCAAGCCCACTCCTCTTTATCTCGACGCCGGATTGAAGCTCAGCCTGTCCGCGCCCAACTCCGCCGATGCTCCATTCGACGAATACATTTCCGATCCCAGCAAACCCGTCCCCTTCCGCGCTCGGCCCAGTCAACCGATCGGCTACAGCTCCGAGCTCACCTGGTCTCAGTGGCTCGTCGACGATCAGCGCGAAGCTTCCGGCCGCCCCGACGTTCTCGTCTTTACTTCCGACGTTCTCACCTCGCCTCTCAAAATCAGCGGCCAGCCGGTCGCCAACATCATCGCTTCCACCAGCGGCAGCGACTCCGACTGGGTCGTCAAACTCATCGACGTCTATCCCGATGAAGTCGCCAGCCAGCCCAATCTCGGCGGCTATCAGCTCATGATTTCCGCCGACATTTTCCGCGGCCGCTATCGCGAAAGCCTCGAAACCGCCAAGCCCATCGCCTCCGATGTTCCGCTTCTCTATCGCTTCAATCTCCCCAACGCCAACCACGTCTTCCTTCCCGGCCACCGCATCATGGTTCAAATCCAATCGAGCTGGTTCCCGCTCTACGACCGCAATCCCCAAACTTTCGTTCCTAACATCTTCTGGGCCAAACCAGCCGACTATCGCAAAGCCACCCAGCGCATCTACCACTCGCCCTCAAACGCCAGTTTCGTCGAGCTACCACTCGTATCCGCTAATTGAGGACGGAGAATCGAATTGCGGACGCGTAAGCATCCGCGAATGCAAACAAAGTTTGGGCTGTCCTGAAATCTAGTAACCGCCGCCTCGCCGTCGGTGCAGGATCTTCACTCATACCTCAGCGCAATCACTGGATCTACCCTCGTCGCTCTCCACGCCGGAATCCAGCATGCCGCCACTGCCACCACCAGCAGCACGCTCGTCACGATCGCAAACGTCTCTGGATCCGACGGCTTCACTCCAAACAACAATCCTCTCATCAGCCGTGTTAATAGAAACGAAGCTGCTAATCCTAACGCAACTCCAATCGCCGCCAGCCGCAATCCCTGGCTCAAGATCATTCTCAAGACATTTCCCGCCCTGGCTCCCAGCGCCATCCGCACGCCCATCTCGCGCGTCCGCTGGCTTACTGCGTACGCCATCACGCCATAAATCCCCACTGCCGCCAGAAGCACCGCCAGCCCTGCGAATCCCGCCAGCGCGCCTGCATTGAATCTCTGCGAAGCTACTTCCGCCGAGAGCAGATCGTCCATCGTCTCCACGCCAAATACCGGCAAATTCTTGTCCAGGTCGCTCACCTGTTTCCTCACGGCCGACACCAGGCTCAACGGCTCGACCGACGTCCGCAGCACCAGCGTCATCATGAACTGCGGCCACTGCAGCGCCGAAGTGGTCGCCTCCGGGATAATCTCGCTCGCCAGCCCTCGCTGCTTCGTGTTCCCAATCACTCCCACAATCGTCCACGTCTGCGGTCCACGAGTTGCCGGTCCCATTCCCGCCGTGAACCTCTTCCCGATGGGATCTTCCTTTTCGAAATACCGTCGCACGAACGCTTCGTTCACCACCACGGCGTTTGGCGCATCCGCTCCATCTCTCGCATCGAGCAAGCGGCCCTCGATCAGCGGCACACGCAGCGCCGCGAAATATCCTGGCGTCACCGAGTTGATGCTCGCCGTCGGCACGTTCTCCGTTCCAAAATCCGTGGGCGGCTGTCCTTCGACTTGTATCGTCGTGATCATGACGTTCGGCCGCAGCGGCACACCAAATGTCGCTCCCGCCGAAGCCACTCCCGGCAGCGATTGCAATCGCTCCACGAGTTGCTTGAAGAAGCTGCGTTGCTGGTCGATCGAAGAATACTGATCCAGCGGCAACGCTACTCGCGCTGTAAGCACTCCGTGAGGATCGAACCCCGGCCGAATCGCCGTCAACTGGTGAAAGCTCTTCACCAGCAGACCCGCTCCGATAAAGAGAACAAACGAAAGCGCAATTTCCGACACCATCAGCACTCGCTGCGCCCTTCTGGTCCCCGTGCTTGCTCCGCTTTGCGGCCCGCTTTCCTTCAGCGTGTTGTTCAATTGCACGCGAAACGCCGCCAGCACCGGCGCCAACCCGAATATGACTCCCGTCAGCAACGACACCACTAGCGTAAACACCAGCACGCTCGCATCAAGTCCTGCGCTCTGCAAATGCGGAATGTTCGTCGGCGCAAATCGATGGATCAGCCGGATGACCCACGTCGCGAGCAACAATCCCGTCACGCCTCCCACCAGCGCCAGCGCCGCGCTCTCGGTCAGCAGCAGCCTCGCCAATCTCCAACGCCCCGCTCCGAGCGCCCCGCGAATCGCAACCTCCTTCTCCCGTGCCGCCGCCCGCGCCAACTGCAAGTTCGCCACATTCGCGCACGCGATCAGCAGCACAAAACCCACAGCCCCCAGCAACACCAGCAGCGCCGGCCGGACATTTCCGATCTCATGATCGTGCAGCGAAAAAACCTGCGCGTTCCCCTGGCCGGTCATATCTCCCAGCAATCGTTTCAGATTGGCTGGCAGGCCTTCCACTATGCGGCCGTTGATTGCGTTGAGCTCTGTCACGGCCCTTGCCAGAGTCGCACGCGGCCGCAACCGTGCCACCACACTTATGGGCTCGATCCTCCCCATCACCTTCCCGCCCGAAACTTCAAAGCTGCTGTCCGCAAGCTGGAACGCGACCAGCACGTCCGCCGGGCTGTTGTCCAGGAATTCGAAGTCTCGCGGCAACACTCCCACGACCGTGTACGGTGTGTCGTCCAGCGCGATCACACGCCCAAGCACTCCCGCGTCTGCTCCAAATTTCGTTCTCCACAAGGCGTCGCTCAGGATTGCCGTCTTTACTCCCGTCGGGCGATCCTCCTCTGGCAAGAAATTCCTTCCGATCTGCGGCGTCACGCCCAGCACATTCAGAAAACTCTCCGTAGCCCTCGCTCCGCGCAGACGCTCCGGGGCTCCCGCTCCCGTCAACGTGTACTCCGCTGCGGTGGAATATCCTGCGATGTCTGTAAACACATGGTTCTGCGTCCGCCATCCCGCATATATGTCAGCAAAAACAAGATTTTGCCTCTGCGTCTGGATAAAGTTCGTTGCCCAGACCAATCTTCCCGCGTCGCGGTATGGCAGCGCGCGAAACAGCACCGCATTCACCACCGAAAAAATCGCTGTGTTCGCTCCGATTCCCAATGCCAGCGTCAAAATTGTCACCACCGCAAATCCCGGCGTTCTCAGTGTGTTTCGCGCGCCGTATTTCGCGTCCTGCCATGCCTCTGCCACCCATCTCCATCCCCACGCGTCCCGTGTGACCTCCGCCGCCAGTCCAACGTTCCCGAATTCCTTTCGCGCCGCGTTCCGCGCTTGCTTCACTGTCGCGCCGGATTCCATCGCGTCACGTTCGGCCAGCGTCAAGTGCGCTTCGATCTCCTCCGTCAATTCCGCATTCCGCTTCCCCCGGCGCCATAGAGCGAATCTCATGCCTCTCTCTCCTTCTTACCTGGGTTCATGATTCCCGCAATCGCCGCCGTAACGCGCTCCCACCGCGACCGTTCCGAAACCAGCTGCTTTCTCCCACTGCGCGTCAAGCGATATACCCGCAGCCTCGGCCCCACTTCCGACGCCTTCCACTCCGCTTCAATCCATCCCGCACGCTCAAGGCGGTGCAACGCCGGATAGAGCGACCCCGTGTCCACGCGCAAAATTTCCCCGGAATTGGTCCGAATCGCCTTGCTCAACGCATATCCGTGCCGCGGCCCCCACTGCAACGTCTGCAGAATCAGCATGTCCAGCGTTCCCTGCAATATCTCCGTCCGGTTCTGGTACTTGTTCCTCGCTTCGCTCATGTCTCTAGGTAGACCAACTCCTTAGCATTAAGTAGGACGCCTACATACTACAAAACGTAAGCAAATATAATATCTATTTGTGCTTTTGCCCTGGATTTCGTCGCTGGTGCCCTACGCCGGCGACGCCACCCGAACTGGGCATTGCTCCCGGGTGGATGCAGTATGGCGCTGGACTTGAAGGCGGCGGCCGAGGCTAGAATTGAATGACGTCGAGGTTTGGAATCAAGCGGAAGTGCCGCAGGTTGATCGTTAGAAGAGAATAGCCAATTTCGAGCGCGGTTGCTCCGATGAGTAGATCGCCGAAGGGTATCGTGATGCCACGGCTTTGCTGCTCTCCATCGATCCGACCTGCCAGCTGCGCGGTTTCTTTCGTGAAAGGATGGATCTCCAGGTCGTTTAGCAGCTCACGGATAAAGGAGTCCCGGCGATTGCGCGCCGTCGCGGATTGAGCGCGGAAGATTCCATGCACAAGCTCTGTCAGGCCAACCGAAGAGAGCACAACTCTCTGATCACCGGTGGCAGCGAGGATTTGCTTCAGCATTCGTGTAACGTTGTCGCCCCGGCGTTCAGCCGCGATGACGACGCTGGAATCGACCATCAATCCCATGCAGGCGGGTCAAGCGGCTCGCGATGGCTATTGATGACGTCTTCGAGGTCGCGCGCGAAATCTTCGTCGAGCGTCGCGGTAGACCCATGCGCTTCGGCCAGAGCGATGGATTCCGAGAGCAGGCGGCCCGGATGAGGCTCCGCGGAGCGCAGTACAGCGACGGGCCGCTCGCCATTTTCGATGACGACTTCTGCGCCGGCGCGCACGTGGGCCAGGAGCGTCGCCACATTGGTAGTGGCAGCTTCCGTCTCCGAAACCCGAATCACATTCTTAGCCACGTTGTTATTATACACCTCGCCGTCCCTTGGCTTCTTCTAATGCGGCAATGGCTTGCCCTCTGCTAACTCCAGGATATTGTCTCAAAAATTCATCCAGCGTTTCTCCACCTTCCAAATAGTCCAGTAGTATCTGGAATGGGACGCGTGTTCCACGAAAGACCGGTTCTCCACAATGGATCTCTGGATCTTGGATAACGACGCTCTCCGAACGATCAGCCATCTGGATCCTCCCGCGTTACTAGGATTATCGCATCCCTGCCCGCAGGGAGAAAGAGTCAGCGCCGGCGACCCACTTAGCAAGTCCTTCGACCATTACGCCTTCCATAAAAACGGTTGACCCTCCGCCCCTCTCCCCACAGAATCTTTACTGCTCCGCGGCGCGCCGCTCCTCCTTTCGCTCGCCACGCGCATAGGAAAATACCTGATGCCTTCTCCCTTCCGGCCTGGTGTTCTTGCTGTAGCTTGTCTCGCCACTCTTTCCGTCGTCGCCACGGTCCTTCACTCTCGCGCCGCACAATCCTCACCCTCCGGCGCGCAAAAACCTGCGCCGCACTCCGACCCCGCCGAAGCCTATCGCTTGAACACCCTCGGCGTCGCCTACATGAATCAGCAACGGCCTGCCGAGGCCCAAAAATTCTTCGAACAGTCCCTAGCCGCCGACCCTCAATTCGAAGTCGCCCGGCTCAATCTCGGCATCTCTTATCTCGCCCAACAAAAACTCGAGCCCGCCCGCACGACTCTCGCCGCTGCCGCCGCGAAGCTGCCGAACGACCCCTTTGCCTGGTACAACCTCGGCCTCACCTACAAAGATCTCGGTGATGCTGAAAAAGGTGTCGACGCATTCACTCATGTCACGCGAATCGTCAACGAAGCCGACCCCTGGTATTTCGTCGGCTATCTCGATTCGCAACTCCAGCACTACGACCAGGCCATTGCCGCCTTCCAAAAAGCTCTCGCTCTCTTCCCCGATCACGCCTCTGCCGAATTTGGCATCGCGCGCGCCTATCAGCGCAGCGGCAACGCTGCCGCCGCCCGCGAACATCTCGCCAACTTCCAAAAAATAACTTCGCAGCACCTCGGCTCACCGTTCGGCGCCGCTTACGGCGATCAAGGCCGGTTGTCTCTCGCCGAGCTTCCCCGCAGTTCCGCGCAGAACGCTCCTCCCGCGATCCCCGTCCACTTCGCCCAGGAATCCATTTCTTCCTTTGTAGGGAAAGGACCTGCGCCGGCTTCTTCCACTACTCCCATCGGCCCTTCCACCGGCGCCTGCTTCTTCGATTACGACGGCGACGGCAAGCCTGATCTCTTTCTCGTCAGCGCATCCTCCGATGGCACCAGCCATTTGCTTCGCAATCTCGGCGACGGCAAATTTGCCGACGTCACTTCCGAAGCTGGCCTCGCCATCCGCGGCAGCGGCCTCGGCTGCGCCGCGGGCGATTTCGATAACGACGGCCACACGGACTTAGCCGTTTGTCTCACCGACGGAGTCCATCTTTTCCACAACAACGGCACGGGCAAATTCGAGGATGTCACCGAAAAAGTTGGCATCCGCCGCGAACCCGGCTGTGTCGGCCTTACCTTCGTCGACTACGACCACGATGGCGATCTCGACCTTTACATCACCATGCAGCCCGTTGCCCCTTCCTCTGCCGCTTCGCAAGTCCACAATTTCCTCTGGCGCAACAACGGGAACAGCACCTTCACCGACGTCTCCTCCGAAACCGCTCTCGGCTTCGACGCCACCGGCGCGGGCCTCGTAACCACCGACTTCAACAACGATCGCGCCATCGATTTCGTTTTTGCTGGAGGTTCCGCGGGCGCATCCATTTACTTGAATCCCCGCGAAGGAAAATTCACTCCTTCTTCCGCCATCGACTTCAAAAAAGAAAATCTCCCGCCCGCCGTCGGCGTCGTCGCTTTCGATTTCGATAAGGACGGCTGGATGGACCTCGCCTTCACGCACGCCGGTGCTCCCGGCATCAGCCTCTGGCGCAACGTCGACGGAAAACATCTTGAGCGCGTCCCTCTTCCCGATTTTGGCTGGCAGCGCGGCTGGGGAATTTCCGCCATCGATTACGACAACGACGGCTGGCTCGATCTCGTCGCTGCCGGAGAATCGAGCCGCGGCGGCGAACTCCGTCTTCTCCGCAATCTCGGCGCAAAAGGCTGGGCTGACGTCACCAAGGAAGTCCATCTCGACACAATCAAACTCTCGCAGCCGCGCGCTATCGCCGTCGCCGATTTCGACGCCAATGGCGATTCCGATCTGCTCGTCACCCAACTTGGCGGACCGCCCGTCATTCTTCTCAACGAAGGGGGCAGCCAGCACAGTTGGATGTCGATCGATTTCAAGCCGCTTGCCGACAACAAAAGCGCGATCGGCACGAAAGTCGAACTGTATGCCGGGACTCTCTATCAAAAGTGGGAGGTGCAGGGCGCCAGCGGCTATCTCGGCCAAAACGCCCCAGGCATTCTTGCCGGCCTTGCCGATGAACATAACGCCGAAGTTGTGCGGCTTCTCTGGCCCACTGGCGTTCCGCAAGATGAAATCAATCTCGCCGCCAGGAAAAACCAGTCCATCGCCGAGCTGGATCGCCGCGGCAGCTCTTGCCCGGTTCTGTTTTCCTGGAACGGCAAGGAATACGAATTTATCGCGGACATGATTGGTTCTGGCGTCGTTGGCCATTGGGTTGGCCCCGGTGTCAACAACGTCGCGGAGCGCGACATTCCCGATCCCGATGAATATCTGAAAGTGGACGCCGCCAGCGTTCGCCCGCTGAACGGAATGTTGAGTTTTCGCTTCATGGAACCGATGGAAGAGACCGTCTACATCGACCAGCTTCGCCTGCTGGCCATCGACCATCCTTCGAGCTACGAAGTTTTTCCCAATGAGCGCTTTGTCTCCGCGCCGCCCTTCCCTGATTTTAAGATTATCGCCAGTCGCGACGCGCGCACGCCTGTCGGCGCTTGGGACGATCGCGGTAACGACGTGCTCTCCTTGATTTCCCGCCGCGACAGAAAATACGTCACCGATTTCGAGAGTTTGCCGTTCGCCGGATTCGCGAAACTGCATTGGCTCGAACTGGATCTCGGAAAATGGGACGCCGCAAAACCGTTGCGTCTCATCATGGATGGCTACACCGACTATTTCATGGCGACATCGATGTATGCCGCGGATCAGGCCGGCGTAAAGGTCATTGCGCCATACGTCGAAGCGCTCGATTCGCCGGGCAAATGGGTTCGCGTCGTGGACGACATGGGCTTCCCTGCCGGGCTCGAGCGAACCATGATCACCGATCTCACCGGAAAACTTCCGCCCGGCACGCGGCGCATCCGAATTGTCACCAATCTAAAAATCTATTGGGATGCCATTCGGATCGATCAGACTCCCGAAGTTCAGGAAATCCACTCCTCCGAAGTTCCGCTCGCCAAAGCGTCGCTCGACTTTCTCGGCTACCCGCGTGAAATTCGCCTGAACCCCGCGAGCGACACGACGTACTCTTTCACGAATCGCAGCATGACCGGCCCGTACGCGCGAGCGGAAGGAAATTACACGCGCTATGGCGACGTGCTCGGCTTGCTCACCGCTGTGGACGACCGCTTCGTCGTGTTCGGTTCCGGCGAAGGCGTCAAGCTCGATTTCGATCCGCATAATCTTCCTGCGCTTCCGGAAGGATGGGTGCGCGATTATTTCTTTTACGCGAACGGCTTCGAGAAGGATCTCGATTTCTACGCCGCGTATGCCTTCAGCGTCGAGCCGCTGCCGCGCCACGGGATGATTTCGTATCCGTATCCCGCGGGCAAAGGCTATCCCGAAGATGCGCAGCATCTCGGCTACGAACTGGAGTACAACACGCGCGAGCGCTCGGATCGCCTGCCGCCGAGCTTGAGCTATCACTATCCGCCACCCAAATAAGCTGCCGGAATATTTGTTTGCCGCTCAGTCCCACTCCACGGGCTGCCAGGATTTTTCTTGCGCGCTCTTGGCAATTGCATCGCACAAAATCAATTCGTCGTGGCCCGTCTGGAACGTGGGAAAAGTGCGCGGTGCCTTCAGATCATTTTTGTCGATGTACGCGTAAAAATCTCTGAACAGCTGCATAAACGTGTCCGGATAGCCTTCCGTGTGTCCGCCGGGATATACGGCGTAGCCGCGCGCGGCGGGCGTCATCAACGCGGGGTCCTTCAGCATCGATCCGTTCGGCGTGTCACGCTTTCCGATCCACATTTCGTTCGGCGATTCCGCATTCCATCCGAGCGAGCCTTCCGACCCGTTGATCTCGAACGCGAGGCGCGCTTTGTGGCCGGCGCTAACCTGCGAAACGGTCATGACGCCGCGCATCTCTCCTTCAAAACGCAGCAGCACGGACGCGTAGTCATCCGTGGTGATGGGCATTTCGTCGTAGCCCGATGCGTCGGCTTTCTTGAAGGTCTCGACGCGTCCGCGCGGTTTGCGCCGCACGGGAATCAGCGTGGCCAGATCCGCGCAAACTTCCATCACTTTTTTCCCGGTCAGCCACATCAGCAAATCGAGCGAGTGCGTGCCGATATCGGAAACGGCGCGCAAATCGCCGCCGAGTTTCTGCTCGAGCCGCCAGTTCCAATCGGTCGGATGCAGCAGCCAATCCTGCAAGAAACTTCCTTGCGCGATGCGCGGCTCTCCGATGGCTCCCTGCTGAATCAGCGAACGCGCTTCCTGGCAAAGCGGGTAGTAGCGCAGGTTGTAGGCGACGCCGCCGACGCGATTCGATTCGCGCGCGATTTGCAACAGCATCGCGGATTCGCGCGAATCCATCGCCAGGGGCTTTTCGCACAGGACATGCTTCCCTGCGCGAAGCAACTTGCCGGCCTGCTCGAAGTGCACATAGTTGGGCGTGCAGATGTGAACGGCGGTTACGCTGGAATCCGCCGCCAATTCTTCGAGCGATGCGTAGGCGCATTCGAGACCAAGCGCTTTGCGAGATTCCTCGCCGCGTTCTTTCGTGCTGCCGAGAATTCCACGGATCGGAATTCCCAGCCTGCGCAGAGCATCCACGTGCGCCCTGCCGACAAATCCCACGCCGATTACCGCCGCAGTTTGGCTCATGGCCCTCGCTCCTGGTGATGCGCTCACGCTCCTGGGTTGCCCGCTTGTTGGCTAGAGCAGGCGTGAGGCAATTTGCGTGTTTCCGTGTGCAGGAGGCAAGGTACCAGTTTTCCGGGCGCTCGGAAACCGGAACTGAGCGCCGCTCGGGAAGAGCGAGAAAGGCCCGCGGGCCAGGACAACCAGCGGCGGTTGCCCTGGATTCGCAGGCGGGAAGCGTGTGGTCGAGAGAGCGCTGCTTGAGCGCTTTTCTCTGCGACTGACGAACCTAGAACTCCAGCTTCAGACCGACCTGGCCTTGGCGTCCCGGCAGCCACTCGGAGACTTGGCCAAACGTTGCCGTGATGGACTGTTCGTTCTGCATGGCAGCCGGGTTGGCGTTGTTGAAGAGGTTAAAGAATTCAAAAAGCCCTTGCACCTTATACCGCTCGCGAATCACCCAGGTCCTCGAGAAGCGCATGTCCATATTCACGAACGGAGGCGCAGAAAAGGCATTGCGCCCCGTTTTCAAGTCGCGCCCATCAAAATTGCCGTTACCATCTTGATCCAAGGGCACGGCGGCCTCCGCCGTGTAGCGGAACCCGCTCTGCGCCCTGAAGATATTTGTGAGCTGAATCTTCCAGGGCAATTCCACCAGGCTGTGAATTTCAAACGTATGACGCAGGGCAAAATCCGATGGCCCGTCGTCAAGCGTGGCGCCATTATAAAAAATCCCGGCCTTTGGGACGAAGTTGCCATTGCAAGCGGTGAAGGAGGCGGATGCGTTGGTCTTGGGAGCGCAAGTAGCAGTTCCCGGGTCGGTCACCACGGGCACGATGCCGCGGTAGCTATCCGTCGGAAAGCCGTTGCCACCGCCAACTGCGCCAGTGCCGAGATTCGAGTTCAGGGCGTCATCGTTTTCCGAGACATAAGCATAACTACCACCGAGGGTGTAGCGCTTACTTATCCGCTTTTCGAACGACAGGATGCCGCCGTCGTAGGTGCCGGCGTACCAAGGACCGAAGCCATTCACTTGCGTCAGACCGCCGCCGCTGTTGTCGATGCGCGCGGCGAAAGGAAGATTTGTTTCGCGAACACCAAGAATATTGTTGATGTCCTTATGATAGTAGTCGAGAGATACAACCCAATCATTACCGAACTGATGCTGCACCCCGAGCGACTCGCTGCGCGTGTACGGTGTGGTGAAACTGGGGTCGATGGTTACGGGAAAATTGTTCGGATTCGCTATAAAGAAAGAAAGCGTTCCGAACGGCCCCCAAGTCCAGAAGCCATTGGGCTTGCCGATGGCCGCATCCGCAGCCGTAAGAAACGCGGAGGGAGTGAGGCCGGAGAGTTGCTGGACGTTGCCCATATTCACGGGGGTGTTCGCGGGGATGGGGGTTGGGCCCAAATTATTCAAATGATCAATACCATAAAAGGCAGACGTGTTGCCGAAACTGCCGGCAAACGGGCAGGTCGCGGCGCTCGCGGCAATCTGAGCATCAGTCAGATTAGGAGAATCGCACACGCTAAACAGGTTAGGAGCGATGGTCGGAACGCCGTAGAAAAGGCGGGGAAAAGAAAGCGGTTGGCTTTCGACGATGTTCGCGCCACCGAAGCCGGGGATGTCGCGCGCCAAGCCGAGCCGGAAATGATCGTAAAAGTCGCCGAAGCTGCCACGAACAACGGTTTTGGGAGTAACTGACCAGGCAAACCCGATACGCGGCGAAACATTGGTGGCGATGCCGAATGCGGAATCATAGTCCCAGCGAACGCCGAGGTTCACGGTCAGCGTGCGCGTCACCTTCCAGTCGTCCTGCAGCCACAGGCCGTTGTAGTTGTTGCGCAGTTTGATGTCGTTGTCTTGCGGAGTTTGGCCGCCGACGGTCAGGAGCAAGAAGAACCCGGCATTGATTGGGCCGAATTGTTGATAGTCGGATTGCGTGGCAAAGAGCTGATTCTGCTGGAGGTTGGCTTCCACGCCGTCAACGTGGGTACGTTCAAAGTCCCAGCCGAACTTTATGATGTGATGCTGGACGCTCTTTTCTAGACTAGCGCCGAGGATTCCATACTTCTGATCAATGGTTGAAGGAGTGAATGTGGAGCCATAGCTGAATTGGCCCAAGTCTCCGAAAACACCGCCGGTGGTAAAGCTGCTGAAAAGGTTAAAGAGAGTGTCCGGGCCAGCCTGCGGGTGCGCCGGGCTGGTCAGCGTGTCCTCATTGCGATACTGGCCGCGCAGGCTCAAAATGAACGGGCTACTCACGCTACCGAAGGCCACGGTATCCGCAAAACCCAAAAACAAGTTGCGATCGCCCAGATTGGTTCGAGTCGACGGCAGAGAGGTCGAAGCAGACAGCGGATTAGTGCTATTCACGTGGACGT
>JBAQJX010000062.1:0-39492 GCA_049641765.1 Candidatus Acidiferrum sp.
TTCTCCGGATCAACTCGTCTCCATGCGCATCCATGGCGTCGACGCCGATTTCGTGAAGCAAGTCCGCAATCGCGGAATCAAGAATCCGTCCATCGACGATTTGATCGAGCTGCGTATCCACGGCTTCGCGGGCCGCAACTCGCTTTAGCTTTTTCCGCGCCGCCGCGCAGCAATTTGTTCTAACTTTTTTCTGCGCCGCCCGGCAATTCGCTCTGATTTTTTCGAGCCATTGCGCGGCCGTCTGCAATCATCTTGTGCCCTGCAAGAACCTGACGCTCGTCTATTTCAAACTTCCGCAAACACAGACTCTGAACGCAAACACCGAAGTTGTACTAGCGCTGGTAGTACTCCGCTTCGTGGGATAGTTTTCTCTGTTCATCGCAATCAAAAAATCTTATCTGGAATGGTGCCCATGTCACGTATCTGCAAGATGCTTGTGCTCTCACTCTTCGCCGCGGCGGCGCTGCGCGCGCAAACTCCCGACGCAGCAAGCATTCGCGGCCAGGTGCTCGACCAAAATCGGGCGGTGCTCGCCGGCGTCGATATCACCGTGACGAGCAAGCTCGTCGGCGAGGCGCACACGGCGCAAACCGACGCGACAGGCGGCTTCGTGTTCTCCGGGCTGCCGATCGGCAGCTACTCGCTGCTAGCGCACAAACAAGGCTTCGCGGACGTAAGCCGCGAGATCACGTTGGTCGCCGGCACAGGCGCCGAAGTGCAATTGCAGCTGGCTGTTTCCGGAGTGCAGTCGGAAGTTCTCGTGACGGGCACGGCGGGCGAGATTCGCACGGATGAACCGCAGCTCGGCGACCGGCTTGGGCAGGAGCAACTGCAGGAAATGCCGCTGCCAAATTCCAGGATCACTTATCTTCCGCTGTTGAACGCGGCGAATCGTCCGGCGATCAACCAGGGCGACGTTTTTATGAACCAGGATCTCTTCACGACCAACGGTTCCGGGCGGCGGCAAACCGCGTGGGTGGTCGACGGCATAACGGCGAACGACAGCTGGGGCCGCCAGACGATTTTCACAAACGTGCCGCGCGACTCCGTGCAGGAAATGACGGTGCTGGAGAACGCATTCTCCGCGGAATTCGGCGCGACCACGGGCGGCGTAGTGAACATCGTGACCAAGTCCGGCAGCGACGACTATCACGGAGACGTTTTTGGAGTGTGGCGGCCAAGCGATCTGGGCGCAAAACTCTCGGGCTTCACGACGACATCGGCAACAAGCGGAAATCAAGTCGTGACCGATTCTCTTGGACAGCTCGGGGCGTCGTTCTCGGGCCCCGTGCCGCACGTGGAGAAAACGTATTTCTATTTTTCGGGAGAATACAGCCGAGAGAACCGCGGTTCGCCAGTGATTTCTCCGCTCGATCCGGGAGTTTTCGTCGGCCACTACACAGATTGGATGACGTTCCTGCGCATCGACCATCAGATCAACGACAACAACATGTTGTTCTTCCGCGAGGACACGGACAGTTTTCACGACACGAACCCAAACGGAACGGTAGGTGGAAACAGCCTGCCCAGCGTGGACCGGGTTTTCCAGCGCCGAACCTACACAACGGAATTGGGAGAGACGGCGGTGCTGTCGCCGTCGCTGGTGAACTCGGCGCATATCGAGTTTCAGCTCGCGGCGCCGATTACAGAGTTCACTCCGGTCATCAACGGCACGCAGTTCGTCGTGCCAATCACGGCCGTCGGCACGTTCACGAGCGGCACTTCGCAATCGGCGCTGCTAATGAACCGGCAATACGGATTGAGCGACACTCTTTCGAAAGCAATTGGGCGGCACCAAATCAAATTCGGCGGAGACCTGAGCTATTCGCACACCGGCGGAAACAGCAAGGAATTCGGAGGGCCGATTTATCTTGGCCAACTGAAATACACCACCTGCACGGGGACGGTAGTGTTCTGCGAAAGCTCCGCCTATCTGGATGACATCTCGAATGTGGCGAGCTACACGCAGAGTTATGGAAATGCGAACTACACGGTGGGCGACGCGCTTTGGTCCACATTCGTCCAGGACGATTTTCGCGCGCGGAACGACCTGACGCTCAATCTTGGATTGCGGTACGAACAGCAAACGTTCACGGACTCGCGGAAGGATTTCGCGCCTCGCGTTGGATTTGCCTATAACTTGCGTGGGCAAGGCAAGACGGTCATTCGGGGCGGCTTCGGCATCTACTATTCGCAGGTGGTGGACAATTCGGAAGCGAACTATGCGCTGAGCGGACCGACTGGCGTGTTCAATTACACCGCGACTCCGGGCGAAGTCGGTTTTCCGACGAGCGTCGCGGACGTACCGTTGCCGGCGTTTCCCGCCGGCGCGGTCGCTCCGATTCGAACGATTTATCTGCGTCCCGGACGCGCGGCCTACTACAACCAATTCCTTCCGGTGGCGGACTTGATCGGATATCCCAATGCGCTGCTGAACCCGTACTCGGAACAGTGGTCACTGGGCGTCGAAAGACAAATCGCAAGAGGATGGGTGCTGAGCGTCGACTACGTTGGATCGCATACGGTGAAGATCGTGCGACCGCTGGACGTGGATCCGCCGACGTCGTTTGTGCGGACAGCTCCCGGGCAGTTCTTTCCCGGCGGCCCCACACCAACAACCGCGGCACAGGCGGCGCTGCTAGCAAACTGCACGCGCCCGCTGTGGGTAGCGTTTTATGCGGCCGAGGGCGTGACCTGCAGTCCAAGTACGCAGACAACTCCCGGTCTGGCGCAGCCTCCGTATTCCGTGGTGACCTCGGACGTGAATGACGGATTCCTGTCGTACAACTCGCTCAACGTGAATTTGAGCCACCAATTCTCGAATCACTTTGCGATGCTGGCGAGCTACGTCTATTCACACGCCATCGACAATGTCGATCCGGATACGACGGCGCAAAACCCCAATGATCCACTACTTACTGGAAACGAGGAGAAGGGCAATGCGATCTTCGATCAGACGCACCGGTTTGTTCTGAGCGGAACGTATAGCGCGCCTTGGGGATTCCACTTGGGCGGGTACGCGACGCTGGCATCCGGCCTTCCGTTCAACTACACGACAGGCGTGACGAACAGCGGCGATACCGGCGGGACGACGGACCGTCCGGTGATCGACGGCGCGGTTGTGGGCCGAGACACGGGCCGCGGCCGGCCCATTTATGATTTTGCGCCGTTCGCTGAAAAGGAGTTTCCACTGATCCGCGAACGCTTGCGGCTGCGAGCGCGGGCCGAAGCATTCAACGTGTTCAATCATGCGAATTTCGTGGGATACAACGGCGTCTACGGCAACGGGGCGACTCCTGCGCTGGGGTTTGGCCAGCCGCTATCGGGAATCACCAACCAACTGCCGGCACGGTCCATGCAGTTCTCGCTGCGATTGCAATTCTAAAGCTCTTGCAGGCGCCCTCTGATGGGTGACTAGTGGAGAAGTATTTCCAGAAGCTCGTGGACGAAGGAAAGTGTGGCGGGGGCAGCGAGCAGAAACGCGGCCGAGCCAAGAAGCAATAAAGCGGCGACGCGCCCCGACGGCCGCGCAGGCCACGTGCGAGCGGCAACAACCGGAACGGGACAAAGCAAGCGGTCGACACGTGCGAAAAGATCGCGATCGCAGGGAACCAGAGAAGTGGACAGAAACGGCAGACGAGGCGCTGAGCCTAGGCGTGCGACATTGACAAGAGCGGCGGCGAGGGAGAGCGCGCGGCGCGAATCGCCAGCAGCGGCTTGATCGTCGGCAGCCCATTCCGCGAATTTCGCCCAAGCGGACTCGAGAGGGCGAAATGGACGAACAAACGGAAATACATCGGGAGCAAGAAGCAGCAGGAGACGCTTGGCGTTGTCTCGCGAGGCGTGGTGTGCGTGCTCATGAGAGAGGGCGGCGTCCAGCTCTTCGGCGGAAAGGGCGCCGAGAACGCTTCGCGAGATGAGCAAGCGCGGGCGTAGCAAACCGGAGACGGCGAGCACAGGGGATTCGTTTTCGACAACAATCAGTCTGGAAGAACTTCCCGGGATTAGTGTTTCGATCCCGTCGCGATCGGACAGCCGATCGTGGCGCATGGAAACGTAAACGGAATGGACCGCGCGCACGAGGGACAGCGTCCAGGTTAGCGCGCCCAAAAGTCCGAGGATGACGCAGACGAGGCCGACGCGCTCGGCGGTCGCAGCAGGCTCCAGCCAGAGATAACTTGGGACACAAAGGCCGACGACAAAAAGGGCGGCCAGCGCAAACGGCAACATCCGCAGCGCAAGCAAAAATCGAGCGGCAGCAACGGGCGTTTTCGATTCAGCGGCGCGGATGACGGATCTGGACGAGACGCGCACGAGCAAACCTACCGCGGCGTTCAAGACAAAAAAAGATGCGAAGCAGAGGCACAGCAGCCGCAGAACGTAAGGGAGAATCATGGCTGCTCCTGCCGGGAGAGCTCTTTGCGGCGGCTGCGGATTTTCTTCTCGAGCTGATCGAGGAGCTTGGCGTCGTGTTCGCCAACGGCATCGAGGAAACAGGAAAGCAAGAGTTCGCGGGAAGGATTCGGACCCGAGAGGAAACCGGCAACGAGGTGCGATGCGCGTTTGCGTTCCCATTCCTTGCGAGACAGAGACGGGGAATAAAAAAAGGCGCGATCGGATTTGTGGCGGTCCAGGAGCCGTTTCTTGAAGAGGCGGTCGAGAGTGGTCATGACCGTGGTGTAGGCAAGCGGACGGGTCAGCCTGGGGACGACGTCACGAACGCTGCTTTCGCCGTGCGACCAGAGGATTTCCATCAGCTCGAGTTCGAGCGAGCCGAGAGCTAATGCTTGGGCCGGGACGGCGCCGCGAGCGATGCGGTCTTTGAGGAAACGGATCATTTTCCTGTGCTTCGTGCCTGGTGCTTGTTCTTGGTTGCTCGGCGCCGAGATCCTTCGCGTTCACCGAAGCATCCGTTCGAACGTGTCGGCTGCTTACTGGGCCGATGCCGGAGACCGAAGGATTGTAAGCCTCCCGTCGAGAAGTGCAAAGAAGAAATCCGACAAACGGCCCAAGCAAACAGCGATCCGTATTGATGATAGGACGGCCAACACCCGCTATTGCCGGATGTGACGCGCAGGAGAGCGGCGCGGTTACACCATGAGGAAATCGAGGCTGCTCCGGTCGATCAGGAAGGTTGGGACGGACGGCGTTGACGGCTAGCCCTGGAACAGGTGGGCGTTGCGAATCAAGGCATCGGCGACCAGAGGGAACTTGCTGCGAACTACCTCGCGGGCGACACCATCGCAAGGAGAGGTGAGCAGCATGGCGGCCCCGTGAGCAAGAAAGACGACCCCAAAGAAGGATAGCAAGTAGTCCTCAGGTTTGCCGCCGAAACGCTGGGCCAATTGAGCGAGAGCCCAAGCGCGTACCGGGCGGGGAGCATCCGGGACGAAGACGTCGTTCCACGAATCCCAAATCAGCCTGTATTCGTTGGGATGCTGCTCCGCGAACTCTACGCAGCGGCGGCAAGCGTCTTCCAGCGTTGCCGAGCGGAGGCATTCTTGAATGAGTTGCTGGCGAAACTCACTCGCGAGGGCCAGGAGAATCGCCTGCTTGTTGCGAAAGCGCCGGTACACGGTAGGGGTACTAGTTCTGGCTTCTCTGGCCACCGCACGCAAGGTCAGACCGCGTTCACCCTTGGTGCGCCAGAGGCTTACGGCAGCACTGAGGATGCGTCTTTCGGTCTTGGGGTCTGACTTTGGCGGCACGGGTATCTCCTAGAGTCTATGCTTAGACATTGTATAGTTAAAGCAAAGTAAAGGAAAAAGTCAATGAGCAAGTGGAGTAAAGTTGTTTGAGAATACACGCAAACGAATCGATTTAAGTGGATTTGCAGAGCGAAGCAAGAAACAAGAACCGAAGTGTGCCAAGGCGAAACAGAATAAATTTATACGTTGACGGCGTTAAACAAACGCTGTATAAGTATTGTGTCCAAATACTTATTTCATGCACGGGCTATGGAAGGAAGAGGAGTGGAAGGTGTCGCACAAGAATGAAGAAGGAGAACCATTGCCAGGGGAGACGGCGGAAAAAAGGGGAGGGACAGCGGAAGAACGACCGCGTGGCATGACGTTGAGGTTCCAACAGCCGCGACCGCCGCAGACCGGAGAAATTGAGAAGTATCCTCTGCTCTTGCCAGAAACGGCGGGACTGGTGAGGGGAAGCGAGGCTCAGGCTGTTCAAGATGGGAGCTTGCTCGATCAAGGCGCGAGACTTTCTTTACGAAAGGATCGCGTACGAGACGGGTCGAATCTATCCGAAGCGGTGATTCAGGGGGCGATTTCGCGACTGCTCAGCTACCTGAAGGGGGAGCGGGAGCGGTACTGGCCGCAGGGTCGCTACTTGAACGCGGAATCGCGGGCTGTTTTCGGGCGATTTTTCTCGCAAGAGCTATTGCGAGAGGTTCGCGTGGTGGCGCTGTCGGGGCGCCGGTTGACGAATCCGCCGTTCTACGACACGGCGAGAAAGCTGGGAATCGCGAATCTGCCGGACTTGCCGCACACGGCTTCGGTGACCTTTTTGGACGTGATTGTTTTCAACGAGCAGATCACGAACCGCGGGCTGTTCCACTCGCTGGTGCACGCAGCGCAAGTGCGGGTGTTTGGGCCGCGCTTTTTTACGGAGTTGTACGTGCGGGGAGTGATGCGCGTGCGGTCGTATTCTCTGGCGCCGATGAAAGCGCAAGCGTTTGCTCTGGATACGAGATTTGCGTCGAACCCTGAGCAAACGTTTTCCGTGGAAGGTGAGATTCGAACGTGGTTCAACGAGGCACGCTATTGAATCGCGGGGCGGATGTTCGAACCCGTGGTTGCGCCGAGGCGGATTGCGGAAGTTGCGCTTCGAGCTTGGATTCGGCGAGCTGTGACACCGAGCCATGCCGTCGCGGCATCAGCGCAGATGGGAATCAAACCAGGCGAGGGTCCGCTCGACAACGTCGCGGCGATGCTTGGGATTCACAAACATGTGGCCCTCGCGATCGTAGACTACGAGCTGCGTCTCAACGCCAAGAGTCTTGAGGGCGTGCCAGAATTCATAGGATTGCGGCGCGGGAACTTCGCCGTCGCTGTCGCCGACGAGAATCAGCGTGGGCGTTTTGGCTTTCTTGATGAAGTTGATGGGCGAACTCTTCGCATAGACCTCAGGATCGTCGTAGACGGACTTGCCGAAATACGGAATCATCCACTGATCGATTAAATTTTCCCCGTAGTAGCTTTGCCAATTCGAAAGGCCAGCGCCGGCCATGGCGGCTTTGAAGCGATTGGTTTGCGTCACGGCCCACATGGTCATATAGCCGCCGTAGCTCCAACCACAGATTCCGAGACGATTTGGATCGACAGGCGCGACGCGAATGGCCTCGTCGACACCGTCCATGATGTCCTTGAAATCGCCATAGCCGAAATCTTTTACGTTGGCTCGCGTGAAGGCCTCGCCCTGGCCGTAACTTCCGCGTGGATTTGGCTGCAAAACGAAATAGCCGGCCGCAGACAGCGGGACGGCATAATCGGCTGGACCTGGCCAATCAGAAAGAACAGCGGCCGCAGGGCCGCCGTGAACACGAACGACGACCGGATATTTCTTAGCGGGATCGAAATTGCGCGGATAGAGAAGCCAGCCTTGCACATCGAAGTGGCCGTTTTTCCAGCGGATACTCTTCGCTTCGCCCCAGCCGGGTCTGATTTCTTTATTGCGCTGCGTGACTTGCGTCCAAGAACCTGTGCTGCCAGCCCAGACTTCGGGAGGAGCGCCGAACGAGCTGCGAATGACGGCGGACTTTTTTGCGTCGCGCGAAAGCGAAAGATTGACACCCCAAGCGCCGGCAGTGACTTGACCCGCTTCACGAAACAACTCGGTCTTGCTGCCATCGGCGGGATTGAGGGCAGCTAAGCCAGAATCGCCTTCCAGATATTCGCCGAAAATAATGTTCTCTTCCGGCGTCCACGAAAGCCAACTCGCGGAAGCTTTCATGTCGGGCGTGATGTCCGTGGCGTCGCCGCCGATGGCGGGAATCGTGTAGATGTCGCCACCGACGGAGGCCTCGTCGCTCATGAGGCCGCCAATGAAAGCGATGCGCTGGCCATCGGGGGACCATGCGGGATTAGAGATTTGCATCGACGGCTTGTAGATGGATTTCATCAAGCCGGAAGCGGCGTCGAGGGTGTAAAGTTCGGCGATAAACCAATTGTCGTCGCCATTGCCGAGCGCCGCGGTGACGGCGAAGCGGCGGCCATCGGGAGACCAATCGTATTCATAAATGTAGGTGTCGGCTGGAGAAATTTGGCGGAGCTTGCCGGTGGCGACGTCGACGAGGGCCAGACGCTGCTCGTAAAAGGAGTCCTTGATTTCACCGGTTTCGTGCGTTTCGGCGACAAGAGGACCCGAGGCGCGAGTAGCGTTTTCGATGAAAAGCAAGGCGATGGTTTTGCCATCGGGGGACCAGCCGGGGGCGGAGAGGAAGCCTTTCACCTGCGTCAACTTGTGCGCAGGACCGCCGGCGGCACCGGCGACGTAGAGCTGAAGCTGATCGGCTTTTTCGGCGTCGGATAGAAACGCAATTTTTCTGCTGTCCGGCGACCAAGCAACGCTGCCTTCGGAATGAATGGCATCGTTGGCGCTCGCGCTGATGCGCTTCGGCGGATTTTTGGAACCGAGGTCTTCGACGAAAATCACCGTGTCGCCGGTGGAAGCGCCATGTTTCGTGATGACGTGTTCGACCCAGGCGACTTTCTTGCCGTCGGGAGAGATGGCCGTTTGTTCGAAACGGTGTGTCGCGGAGAGAATTTCTATCGCCTCATCCGCGGGTGTCGAGACTTTAGGTTTAGAGGCGGCAGCGAGACGAGCTTCGGCGGATTGTTTCGAATGGCTGGCCTCTTGGGCGAAGGCAGCGTTCGCGGAGAAAACAAAAAGCAGGGAAGCCGCCGAGATGGCGAGGCGTGCCGGAAGACAATTCATTTTCACTTCCTCTGAAGAGCTGCGATTTCCTTCTCGATTACCTTAATGCGAGCAGGGATGTGCCGCAAGCTTTGGTTGGAAAAATCCGAGAAAAAGAATTCAAGAAGATGGGTTGTGGCATGGCGTGCCCGCGAGTAGAATCCGCGCAGATTAAACCGTGGAGGAAATGATGATCAATCGCCGTGGATTTCTTTCTTCGCTCGCGGGCGCGGCTGGAGTGACGAGCGGACTGAGCTTGTCGCCGGCCTGGCCGAAGCTGCTGGAGCAGGCGCCCGCGCAGTTGCCGGATCGTGCGTTGTTCGAATCCGACGAGGATAAGTATTGGGCGGAACTTCGAAAACAGTTTCTGATTCCGGCGGACGAAGTATATCTGAACAACGGGACGGTGGGTTCATCGCCGGCGCCGGTGCTGAAGGCGGTTTTCGATACGTACAACGACACCGAGCGAATGGCGCAGGACAATCCGGAAGATTATCCGATCTGGGGATACGGAGATTGGAACCAGGTGCGCGACCCGCTGGCGGCCTTTGTTGGATGCATGCGCGATGAGATTGCGTTGGTGCGGAACTCGACGGAAGCGAACAGTTACGTCGCGAACGGGCTGGACTTCAAGGCGGGCGACGAAGTGCTGATGACGGACCAAGAGCACCCGGGAGGGGAGAACGGATTTCAATTACAGGCGAAGCGGCACGGCATCGTCGTGAAGAAGGTGACTTTGCCGAAACCGGTGCCGAACGCGGCGGCGGTGCTCAATCTATTCAATGACGCAATCACGCCACGGACGAAGCTGATTTTCTTCAGCCACATTACGACGGCAACCGGAGTTGTGCTTCCGGCGAAAGAGATTTGCGCGCTGGCGCGTTCGAAAGGAATTTTGAGCGCGGTGGACGGCGCGCACGTCATCGGCATGATGAAGCTGAACGTGCACGACATCGGATGTGATATGTACTCCTCAAGCCCGCACAAATGGCTACAGGCTCCGAAGGGATCGGGATTTCTGTATGTGCGCGACGAAGTGATCGACCGCCTGTGGAACACGATCGTGACAGGAGGCTGGGACGAGCCGAAATTGCGCGCGCTGCGATTCCAGCAGATCGGCAGTTCGAATGTGCCGATTATTTATGGGTTGCGCGCGGCGATGGAACTGGCCAATACGATCGGCCTAGATCGAATCGAACGGCGGCATCGCATGATGGCGGACTACATTTTGAAGGAGATGGTGAATCGAGGGGCGGAGTCGTGGACTTCGCCAGACCCCGCGCTGCGCTGCGCGATTGCATCCGTGAATGTGCCGCCGATCCAAATTAGCGAGCTCGAGATGTGGATGTGGAAGGAAAAGAAGATTCGGATTCGCGGCGGAGGCCCATCGAAAATCCGTCTCTCGACGCCCTACTATTTGTTAAAGCCGGATGTGGACCGGTATCTCGCAGCGTACGACGAATACAAGCGCGTGAAGCGCGTCGCCTGAGTCGGACGGCTGATTTTATTTTTGTGCTCCAGCGGCACGCTCCTTCGCCTGCGCGACCAGCGCGTCAAAGCGGGGATCGCCATGCAACGCCTTAAGATCGGGATCTTTTTCCATGCCCACGAGGGCAAAGCCGGGCAGTCCGTGGTCCACGGCTTCGTGCAAAAACGAAAACGCTTTATCACGCTGGCCCCTTGCGGCCGCGACAGTGCCAAGGGCGTACCGCGAAATAGCGGTCTCCCGATTGTCTGGCCCGAGAGTACGCTGACGGATGTCGAGCACATCTCGATCCAATTTCTCCGCTTCGTCATACTGCCCTTCGTGGGTCAAGGTAGCTGCCAAATTGCCCATGGATTCAAGAGTATTGGGATGCTCAGGCCCGAGCACGCGGCGGCGGATGTCGAGCGACTCCCTGCACAACTTTTCAGCCTCAGAATACTGGCCCTCATTATCCAGAGCGTTTGCCAAATTGCTCATCGACCCCAGCGTGACCGGATGTTCCGGCCCGAGAACACGGCGCTGGATGTCGAGCGTTTCCCGGTACAGCTTTTCCGCATCGGCATAGTGGCCCTCGTCATCGAGAACGCTCGCCAAGTTGTTCATGGTATTTAGTGTGTCCGGGTGGTCTGGGCCGAGGACGCGACGGCGGATGTCGAGGAGTTCGCGATCCAGCTTCTCCGCATCGGCAAGCTTACCTTCGTGCCACACAACGTTCGCAAGAGTACTCATGGACTTCAAAGTGTTGGGATGCTCAGGCCCGAGGACGCGGCGGCTGACGTCAAGCGCTTGCCGATCCAACTGCTCCGCCTCGGCGAGGCGGCCTTCGTGGTCCAAAAGAATCGCCAGGTTGCTCGTCGAACCGAGTGTGAGGGGATTCTCAGGCCCCAGGACGCGTCGGCTGGTGTCGAGCGTTTCGCGAGCCAGTTTCTCCGCCTCCGGATAGTGCCCGCTGCGGGCCAAAAGGATTGCCAAGTTATTTTCCGACTTTAGAGTGTCCGTATTCTCGGGACCAAGGACGCGCTTGCGAATTTCCACGCTCTTCTGCACAAGCGGCATGGC
Source organism: Candidatus Acidiferrum sp. (assembly GCA_049641765.1). Taxonomy (GTDB): domain Bacteria; phylum Acidobacteriota; class Terriglobia; order Acidiferrales; family UBA7541; genus Acidiferrum. Next base: position 11,474 of record JBAQJX010000062.1, read on the forward strand.
GCGTGAATAGAGGCCGAGATTGTCGTACACGTCTCCCATGACGTGCATCATCTGCGCCTGGAGTTCAGGATCCTTCGCCAGGCCGGTGTCGATGTTCGCGGAGGCTTTGTCCAGAATCTCGCGGGCGGTCACGGAATTTCCGCGCGCTTCGCTAGGATCCGAAACTCTAAACATGCTGGTCATAAAGTCCGTGATGCGAGTGGCTCGGTCGCGTTCCCGGGTCGCCTGGTTTCGCTCTTCCGTGATACGGCGTAATTCGACAGCCTGCGTGACCGCAAATCCGGCCAACAGCAGCAGCAAGACTGCAGCTGCGCCCAGCGCAACGCGATGCCGGGCGGCGTACTTCTTCAAACGGTAAGCGGCTGTTGCGGGGCCGGCGACGACAGGCTCGTTACGCAGGTACCTTGAGATATCGGCTGCCAGCTCAGAAGCGGTGCCATAACGCCGGACGCGGTCCTTCTCCAGCGCTTTCATGGTAATCCAGTCCAATTCTCCCTGGAGTTGACGCGCGAAGGATCGCGGCTCCGTCCTCCGGTTGTGGGCGGAAATGTTGGAACCCTCTCCCATGGCACGAATCTTGGTGCTTGGCTTGGGCGGCTCCTGCTCGCGAATAACGCGCAGAACCGCCTCGAGACCAGCAGCCTGCAGAGCCTTTGGTTCAAACGGAAGCGCGCCGACCAGCAATTGATAGAGAATCACACCTAACGAGTAGACGTCGGTTCGCGTATCTACGTTCTGCTCGCGCTGATCCGCTTGCTCCGGGCTCATGTACGCCGGGGTGCCCAGCATCATGCCGAGTTCGGTAAACATCGTATGATCGGTGAGCCGCTGCGCGGTGGCTTTCGCCAGCCCAAAATCGATAATCTTTGGCACCGCCTTGTTGTCCTGCTCGATCACAAGAATGTTCGAGGGCTTCAAGTCGCGGTGAATAATTGCTTTTTGATGCGCGTGCTGCACTCCCTCGCAAACCTGCGTGAATAATTCCAGCCGCTCTCGAATCGTGAGCAGGTGCTTGTCGCAATATTCCGAGATCGGTAGTCCTGGCACATACTCCATCACGAAATAGGGCCGTCCTTCGGCCGTAGAACCCGCGTCAAATACTCGCGCGATGCACGGATGGTCCATCAGCGCCAGCGCCTGCCGCTCAGACTCGAACCGTGCAACCACGGCTTTCGTATCCATCCCCGCCTTGATTAGTTTGAGCGCCACGGTCCGCTGAATCGGCGCAGTTTGTTCCGCCAGCCACACTTCGCCCATGCCGCCTTCGCCTAACACCTGCAGCAGCCGGTAAGGACCAATGTGCCTGGCGCCCGCACCGCCGCGTGCTCCAGTGGTTTGCGTAGGATCTGATGACGGTTCCAGCGATGAATTCCCAGAATCTTTTGGCGGGTCATTGGTTGTCATTGCCGTTGGTCTCCTCAAACAAGAGATTTCTATCTGGCAGGCCGCCGTGAGGGCACACAGGATACGCAGGTTGGGATAAGGTTATACCACAGCCGTAAGCGGAAACTTGAGTGTTGGCACGGGACTCACCACGTATGGTGAATGCTCCAATTCTTGGTCTCCGAGCACGGCCTTCAGGCGAGACAGGTTCTCATTCTCTTCACTTTCTTGACCGTGCGCGCGAGGGTCGACTACACTAATCAATTCGAGACCTGTCGCTCACGCGGCCTGAGGGCTGCTCTGTGTTTACAGGAACAATCGGCCGCCAGGAAGCATGCCTGGAGCCACTCTGCTAAAGGGGGATTGCTTTGCCAAAGCGCACATTTCAACCGCGGAAGCGACGCCGCGCGAAGACGCACGGGTTCCGCTCGCGCATGAAAACGGTAGGCGGCCGCAAGGTCCTGGCGGCGCGCCGCAAGAAGGGACGCCATCGCCTCACGCCCGTATAGTTCCGGGCGCCTGGAGTTTCCGCGCGAGGCGCGGCTAGTGCGGCGCGGCGAATTTGACGCCGTATATCGCGCCGGAAAGCGCCGCTCGAGTTCCCACTTCACAGTATTCTTTCGCGCCAACCAATTGCCGGTGAGCCGCTTTGGATTCAGCATCAAGAAAGCGCTGGGCGGCGCGGTAGTACGCAACCGCATCCGGCGGCGAACGCGAGAAATCGTACGCTGCCATCGCGGAGAAATACCCGCGGGGTGGGACATCGTGATTCATCCGAAGAACAGCGTGGCGCGGGCGAAGTTTGCCGGATTGGCGGCGGACTTGCTGCGATTGATGAAGAACTTTTGAAAATAGCTATGAATGTTGAGAGCGAAAATCGAGAACTAAAAGACGACAGGCTGAAGTCTGTCCCACCGGCAGCGGGCGAAACTACAATACAGCCGGCTGCAGTGAAAGCAGCACTGGCAGCGCTGCGTATCTATAAGGTGTACCTGTCGGCCCACATGCCGGGCGGCTGCCGCTTTGAACCTACTTGTTCGGTGTATGCGTACCAAGCGATCGAACGCTTCGGCGTGTTGCGCGGAATGTGGCTCGGCTTGAAGAGATTGCTGCAATGCCATCCGCTGTCGCGTAAGTTTGGCTACGACCCGGTTCCCGATAAGACGAACGATTTGCGGTTAAAGGCGGGCGAGCCAGCGAAAGATGCGGGCCGAAGCAGCTCCACTCCCAGAGAGGCCCATTCGTGAGCGAGCCGGAAAAGAAAAAAGAACTTTCTTCAGAGATGCGCATTCTGGTCGCCTCACTGCTCTCGATGGCGGTGATTCTGCTCTGGGTAAAGTTCTTCGCGCCGAAGCCACCAGCGAACAGTCCGCTAACCAACAAACCTGGAATTACCGGTTCGGCGGCGAACATCGGGAAGCCTGCTGCTTCCACCTCGACCGGGGGAGCTTCGAATGGGACCGCCAGCTCCCAGGTGAGGATCGCCCCAGCGCCGATCGCCGTCGTGCACGCAAAGGCCGACTCGCAAGAACGGACAATCACCATTGAGAATTCGCTCTACCGCGTAGAGATCTCAAACCGCGGCGGCGTGGTGAAAAGCTGGCAGCTGAAAAATTATAAGGACGACGCAAAACCGCCGCGCGTGCTGGACGTGGTGCATCCGGAGGCGGCGGCAGAGGTCGGTGGATGGCCGTTTTCCCTAGTGTTGGACGACGCGCAGTTGGAATCGCAGGCCAACTCTGGGCTGTATGTAGCCTGGGTTTTTAATCCAGGCAAGCCTACAGTCGACATTCCGCAATCCGTTACGGCTCTGCCGGCCGGCAACAAGCTCGAAGCTCCGGCGAACCTGCAGATGACCTGGAGCGACGGGCACCTCGAAGTCACAAAGACTTTCTACTTCGATCACTCCTATGTGATGCGCGTGGAGACTTCCGTCAAGCTGAACGGCACGCCGATCAAGGCGGGCCTCGCGTGGCTGGGCGGATTCGGCGACCTAACGGTGCAGAATCCCGCGCCAGTCGAGACGGTTTACACCTTCTACAGCGAAAACGGTTCGCTGAGCGCGCTTCCCTACAAGAAGCTCGAAGGGCCTGAAAAATGGGGCCCCGGAATTTGGATGGGCGGCAAGGATTACGCGGGCATCGAAGACCGCTACTTTGTTGCGGCTTTCTTGCCGATGAAGGAACCTGCGCCGGGCGCGATCGAGACGCGTTATTGGAAAGTGGAGCGGACGATTCAGGTCGAAGGAAAAGACGCGCAGGAGCCCGTCTCCGAAGTGGCGGCGACGACGCAAGGCCAGACACTGGCGATGCGCGTTTATGTCGGGCCCAAAGACTACGACATTTTGAAGCAGTTAAAGCCGCCGCTGCACGCTCTCGTGAATTTTGGCTGGCTGGAAATCATCGCCGACCCGCTGTTTCACGGCCTGAAGTGGATCCACAACTACGTGCCGAACTGGGGATGGGCGATTGTCGTGCTGACGCTCATCATCAACATGCTTCTCTCCCCGCTGCGCATTTCGAGCTACAAGACGACGCTCAAAATGCAGCGCGTGGCCCCGGAAATCAAACAGATTCAGGATCGCTACAAGAAGTACAAGATGAACGATCCGAAAAAGCAGGAGATGAACAAAGAGGTGATGGCCGTCTACAGCCGGGAAGGTATTAATCCCGTGGGCGGCTGTATCCCGCAACTCCTGCAAATGCCCATCTGGTATGGCCTGTACCGGGCGCTGCAAGGGACCATCGAATTGAGGCACGCGCCGTGGTTCTGGTGGATTACGGACCTTTCGGCGAAGGATCCGTATTACATCCTTCCAGTCTTGATGGGCGTGTCGATGTATCTCTCTTCGAAAATGACGCCCGTGCCTTCGACCGACCCGCAGCAGCAGAAAATGATGAAAATCATGCCGATCGGCATGGCCGGCCTCTTCATGGTTATTCCCTATCCGAGCGGCCTCGCAGTGTATATTCTTACCAGCGGTGTGGTGGGAATCGCGCAGCAGTGGTATCTCAATCGCAAGCACCCGCCCGTAGTGCCGGCCAAGCAGTTGCCACGTGGCAAGAAGTCCTAACAAACTTGGCGTCGGTTGAGAATCAAGAGCCCAGATTCTACGGAGGCGCATGGCACAGGACCTTATCCGGGACGGCAAGCTCGACCGGCAAGCAGCCACGGAGGCGCTGCGGAAATTTCTGGAAGAGATGGTGCGCGTGTCTGGGCTGGAGTTGAAGGTGAAGGTGCAGGCGAATGCGCCGGACGCCGCGAGCGACGCCGAAGTCATTGCCGACCTCGACGGCCGCGACAAGGAGATCCTGCTCGAGCGCAACGCGGAACTGCTGAAAGCGATTGAGCACCTCGCGTTTCGCGCGTTGCGGCTGGAACCCACCTTCCACGAAAAAATCCATTTGGATAGCGGCGGTTATCGGGCGCTGCGTTTTGAAGAGCTGCGCATGACAGCGCGTGTGGCTGCGGAGCGCGTGCAAAGTTCGAACCAGCCTTTCCGGTTGAATCCCATGTCCTCGCGCGAACGGCGCATCGTGCATCTTGCGTTGAAAGACTTGCCTGGAGTGCGCACCGAAAGCGTCGGCGTGGGCGAAGATCGCCAGGTCGTCATTCATCCGGCGAAGGCAAAATAATTTCGAGCGTTAGGGCGCTCGTCCCGCAAAAATCCATCTCTACTCTCGCGCCCAACCTTGCGAGAGCACTTTCCCTGACTCATCCATTTTTACCTGGTAGGTAAACGCCGTCGGACGATTTCCGCGCATGGGATGAAAGCGGATGTCGGAAAATTCCACGATGGCGTCTTTGCCCTCCATGTGGAAGCGCGTCACCGGAAAGCGCGAAAACCACAAAACCGTTTGCACTTCCGGCAAACGCCTGGCCGCTTCCGTGTATGGATTGGGAATGGCATCGGGATAGTAGGTCTGCTCGATGGACGCGGGAGAGACCGGTTCGCTGAGATCGAGCCGAACTTCGAAGACGCCTTGCGCCGTGTTCACGAGGCCATCCCAATGCCAGAGCGATGGAAGCTGCGGCAAGGCGCCGAACGACTCTGCCTTGACCTGGAAAATCGAGACGACCTTCTCGACACGTTTCAGAGCAATTCGATGAGCATAGAACGTTGCGCATATATAAAGAGTTGCGGCGGCGAGACCGGCGCGATTCCAGGTAGCGTAGCGAACTCGCAGCCCTTTGCCGCGAACGGTGGGAAGCAGAACAAACACGGCGAGCAACGCGACAACGACAACTGCAGTTTGTGCAGTTATCGGCGCGCCGACATTTATCAAAAGAGCCGCGATGCCCATGAATCCGAGCGCCAGAACAGACCACGTGATGCTGGCACGATTCTTCAAACCTTCCGGTTTGCGATAGACCCAAGCGAGGATTTGCGGGCAAAGCAGGAGCGCGGTGAACGTCACGTCGATAATGAAAAGCAGATCCCATGCGGGGCGCGTCCAGCGGAGCGGCGACCAGATCATCGTGCCGAAGGATGTGGCCAAGTCCAGAAAAATGTGGCTGAGGATGCCGACCGCGTAGATGCCGGTCAAGGCAAGGAACGAAGGCGCGTCCCATTTGCGCCAGCGCGCGAACCACCAGGTAAGCGCGGCAAGCGCGAGAGCGAACAGCGGCATGCACACGAGCGAATGCGTGATGCTGCGATGCCACGTCAGGATGAGCAGAGGGTTTCGCGAGAACATGTCGCGAAGAATATCGGAGTCGGGAAAGATAGCGCCGAGCATCAAGGACCACGTGATGATCCGCGCACGATTCACGGGGCTCGATGCAAACATGTCTTCGCCGCGAAAGACTGCTTTGCCGATTAGCGCGCCGGCGATGCCGTGTGTGATGGTGTCCATTCGTTTTGTGCGGACGATGTCCTTTCGCAGAGTTGCGACATTCTCCGGTTTGCTCGAAGCAGAAAATCTACAATCTCACGGAACGATCTCACAGAACCTTGATCAATGGAGATGCCTTCCGTAGCACGCGGCCGACGCGATGCGCGGAGACTCCGTGACGCGCGAACGCTGCCAAGGCGGCGGCGGCGTGGTCCACTGCGACGGCCACAAGAAAACCGCCCGACGTTTGCGGATCGAAGAGCAGGTCCTGGTATTCGGACGGGACGCTCGATTCGAATTCGGCACAATCGCCAACGAAAGCGCGGTTGTTTTTCAAGCCGCCTGAGAGATGTCCTTCGCGTGCGGCTTCGACCGCGCCCGGAAAATAGCTGAAGGAACGATAGTCGAATTCGAGCGAAACAGGGTCGAGGCCGTGAGCCGGATCGCCGAGCGCCATTTCACGAGCGTGTCCAATTAGGCTGAAACCGGTCACATCCGTGACCGCATGAATGGGCTTTGCGGACTGCGCACTTTCATCGAGTTCCTGGAGCGCCGCGGCGGCAGCGGCGTTCAGCGTGCTCATGGAAGAAACGGCGGCCCGCAGCGATTCCGCCGGAGCGCGATCTTTTTTCAGCGCCGTCGTGATGACGCCAGTCCCGATCGGCTTGGTAAAAAGCAGCGCGTCGCCGGGCTTGGCGCCTACGTTTCTCCAAACGCGCTGAGGGTGGATAGTACCCGTAACTGCATAACCGAAAAGCATATCGTCCGTGCGAATTGAATGCCCGCCAATGACGCTGCACTTCGCTTCGTCCATTTTCGCGAGGCCGCCCCGAATGATTTGCTCGAGTATTTCCGGATCCCCTTTTTCAGGAAAACCTACAATGGACAGCGACGAAATCGGCCGGCCTCCCATCGCGTAGATGTCGCTCAACGAATTGGCCGCGGCGATTTGCCCGAAAAGAAATGGATCGTCCACGATCGGCGTGAAGAAATCGACCGTCTGCACGAGCGCGAGACTCTCGCTGATTTGATAAATCCCTGCGTCGTCATTGGTGTCGAATCCTACGAGTACATTCGGATCCGTCTGGCGCGGAAGCTTGCGCAAAATGCCGTCGAGCGTCGCAGGATTTAATTTCGCCGCGCACCCGGCCGCTTTCGCCATCGCCGTCAGCTTCACTTGTGCCGCCATGATTCACCTCGATCTTTCGCGCTTCATTATAGCGATGTCCGCGGCGTTTCGTTTGTCACGCGAAGCGGGCCACGGCGCTGCGACCGCTGCGGAGTTGCATCACGTTCGCGAACGTGGTTTCATCGCCGGATGCCGTGGGACTTCTGGTTGATCTTCTTGGTGCTGGGGGTTGTTCTGCCCTGGCGCGGACATGCCCGGCTGAAAAGCTTGCTTGCGATTCCTCAAATGGGAACGCGAGAGCGGCTCACCCTTTATCTTTCGACGATCGCCTTTCAATGGGTTGCTGTTGCCGTGACCGCCTGGCGTGCTTTGGCCCGAGGACTGACATTTGAAGAATTGGGACTTTTGGTTCATGGGGGTTGGAGAATTTTTTTTGCTGCAATTGTCGGCGCTGCGACTTTGGGCGGCTTGCAGTGGCTCAATCTTCGCCGGATGGGACGTTCAACAGGAAAGGCGCAGGGCTTCATGAAGTCTCTCGCCGAGCGCATCTTGCCGCAATCCCGCATGGAGCTTCTCCCTTACCTGTCCCTCGCGCTAACAGCCGGGTTGTGCGAAGAATTCCTGTACCGAGGCTTTGCCATGGCGGCCTTGACCAAAGCCGGCCTCCCGGCAGTGCCTGTTGTGCTGCTGTCGTCCGTGCTTTTTGGACTAGCACATCTCTATCAGGGCAGCGGTGGTTTGGTGAGCACACTGGTCATCGGTACTGTATTCGGAACGGCCCGAATCGCGTACGATGGCTTGGTTCCAGTCATGCTTTGGCACGCCGCGGTGGATACCGTGGCAGGGATAGCTGGTCCGAGGTATCTACTGAAGAAGGAATTGACTGCGGTCGGCGTGGAAACCCACAGCTCTACAGGATTATAGTTACTCTTATGACAACACCTACCCCAGCGGTGCTTTCCGTGGAGACCATTCGCCGCGCTCTCGGCGAGTTTCAATTGGACGCGAATGACCAGCAAATCGTTTATATTCAACGATATATGGAACTTCTGTTGGCTTGGAACGAGAAGATAAATTTGACGGCCATCCGTGACCCTCTGGAGATACTATATCGTCATTTTTGCGAAAGTATGTATGCCGCAGTGGCGGTACCTGTGGAAAACGGTCGGCTCGCCGACGTTGGCTCTGGAGCCGGCTTTCCGGGTATTCCTCTCAAAATAATGCGGCCGGACGTCCAGGTATTCCTGATCGAATCCAATATGAAAAAGGCCACTTTCCTCGCGGAAGTCCTTAGAAACATTGAACTTCCAGACACGAAGGTGCTGGTCAGTCGCTATGAGGAGCTCGGCGAAGAAGCCGCCCCCCTGGATTACGTGTGCTCGAGAGCGCTGGGAGACTTCGAACCCTTTCTCGCCTGGGCTGCTTCGCAAACCATTGCAGCAAAACAGGTTATTCTTTGGATCGGGGGCCGTGATCTGGACCACGCGCGCCGCGGATCGGCTTGGGAGTGGCAAGAGCCGATCGCCGTGCCACATTCTCTGCGCCGGTATCTATTGGTCGGCACCAAAAAGCCCCAAGTGTCGGCGTAACGACCTGAAACAGAACGACTTGTCGCATATTTCGTCTCCCGATAATCTGCCATTAATTCGCATCATCGGCTAAATCTCTCCACATGGTCGATTCACTTGGAAGATTCGCGAGAATGGACCGTCCGCGTTGGAATTTGCCGGACTTTTGAGCCCTCTTTCGTTCCACGTGGAACAAGATTCTCTCTATTCTCTCAGGCTAATTCAAAGAGGACCCTCACTCGAACGATTGGCCCTTTGACTTGTCATTGGTCTTTGTTCCACGTGAAACATAGGACGACGCAGACTTCTGCCTTTTGCCCGAAGAAGCTCAGTACGGAAGACGTTCCTGCCAGTTAGCGCGCCCTTCTCTGTTTCACGTGGAACAATCCGATCCTCTGCTCTTCATTTGCAAAGTCGCCTTGCTGAACGTCACCTTTCGTTCCACGTGGAACCATTCTTATCAATTCCTGGAGCGAGGCTGTGTTCCACGTGGAACGCTCGCCGAAAATTCCACAGCCCTCTAGCGTTCCACGTGAAACACATTGCATCCTCTCTTCGATTCTGGTAACTTTCCGCGACTTGGGGGACTCGTTGGCGCGGATAATCGCCGTTGCAAATCAAAAAGGCGGGGTAGGAAAGACCACGACTGCAGTGAACCTTGCGGCATGCCTCGCTGCTTCCGAGCAGCCTACCCTTCTCGTCGATTGCGATTCCCAGGCTAACGCTACCGCCGCCATCGGTTTTGCCAAAGATCCCTCTCGCAGAACTCTCTACCAATGTCTGATTTTGAATGAACCTTTTGACAAAATTGTCCAAAAGTCGCAAGTCGATGGCTTGGATGTCGTCCCCGCCGACAAAAACCTCGCCGGTGCCGCCGTCGAGCTAGTTACAGCGGAAAATCGCGAATACAAGCTGCAAGCGCTCATCAATTTGATCCAAGACCGCTACAAATTCATTGTCCTGGACTGTCCGCCAGCTCTCGATCTCCTGACCTTGAATGCGCTTGTTTCCGCCAGCGCCGTGCTGGTACCCATCCAGTGCGAGTATCTTGCCCTCGAAGGCGTATCCGAACTGCTCGACACTCTTATGCGCATCCGGCGCACACTGAATCCAAGCCTTGAAATCGAAGGCATTTTGCTGACGATGTATGACGAACGCACAACCCTATCGCGGCAAGTTGCCACAGATCTGCGCAGCTTTTTCGGAACTCAGGTCTTTCAAAGCGTGATTCCGCGCAATGTTCGGCTTGCCGAAGCGCCAAGCTTTGGAAAACCCATCATCTTTTATGACATTCACAGTAAAGGGGCCGAGGGCTATACACAACTCGCCCAGGAGGTCATTGCCAATGACGCGAAACGCACTGGGAAGAGGGCTAGGAGCGCTGATTCGGGAGCCTGAGCCTCAGGTACCGGCTCCACCGACGCCAGCCCAATCTCATAGCACCGGCGCGGGCGCCGCTGCCGCAGCCCCCGCGCGAGAACCATCGCCCTCCGGCCCGATGCAGCTCGACATCGATCTCGTCGAACCAAGCCCTTACCAGCCGCGCACACGCTTCCGCGAAGAGGCCCTCGACGAGCTGGCGCGATCCATCCAATCCAGCGGCATCATCCAGCCACTTGTGGTTCGACCCATTGGAAACCGTTTTCAATTGATCGCCGGCGAACGACGCTGGAGGGCCGCACAGCGGGCAGGGCTGACAAAAGTGTCCGTCATCGTCCGCCAAGTTCCGGACGAACTAGCGCTGGAAATGACGCTGGTGGAAAACATCCAGCGTGAGGACTTGAACGCTATAGAGGCAGCCAGGGCGTTCGAGAGGCTGATGGACGAATTTCAGCTTACTCAGGAAGCCGTCGCGGAGAGAACTGGCAAGGACCGCGCTACGGTCGCCAATTCGATCCGCCTGCTCAAGCTTGAGCCTACGATTCAGGATTGGATCGAAGAAGGCAAACTTTCCGCTGGACATGGGCGCGCGTTACTGGCTGTCGCTGATTCCCAGTTGCGAATGCGCTATGCTCAGCGCGCCGCACGCGGCGGCCTTACTGTTCGTCAAATCGAGCGCCTTGCCTCGCGGCGCTCCCGTACTGCTGCTGTGTCAACAGAGGTCCACTTGGATGCCAACATCCGCTCGGCAATCGATGAGCTGCGACGGCACTTGGGCACGAAGATTCTGCTGAGAGAAAAAACCAAGATGCGGCCCGGCCAGCTCGTGGTCGAATTCTACGACGACGCCCAACTGATGGGAATTTACGATCGATTGATGAAGTAACGTAGCAACCCTGCGAAAATCGAACTGCCGTTTACTCCGCGTATCGTTTGGACAACTTCGCGCGTTCCGCGCGTTGACACGCCCGCAACGCACGCTAAAGTAGTAAGGTCCCTCTAGGAGAATCGCGATGGCTTGGAAGTGGCCCGGTGCCTCGAAAAATGGTGTCAGCGAGGAGTGGACCGGATTTATCGATCAAGGCGTTACGCTGGAGGGCACCCTCCAACTCACAGGAACGTTTCGCATTGACGGCAACGTCAAGGGCAACATCATCTCTGAACAAACGGTCGTTTTGGGTGATGGCGCCAAAGTTGAAGGCCAGATCGAAGGCAATCGTGTGGTGATCTCTGGCCGCTTTGACGGCGTCATTTTTGCCAAGGGCCGCGTTGAAATCCAGGCCAAAGGCGTAGTCACAGGCGAAGTTCATTCTCCGTGCATGGTCATTGACCCGGGCGGAATTTTTGACGGCCGGTGCCACATGCTCGCCTCATCGGACGCTGCCTCCGGTGTAACTATCCCGATTCGAGCTGTCGGCCAAGCCTAGCAAGCATGGATCTTTATCCGAAGGCCTGACACGAACACGCGTACTCCGCGGTCGGCCTCGCTTGCTTCTCGACAAGCAAACTAACCAATAAACTATAATTAACGGGTTATTATCTCGTAATCATTCGATTATGCGGAGACTTCGGATTGAGCCAGTGTCGCCGTGGCCTCTTTGATTCCTGCTTGAATATTCGATTCCCAATCCAGGTGCGGCACGGGCGAAGCGGACGCAGCGCGATAATAATGAAGCGCCTCCGCAGGACGGGCCAACTTCTTCAGCGATAGCCGGCCTGCAGCCATAAGCGCAAGCAGCGCCTGCCTCTCCTTCGGGTAAGCAGCCGAGAGTTTGTCGTATTCAGTGACGGCGCGGTCGAAGTTCTGTTGCCCCTCAAGGAAGCGGCAGAGCTCCAGCCATATCGCGGCCGGCAAGCGCTGCCCGCCCGTGTTCTGGAACTCTTCGTAATCGCGCCAGGCGGCTTCTCCATCGTGGTTCTTCAGATGGAGCTGGCACAGCTTCGCAGTAACGTCTTGATGCGAAACCGAATCGCCCTTGCGCCAATAAAGCTGCTGCAAGAGAACCAGAGCATCGGCAGAATCCGGTTTGCTTGCGATGTGCTGCGTTAGCTTTTGAATGGCCTCGTCCGTCTTGCCCTGTTCCATAGCTTCTGTCGCTTGGACGATGGCCGGATCCGCGGACCAAGCCACTTTCTCCTCAATCGCTGAGCTGGCCTTTTGTTCTAAACTGGTCCACGAAAGTACAAGCGCGCCAACCACGCCAAAGGCGAACCCGCCAACGTGCGCCCAGTGCGCCACTCCCGACGCCTGACCAAACAGCGTGCCGTAGAAAACCTCCATTAACCCCCATAGTGGCAAGAGCCACAGCGCCGGCGCTTTGAATCGTCCGCGGACATAGAACAGCAGCCAAAACATTTCGATCTTCATCTTCGGAAACCGCACCAGAAAAGCTCCCATCAAAGCGGCGACGGCTCCCGACGCTCCCAAATAGGGCGCGAAACTATGCGGGTAAATCCAGCCGTGAAATTGAATCGCAACGGCTCCAGCCACCAAATAAAAAGTCGCGTAGATTGGGCGACCCCAATTGTCTTCAAGAGTGAATCCAGCAAGCCAAAGAAACCACATATTGCCGATGAGATGAAGCCAACCAGCATGTAGGAAATTAGCGGTTAGGTACGAAATTGCCGTTGGGTGCGCTGGCAGAAAGCCGTAGTGACCCAACAGCGTATTGCGCTCCATATCCTCGAACTTCTGCGAAAGGCTATCCATTTCGGTCTGAAGCACCGCTGGATCGCTGACGCCGCGAATATTGGCGTCCCATTCGTCCGCCGGCTTCCGATCAGGCGAACCTAGCTGTTTCCAGTCATTCGGATACTTTTCCGCAAGCGGGTCGATAAATCGGTGGGCATCGTCGCCCATCGTCAATTCTGGGTGCATGGCTGCCAGAAACAGGAGGTGTTTGCGCACCTCGACTCGCTGGGGAATCTGCGCCTCTTGCGACTGAATCGTCCAATGGGTGCCGAGGAAGGCGACGACATTCAAAGCGATAATAGTGAAGGTTACGACGGGCCAGCGACGCCCCTTCATGTTTTCGTGCCGGAGAGGAATGAGCAGCATAGCTGTTCCTTTCAGTTCGAGAGGCAGTCGAGGGCAATCCCTGGTTCTAACAATTGTAGTGGCTCCGCTCTGCCTCGCATCGAAAACGGAAAAGTACTGGCCGAATGAGTAAAGATTGCGGCTTACGCCACAAGAGTCGCCGCTCCTCGTCGCCGCAGGAACCGCATACCCTCCGCTCTCGCGCTGCTTTTCTGTCGCGCTCCGCCACGAACTTCCCCAGGTTGACACCTTCGAAGGGGATGTCTATCGTTCGAAGTGCGCTTCTTGAGAGGGCCACTGAATGAAGATTTTGGTGATTGGCGGCGGTGGACGCGAGCATGCCCTGGCATGGAAACTGAAGCAAAGCGCGCGGGTTGAGAAAGTGTGGTGCGCGCCGGGCAACGGAGGAATTGCAGCGGATGCCGAGTGCGTTTCCGTTGACGCAGGGGACGTTGCTGCGCTCGTGGCGCTTGCCGAAAAAATTTCTCCGGATTTGACGCTCGTGGGACCCGAGCTACCTTTGGTGAACGGCATTTCCGATGCATTTGCGCAGCGAAAATGGCCCATTGTCGGGCCTTCGCAACGTGCCGCACAGCTCGAAGGCAGCAAGATCTTTTCGAAGGAGTTTTTGCTGCGTCACAACATTCCGACCGCAAAAATGTACGGCGCATACGGCTCCGCCGCGGAGGCGTACGCAGCGTTCAACGAAGTGGAATGGCCGCTGGTCATCAAGGCTGATGGCTTGTGCGCGGGTAAAGGCGTTTTGCTGGCTCCCGACGTAGATTCTGCGCGGCAATTTCTCGAGCGCATCATGGAAAAGAACGAGCTCGGCTCGGGCGGTCGGCGCGTCCTACTCGAAGAAACGCTGGATGGCGAAGAGCTCTCCTTCATCATCTTGACCGACGGCAAGAGCTACGCGCCGCTCGTGCCGACGCGCGACCACAAACGCGTATTCGACGGCAATCAGGGACCGAACACGGGCGGAATGGGCGCCTACTCTTCAGACGAACTGCTTCCTGACGGCCTGCGCGACGTTGTGATTTCCACCATTGCGGAACCGACGCTGCGCGGTTTGGCCAAGGACGGCATTCCTTACCAGGGCTTTCTGTACGTCGGGCTCATGCTGACTAAGTCTGGCCCGAAGGTGCTCGAATTCAATTGCCGCCTGGGTGATCCAGAAACGCAAGCCATCGTCGCTCGCATGGATTTCGATCTGGCCGAGGTTCTTGCGGACGTCGCGGCAGGACAATTGGATCACAAGAAATTGCGCTGGAAGTCTGGCGCAAGTGCCTGCGTGGTGTTAGCTTCGGGTGGCTACCCTGGAATATTTGAGGCGGGAAAGAGAATTGACGGCCTAACCTCTCTAGCTAAAGACACTGGTGTTCAGATTTTCCATGCGGGTACGAAACTCGTCGGCGATTCCCTGGTCACAAGCGGCGGCCGCGTTCTCGGTGTGACCTCTTCAGCAAGCACTCTGGAACTCGCCCTCGAGTCCGCCTACCAGGCGGTTGACAAAATTCACTTTGACGGAATGCACTACCGCAAAGACATCGGTGGCCACCTTGGGCGCGTCAGAGCAGCTGGAGACTAGCAGGCAGGTCGTCGGAACCGTCAATCCAACTGTTAAGGATTAGGGTTCGGATTGGGCCTCGGGCGCAGCGTTGGCGCTTCGGGCGGCCGGTTCTTGTCTGCCTTTGCCTTTTCCACCGGCTCGTCTGGTGGAACCACCCAATCGAAGCCACCCTCGGTCATTGTGCCAAGAATGAAGTGAGACTTG
Source organism: Candidatus Acidiferrum sp. (assembly GCA_049641765.1). GTDB lineage: Bacteria > Acidobacteriota > Terriglobia > Acidiferrales > UBA7541 > Acidiferrum. The sequence continues at coordinate 26,583 of JBAQJX010000062.1, forward strand.
CCGACGATCAGCGGCAAGACGGCCCGCATGAAATCGGTCGAATCTTCCGGCGCCGCCTTGTTAGCTTGGCCGCGCTCAATCTCTTCTTCTACCTTCAAAAACTTGGGATTTCTCTGCGACATGTTGTCGATCTCTGGATCATTTCCCTCAATCAATTGTTGCAAGGAGGGCCCCTGGATCGTGTCGGGATAGCGAACTTCAACCAGAGTTCGCGGTGCGTGCTTCTCCGGTGGATAAAGCTGCGTGAACCGCGGCCTCAGCAGCCGCGTCTGCCAAAAATCCCCGCTTGTGGACACCTCCACCTGCTCGATGCGGTATTCGATGGTCCATACTTCGGGACCGTAATCGTCGGGCGCATATCCGATCAACACAACTTCAAAGAGATCTTCGTTCGGCTTGAAGTCCACTTTGTGCTGGAGCTGGGAAACGAGCGGGCGCAGACGCTCCAGAAAAGCGACTCCGATCTCATCCAGGTCGGGAGCAATCTCATCGGGGTTGGCCGCATAATTAGGGTTCTTGCCGGAGATGTGGGGAAAATCCCTGTCGAGCCGTACGGGTTGGGGATCGGCGGTGTGCCGCCATTCGGACGCGCCCAGAAGCACACCGATATGCGTCGAATCGATCCCGAGCACGCGTGGCGGAACGGAGTGCGTTTCGACTGGTTCGTCGATGGCCGCGAAAACGATTCTATCCCTGGCCACATGAATGATCACGCGCCCTCCGGCGAGGTTCGCAACAATCTCGTTGCTGATGGCCCGCTCCTGGGCAGACGCGCCCGCGCCCAATATCAGGCATGCGAGGGAAAAAGCACACAACCAGAGGGAAGCGCTAGCTCGGCAGCGAATTGGGAAGGCGAATTTCATCTCTGGGCGGCGGGGCCGCAAGCCGGGATACAAGCATTGTCCTACGAAGCGCCGAACGAATACAGAGGGACTAGGGCTTCTCTTCGGGAACGGCCGCTGCCGCTTCTTTCGCTCGCGCGAGGAGCGCATCGAGTGCTGCGCGGTCATAGTAAGCGCCGTGTCGAACCACAGCCGCGACTTTGCGCGTATTGTCGATGTTCTCCAATGGATTCGCGCTGAGCAAGACCAGGTCGGCTTCATGGCCGATTTCTACCGTGCCCAAATCCTTTTCGCGGCCGAGAAACTGCGCTGCTCCACGCGTCGCAGCCTGCACGGCTTCCATCGGCGTGAATCCTGCGCGCACCAACTCAAAGAGTTCGTGATGAAGGCTGTCGCCTGGAAATACAAACGGATCCAGCGAGTCCGAGCCGGCCAGCAGCGGCACTCCAGCGCGATGCAACTCGCCCGTAAGTTTCCAGTCGTTGGACGCTTGCCGAGCCAGCCACGCCGCACGCTTCTTCATTTCCTCATCGTTGATCGAATCGCGCCACGCCTTCGCCATCGACGGCGGAACGAACGCGAGCAGGGGCTCGTCCGGCTTCCAGTTTTCCGGATGAGACGTTATGTCCAGCGACGCAAGCGTGGGCGTCACCCAGGTCCCGTTTTTCTTGAGCGTTTCAAAGAGCACGGCTGCTTTTTCCGTGCTGTAGGTGGCGTCGGCTTCGTGCGCGATCTGCTCCCACGCCACGGCGTCGCCATTTTTTTCCGCCAGCACGAGCCGCGGTCGAAGCTCGGCCTCCTTCGAGGAAAATGACAACGCAAAGGCGCTATAGAGAAGGTGTTCGATGCTGTGCATACCGGCGTCGCTTGCTTCCTTGGCACCGACCTCGAAGGGCAAGTGGCCCACAAAAGAAATGTTCTGCTTCTTGGATTCGTCGGCAACCGCGAAAAAAGCCTCGCGCGAGGGCATCGAAATAATCTTGATGAAATTTGCGCCACGCTTTTTCAAATCGTCGACAGCGGCGCGAGCCTCCTCTGCATTCGCAACGGGATATTGCTCGGGAGTCTTCTTTCCGCTCGCGGCAAGGAATGGGCCCGCGGCGACGATGTGCGGCCCCAACAGCGCGCCGGATTCAATGTCGCGTTGCCAGGAGAGCAGCGCGTCCAAATCGCCGCCCATATCTCGCACGCCCGTAATGCCATTCGCCAAGAGCAGCGGCAGCAGAACTTGTTTGCTCCAGGACGGGTCCGCGTTGATACCCGCGAGATGCACGTGCATGTCCCAGAAGCCGGGCAGCAGAAACTTTCCGGTCGCATCGATCGTTCGCGCGTTCTTGGGGATCTTGATCTTGGCCGTGGCATCGACCGCAGCGATCCTCCCCGCTTCGATGAGAACGGTCTGGTCGAGCTGCGGCGATCGGCCGGTGGCATCGATCACCGTGACGTGCGTGATCGCCAACTGCGGCGAAGCCTCCGCCGCCGAAAACGAAAGTGCCGTGAGAGCCATCGCGAACAACGCGCAGAACAATTTTGCCAGCTTCAAGAGAACTCTCACTTTCCAGGCAAACATCTAATTTCAAACGCTACCACAAACTGACTCTACACGGCTTTTGGCGCCTGGCGACGAGGAACCTCCGCCATGACTGGAGGTTTTGAGAATGGCGCGGCTCGGCGTAACATCTGTATGGAAGAACTCGCATATGAAGTCCAACCGAATGGCGCGCGGGATCGAAATCTTCTTTTGGATGTCGTTGGCTTTGCTTGTCGCGGTGACGCAGCCCCTGCTTGGCCTCCTTTTTCTCTTCCTAATCCCTGTTTGGTACTTTTTTGCGGAAGTCGTCGGCGCTCCCTTGCCAACGGAGCGCGCGCCTTCCAGAAAGCTTTCCTATCCAGAACTCCTCGTTTTCTCCCCGCGTCCTCCTCCGCTTGTTTAGTCCCTCAGCCGTGTCCTGAGCTTTAAACAGCCGCCCTCGCGCGGCGCAGACCATAACTCATCGCTACTAAATGGGCCGTCTTATCAGGCCTCGCATGCGCGCAGCGCAAACCTCGTTGTGTTCTTGGAGTAAGGGATGTCTCTAAAAAGAATCTTGCGCAGGGTGTTTCTATGTTTCGTCTTGGGAGGCCACGACGCTTGGGGAGTACGGATCAGCCGGGAGAAGATCGAGTCTCTCCTTTTCGCCACGCATCAGCCGAGAGCGGAAATGACGATCTCGGATGACGACGAAAAGAGCGCTGCCAACAAACCAAGCCCGCCGAGGGCGGGAAGCGCTCGTCAGGCTGTTGAAGAGCGGGTAAAATAAGGATGGGAAGAGGAATTGGAAGAAGGAAGACTATGGGATTGAGAAAAGCGAAAAGCATTAAGCACAATGGCAAACGCCTGACCGAGATTCTCGAAGCGCATACGCTGTTTTTCAGCGGAAAGGACGGTGGCGCGCGGGCCGATCTGGCTGGCGCCGACCTTTCCCGGGCCGATTTACAAGGTGTCAACCTTAGCGGTGCGATTCTGAAGGGGGCGAACCTCGAAGGCTCGGACCTTCGCAAAGCCAAGCTGCCCGGCGCGGATTTGTCCGAAGCAAATCTTCGCAAAACTGATTTGCGCAACACGGACATGACAGAGGCGATTCTGCCTGGCGCCAATTTGACCGAAGCGCAAGCCAGCGGTGTCGAGTTTTTTCGCTGCGACCTTTCGCATGCGAATTTCCATCGCGCGCTTTTGCGCAACGCAAATTTCCGGCTCGCTAACTTGAACGGCGCGAAATTCAGCGGCGCCGACATGGGCGTGGCGATTCTCCGCGAAACCGATTTGACGGGCGCGGACCTTTCTGGCGTGGATCTTTCGACGACGTTGATGCCGCGCGACTATGCCGCGCAGCAGGCCGCTCAGAAAAGCGCGTAATCCCCGGCGCGCAAAGCTTGGAACAGGCGTTTTCGCGTTAATGGCAAACGCTGCCCGCGCGTGGTAGCCTCTGCCGAACGCGAACTTATCCTGCATACATGTGACCCGTGGCCACACCCGCAACACAGCTCGACGCCTCCGAAGTGCGCGAACGCGTACTCGGAGTGATTCGCAGCCTGCTGGAAGAACTCGGCAGCCGCGGCGCGTTGCCCATGCTCAGCGCGTCATCGCAACTCGACCGCGATCTCGGTCTCGGGAGCCTCGAGCGCGTCGAACTGCTTGCCCGCCTCGAATCGGCGTTTGGCGTACGCCTGCCCGATCGCGTCGTGGCGGAGGCAAACACTCCCGAAGACCTCGCGATGGCACTGCGCGCCGCTCCCGGCGCCGACGCGCAAGATGACGAAGCTGCCTCCGCTTTGCGCGCGAGCATCTCGGCTCAAAAGTTGCATTTCGAAGCGCCCGACGCTGGAATCTTCGCGACCGAAACGCTTCTCGACGTTCTGCGCTATCGCGCTATGCACGACGCCGAACGCGCACATCTGCTGATAACGGAAGACGCCGACGGCAAAGAACGCACTGCCACGCTGACCTTTGGCGAGCTCTACGCCGCCGCGCAGCGGTGTGCCGCGGAATTGGCACGGCGCGGTGTTCCCGCTGGCGGACGTGTCGCGCTGATGCTGCCCACGTCGCGCGCCTTTTTCGTTTCCTACGCAGGAATTTTGCTCGCGGGCGCAATTCCTGTCCCCATCTATCCTCCCTTCCGCGCGGACCGCATCGAGGAATACGCCGCGCGGCAATCGGCCATTCTCCAAAACGCAGGCGTGTGCTTGCTCCTCACGTTTCATCAGGTCGAAGCCGTCGCCAAACTTTTAAAGCCGCGCGTGCGCTCACTTGCCGAAGTGGCCGACGCTGAAAAATTGATCGAGACCGCGGACAAGGCCCCGCCGCCTTCGCCTGGTGCTCTGCCGCTTCATCTCACCGGGAGTCGCGTGCGGAAATCGAGCGACATCGCGCTCCTGCAATACACTTCCGGCTCGACCGGCAATCCAAAAGGCGTCGTCCTCACGCACGCAAATCTCCTCGCGAACATTCGAGCCATCGGCGAAGCCGTCGAGTTGGGGCCAGGCGACGTCGGCGTGAGCTGGCTGCCGCTTTATCACGACATGGGGCTCATCGGCGCGTGGCTCACGCTGCTGCACTTCGGGATCCCTCTCGCCGTGATGTCGCCGCTCGCCTTTCTCACGCGGCCGGAACGCTGGCTGAAGGCCTTTCAAAAATATGGCGGCACAATTTCCGCCGCGCCCAATTTTGCCTATGAACTTTGCGTCCGGAAAATCGCCGACAAAGATATCGAAGGGGTCGACTTGAGCCGCTGGCGTAGCGCCTTGAACGGCGCCGAGCCGGTGAACCCAGATACATTGACTCGTTTTGCCGAACGTTTTGCGGGCCACGGTTTTCGTCGCGAGGCGCAACTTCCCGTCTACGGCCTCGCCGAAGCGTCGCTCGCCGTGACCGTTCCACCGCTGAATCGCGGGCCGTTGATCGATCGCATCGAACGCGACATCTTCACCGCCGAAGGGCGCGCTGTGCCGGCCAGTGAGGGCGATGCAACCGCAATCGCATTCGTTTCGTCCGGCAAGCCCGTTCCGCGTCACGACGTGCGCATTGTGGATGCCGGCGGCAAGGAAGTGGCCGATCGCACCGAAGGATTTTTGTGGTTTCGCGGGCCGTCCGCGACCAGCGGCTACTATCAAAATGCGGAGGCGACGGAAAAATTGCTGCCGCTGGGTCCATCGACCGGCGACGGAGAATATCCTTGGGTTAATTCCGGTGATCGCGCGTATCGCGCGGACGGTGAAATTTACGTCACTGGGCGCGTGAAGGACATCATTATCAAGGGCGGAAGGAATCTCTATCCGCACGAGGTCGAAGAGCTTGCGGCGCGCGCCGAAGGGATTCGCAAAGGCTGCGTCGTTGCGTTCGGCGTCAAGGATGAAGCGTCCGGCACGGAAAAACTGATCGTCGTTGCGGAATCGCGAGAGCGCGACGCGGCGCGGCGCGCTGCGATTACCGCCGCTGTAACGGAGCAAGTCTCGCAAGGCTTGGGTTTGCCGCCGGACAAGGTCGAGCTCATTCCGCCCGGAAGCATTCCAAAAACGTCCAGCGGAAAATTGCGCCGCGAAGAAACCAAGCAGCTCTATCTGGCTGGGAAATTGTCGCAAGGCAAAGCGCCCGCGTGGCTACAAATTGCGCGGCTCGCTGCGGCCAGTGCCGCGCGCACGGCGGGTGGCGAACTTTGGGCCGGTGGCCGCCGCGCGCTCGAATTTCTTTATGGTCTCTACTTTGCTGTAGTGTTCCTCTTATGGATTGTTCCGGCGTGGACGATCGTCAACTTCATCCACGATTACCGCAAAGCTGGTCGCTTCACTTCCAAAGCTCTCAAAGTGTTGTTTGCGTTGATTGGCTGTCGCGTTCGCGTCATCGGCAAGGAGTATGTCGATGCGCCCGGAGCAAAAGTCTACGCGTCGAATCACACCAGCTATTTCGACGTCTTGCCGCTGATGCTCGGCCTCGGCGTGCCCTACCACTTCGTGGCCAAAATGGAAGTCGGGAGCATGCCCTTCATCGGAACTTTCTTACAAAAAATGGGGCACACCAAGTTCGACCGCAGCGATCCGCAATCGCGGCTGCGGCAATCCGAAGAGATGGAAACATTGTTGCACGAAGGGGAGTCCATCTTTGTTTTTCCCGAAGGGACATTTACCGGCGAAGACGGCGTGCGGCCCTTCCAGTTAGGCGCGTTCAAAGCGGCCGTGGCTGCCGGCGTGCCAATTGTTCCCGTTTCCCTTTCGGGGACGCGAAAAATCTTGCGCGATGGTAACTATCTGCCGAGGCCAGGCAGCGTGACCATTACGGTTTCTCCGCCGATCTTGCCGCGCGCCATGAGCGAGGCGGCCAAAGCCGATGAAAGCACGGCCTGGCACGAATTGATTCGCCTTCGCGACACCACGCGCGAGACCATCGCTGGCTATTCCGGCGAACCGCTGCTTTAGGTTGCATCCGCTTTTTCGTGGTTGCATTGCCTCTTTTTCGTCCCTGAATTATTACTGCCTTGTTGCAACGCTCCGCTGGAAGAACGCATCTTTATGAACAACGCAAAAGAGACTTTGCGGGCTGCTGCCCTCCTGCCTTGGGCGCGCCGCGAAGCGCGAATCCGCACGTAAGAAACGGCGGAGCGCGCGTGTGGTTCCAGCTAATGGAGTGTTCATGGGATTGCGGATAAGTGTGCCCGCGCTGAAATTTCATCGGTTTCCAAAGGGGACGCGGAGGAAATAAATATGAGAAAAAGTTGCCGCAGAAAACACGCTCGCTGACTTCTTTTCGCGAGCAAACCATTCGCAAAATTCCACCCCGCGTTTTGCGACGCAAATCGACTTCGTGAATTTCGGTAGCCCGGTGCGGGCAGGGGGCCTCGCCAGATCAAAGGCAGGCGAGGCCCTACGCACCTTGGATGGTTGACGGAGAGAAGAAGAGTGGCCGAGTGGTGATGTTCAGCAGCAACGCGAGTGGAGATGTCATTGGGGAACTACAAGTTCTCCGTTTCAAATCTCTAGGAGGAATCAATCATGCGGAAGTTACTCGTCACCATCGCGCTTCTGGCGCTTGCAGGGGGCAGCGCAAATGCGCAAACACCGAAAGTGGAACTGTTCACCGGGCTCTCTTACGGTCAGTTCAATCCGGGCGGCCTTCTTTCCGATAGCACGAATGGCATCGGCCGGCATTTCAGCGTGCCTGGTTTGGAAGCCACCGGAGAGTACAACTTCACTTCGCATATCGGAGTCATTGCCGACGTGAGCGGTTACGGAGGAACGGCGGACGTGGATTCGTTTGCGGATCATCTTCGCGATTACAACTATCTCTTCGGTCCGCAACTGACGCAGCGGCATCTCGGACCCTTCGATGTCTTCGTTCGCGGGCTCGTTGGCACATCGCGCGCGCGCGTCTCGTTTAACGATGCTTCGGGAGCCTTTACTTGCCCATCCGGACTCACCACCGCGACCTGCGTTCAAACGGAGACGCGCTTCGCGTATGGCGCCGGCGGCGGCATTGACCTGAACGCAACCCAGCACATCGGGCTACGGCTCATTCAAGTCGATTACGTTCGAAATACGTTCAGCGACTGCGCCTCGAACCAATCCGCCTGCGCTCCACAAACGGGCCGTCAGGAAAATCTCCGCATCGCCGCGGGATTCAACTGGCGGTTTTAGGTTTCTCGGCCAAACGTGAAAACAAAAAGGGCCGCATCGCGCTAGATGCGGCCCTTTCCTATGGCCGGGAGGTCCGATGAAAAAGTTCGCACTCACTGTTGCAATACGTACGTCACGGTGATGTACGTATCGACTTCAACCGGTTGGCCATCGAGAATCGTTGGGTGATAGCGCCACTGGCTCACGGCATCGAACGCCGAGCGCACCAAGAGCGGGTCGCCGCTGACCACCTGCAACGATTTGACTGTGCCATCCGTGGCGATGATGGCGTGCAATTCTACGCGACCCTCGCGACGGATCTGCCTTGCGAGCGCCGGATAGACAGGTTCGACGCGCTGGAGCAGCATGGCTTGCTCCAGGTGTGTTCTGACAATGCGCGGCGGAACGTGAGGCCGCAAGTCCGCGGGACGCTGCGGCTGAGGCCTGCTATCCACAAGAGGGATGCACGCCGCACAGGGCGCGCTAAGTCCCAGGCCCGGAAGAATTCCAGGCGGCTCAGGCTCTTGAGTTGGACCGGGGTCCGTGCTCACGTGGGACGGAATGTGGTCCGGTGTAAAGAATTGGTCGTTAATTACTGTGACGTGATGCACCGGAGTCTGCGGAGTTTGTGGCGGCTGCTCCGGTGCGCGCGACGGATAGTAGGGAGGAATCGGCGTCGTCTTGGCCATCACTAGGCGTTCCGGTTTTCCAAACAGCGGAACAAGAATGATGGCCGCAACCATCGCTGTTTGTATGGCGATGGAAATCGTCAACGCGCGGCGCTTGATTCGGCGCTCGCGTGAGCGCTGCTCCGCGCTGCCTTCCACAAGACAGCTCTGAAAAGAACCGGGATCTGATTGCGAACCGCTTCCGGGATCGAAAGACATCACACACCTCCACAAAAAAGTTCTGCGAGAAGAAACAGGAGATTTTTGCGACGCCGATTTCCTGTGGGTTGCTCAACTGCCGCAGGAGACCGGCGCCGCGCTCGCAGGGATGTGAGGTGCGCGCGTCCTCTGTAAACTTGGACACCGGGATAGAGAACAAGTTCCCGAGTCCCGATAACGAACGTTGCTACTTACCGCGAATGAAGAATCATCTTCGCCAGCAAATTAGAAAACGACAGTTTCCAGTCGACTCGGTGCCACGAGCTGCGATTTCCACTCGATAACTAAGCAATACGTAATCTTCGCGGAAGCCGCACCGCCAAGACCAATCCACGCAATTCCTGGAAGCCGCTGTAATGTGTTGATTTAACAAGGATTATTTCGATGAATCGGAAAAGCACCGCCGCGCATCCCATGGTTGTGGACGTGGATCTGAAGGAGGGGTCATCCCCATGGACGGGCGTAATGTGGAAACCATTGGCGTGCGCCGCACGGGCTGGGCTGCCCTGGACCGCGATCCGCAGCAGGACAAAGTGGAATTTGTTTGTCCATACTGCGGCGCGCGAGACCAGAAAAATGCCAGGCGCGAGCGGACGCAATATCATTTCACGGACGGCTTTCTGCAGGACTTGCAGGGCGAAGTGACGCAGTGCCATTCCTGCAAGAGATCGCTGCGCGTCGTTCCCGTCGTGCTGCTGCACGATCAGGACGAGGAGCGGCGATTTGAAGCGGTCTTTTCCGAGGAGCTGACTAGCACGAAAAACTGACTCGTTCGGAAATCTGAAAACAGAAACGGGGCGCAAGCATTTGCGCCCCGTTTTTCTTTTGCGATTCGCGAAAATTTAGTAGCGGTGCCAGCAGCCGAAGCGATCGCGCCAGCCGCGTACGATCACTTCCCGGCGCTGCAGACGCCAGTAGTTGGCTTGCGGGCTGTAGAACCCGCGACGAACGATGGCTTCGTGAACGCGGACATTGTCGTAGCGGATGATGCGCACCGGCTCGTTGGCCTGCGCATTTGGCGCGCCGGCGAAGAGCATCGCGCCGCCCAACAGCGCGGCCGCCATCACGGCTTTGCCGAACGTGGACTTCAAAATTTGCATGAACATGGTGTTCTCCCGGGCGTCTCCGCGACTGCCTTCCGGTCGCGCCCTATGTTCATGAAACACGCATGCACGCTGAATGTTGCGCGATGGGGCTCGCGCCGAATTTCGGCGATACGCTGAGTGCGTCTCTACTAATAAGCCTGGAGGAAGGGATCGACTTCCATGTGGTATTTCTCGAGGCCGCCGCGGATGTAGTCGAATGCTTCGTCCACGCTGTCGGCAAACTGCAGCATTTTGTATTCTTCTTCGTTGATAGTGCCCGAATCGACCATGACTTGCCAGTTCAGCACCTTGTCCCAATACTTCCGGCCGTAAATAAGGATGATGTTGTGCTTGGCGAGTTTTCCCGTTTGCAGCAAGGTGAGCATTTCCCAGAGTTCATCCATGGTGCCGAAGCCGCCGGGAAAAACGATCAAGGCTTTGGCCATCTGCGCGAACCAAAGCTTGCGCATAAAAAAGTAATGGAAATTGAAACTGAGCTCCGGACTGATGTACGCGTTGGCGAATTGTTCGTGCGGAAGCTCGATCGAAAGTCCGATAGATTTGCCGCCGGCTTCGCTGGCACCGCGATTCGCGGCTTCCATGATGCCTGGACCGCCGCCGGAGCAAATAACGAAGCGGCGAGGCCGCGGACCGAGGGTCAGCGACCAGGAAGTAATTTTGTGCGAAAGCTGCCGCGCTTCTTCGTAATAGCGCGACATCTCGAGCAGGCTTTTGGCGTGCCGCAGTTCCGCGCGGTGTCTAGCTTGCACCGCCGCGGATAGCTTTCTGACGTTTTCTTTTTTGAGCCGCGTGAGGCGCGCTTGCGCCGTGTCGTGCGGCTCGATGCGCGCGGAGCCAAACATGACGATGGTATCCGCGATGCCCTCTCTCTTCAGTTGCGCGAGGGGATGCAGATATTCCGCCATAATGCGAAGCGGCCGCGCGGGCGTGCTTTCAAGAAATTGATGGTCTTCGTGGGGCGCCTTGGGTGCGTGCTGGGGTTTGAGCTTGGGCTGTCCTGCCGACATGATTATCTCTCTCCAAAAGGTGCAAACCACCATTGTAGGAATCGAGGGCGCGCGCGGCAACGTCTTACGTCGCAAGTGCGTCGAATTGAGTACACTGCGGAACCGGGCCTCTTCGATCGGAGAGACGGAATGGCGAACAATACAAGGAAACTTGCAAGGAAATGCGCGCTGCTGGCGGCCTCTCTTCTGGCGTGCGCGGGAGCACTCTGTGCACAGGCGCCGGAAGGGCCGATTGCTCCAAGACCGGGCCAGCCCATTCAGCAAGCTCCCGCCGACGCGCAAACCAAACTGAAATTCGGAGTGGCGCTGGTGAACCTGCCAGTGACGGTGAACAACTCGAAGGGCGGCATGGTGCACGACCTCGATGCGAGCGACTTTCACATCACGGACAACGGCGCCGAACAGAAGATTTCGCACTTCGATCTGGGAGGCGAGCCCGTTTCTGTTGTGATTCTGATCGAGACTAGCACGCGCGTTGAATCCATGCTGCCGGAAATACAAAAGACCGGGATTCTTTTTACGCAAACGGTGATGGGGCCGTCCGGCGAGGGCGCCGTGGTGGGCTTCAATGATTCCGTCGACAAACTGCAGGAGTTCACGACCAACGCCGATGCGATCGAAAACACCGTCGCGCAATTGCAGACGGGAGAAGACGGAGCAAGGCTTTATGACGCGATGGCCATAGGAGTGGACATGTTGAGCAAGCGTCCGCAGCCGACAGCGGATAAACCTGGGCGCCGGCGCGTGATGCTCATCATCTCCGAGGCCAAAGACAATGGCAGCGAAGCGAAGCTTGGCGCCGTGCTGCGAAAAGCGCAGCTCGCGAACGTGACCATCTACACCGTAGGGCTTTCCAGCACGCGCGCATGGCTGCACGGCAAACCAAGGAATGAGCCGCAGCCCATCGCTCCGCCGGGCATTTCCACGTTGCCGCCGCCTCCAGGAATGGCGCCGACGCCAGGGGTGCAGGAAGCTACGCAAGGTGGGGGCGTCGACCTGCTTGGCGCGGCAATCTGGGCCGTACAGCACATCAATGGCGAGATCAAGGACCGTCCGCTGGAGGTGGCCACAACGGCCACGGGCGGTGCCTACATTTCGACGTACAAGAACCACTCCATCGAAGACGCCATCGACGAAATTGGCGGCGAGCTGCACGCGCAGTACACCATCAGCTACGCGCCAACGGATGGAAACCAACTCGGCTATCACGAGATCAAAGTGCAGATAGACCGCAAGCACCTGACGGTCCGGACGCGGCCCGGATACTATGTCGCGTCGCCGGATGAATGAAGCTGCTCGTTTTGCTTACTAAACAACCTGCTTCCAGAAGGTCACGTCGCGGGAAGCGAGCAGGGCGTCTTTGCGCGCGTTCCAGCGCAGGAAGTGGGGCGTGCCGGTGTGGCGAGAGTGCGCCTCACGGCTGGCCCAAATTTCGTGGAGCAGAAAAGCGCTTGGTCCCTCAGCGGAACGATGCAAGTCGTAGGTGATGCAGCCATCCTCTTTGCGCGTGGGACCGACCAAGGCGCGCAGTTCGGCTTCGAGGAGCATTTCTTGTCCTTCGCGCGGACGCATTTGCACGACGAGCGTGACGGCGTCCTTGGGAAGCTTGTTGCTGGAGGTCGGCTTGGATTTTCGAGGACGCGCCGGCTTTTTCTTCGCTTTGTGCTTGGCCATAGTGGGCGGGATTCTACTCCAACAAGGTGAGAAAATCCCAATCTCTCAGGAATGACCATCAGTGAGATCCACCACGAAGAGCCTTATCCGGAGCGGGCAGTTCTTGGCGCGAGGCCCGTAGTGAAAGAGGTAGGCAAGTTGGGTTAGTTAACGTGTGCGGTCTGGCGGATGGTTGACATTTTAGACCGGGCGGATGCCTGACAGTTTCTGCTGGCCGAGATTGTGAAGGGGAACTGCCGGGGAGGGGGACG
>JBAQJX010000056.1:0-68182 GCA_049641765.1 Candidatus Acidiferrum sp.
GACTAGCTGTTGCCTAGATATTCGACGTGGCAGTAGGTGCCGAGGCGAACGTTATAGGCGAGGTACCAGCCGACGTGGTCGGGATCTTCGTAGATGACGATCTGGTCGGAATCCCAGAGCCAATCGCCGCAGAAGCCGAGGTCGGCAGGAGCAACGCTGAAATAGAAGCCGTTGAACCAGAAGCGGGACGGGCCGCCGCCGGCGAGATGCCAGACATGGCCTTTGCCGAAGCCGCCGGTGAAGTGGCCATGCTGCCAAGGCTGATCAAGATGGTAGTGGGGATCGTTGGGGCCAGAATCGTGGCCGATCCATTTGCCGTTGGTGTGAACGTGAGGAGCTTCGGGGTGGCCGGCTTTGTCGGAATAGTTGGGCTTTTCGGTCGGGGCCTGACGCGGAGGAGCCTTCACGGGCGCGGGACCTTTTTTCGGAATATAGCCGTGGCCGACGTCCTTGGCCTGCGGAGCGGGATGCTGGCCTTTTTCTTGCGCGAGAGCCGGAAGAGAACAGAGCAGGAACATTGCAAGAACTGCGAGAAACGATTTCATGCGTGCCTCCGTGATACAAAATCAAGTTTGGTGAAGCTGGAGCCGGAAATCTGCTGATTCGTTCTGGCCGGGCCATGAAGCTTACGATACTTAAAACCTTTGTGCGAAGCCAAAGTTGCGAATGCAAACGTTTGGCTTGGAGTTGCGGGCCGAAGTGATGCAACGCTGGAAGTTAGACGCTCGATGCGGGGCAAAAGGTTTCGGTGGCACACCCTTTTTCCCGGCTAAAGATTTTTGGATGCGCGGAAGGCACGGACGACGGCGGCGACGTCGCGCTGATCGGCATCGACTTCGGCGTTGAGGCGGCGCATGTCGGAGGCGGAGATTTTTCCGCCAAGATCGGCGAGCGCGGCACGAAGCTGCGGAAATTTTTCGAGAGCGGAATCGCGAACGATGGGAACGGCATCGTAAGGCGGGAAATAATGACGGTCGTCCTCGAGAGAAACGAGATGGAGCGTATCGATGAGACCGTCGGTGGAGCTGCCGGCGACGACATCGACCTGATGATCGAGGAGAGCGCGATAAAGAAGGCCGAGGTCCATGACGCTGGGAGCAGCGGCGAAATGGAGATTGTAGCGATCGCTCCAACCGCGAAAACCGTCGGGGCGCTCGAGAAATTCGTAGCCGACGCCGACGCGCCATTTGGAAGCTATGGGCGCGAGATCGGACATGGCACGGAGATGGAGACGCTGGGCATCCTCGCCGCGAACGACCATGGCGAAGGAGTCTTCAAAGCCAAGAGGTTCGGTGAGCGTGAGATGGAAGCGATCGGCGTATTGCTGTTTGACGCGATTATAGATGGAGGCGGAAGTGTCACTGGGAAATGGAGATTGATTGAGGACGGCGGTGAGGGCGGTGCCGGTGTATTCGACGTAGAGATCGAGATCGCCGGAGAGAAGAGCTTTGTGGACGAGGAGAGTGCCACCGAGATTGGTTTTGCGGTCGACGTGAATGCCGGTGCGCGCTTCGATGTGCTGGGCGAGGAGTTCGGCGAGGATGACTTGCTCAGTGAAAAACTTGGAGCCGATGGTGAGATGAGGCTGGGAGGGACGGCGGCAGGCGGAAGCGAAGTAAAGGAGGTTAATGAGGTAAAGGAGGTAAAGGAATCGGAGGAGAGCGCGGCGCATGTTAGGCCACCTTGAGGCGGCGCTCGAGGAGGCCGAGGAGGATGTCGGCGAGGATGGCGAGAAGCGCGGCGGGTATCGCGCCGGCGAGGATGACGGCATCGCTGACCATGGCGACGCCTCGGAAAATGAATGTGCCGAGACCGCCGGCGCCGATGGCGGCAGCGATGGTGGCGACGCCGATGGTAATGACGGTGGCGGTGCGAATGCCGGCGAGAATGATGCTGAGAGCGAGAGGGAAACGGACGCGGAGAAGGATTTGCGCGCTGGTCATGCCCATGGCTTTGGCGGCTTCAAGAATGGCGGGATCGATTGAGGTGAGACCGACGTAGGTGTTGCGGAGAATGGGCAGAAGCGCGTAGAGCACGAGGGCGACGATGGCGGTGCGGCGTCCGATGCCACCAATGAAGGGGATGGGAATCAGGAAGCCAAAAAGGGCTAGGCTGGGAATGGTTTGAAAAACGCTGGCGATGCCGAGCGCGATGACGCGAAGACGACGATGCTGCACGATGAGCATGCCCAGCGGAAGAGAAATGGCAATGGCGATGAGCATGGCGATGACGACAAGAGCGAGATGGTCGAGAGTGGCGGCGAAGATTTCCGAGCGATGCGTGACGAAGAAGGTCCAGGGAGTCATTGGGGGAGCCCGTCTGAAACGGCAAGAGAAGCGGCGAAGGCGCGAACTTCGGGATGGTCGAAGCGGAGAAATTCCTGCGGAGAGGCGAGAGCGACGAGGCGCCCGGCGTTAAGAAGAGCTATGCGAGAGCCGAGGAAAAGGGCTTCGCGAATGTCGTGCGTGACGAAAACGATGGTTTTCTTGAGGCGGTGGGCGAGGGCGGAAAATTCGCGTTGAAGCTCGGCGCGCGTGACGGGATCTAGGGCACCGAACGGCTCGTCCATAAGGAGGATAGGCGGATCGGCGGCGAGAGCACGGGCGACGCCAACGCGCTGCCGCTGACCGCCGGAAAGTTCGCGTGGCCGGCGGGAAGAAAACTCGGCGGGATCGAGACCGACGAGGCGGAGGAGTTCATCGACGCGACCGGCAATGCGGGCGGAGTCCCACCTTTCAAGTGTGGGGACGAGCGCGACGTTCTCGGCGACGGTGAAATGAGGAAAAAGGCCAGCCTCTTGGATGACATAGCCAATGCCCCGGCGCAGGACTATGGGATCGGATGCGGAAGTGGCACGACCTGCGACGAGGACTTCTCCATCGGAGGGGAGGAGCAGGCGATTGATGAGCTTGAGAAGAGTGGTCTTGCCGCTGCCGCTGCGGCCAAGGAGGACTAGAGTTTCGCCGCGAGGGATGGAGAGGGAGATATTGGATACGATGGAGCGGCCAAGAATATCGTTTATGCGAAAGCTAGCATCGTGAAATTCGATGGCAGAATCCGAATGGGAAACGGGTTTCGCAATCATTTCGATTGACAGCCTTAAAGTACAAGAGGAGCATCGTACCCTACCCAGCCGCCCCTGCGCCGAATTTTGGCGCATCCTTATCGCGATAGGCGCATCCAAATTAGGGGGGACGACGCCATGGGAGCTACCGCTGCAGCAGTCCGCATCCGTCACGACCTTCACACGCGACTGTTGGAGGCTCGCGCGCAAACCGATGAGTTGTTTCGCATCGTGCGCGAAGAGGCCATCTACGACAGGCCAATCCCGGAACGACATCGCATCATTTTTTATGTAGGACACGTCGAAGCGTTCGATTGGAATCTGCTGGCACAGCGGGCGTTTGGATTGCGGACGGTGCAGCGGACTTTCGATGACCTGTTTGCGTTTGGGATTGACCCGGTGGGCGGGGGATTGCCGAGCGATACGCCAAACGATTGGCCCACACGAGAAGAAGTGGAGCGCTATAACCGAAGGCTGAGGAATGAATTGGATTCGGCGATCGAGCATGCCCTGGCGAGGCCCGAAGAAGGGCATCCGCACCTGATCGCGATGCTGGAAGTGGCCATCGAGCACCGGTTGATGCATGCGGAGACGCTGGCGTACATGTTGCACCGGCTGCCAGTCGATCGGAAAACGCGAGGGCCGCTGGCGCAAACGATTGGGATGCCGACGATGAAGTCGCGATTGGTGGATATTCCCGCAGGGCGAGTCACACTGGGGCTGAGCTACCAGACGGGCGACGAGTTCGGGTGGGACAACGAACTGGACGCGCACGAGGCGGATGTCGAGAGATTCGCGATCGATAGCGGGAACGTAACGAACCAGGATTTTTTGCGGTTCATTCAGGCCGGCGGCTACCAAAACCGCGCGCTTTGGAGCGAAGAAGCGTGGGCGTGGAAGGAAAAAGAAGGGATTGAGCATCCGGCGTTCTGGAAGAAGGACGGAAATTTGTGGATGTACCGGGCGATGTTCGGCGAGACGCGCCTGCCGCTGGATTGGCCGGTGTACGTGAGCCACGCGGAAGCGACGGGGTACGCGAAATGGCTTGGGCGGACGCTGCCAACCGAAGAGCAGTATCACCGAGCGGCCTACGGAACGCGGGATGGCGTGCGTGAGCGGAGCTATCCGTGGGGAGAGACGCAGCCGAGCGCGCGGCATGGGAACTTCGATTTTCGACATTGGGATCCATCGCCTTCCTGCGCGCACCCGGAAGGCGCGAGTGCGTTTGGGATTTACGATTTAATGGGCAACGGATGGGAGTGGACGCGGACACCGTTCGCGCCGTTCCCCGGATTCGCACCGATGCCCTTTTACCCGGGCTATTCCGCGAATTTCTTCGACGGCAAACACTACGTGATGAAGGGAGGGTCGCCGCGAACGGCAGCGTGCATGTTACGGCGATCCTTCCGGAATTGGTTCCAACCGCACTACCCGTACGTCTACGCGACGTTCCGTTGCGTGGAAGACTAGCGCTTGCAAAATAGATCGGGGCCCAGGGAGCCGACATGCTGACGCAAACCCTTCCGCAGAGACATGTGTCCGAATTCGCTGCCGATGTACGCGAAGGCCTGACGAAGAGCGGACAGCGAGAGCTGCCTTCAAAGTATTTGTATGACGAAGTGGGATCGGCGCTGTTCGAAGCTATCTGCGTGCTGCCGGAATACGGGCTGACGCGAGCGGACGCGCGACTTCTGGAACGGCATGCGGGCGAGATTGTGGGGCTATTGCCTTCGCCGGTGCATGTCGCAGAGCTTGGCAGCGGAAGCGGAAAAAAGACGCGTTGGATTCTGGAGGCGCTTTCGCGGCGGCAGAAGACCTATTACTTCCCTATCGAGATTTCGCCTTCGGCGCTGGCGGCCTGCGAGAAAGAGCTGGGGCAGATCGATCTGGTGAGCATCGTCGGATACGAGCAGCCGTATCTTGAGGGCCTGCGAAGAGTCACGGAAGGACGCCACGGCAGCGACCACTTGCTGGTGCTGTTTCTCGGAAGCACGATCGGGAATTTCGATCGCGGCGCGGGCGAGGATTTCTTGCTCAGCGTGCGCGGGACTTTGCGCCCCGGCGACGCGCTGCTCCTGGGCACGGACCTGGAAAAACGGGTCGAGGATCAATTGCTGGCATATGATGATCCAGCGGGAGTGACGGCGGCGTTCAATTTAAATTTGCTGGCGAGAATCAATCGCGATCTGCGGGCGGATTTTGACTTGTCTTGTTTCCGCCACGAGGCGCGCTGGAATGCCACTGAGCGGCGAATCGAGATGCACTTGCGGTCCACGCGCAGGCAGCGGGTAGAAATTCCGGCGGCGGGGCTGCGAGTGTTACTGGACGAGGATGAAACGATCTGGACGGAAAGCTCACACAAATATCGCGTCGGAGAAGCCGCGGAGATGGCGGCGCGGACGGGTTTTCGATGCGAAAGACAATGGTTGGATGAAGAGTGGCCGTTTGCCCAGAATTTGCTGATTGCCGAGTGAAGATACGAGGTTTCAAAAGCACGATAGACAAGATTATTCGCGCGGAGTACTTCCCTTCGAATCCGAAGCGACCTGAAGAACGAGAATCCAATCGGTGGCACCGGCGGCGTTTTTCCCCAGAGTCGAAAAGCGCGCGGTACCGCGAGCGGGCAACGAGTTTCCAGATATTGAAGTGAATTTTCCCGAGGTTGGATCGAACCATCGGGCGCGTGAGGGTGTGGCCAGTAGAGCCAAGTCCAGGGTGAAGGTCCGCGATGGGCTGCTTGCTGGCGGAATGTAGGCGAGCAGCGTTTTTCCGTCTGCGGTGGCCGCGGATGTGATGTAGTCTGCGTCGCCGAGAGTTCCTCCGCCTTGCGTGATCGGGTTCTTCGTTCCGGCGAGGCCGGAAGGGACGAGATCGAACCAGGGCACCGAGTCCAAGAGTTGCCCGAGGCGAACCATATCGAGAGTGCCGGAAGAATCGAGAGCACGCTGCCACGGTGCGTGGCCAAAGTTAAAATTGGACCACCACTTCTCCGTTGCAAACTCCCAGATGTCGCGATGGCCGAAAAACCCGCCGGCAGTGCAGCCTCCGAGGATGGCGCGATATTCGTAGCTGCGGACCGAGGCCGGGTCGCCTTCGGCCCAATTTTCAAGCTCGTAGCCGGTTTCTTTGAGATAGGCAGGACGAGGCGGAGAATACGAGTAGGCCCTAAGCGCCTCGATGTAGGTCGCCCCGGATTTTCCCGCTTTGCCGTAAGTGTAGACGGCGTTCAGGTCCATGCTGGGCGCGAAAGCGGCCTCGTCGGTGGAAATGCTTCCGGCATTCCAGTCGCCGGCCCACGGCTGAGTGGCACCGGCGGCTTTGATGCCTTCCATAAATTTGAGAAGACGCCGTTCACCCTCCGATCCGGATGGCGGCATGAAGTCGCCGCCAATGACCCAAAGGATGTTCTTGCGGTCTTTGTAGCGGTTGCCGATGTAGAGGCCAAAGTTGTAGCAGACGGTTTGGGAGTTGACGCGATTGGTCAAAACACTCCACCAGCCTTCGTCGCCGCCGTTCACGCCGAGATACACGGGAGCAAGGCTGACGAGCAATCCCTTTGAGGCGGCCAAGTCGACAATGGAATCCGCAAAGGCAAAATAGGCTTCATTGGGTTTGGAGAAATCGCCTGGAGTCGTGAACGGCTGATCGCCGTTGCGGTTGGCCGGCGCGTGGACAGCGAATTTGTGTTCGAGGAGATTGATGTTGATGGTGTTGAAACCCTTGGCTTGCCTGTCGGAAAGGTAGAGTTGCGCTTCTGCATAGCTGAGATTGGCAATCAGGGATTGAGCGGAATCGCCCTGAATGCGGAAAGCTTTGTTGTTCTGGTCCACGAGGTAGCGGCCGTTTTTGGAAGCTTTGAGCGGAAAGACGTAGTTCGCGGCGGTTGAGCTTTCATGGGCAGGAAGAGACGAAAAGAGGGCGCGGCCGGCCTCAGGATTCGAAAAGCAGGCAGCCGCAAGACAAAGGAGGGCGAAGAGAATTCGCAAGAGAGCTTTTTTGTCCAATCGCCGGAAGCGAAGCAAGGTGAACAATTATTTCTCCAACGCGATGACGAGAGTTAATTCCAATGGAATGTTTCGCGAGCCAGGTGGTTCGGAATCTTTAACCGTTCCGGCTAGAAGGACTCGATGCGCCAAACGAGACGCGCGAACCAGGGTTCCTGGGCCACCAAAGGCGGATGCCAAACGGCAAGAATCTGGGAGCCTTGATAGACGCGTTCGAAACCCTCCTCGGATTCGGAAACCGTCTCGATCGGAGCAATCCAAAATTCCCTGGCGCCTGGCGCGTGAAGGGCAATCCGCACGCGCTGCCAGCCGTCTTCCATGCGGAGCAAAGGCCCAGGTAAGACACCGCTGAAGCGGAGATTCTGTTTGCCTTTGGGAGTTTCGAAGAAACGGTCGGGTTCGGCGGGCGCGAGAAAGTTGAGGATGGATTCGATGCCAACGGCAAGAGGTTTTTCGAGTGGTTGCTTGAGCTTTAAACCGATTTCGCAAGAGACTTCGCAGCCATTCGGGGCGGGACCAAAAGTGAACCGCTTGGCGAGCGAGAGACGAGGTGCGGCCTGACCTTTGGCGGCAGGTCTCAAATCGTCTTCGCGAATCAACTGGGCGTCGTTGGCGGAAGAGGACTTGAGCTGGAAAGCGCCGCCGGCAAATCCAGGATCTTCCTGCAATTCCAAAGTTTCGTATTCGGCCTGTGTGCGCGCCGGATCAAAAAGCAAAATGCGGAACGCGTGACGAGGCCAGCGGTCGTAACGGAGGAAACGTTCGAGGCCGGGCTCTTTGACGAGAGTCTGTTCGTGAATGGAAGCGACGCTGCCGGGGACAGCGGCTTGGGCGGCTTCGCGCAGACGCGCATGGTAAGCCTCAGGGCGGCGTTGAATGGAGTTGATGAGAGTCGCGGCGGCAGGACGAAAATCGAGCGCGGCGAGAGTCGCGCCATCCGAAGGCTTGAGCAGAGCCTGATATTCGGGAGCGGAGAATAGATGCTCGTGAGCGCCGTCGGCGTCGTAGTCCAGCAATTCGACGCGCGGAGCGAGAGCGCCCGGAGTTTGCCGATCGGCGATGATTTCGGCGCGAATCAAGTTGCGCCAAAGCTCGGTACGCAGATGCGGCGCGTAGAGGCCGCCAAAGATGCCATGCCAATAGGCGTCATTGCACTGCGCGCGCAAGAGCAGGTCGCGCGCCTGGGCAAGTTCGGCGGAGATCGCCGAGTTGTTGTGGCGCTGCGGAACGGCAGCGATGCGAGCGGAAACGCGCAGCATTTTTTTGTTGAGGAGATTCGATTCCGGATACTTGCGGAAAAAGCCGCGCCAGGAACCTCCGCGAAGGAACGAGAGGATTTCCGGGCGCGCGTTGAACTCTTTCTGGACAGTGTGGTAACGCTGGCGGACGCGCGTGGGCAGAACCCACTCCATCATTTCGCTGTACGAAGCGGTGGGAAGGTCAGCGCGGCCAAGCGGCGCGTGATGGGCGAGGTATTCGGCGGGCGTCGAAACACGCAACCATGAGGAATTTTCCTCGAGAGCGGCGAAAAATTGTTCAAGCCAACCATCCTTGTAGCAGTGGGCATTGGTGCCAGGCCAGACGCCAAATTTTTCCATGTCGTCGCCCATGGCGGCCACACCGCCAGGATGTAAAGCCGAAGCGTCACGCAGATAGGCGATGACCTCCGCGACTTTGCCGAACGGAATGAAGTAACGGAGGGCTTTTTGGCCAGAAAAGAGCCACACGCTTTGGCCGCGATCTTCGGCGATGTAAGCGCCAAAGAGTTCTTCTGGTTCGAAGCCGGCTGAAAGAAAGTGGATATCGTCGACGAGCGTGTAGCTGACGCCTGCCGCGGAGAGCGCGGACGGGAGCTGTGGCTCCCAAACGCGCTCGGCGATCCAAGCACCGGTTGGGCGATGACCGATGTGCTGTTCGACATAAGCAGCAAGGCGCGTGATTTGCTCGCGCTGATCTTCAGGAGGAATGGAGACGAGGATCGGCTCGTAGAAACCGCCGCCAATCATCTCGACTTGCCCCGCGCCGACGAGGGCTTTCAGCCGTGCGAAGTATTCGGGATGATGTTCTTCGATCCAGAGCAGCAATGGACCGGAATAATGCAGGCCGATGTGAATGCCCGGGTGTTTTTCGAGATGTTCGATAAAAGGCAGATAGGAATCTTTATAAGCTTTTTCCAGCACATGGCCGAAATTGCCGCACGGCTGGTGGGCATGAATCAAGAGGACGAGATGGAAGGGCTCTGGCATAGGGACAATTTTTCTCATTAACATCATACCGTGTAAGGCACGATTTGCGATTCCGTCGATGAAGAGGCACGCGCGAGAGGCTCACATGGCCCCAAAGTTGATCATCAGGAGAGCCTCGGCTGGGCGTGGGAGGGGAGATTGACACCCCTTCACACGTGTGAAAGGCTTACCAGGGAATAGAATACACGATGCGAGTGACAGCCAAAGGCGAGTATGCCACACAAGCGGTGCTGCACCTGAGCCTGCAGTATCCGGGCGTGGTGACGATCCATGAGATCGCGCAGCGGCACCACATACCGCTAAAGTACCTGGAACAGATCCTGCTGGAGCTGAAGCGCGGAGGAATTCTGGAGAGCCGGCGCGGTGTGCGCGGCGGGTATACCCTTGCGCGAGCGCCGGAAGAGATTTCCGTGGGAGCAGTGCTTCGCGTGGTGGACGGTGCTTTCGCGGAATCCAGCTGCGTCCATAATGAGGCGCTCGGCGGCGTATGTGTCGAGGGAGAAAGCTGCGGACTGAAGCAGACCTGGAAGGACGTTCAGGGAGCGGTCGAGAAGATTTTGTTTGCGACTACGTTTGAAGATGTGAGGAGACGGACGCTGAACGGCGCTCCGACGCGTGTGGAACGAGCGCGGCTCGAAGGATAAACCAAAAAAAGGGCACGCCAAAGCGTGCCGAAGTCCTGCAATTCTCAACGAAAAAAGATCGCGCGTTTTACTTAGCGGTGTAGAACTCCGCGTTGACCGGGGTGAAACTGCTCCATTTTTCCGGCAGATCCTCGAGGGCGAAGATAGCCGTGACGGGACAGACCGGTACGCAGGCGCCGCAATCAATACACTCTGTCGGATTGATATAGAGCTGATTGGACTTCTCAAATTCCTGCTCATCCTTTCGGGGATGGATGCAATCGACGGGACACACGTCCACGCAGGCGGTGTCTTTTGTGCCGATGCAAGGTTCAGCAATTACGTACGCCATTCAAATCTCCTTTGAGAAGACGACCAGCCGGGAGAACCCCCACGAAAACGAAGCATCCGGCGAAATTTTCTTATACCACGCCGCTGCCGGGGCCAACAAGCGGCTGAAAACATTGTACTGTGCGAGGAGAGGTTTCTCAACCTGGGTCGCAACGGCTAGAATGGAAGAGGAAGGTAAGCCGATGAAAATCCGAATTACGATCGCGTCGACGATTCTGCTTGCGGTTGGGGTAGTGTTCGCGACGATTTCCGCTGCCGGAGCACCACAAACGAGGGCGCCACATGACCCCGAGATGATCGACGCGCAAGGATTCCAGAAGATCCTCGCGCAACATCGGGGGAAACCGCTGCTGGTAAATTTTTGGGCGACTTGGTGCGAGCCTTGCCGCGATGAGTACCCAATGCTGAACGAGCTGGCAAAGCAATATGAGCCGAAAGGGCTGCGAGCCGTCGGAGTGAGCATGGATGACGACGGGGATCTGATTCTGATGCGGCGATTCCTGGCACGTTATAAACCAATCTTTCCGAACTACCGGAAGACAGCGGGTGCCGAAGCTGCGTTTCGAGAGTCGGTTCTGCCGGGGTGGACCGGGACAATGCCGATTTCCCTGTTTTATGCGAGCGACGGGCGACAGGTCGCACATTTTATCGGTGAGAAGAGCCGGGACGAATATGTTCAGGAGATTCAGGCGTTGCTCGCCGGAGGCAGCGGCACGGCATCACAAGGAAAGTAACGAACGTTTCGGGAACAGACAAAAGCCAAGGGGTGAAGAAATGCTGGACACCAAGGGCAATCGAATTACGTATTTTGGGCACAGCACGTTTTCCTTGACGACGCCAACAGGGCACGTAGCATTGATCGATCCATGGGTGATGACCAGCCCCGTCTGTCCGGGTGAGCTGAAGAACGTGCCGCGGCTAGATGTTATTTTCCTTTCGCACGCGCACACAGATCATTCCGCCGATCTCTTGGCGCTCGCCAAACAGCACAAGCCAAAGATTGTGGCGATATTCGAGACGTGTCTCTGGATTGCGGATCAAGGATTCGAAAATGAAATTCGCCCGATGGGCAAGGGCGGCACGCAAAAGGTCGACGAATTTGAAGTGACGATGACGCATGCATTTCATTCGAATTCGATCGATATAGACAACGTGAGGCGCTACGCGGGCGAGCCAGCGGGACTGATCATTCGTTTGCCCGGGGGATTTACGGTGTACCACGCGGGAGACACGAGCCTGTTTGGGGACATGAAATTGATCGCCGAGCTCTATAAGCCAGACCTGGCGATGCTGCCGATCGGCGATTTGTTTACGATGGGACCGCGAGAGGCGGCTTATGCAACGAGGCTGCTTGGGGTGAAGCATGTCATCCCCATGCACTATGCGACCTTTCCAATGCTGACCGGAACCGTAGACGGATTTCGCAAGGAAGCGAAGGGCATCGCGGGACTAGAAATCCACGCGCTGAAGCCGGGGGAAAAATTGTGATTCGAAGCGAGAACCTGCGCAGCGGCTACATTCAGGACGACGTCGAAGAATATCTCTATCAGCTTTTGCCGGGGCGGGATTCCGTCATCGGAGAGATGGAGAAGTATGCCGCGGAGCACCGAGTGCCGATTATCGGGCCGGCGGTAGCGCGGATGCTCTCGCTTTTCGTGCAGGTATCCGGGGCGAAGCGCATTTTTGAAATGGGGTCGGCCATCGGCTATTCGACAATCTGGCTAGCACGGGCGGCGGGGCCGAAAGGCAAGGTTTATTACACCGATGGAGATCCGGCAAACGCGGAGCGCGCACGAGGATATTTCCAGAAAGCCGGTGTGGCCAGGCGCATCAAGGTGGAAGTGGGGAACGCGCTCGAATTGGTCAAGAAGGCGCCGGGAAAATTTGACCTGATCTTTAACGACGTGGACAAGCAGCAGTATCCCGATGCTCTGCGTGCTGCGTTGCCCAAGCTTCGCCGCGGCGGGTTGTTCATCACGGACAACACGCTTTGGTCTGGCAAAGCTGCGCGGCCTGCGGCGCCAGGTGATGCGGCGACGCTTGGCGTGCAGGAATTCAACCGCCTGGTGTATGCGTCGAAGGATCTGTATCCCGTTCTGATACCACTGCGCGATGGCGTGACGGTCTGCCGAAAACACTAAGGCGGCGGAAAGCTACGAACGCAGGAAGCTGCGCACAAAGAAGGCGAGATTCGCCGGACGCTCAGCCAGGCGGCGCATGAAATAGGGAAACCAGTCGATGCCGTAAGGAATGTAAACCCGCAAACGAAAGCCATCTTTCACGAGTCGGCGCTGCAAGTCGGTGCGCACGCCATAGAGCATCTGAAACTCGAAATCGTCCTTGGAGATTTGCTGGGAGGCGGCCCAGCGAATGGTTTGCGCAATCATGCGCGGATCGTGCGTGGCGATGCCGTGGTAGAAGCCGCTGGGCAGGAGAATCTTCATCAGGCGGATATAGTTAAAGTCCGTGTCTCTTTTGCGAGGATAGGCGACATCCGGCGGCTCCTTATACGCGCCCTTGCAGAGGCGGATGCGGCAGCCGTAAGCGAGCAAAGCCTGTACATCTGTTTCGCTGCGGTAGAGGTAGGCCTGGATGACGGTTCCGATGGCGGGATTGCGCGAGCGCACGTTTTTCACCACATCGAGAGTGCGTTGCGTGTAGGCCGAGCCTTCCATGTCGACGCGAAGAAAATTGTCATACCGCGCGGCTAACTCGACGATAGACACAACCAGGCCCTGGCAGAAATCAACATTGAGATCCAATCCAAGCTGAGTCAACTTGCAGGAAACATTGGCGTGGAGATTTTCCTTCTGGATGCGCTCGAAGATTTCCAGGTAGGCATCGCGGGCGCGCTGGGCATCCGCTGTGGTCGAGCAGCTTTCCCCAAGATAATCCAGGCTGGCGAGCATTCCCGCGTTGTTGCAGGCGCGGGCGGCTTCAACGGCTTCATCGAGCGTTTCGCCGGCGACGAAGCGGCGAGCCATGCGGCGCGTAGTGCCGTTGGAGGTGACCCATTGGGCGAAGCGGGGACTCTCGGAGAGCTTGAGAAGCGTCGCGCGGAGCATGCCGTATGATTATGCCTTCGGAAATCCTCAGCGACTAGTCCGTGTGCCCTTCCAGGAACTTTTCGGCGTCGAGGGCGGCCATGCAGCCGGAGCCCGCGGCGGTGACGGCCTGGCGGTAGCGATGATCCTGCACATCTCCAGCGACGAATACGCCTGGGACAGCGGTCAAGGTGCCGTGCTTGGCGATGAGGTAGCCGTTGCTGTCCATCTCCAGCTTGCCCTTGAAAACGGTGGAGTTGGGATCGTGGCCGATGGCTACGAATATGCCGTCAACGGCGATTTCGCGGGCTTCTTTCGTCTCCAAATTGCGCAAGCGGGCGCCTTCGACGTGACCTTTGGGAGAAAGAATCTCTTCGACTACGAAAGGAGTGACGAATTGAATTTTCGGATTTGCGCGGGCGCGGTCAATCATGATTTTGGAAGCGCGAAACTCGTTGCGCCGGTGGATGAGATAGACCTTGCTGGCGTAGCGTGTCAGAAAGTTGGCCTCTTCCATCGCGGAATCGCCGCCGCCAACGACGGCGATGGCTTTCTCGCGGAAGAAGTAGCCGTCGCAAGTCGCGCAAGTTGAAACGCCGAGGCCGATGAGTTCGCGTTCGCCTGGCAAGCCTAACAAACGCGCCGTGGCGCCGGCAGCAACGATCAGTGCTTTCGCTTCGTAGGCGTCTTTGCCCGCGGTGATCTTGAACGGGCGCTTGGTGAGATCGACTTCATTCACAGCTCCAGCTTTAAACTCTGCCCCGAATCTCTGGGCTTGCTTGCGCATATTTTCGATCAGCTCGGGCCCCATGATGCCGTCGGGAAAGCCGGGATAGTTCTCGACATGCGTGGTGAGAGCGAGCTGGCCGCCCTGTTCATGGCCGTCAATCACCAGAGGCTTCAAATTGGCGCGTGCGGCATAGATTGCAGCGGTGAGGCCGGCGCAGCCACTGCCGATAATCACAACGTTGTGCATTCCCATCATCTCCGTACCATTAGATTCAGCAGGAAGCCGGTTCGATTCATGCGTGTACTAGAACTCAAAGCTCGGTATTGTAGCATCCCCTCGCTCGCGAGCCGGATTGCGAAGCGTCCAAATTGGAGAGGCATTCCTGGCTCGCGGCGTTGACCGTCGGCGAACGGCGCGTCTATAGTCAAAGCCATCGTCGAGTAGAAGCACGAGGTTGCCCGAGGAGAGAATCAGATGGATCCGCGTTATCCCATTGGAAAATTCGCCATGCCCGCAGAAGTGACGGTCGAGAGGCGGCAGGAAGCCATCGAAGAGATTGCGTCAACGCCCGCCAAAATGCGCGCGGCCGTGAAGGGCTTGAACGAGGCGCAGCTGGACACGCCTTATCGCGAGGGCGGATGGACGGTGCGCCAGGTCGTTCACCACGTTCCGGACAGCCATGTGAACGCGCTGGTTAGGCTGAAACTGGCTCTCACGGAAGACAAACCGACAATCAAGCCCTATAACGAAGCCGCCTGGGCCGAACTCGCGGATTCGAAAGCAGCGCCCATAGAAAGTTCGCAACTGCTTCTCGATTCCGTGCATGCGCGCTGGGACCGTCTGTGGCGGTCATTGAAGCCGGAGCATTTCGCGCGTCTTCTGGTGCACCCGGAAAATGGCGAACGCAACGTCGACTGGCTTCTCTTTCTCTACGAATGGCACGGTAAACACCACACCGCGCACATCACCGAATTGCGAAAGCAAAAGGGCTGGTGACGCGAGCGAGTTGAGGGATGACTTGGCCGGTTTAATGGCAAATTCTCAGACATGGAATCCCGAGCGATACGCGCGCAACGCGCGTTTCGTTGCTGACTTGGGTATGCCGGTCGTTGAGCTACTCGCTGCGCGCAGGAGTGAACGAATCCTGGATCTGGGATGCGGCGACGGCGCCCTGACGCGGAAACTCGCGGACATGGGTTGCGAGGTACTTGGCGTCGACGGAAGCGCAGAGCAGGTTTTGGCCGCACGCAAACTGGGCCTTGACTGCCACGTGATGGACGGTGAGAGCTTACGTTTTGAGAATGAGTTCGATGCTGTGTTCAGCAACGCGGCTCTCCACTGGATGCGAAATCCCGACGCCGTGATCGCAGGCGTTCGGCGCGCTTTGCGGCCTGGCGGGCGCTTCGTCGCGGAGCTTGGAGGGCACGGCTGCTGTGCGAAAATCAAGAAGGCGCTGGTGGAAGCCCTCAATAGACGGGAAGGCGATGGAGAAGGAGCCAGCCCTTGGTATTTCCCGACTGTAGAGGACTATTCGTCTCGCTTGGTGAAAGGCGGTTTTGCAATAAGTTATATTGCGTTGATACCTCGCCCGACTCCCTTGCCAGGCGACCTCACGGGCTGGCTTGAAACATTTGCCGAAAGTTTTACCGCCAAACTTCCGCCAACAGAGAGGGCTTCTTATATTGTGGAAGTACAAGAATCGCTGCGACCCCAGCTCTGTGACGCGGAAGGCAAATGGACAGCGGATTACGTGCGCTTGCGATTCTCCGCCACGAAACAGAAATAGAGAAAATCGCCGCTACTGAAGATATGCTCGGCCAAGTGGCGCGGGCTGCGGCGGCTCGTGTAGGATGAATTAGTACACGAGGAGAATGCATGAGCCGACCATCAGGGATGTATGCGATTTTCGAGACGTCGCAGGGAAACATTGTGGTGAAGCTGCTCGAGAAGGAAGCTCCGAACACAGTAGCGAATTTCGTCGGACTGGCCGAAGGAACCAAGGAATTTACCGACGAGAGCACCGGAAAGAAACTAAAGAAGAACTTTTACGACGGACTCGTTTTTCATCGCGTGATTCCGCAGTTCATGATCCAAGGCGGCTGCCCTCAGGGCACGGGCCGGGGTGGGCCGGGATACAGGTTCGCGGACGAGTTTCATCCTTCCCTGAACCATTCCAAAGCCGGCAAGCTTTCCATGGCCAACGCCGGGCCGGGCACGAACGGCAGCCAGTTTTTTATCACCGTGGCCGCCACGCCGTGGCTCGACAACAAACACTCCATCTTCGGTGAAGTGGTCGAAGGACAAGACGTAGCGAATAAAATTTCGAATTTGCCGCGCGACTCGAGTGACCGGCCCAAGACGCCCGTGGTGCTGCAAAAAGTGCGCATCGAGCGCATCCCCTAAACGCGCCGTATGACGATGCTGACACCCCAGCGCGCGCTCCGGCTCATGATTGAAGTGATCTTTTTGCTCCTGGGCGTGCTGGTGATTTGGCTGGCGCTCACGGGGCGAGTTCTTGTGGAGCGCCACAAGTTGTCCTGGCTCATCCTGAGCGGCGCCCTGATCCTTTGGGGGTTGCGGGCTCTCTATGGGCCCAACAAATGGTGGGCGCGCTGGGAAAACTGGACGCGCGGGCTCTCGCTGACCCTTCTTGGCGTGACGATGCTCATCATTTCACGTGTGCCGTTTCTTTGGATCGGACCATTGCTGGCCGCCGCAGGGGTACTGATGGCCGTGCGTGGAGTCATTGGGACGGCGCTGGTTTTTCGTCCACGCTGATTTCTATCGCTTTCGCTTCTGGATTTCTTCCTCGCTTCGGCTATAATCCGCACCACGAACGACCCCCTCTCTGCTTCCGCAGCCATGCGGGGGCGATCGCCTGGCCCGCATCATCGGTCAAAAAGGAGACACCATGCTGAAGGAATTCAAAGAGTTTGCAATGCGTGGGAACGTTCTGGACATGGCCGTCGGTATCATCATCGGAGCAGCATTCGGAAAGATCGTCGGGTCGTTTGTCGAGGACGTCATGATGCCGCCGCTAGGGCGTCTGGTCGGGCGCGTCGATTTCTCGAGCTTGTTCGTCAGCCTCAACGGTCAACACTACGATACGCTGGCGCTCGCCAAGACGGCTGGAGCGCCGACCCTCAACTATGGTTTGTTCCTGAACACAGTGATTAACTTCTTGATCGTCGCGTTCGCCGTTTTCCTTCTCGTGCGCGCGGTGAATCGCTGGACCACCAAGCCCGCCGCCGCGGCTGCGCCGACAACCAAAGATTGTCCTCAGTGCGCGATGAGCGTTCCGATCCAGGCGAAGCGCTGCGGCCACTGCACCTCGCAGATCTCGTAGGATTAAACCCGGTTATTGAATTTGAGAAATTGGCGAGCAGAAGATCCATTTACGAAGCCGGCGGTTTCTTCGTTTGATTGGCTTGGATGTGGGCGCGCAGGCGGCTAACAACGGCGTCTTCCTGACCTTCCTCGATCTCTTTCTGCACTTCCTCGAGCGCAAAATGAACGACGTCGTGATGATGCAGTTCTTGGGGCGCCAGAACGTCGCTAAAGCGCAGCCACAGCCGGTGCAGCAAGTTGACTTCGTTGGCAGTTAAGTTCGGGGCGTGCGGGCCAAGAACCTTGTAAATCTTGTCGCCATTCGGCAAATGAATTTCAAGGTTGAACTGCGGCTTGATGTCGCCGAGCTTTTCCCAGGCGTCGCCAATTTGTCGCGCTTGCTCCTCCGTGTTGTCCTTCGCAGAACGCCCAATCACGATAGTGCTGGATTGCAACGACGCGCCGGCTCGCAAAATGCCTTCCCACAAATCGTTCGAAGCAACCACCGCGAGCCGGATCGACTTGCCTCGCTTTTCCGCCATGGAGAGCGCTTGCGAGAAAAGATGCTGCTCGATGCTTCCGAAAAGCTGGTCGGCGTCGAGCTCGTTTTCGCCAGAGGCTGAACGGCGCAACAACCGGACGTGCAGAACAACCACGTCGCGTCGGCCGGGTTTGATGCGGTCCAGAACGTTTCCCAAGTGATAGAGGTTGAAGTGGTTGCTGACCGGGACAAGGATATTGCCGGCGCGGGCACCAACAGCTTCCGGCGTTAGTTCGGACTCCAGCTCCAGATTGAACTGGTCCATCTCCACGTGGGACGAGCCGCCTTTGTGCGTGCGGCGTTCGGAAATCGTGAATACGAAAAAGAGCAGGACCGAGAAGGCGCCGCCGGCCATGGTGGCTACGGGTTTCGTGAAAAGGTTAGTAATGGCGATCAACAAGAGCGTGAGGGTGATTAGGCCCAGACCGACCGGGATTTGCACGCCGCGAATATGAAAATTAAACGGCACTTGAAATTCGCGCTGGCCGGGCCGCGTGTAGCGGAGAACAAGCACGGCCAAGCCGTTCATCGTGAAGCTCCAGATGACGCCAAAGGCGTAGAGGTTGGCGAGAAAAGTTACGTCTCCACGGCTGATGAAGATGGTCAGGATCTGCAGTCCGACGATGATGTTAATGATGCGATAGCTGGTGCCGAACCGCGGGTGCGGTTGCCGGAACCACGAACTGAGAACACCATCTTCGGAAACGCGGTTCAGGACGCCATTCGAGCCTACGATCGCAGTGTTGACAGCTCCAGCCAAGATCAGCGTACCAACCACGACGACGAACACGTGAAACGTCAGCCGCGCGACCATCGGACCTTGCAGGTTCATGGCCAAGCCGCCGATGAGGTTCTCAAGGTAACTTTGCCGGACGCCGTCGGGGATGATCATCACTGCAAAGAATGAAACCAAAGAAGTGAAGACCAGGCTGTAGATGAAGATGACCAGTCCGGCCTTTTTAAGGTTTGGAAGTTTTGGGTGCTCGATTTCGCGGTAAACCTGTGCAAGCGATTCTTCTCCGCTCATCGCCAGAACCGAGTGCCCCAATCCGATAAAAATGGCGATGATGCCAAACATGTGCGGAAGAGAGCTTCCGGCAAGCCAGCCCAGGGCGCCGGCATCCAGCCGGAGATTGCGCGGGTGCGGCCAGGGCGGAAGCGCGGAGTGCAGTGAAATGGCCGTATAAGTACACCAAGCAATCAGAAGCACAACCATCACGGTCACAAGCTTCATGATAAGCAGCGCTTTTTCGCTGGACTCTGGTATGCCCTTGGTGTTTTCCCACCAGAAATACACCGTTACGAGAACCGCGAAACTCGCGGCGATGAAATTCACTTCGTAAGCTGTGAGCGGATTTCCGAGGTGCGTGTATTGCAGCAGTTCGCTGATTAGACCAGCCAGATATTGGCCGGCGGCGACGCCGCTGATAGGTCCCGTAAGGATGTAATCGAACATCAAGGCGGAAACGCTGAACTTGGCAAGTGTTCCGCCGAGCGCCTGCTTCACCGCGCGGTACACGCCGCCGCGTACAAACATGCTGCAGCTCTCGACGTAAACTGCGCGAACCGCGTACGAGAACAGCATGATGGCCAGAATGAACCAGGGCGCGGTCTTGCCAATGTAGCCTTCCGCTTCGCCGCCCGCGTAGTAGGCCGAGGAGGCCAAATCATTCAAAACGATGGCCGCAGCGCGCCAAAAGGAGATGAACGTCAGGAGAGCTGTCGTGGCGACGATGACGCGCGGAATACCGTTGCCCCGGCTGCCTGCGGCAGCGGGATTATTTGGAGTGCTGCTCATGTACGGGTGATCTCGATCAGCGGATTAAAATGCTCGCATTTTTCAGCGGCGAAGTCTAGCCAAACAGCCCATTTTGTTGCGGGTGAAACGATTTTGTTGAAGCAGTACCGAACTACGAATCGGAGCTGCGGAAGGCCTTGGCGCATTCGGCGCATGGACAGATGCTGCGCAGATGGTCATAGCTATAGATGCCGGTCGCATGACCGTCCGAAAAGGTAATCTGTACAGCGTAATTGCCGACTACCGTTGCCGCTTGAGCTGTAGCTTTGGGCTTGTACATCGGCAGAGGGGAAAACGCCGATCCTCCAGGTGCCGTGGCAAAGGCTTCCTTCTTGGCGCGCTCGTCGTTGCACGTGGCGCAGGGACATTCCCCGCGCAGATACTCAAATTCGTAGTGGCTGGCATGCCCGTCGGCCCAGGTGATATCGACTCCCGCGCCGCTATTCACGTGTATCTTCACGTCGGACGGCTTCTTTCGCGGATCGAGAGGAATGGGCATGCGAGAGGAACGGTCAGGCTTTTGATTTTCCGTTGCAGCAATCGCCCGGAGGAATGGGATTGCCGTGAGGGCAAGTCTTGGGGTGGCCGAGGAACGTGCAGATGCGCTGGTCCAGCTCCGGACTGATGATGTGTTCGAACTTGCAGGCTTGGTTGTGGGCTTCGGTGTCGTCAACCGAAAACGTGTCTTTGAAGAGGCGCTCCGCGAGGCGGTGGCGCCGGACGACGCCGCGCGCGCGCTGGCTGCCGACTGGCGTCAGTTGCGCTTCCCCGTTTTGTAGTTCGACGAGGTGGCGCTCGCTCATGCGGCCGAGGATTCTGGACGCCGGTTCTTCTGGAAGGACCGGCAGGCTGCCGGCTTGCCCGGTGGATTGCAGCGATTTGATCAGCGCAGGCTTGCCCTCTTCGCAGAAGATCCAGATTTGCTCGAGCAAATGATCGAAGCGGATTTCCTCGTCCTTGGAAACCGGAGTCGGAGTGCAGCAATCGCCGGAATCGACTAGCGGGCACGCTAGCGGGTGGCCGGGGCCGCGCTGTGCGCTGTCGAAGTGCAGATGGCCATGCGCAAGCTCGATGCGGCGGTCGGCTTGCCGTGCGATGTCTGGGTCGTGCGTGACCATCAAGATGGTATGTCCCGCGTCGTGCAACTCGTGAAAAATTTGCAGAACGATTTCTTCATTCGCTTCGTCGAGGTTGCCGGTGGGTTCGTCGGCCAGAACGATTTTGGGCTGATTGATCAGCGCGCGAGCGATAGCCACTCGTTGCTGCTCGCCCCCGGAGAGTTGCGCCGGGAGGTGCGTCATGCGATCGCCGAGGCCCACGCGGCGTAAAGCGTCCTCCGCCTGCTTCTCGTCCGTCATGCTGTGAAAATATTGGGCGAGCATGACGTTTTCGAGCGCATTCAGATAAGGAACGAGATGAAATTGCTGAAAGACAAAGCCAACTTTTTCGGCGCGATAACGCACGATCTCATTCTCTCGAAGCCTGGAGAGATCGATTCCGTCCACGACGACGCGGCCAGAATTGAGCGCGTCCAAGCCGCCGAGAATGTTGATCAGCGTCGTTTTCCCCGAGCCGGACGGGCCCATGAGCGCGACCCACTCCCCGGACGTTACTTGGAAACTCAGGTTATCGAGCGCTCGCAACGCGCCATATTTCTTCACCAGGTTTTCGATCACGACCTGCGGCGATGCCGTCTTTTGCTCGGGCAAAACCTGCACGGACGCGCTCACGCTTCACCTCGAAAAACGGACGCGGGGCGAATATTCGCCAGCCGTCGCAGAGGAAACGCGCCAAGAATCGCAACGAGAGTAGTAAGCGCCACGGATACAGGATACACAATCAGTCGCGGCTGTGCTGCCACGCCGAAGACTTGTTTGCCCAACCAGATGGAAAGAAGAATTCCCGCTGCTGCGCCAATAGCTCCCCCCGCAAGACCAAGCAGCGCCGCCTCAGCTAAGAAAAGACGCAACACGCGCCGCGTCGCTCCGCCAATCGCTTTCATCAGGCCCACGTCCTTCTTCCGCTCCATCGCCACGTTGGTCATCGCGGCCATGACGCAAAGGCCGGTCAACACGAGCACCACGGCGACAGTGGCTGTCAGCAATCCGCTGATCCGGCCGTAGATCTTCGCTTCGCCCTCAGTGAACTGCCGGAGGGGGCGCACATCAACGTCAGGCAACGAAGACTGCAATTGGGAGACATACCGCTGCACACTCGCGGGGTTCCCTGGAACGCTCAGTGCAATGACGCTACTTCGATCCTTCTGCTTGAGGAGCTCTTGAGCCGCATCAAGCCCCACCAGGATTTGGCTGTCCTCCGGCCCTCCAAAACGCCTTATGCGGCTGATGAAGCAGATCACGTTGGAATCGTTTGCTTGCAATTCAATAGTCTGCTGGATTCGAACGCCCAGCCGCTTCGCCAATTGTTCACCCAAATCACAACTGGAGACACGAACCCCTGCATCAACTCCCATGAGTACTCGTCCCTGAGGCTCCGCGACGATTGTTGACGGAAATATGTCGGCAAGATCGTTTCCGAAAAATTGGTATCCAACCAAAACCGCGGATGTGGCACGCCGCGTGTCTGAAGTCTCTGACTCTCCGTCCCAAGGCGTGACCTTCACAATACCGAACAAAAGCGATGCCTTGGCCACTAGGTCGTACCCGTTGCTCTGGGGAATTCGGTCGTAGAGTGACGAATCAAGAGTACTCACGCCGGGCTGAAGCCCCTTGGAGTTCGGATCGCGAGGCGTGACGAGGACATTTGCCCCGAAGGCGCGAAATTCACTGGTGATTCGGCGCTTGGCATCCACCTCGAGATTTAGGAGCGCTGCAGTGACCGCGGCCCCCGCGCCTAGAGCAAGCAAAACGACGAATAACCTCCCGCGATTCGCTCCGAGCAGACGCCGAACAATCCGCCAGAACATTTGTTTATTTTGCGAGCGCAGAGTCGTCATCACTCGCCCCTGAGTATGGGCGCCGGCGCATAACGCGAAGCGCGGCGCAGCGGAATGGCGCTCCCGAGAAGCGTGACTCCGGCGGCCAGCACGAGCACGGCAACCAGAACAAGCAGTGACGGCTCCGGCGCGACGCCGAAGATCCTATGACCGACGAGGCGCGCAAGAATTATGCCGAGCGAATAGCCGATGCCACCGCCGACGAACGCAAGCAAAAGCTGTTCTGCGGCCAAAAGGAACCCGACCGTGCCCGAACCCGCGCCCAAGGCCTTCATCAAGCCGATTTCCGAGCGCCGCTCCATGACCGAAGCCGCCGCGGACGCCCCGACCGCGAGCGCCGCAGCAAGCAACGCCACGATCGTCACCAGCCAAAGCAGCGCGCGAACGCGCGTCAGGATTGCTCCCTCGCTATCCGCAACGCGCCGAATCACGCGCACTTCCGTCCCGGGCAGTACCTGCTGGATCGAATACGCAATCGAGGAAACATAAGGGCTGCACGACCACCTCTCAAGCTCATCCGGCTTCATCGTCTTGGGATCCCGCCGCGCAAAATCGTCCTCCGGCTTCGTCAACGCACTCACATAAAGCTTGCGGTACTGGCCCGGTTTGTTCACTAGTTCCTGAACGTCTTGGAGCGGCATAAGCAGCGCGTCGTCCTCCGGGCCGCCTGAGGAAAGAATTCCCGTGATGTTGCACAACTGCATGTTTTGTGGACTCTCGACCTTCGGTGCGCTTACGACTACAGATTCATTGACATGAAGATTCCGTCGCGCTGCCAGTTTTTCCCCGACGACACACTCTGGCGGTCCGGGCAAATACGTGTGCCCCATGGGAGCAACCTCGATACGCTCGAAATGGCGCTCATCCGAGAACCACTTCCCTTCCACGTGAAACCAGGGATTGGTTTTCGCGATCCCGGTCACGAACGTTCCTCCGCCTGGCAGTTGCAGATGTTTCTCAACCCAAGTGCCGATCAGCTGGATCTGCATCGCAGGAATGGAACGAGTCGGAGACCCGTACTTTGAAATCGTCATATTCGGAAGCGTGGCCGAGACCTCCAAAATCGGAGCAAAGGCAATGATGTTGTTGTGCCAAAAAATTGTCTTGAGCTTCGGCAAATCAGAATCCGGGAGATACGCGCCTTCATTGATCGGGCGATAGTCCACCCCACCAATCTCGAGCGGCAGCGAATCCGCCTGCGGGGTAACGACCAGATTCGCCCCGAGGCTTCGAAATTCTCGCGCTAGGCGGTCGCCGACATCGAGCGAAACGCTCAACGCCGCCGTGACTACGGCCATGCCGAGCGACAACGCCGCTGCGGTCAGCACCTTTCGGCGCGGCCGTCGCGTAAACGAATCGGCAACGAGACGCAAAAACATGGAATTGGTGGTCGCACTCCTAGGAGCACGATAGTTCGTGCCCCTACTTCGGAATCTCCTTGGTCGCTCCTAAGAGCGCCGAATCGTCAATCACAAGATTGTCCCCGTCCACATGCGACGGCACTCCAATCGGATTGCACCCGCCCGCCTCTCCGATTGTCGGTATGTAGATCGCCGAACCGCAGTGCCTGCAGACCACGTTTTGTCCATCCTGGCGATATCCTTCGGCGCCGCAAATGCGGCATGCGTCCAACGCCGCCGCGAACCCATTCGGCTTCTTAATCACCAGGAATCGCACCGATTGCCCTCCGGCGTCCAAGCTGAAGAGGTGCATCTTTCCGTCTTGCACTTCGCTGAGTGGGATGCGCACGTCATTGCCCGCCGGATCGACCACCTGGGCGGTTGGCGGCGCTGCATTCGCGTTCGTGTAAACAAAGTCTCCTGTGAGCAATAAAATCACTGACAGACATCCCGCCGCCGCCGCGATCATCCAGCGCCGCTGGCGCCGATTCTGTGCATCGAGTAACCTCTTCTCTGCTTCACCTGTAATTTCCTTCGCGGCTTTCGCATGCGTTGCCGACTGCCACTCGCGTAGAATC
Organism: Candidatus Acidiferrum sp.; assembly: GCA_049641765.1. Taxonomy (GTDB): domain Bacteria; phylum Acidobacteriota; class Terriglobia; order Acidiferrales; family UBA7541; genus Acidiferrum. Next base: position 24,663 of record JBAQJX010000056.1, read on the forward strand.
AATAGCGCCGCAGCCCCGAAAATGAGCACGAAGAAGAACAATTCGTTTCGCACAATCGGTCCAATAATCGCCATCTCGGCTTTGCTGGAAGGCAGCCACTGCGCTTCGCTAAGCTCGTGCAGTCCGGTCAGCACAAGCTGAAACGCAACCAGCATGAGGATGATGCTCGTCGCGGCAAAAAACCGGTGCAGCCCGACGCGCAGCGTTCCCTTGAAGAAAAACACGCCGACAGCCACCGCCGCCGCGATTCCCAGGGTCGTGCCAATCCAAATTTCTAACCCTTCCGTGGACAGCTCCACGGCCCGCAAAATGATGGCCAACTCCGCGCCTTCGCGCAGCACCATCAGAAACACAAAAAAGAAAATGCCCCAACTCGCCGCGGCGCCGGCTCGTCCCACGTACGATTCGATTTTTTCTTCGATTTCTTTTTTCAGGTGGCGCGCAACGCGATTCATCCAAAGGATCATCGTAATTACGAACGCTGCCGCGACGAGGTACATAACCCCCTCGAATCCGTCTTCGCTGATGCGCCAGCGCTCCAGCAGAATCGCGACGCCGAGACTCAGCGCAACGGCAGCGGCCACGCCATACCACACAAAACGCGCCAGTTGCGAGCGGCCGGTACGCGTGAGATAAACGAGGATAATGCCGACTACGAGGGACGCCTCAACGCCTTCACGGAGAGCAATGAGAAAAGCCGGGAGCAAGCCATCTCCAGTTGTAAGTTATTTGCAACTACGCTCTAAGTCTACTCTTTGTATGAATTTCCGTCAACCGGACCAATCCAGTCCTATTTCCTTTCCCCGAGCAGGGTAGAATACTTGTCTCAACCATTTCAACCATGATTCCCGCCAACATGCGCCGGACCATCATCCTCCTTCTGGCCACGCTCATTTCTTGCCCGCCATTCCTTGCGCAGCCCTTTCCCCAAGCGCAATCCTCCACCGTTCAGACTGCGCCCAGCGAAGACCAACTCCAGATGACTCCCCGCCCCAATCCAAAAATCGCGAAAAAAATTTCCGAACTCGCGGACAAAGCGCTTGCCGAGGGCCATTTTGATGAGGCACTCAACTACTACCAGCAGGCCGCGCGTTATGCGCCGCAAGACACAGATCTCATTGAGCGCATCGCGTCCATGCGCTCGAAACTCGTCCGCAATCACGTTGACGCCGCCGAGCGCGACGCGTTGGCCGGCCACGCCGACGTGGCCGTAGAGGAACTCGCCAAAGCTCTGCTCATTGATCCGGGAAACACGATCCTTGCGGAACGCATGAAGCAGATGAAGGCCATGAACGATGGCCCAGCCGCAAAGCCTTCGTCTAGCGTCGAAGGTCTGCCGGAGTTGAAACCTCGACCCGGAAAACAAAGCATCAATCTTCGTGGAGATACCAATTCCGTTTATGAGCAACTAGGTTTGTCTTTCGGAATCAAGGTCACGTTCGACCCCGATCTCGCGTCGCGGACTGTACGCCTGCGCTTGGAAGACGTCGATTTCAAGACCGCTCTGAAAGTCCTCGGTACGGAGACAGGCACTTTCTCGCGCGCGCTGACTCCCGATCTCTTGTTTGTTGCTCAGGACACGATCGAAAAGCGCCGCCAATACGAAGTACTGGCCGAGCAGTCGTTCGTTCTCCCTGCCTCCGTCAGCACCGATGAAATGACGGAAGTCGTTCGCGTGCTTCGCGAGGTGACCGGCGCCACACGCGTCACGCTCGACGCGAAGAGCCGCTCGATCAGCGTTCGCGACACGCCGGAAAGACTCACGTTGGCAGGCGAACTGATCAGCCAGATCGAAAAAGCTCGTGGCGAAGTGCTTCTCGAGATCGAGATCCTCGAGGTCGATCGCAACAAAGCACGCACGTTGGGGCTTCTGCCTCCCTCTTCCGCGACATTGATCTCGCTCAGCCCTGGCCTCATCTCTCAACTGCAAGCGGCTCAGGACGCCAGCACTCTGGCCACGCTCCTGGCGAGCATCTTTGGAAACGGAGGAACCGCAGCCAGTGCCAGCAGTTCCCTCAGCTCTCTGATTCCACCGTTGGCTCTGCTTGGTGGCGGCAAGTCGACGTTTCTTCTCACACTGCCCGCGGTGGCGGCACAGTTCTCCGATGCCCTCACGCTAGTTCACAGTGGCAATCAGGTTTTGCTTCGCGCACAAGACGGGAAACCGGCAACTTTCTTTGTCGGCGACAGATACCCCATCACTCTCTCCCTTCTTTCCGCGAGTCTCGGCACGTCTACGCCGACAACGTCCGTCGGGGCGGTATCGGGAAGCATTCTCCCCAGCACTTCTTACAACGTAGGTGTCGGGCCGGTCGCGCTCACAGCCGCGGATTTCCGCGACGTCGGCCTCCTCGACCTGGCTGTCGTCAACGAGATCGATAACACCCTCACAATCCTGCAAAACCAGGGCACAGGTACTTTTCTGCAGGCAGGTGCGGCCATCCCTCTCGGCGCAGGCAGGACGATCGCTCCCGCCATCGCTCCCGCAATTGCAACCGCGGCCTTCACAACAAGCGGCTTTCAAGATTTGCTTGTCACCGACCCTGTCGCCAATACGGTCCAAGTCTTGCTCAGCAACGGCGATGACACATTCAACGAAGCTCCCGGGTCTCCGATCACCGTAGGCCAACAACCAAGCGCTATCGTGACTGGCGACTTCAATGGAGATGGAAATCAGGACTTCGTAGTGACCAATTTCACGGACAACACGTTTTCACTATTTCTGGGCAACGGTGATGGAACCTTCAAGCAAGCTACAGGTTCCCCATTCGCCATGCCCAGCGCCGTCGCCGGGCCGATTGCCATGGTAGAAAGCGATTTTAACTCCGACGGAAATCTGGATCTGGCGATTGTCGACCAGACAACAAACGATGTCTCCATTCTTCTTGGCAATGGCAACGCTTCGTTTACTCAGGCTCCCAACTCTCCGTTCGCTGTCGGCAAGGTACCGGTTGCTATCGCAACAGGCGACGTCAATGACGACTCGCATCCCGACATCGCCGTGGTGAATCAGGCGGACAGCACGCTCAGTATCTTCCTTGGAAACGGCGACGGCACGTTTAACGCCGCGACGAACTCCCCGCTTGCAACCGGCCAGACGCCGACGGCGGTTACGATCGCCGACTTCAACGCGGATGGAAATCCAGACATTGCGGTGACCGACCCCGTCACGGACAGCGTGGCGGTTTATCTCGGTCTGGGCCAGGGACTGTTCGCAACACCTTTCGAACTTCCCGTGGGCACGAATCCCACCGCGATTCTTGCTGCTGGCCTCAGCGGCTCTTCCCTGCCGGATGTTGCCATCACCGACGATCCTTCCGGCACAGCGGGCCAGGTAACCGTCATACTCAGTCCCGCGAGCCTATTCTCGAGCACAGCAGCTGCTGGCGTTGCGCAAGAACCTTATCCGGGCGCGGAATATGAAGACCTCGGCGTCAAGATCAAAGCCACGCCCAGCATTCACGCCAATGATGAAGTTACACTTCAATTGGAGTTTGAGATTCGTGCGCTCGCCGGCTCAGCGATAAACGGCATTCCGGTCCTCACCAACCGGACTCTCTCGCAGACGGTGCGCATTAAGGAAGATCAACCTACGATCATCGCCGGGCTCCTCGACAATGAGGAGACGCGCTCACTTACCGGCCTTCCTGGTTTCGCTAGTTTTCCGGGCGGGCTCGGCTATCTCTTCGGTCAACGCAATACAACTGACCAGGACACGGAAATGATCATTCTGATCACCCCGCACAAAATGCGCCTCACGGATCGTGTTTCCCATTCTTTTTACGTCGGACACGATAACAGCAACGGTCGAGGCGCGGCTCTCCCACTTTCCCGCCGGGAGCCTTGATCCGTTCGACGGGTTCCACGCTCGGGCGGTGCAAATATTCGATCTACAGAGCTACGGCAGCGGGTCGAATACCACGATAGGTTGGTACGTTCGCGGCACAACCGCCTCCGCGATAGCCACGAGTTTGTTTTGCTGGCTGAACACGCGCAAGCGCGGCGGCTTGGCTTCGCCACCATCGAGCTGCAATGTTGCGCCCGGCGGAAGTTCCACGCGACCGGGCTGAATCTGCGAGACCTGTACGTTGAATCGCGTCCCATGGCGGACACGCCGTTCGACCACGGGCAGTAGGTTTGCGCGAGGGTAGTTGGGCAGCAGATTCTCCAGCCCGATCACGCAATCGCCAAATTTTCCTGCGCGCGCTGCTTCCGCCAACTCCTCCAGCTGGATCGCCTGCTCCAGTGAGAATTCTCCGACGGCCGTCCGCGTAATCTCGGCCAGGTGCGCGCCGCAGCCGAGCTTCTGCCCCATGTCGTGGGCCAGCGAACGAATGTACGTTCCCGACGAACATTCGATGACAAAGCGAGCTACATTTTCGTCTATCTCTGTCAGCTTGTATTCGAACAGCTCAACTTCAACCGGCTTCAGCTCGACCGGTTGTTTCTTGCGTGCCAGCTCGTAGGCCGGTCGGCCCTTCACTTTTTTTGCGGAAAATGCAGGTGGCTGCTGCTCGAAACGGTAGACTTTCTCTGCTGCCAATCCTCCGAGAACCGCTGCGTCAAGCTTAAGAGGAGTATCCGGCCCCTGTGCTTCCCCGTCCGAATCGTACGTATCCGTGGCAAAACCGAACCGAAAACCCGCCGCGTAGCGTTTCCTTCGTCCGCTATAAAACTGAACCAACCTTGTTGCCCGTCCGAGCAAAAGCACGAGCACGCCCGTCGCCAACGGATCAAGTGTGCCGAGATGCCCGATTTGCCGGAATCCCGCGAGACGACGCACGACATCCACCACGTCGTGCGACGTTTTTCCCCGCGGTTTGTTGATGACGAGCGCTCCGTCAAACGGAGCAGGCTGAGGTTGGCGTGTCATGGAGTGGATGTTCTGCGATTAGTCTTCGGCCAAAAACGCCATGTCTGTAAACTTGAGCCCGGAAACCGTGCTCCAGCGGAAATACTTGAAAGATCTCCGCGAGTCACCAGTCACAATTCGCCAATCACTTGGCATCCCGTCTCGATCAATCTCTTCTTCTACCTTACGACGCCGCCGGCTTATCCTTCTTCATTTCCTTCAATAGCTGGTCGATTCGTTCCTTGTATTCCTGCGAGTGATCCAGGGTGAAGTGAAGCTCCGGCAGACGGCGAAGCTGCAGTCTCTCGATCAGTTCTCGCCGGATAAACCCCGCCGCATGCTCCAGAGCCTTGATCGCGTCGTTCTGCTCCTTGCTCGACCCTTGCACGTTGATGAAAACGCGCGCGTGCTTCATGTCTGGCTGCACGCGCACCTCACTGGCGACAACCATGCCTTCAAGGCGCGGGTCCTTCAGCTCTCCCGCGAGCATGGCGTTGATTTCGTGAGCGATCTCCTCGCCCACGCGTTCGTGACGGTGATTGGCTGGGCTCATTGCCGTCCCTGCAAAATCCTCTAAATAATTTCGAACGCCTGGTTGATCAAGATCGAACCCAGAATTCGGTCCGCTTCATCCAGGACTTTCTGCAGCACTTCCTTCACGTGCTTCTCTTCGTTCGACAGCGTTACCACCCCGACCACCGACCGCTGCCACACGTCGTGATGGTCCAATTCCGCCACCGCCACGTTGAACTCCCTGCGCAACTTGTCCTTCAAGCTGCGCAGCACTTGCCGCTTGTCCTTCAGCGATTGCGCGTCGGGGATGTGCAGCTCGAGGGTAAGCAGGCCGACCGGCATGCGCGCTCCGGGAGACTAAACCTTCGTCTACTTGCGGCCGGCGGCTCCGCTGCTCTGGCTTGCCACTTCGGCTGCGCTCAGCTTCTGCACGTTGAAGCATTCCAGAATATCGCCGACTTTCACGTCGTTGAAGTTCGCGATACCTGCGCCGCATTCGAATCCTGTGCGTACCTCGCTCGCGTCATCCTTGAACCGCTTCAAAGAGCTGAGCTTCGACGTATAGATCACCGCGCCGTCTCTCAGCACGCGGATCTGCGCGTCGCGTTTTAGCACGCCATCCACCACGTAGCACCCTGCCACTGTGCCGGCGCCTTTGACCCGGAATGTGTTCCGCACTTCCGCGCGTCCCAGGTACGTCTCCTGGATGACCGGCTCCAGCAAGCCTTCCATCGCTTTCTTAATTTCATCGGAGACTTCATAAATGATCGTATGTGAACGGATATCTACGTGTTCCTGCTGCGCAAGCTCTGCCGCTTTGCGGTCCGGCCGTATGCCGAACGCAATGACGATTGCCCCTGAGGCCGAAGCCAGCAGCACATCGTTTTCCGTGACTGCTCCCACTCCCGAGCCGATAATTTTCAGTTTCACCTGGTCCGTCGAAAGTTTCGGCAGCATCTCGCTCAACACTTCCACCGAACCTTGCACGTCGCCCTTGATGACGATTCCCAGTTCCTTGACGTCGCCCGCCTTAAGCTGCTCGTGCAGTTGGTCAAGTGTGATGCGCGCGCCGCTTGTTCGCGCCATTTGCGCGTCGCGTTGCTTGCCCTGCCGGTATTCGACGATGTGGCGCGCCTTTGCTTCTTCGGTCACCTGGAAGTGATCGCCGGCATCCGGCACTCCCTGCAATCCCAACACTTCGACCGGCGTCGACGGTGGCGCTTCTTGAATCGCGCGCCCTCGATCGTCGAACATCGCACGGACCTTGCCGAAAACCGCTCCACAAATGAAGAAGTCGCCCGACTTGAGCGTTCCGTTCTGCACCAGTACCGTAGCCACCGGGCCTCGCCCTTTGTCCACGCGCGACTCAAGCACTGTGCCGCTCGCTGGCGCGTCCGGATTGGCTTTCAGTTCGCGCAAATCGGCCACCAGCAAAATGGTCTCGAGTAGCTTGTCGATACCCTTCTTCTGCTTCGCCGAAACTTCCACGAACTCCGTGTCTCCGCCCCATTCCGCGGGAACCAGATTCACTTCCGAGAGCTGCCGCTTCACGCGCTCCACTTGGGCTTCCGGCTTGTCGATCTTGTTGATCGCCACGATGATCGGCACCTTCGCGGCTTTTGCGTGATCGATCGCTTCCTTGGTCTGCGGCATCACGCCGTCATCGGCGGCCACCACGAGCACCACGATATCCGTGACCTTCGCTCCGCGCGACCGCATTCGCGTGAACGCTTCGTGGCCCGGCGTGTCTACGAACACCACACTGCGGTCGTTCAACACGACTTTGTATGCGCCTATATGCTGGGTGATTCCTCCGGCTTCGCCGCTGGCCACATCTGCTTCTCGAATCGCATCCAGCAGGCTCGTCTTGCCGTGGTCCACGTGGCCCATCACCGTGACCACCGGCGGCCGCGACTTCAAGCTTTCCTTCGTCTCTTCTTTCGCGACTTCCAGCACCATCTCTTCTTCGAGCGAGACGACGTTCACGACGCCGCTGAACGCTTCCGCAAGCGTGGTCGCCGTGGGCACGTCCAGTGCCTGGTTGATGCTCGCAAAGACTCCGCGGTCGAGCAACGTTTTCAGCAAATCCTTCGCGCGCACATCCAGCTTTTCCGCCAGCTCCCGGATCGTGATCCCTTCCGTGATCGTCACGTCTCGCGGCGGGCGCGGTTCCGCCGGAGCAATGACTGCCGTTGCCGAGCGCCTATCCCCTGCTCCAGGACGCTGCCGGGTTGGATGAAGCTTGCGCTCGCCCTCAATTTCTCGCTTGTCGACAACGGGCCGCTGCCGCTGCGGAGGCTTCCGCGCGTAGAGCGGCTTCCCGGGCTCCGCCTTCGGCGGCATTTTGTCCGGCAGAGGCGGAAGCATTCCGGGGCGCCCCGGCATGCGGGGTCCCGGCCGAGTACCTGTCGGCGTCGGTCCGCGGCGCTGTTCAAACGGACGGTTCGCTGGCGAACCTCCCGGTCCTCCGGGTCTCGGCGTGTACTGACGTCCCTGCCCTCCCGGTTGCATCGGTCGCATCGGCTGGCCAGGTCGTGGTCCGCCGCTGCGTTGTCCGCTTCCTGGCGTCGTACCCGGAAGAGGTCCTCGATTCCCCGTCGGCAATGGTCGCGCAGGCGCTGTTGGTCGGGTCGCTGGCGCGCCTGAGGCCGCGGCAGCGGGTCGAACAGCAGTTTGCGTTCCCGGCGCAGGCGCTGGTCGCGGACTGGACGGTCCGCCAGACCGTTGCGCGCTTGGCGCACCAGTTGGTTGTGCACCCGGCGCTTGTGGACGAAGCGGCACATTGGCTGGAAGTTTTGGAGGAGCTTGCGCGGCAGGCGCAGCCGGTCTTGCAATTGGAGTCGGTCCGCTCGCGCTCGGCGCTGCTGCAGGCGGCGTACTCGGGACCTTCGGTGCTGCGGGTGTTGGCGCAGGCGCTGCGGCCGTCGCCGGCGCAACCGGCGCCGGTGTCGATGGAGGAGGCGCCGCAGGTTTCGCGGCAGGCGCCACAGCCACAGACGGCGCGGCGTGTGCCGTGCTCGGCGCCGTTGGCGCCGGCTTCGCGACAACACTTGGAGCAGCGGCAACAGGCGCTGGTGGAGCAGCCGGACGCATTCTCGCGGCTTTAGCGGCTGCTTCCTTGGCTTCTTTCTCTGCCTTGGCAGCGGCTTCTGCCGCGGCTTCCGCTTCGGCTTGCCCCGAAATCTTCTTGCGAACTTTTTCCGCGACATCAGCGGGAATCGAGCTCGAGTGCGTCTTTTTTTCCGTGACACCGTAGCCCGGCAAAAGATCTATGATTGCTTTTGCCTTGACCTCGAGTTCGCGGGCCAGCTCGTTGATTCGGACTTGATTTGCGTCGCTCATGCGTCCTGTGGACAGTTCTCCAGTAAAAACCTGACTCAATCTCTTCGCGCCTATTCCTTCGGCTCTTCTCCCGAATTCGTTTCTCCTTCGGCCGGATTCGTTTCTCCTTCGGAGTGTCCTGCCGTTGGCTCTTCCGTTTCGCTCGCGCTTGCCGTCGCGGCCGCCGCATTCTCTGAACTCTTTTCGGTCGCGGCCGCTTCCGCTGAACCCTCGGCACCTTCAGCGGGCGTTTCGCCGTCCGCCGCTAAATCGTCCGTATTCTCCCCGGCCGGAGCAGCCGCTGCCGCCTCCGCTCCACCTTCATAGAATCGGTTCACCGCCTGATAAATCTTGTCCACCATCTTTTCGCCGATTCCCGGAATTTCCATCAACTGTTCCGGCGTCATTCCCGCCAATTTTTCGACGTTCGTAATTCCCGCCGCTTCGATCTTCTCGATCGTCTTCGGCCCCACGCCCGCCAGCGCAGTCAAAGGCGTCGTCGGTGCCGTAAGCGCCGTCATTTGCTCTTCGATTTCCTGCCGTTTCTCTTCCTCGCTCTTGATGTCGATGTCCCACCCGATCAGCTTGCTCGCCAGCCGCACGTTCTGTCCCTTTTTCCCGATCGCCAGCGACAGTTGCGAATCCTCGACAATCACTTCCAGTTTCTTGTTCTCCGGGTCGGTGATCTGCACTCGCGTCACTTTCGCCGGGCTCAGCGCCTTCTGCGCGAACGCCACCGTCTCTTCGCTATAAGGGATAATGTCGATCTTCTCTCCGCGAAGTTCGCGAATGATCGACTGCACGCGCATTCCCTTCATTCCCACGCACGCGCCCACCGGATCGACGTCCTTGTCCCGGCTCGCCACCGCCACCTTCGTACGCTCACCTGCTTCGCGCGCCGCGTGCCGAATCTGTACCGTCCCGTCGTAAATCTCCGGAACTTCCATCTCAAACAGCCGCTGCACCAAGCTCGCGTCCGCGCGCGAAACGATCACTTGCGGGCCTTTCGCCGCCCGGTCCACCATCTTGATGACCACCCGCAGCCGCTCTCCGATGTTGTACGTCTCCAGTTTCGACTGTTCCCGCTTCGGCAGCCGCGCCTCGGTTCTTCCCATGTCCACGATCAAGTCCGGCCCTTCGGCACGCTTCACGATGACCGTCACCAGCTCACCCACGCGCGTGTGATACTCGTTGTAAATCGTGTCGCGCTCCGCCTCGCGCACTTTCTGCAGAATCACCTGCTTCGCCGTCTGCGCCGCGATGCGTCCTAGCACGTCTGTCGGCTTCGCCGCAGTAATCTCAGTCCCGATTTCCGCCGACGGGTTCTTTTTCTTCGCTTCCGCCAGGCTGATCTCTTTCTTCGGGTCGGTCACTTCTTCCACGACCGTGTGCACCGAAAACACGTCCACCTGTCCCGTCTCCGCATTGAACTTCGCGCGCAGGTCCTCTTCGGTTTTGTAGTATTTCCGCGCCGCTACCACCATCGCGTCTTCAATCGCAGACACCACCACTTCCGTCTCGATGTGCTTCTCGCGGCTCAACATCTCAATTTGTTGATAGAGCAGGTTCGCCATGGTTCGTTCCCGATCGTTCTCTTAGGTTCTTCCCCGCGTTCTCTCTTACTGCAATCTTTTCGCGTCCAAACTTTCCCTAGCGCTCGCCTCGCGCCCCGTTCCAATTTCGCTCGCGCTCTTCCTCATTCTACTCACTGAGCGCTACTCACTATTCACTTCCCCCTAAAACTCCACCATCAAATTCGCTTTCCGTATCTTCTCCAGCGGCAACTCCACTGTTTTCGCCGTCTTCCCTTTCAGCTCCAATCTCACCTTTCCATCCGCGTATCCCGCCAGGCGTCCTTCAAAATACTTCTGCTCTTCCACCGGCTCCGCCAACGAAATCTTCGCCATTCTTCCGCGAAACCGCTCGTACTCTTCCGGCTTTCGCAGCGCCCGGTCCATCCCCGGCGAGCTCACTTCCAAGACATATCCTGGTCCCGGAATCAGCTCTTCAACGTCCACAATCACGCTCAACTGCTCGCTCATGCGCTGGCAATCCGCATGGCTGATTCCCTGCTCTCCGCTCGTTCCTTCGCTCAACTCCCGCGGCGCCATCACTTGCCCCGCCGCGTCCGTCACTGCCGCTCCAACTCTCGGCGGCCGGTCAATAATCACCCTCAGGAAGCGCTGTTTCCCGATCTTCCACTCCACATCAAAAATCTCCAGCCCTTCCGACCGCGCCACGCGCTCGGCGGCCCCTCGAATTTTTTCCAGGTCCAACCAGAGACTCCCCAAGCAATGCCGGTGTACAGTGCACTCCAACCGGCCCAACAAAAAAGTGGGCTTGCGCCCACCCATCCGTGCGACCCGCTTCAGAGCGAAACCTGAGTATATTCTGCCCTCAAGTCAAAAGCAAGACACGCCCCATTTTCAGCCCAATTCGCCCACTATCCGCCCCTATCCCTCCCGCTTTCCCGCCCGCCCCCTCCGCTTCCGTAGGGGCACGATACATCGTGCCCTCTTTTCTCCCTTCTACGCAGCCATCCCCCCGTCTGTACCCCATCTGTCATCCCGACCGCAGCGTGAGCGCTTTTTGCTCACGCGCAGTGGAGGGGCCTCTCTTTCCTTCTAGGGTCCTGCTACTGCCACATGCCGGACTGCGTTGTTCTTAATCTCTATCTCGCCCCCTGCCTTTCCAACCTGCTCCAATCCGAATACAATGTAATCGATAGTACTCAGGAGCCATCCATGCCCTCTCAGAAAATTCTCACCCTCCGCCTGGACGACAACCTCACCGGCAAGCTGGACCAACTCGCCAAGGCCACCCGCCGCTCCCGCTCCTTCCTGGCTGCGGAAGCTATCCGGGACTACCTCGCCCTGAACAGTTGGCAAATCGAAGAAATTCACAAGGCGCTCGCCGAAGCCGATCGCGGCGAGTTTGCCACCGAGACTGAAGTGCAGCGCGTGGCGAAGAAGTGGTCTCGCCGTGCGCGTTAGGTGGCTGCGCGTCGCCTTAGCCAACCTCGAGGCCGAAGCCGGCTACATCGCCGAAGACAACCCCGCCGCCGCAGACCGTGTTGTCCAGCGAATTCTTCGCGCTGTCGCTCTCCTCAGAAAAAATCCCGCCATCGGCCGCCCCGGCCGAGTCCCCGGCACGCGCGAACTCATCGTCCCCAACACTCCCTACATCGTCCCCTATCGAGTCCGCGCCGACACCCTCGAAATCCTGCGCGTCTTCCACGCCGCCCGCAAATGGCCCGATAAATTTTGAGGGCAAGACGGCCGTCACTCCTCTCGCAGTTGCCTGCCCTCCGCCACCGTCATTTCGCCTGCCCTGAGCAGAATCAAAGGTAACAGAGCAAGCCGACCCCTTTTCTTCCCGATTCGCTCCTGCGAATCGGTCGGCCTGCGCAGCGAGAAATCTCTCTTCTCTTTCTCTTGCGCCCCTTGATTTTCTAGTTTTCTCGGCCGTAGAATTATGGATAGCAGCAGGAAAGTGGCAGCAAACTAGGCTCAACCAAAAATGATCGTGAACATCAAAAACAATCTTTGTCTCTATATCAATTATCTAGAGGAATCGGGCGTGATAAGGGTCGACGCAGGCCTCACTGATTGCGACCAGAGTGCCCTCTTCATCGGCTCTGTGAAAAAAGAAATGCTCGCTGACTTGACCGATCTCCTAAAAGAACTTGAAGTTGATCTCCGCGTCGAAGGCGGCGACCCTGGCCTCGTACCACCGTCGCTTCCGCTTGCCTGCGAGAGGACGCCACAGGAAATGGTTCACGCCATGGCAGACGAGATTCGAACGCTGGACGAAACGCCGCTAAACATCCTCAGAGAAGAGCAAGTCACAGAGGAAGAACTGCCCAGCACAAGGGCCCTCTCGCTGCGCGTGATCTCCAGCTCAATATCCGTCAGCGAAGGCCTGCCGCGCGTTCAGGACTGGTTCAAGAATCACGCTAAGTACAACTAATCAGAAGAAGCAGCAGTAAGATGAACAAGCAGAGACTATCAGAGATGAGATTTATGCGGGTCCGGTTGCGTCCCATGGCACGGCGCATCGATGAGATTAAAGGTGTTGAACTTGAGCCGATTGACGATAAGTGGGTTATAGTCGATGCATCCCGTGAAGAGATCACGCTTCGGAATCCACGCAGCGACCAGAATGTGCGGTTGGGAAGCGATCATATACGGGAGTACATGACTGACCTTGACCATTCTGACGGCATATTCCAACTAAAGAGCCAGCTGTTTCTCTTTCAACGAGACCTTCCGCAGCTCGAACCGCTGACGAAAGTCTAGAAAACGGAAAAAACTGGTCAGCGCGGGTGCCCCAAGTCTCGGTTTTACACGTAGGTGTTTTGATTCCGCCTTTCTCCGCCGGATACCCCATCCTCGGCGCGTGGATCACTCTTACCACGCTGGTAGGATTCTGACGCTGAGCAGGCACCCTGGCCGTTGAGGTCAAAGCCCCCCTCCAGAGAATTCCCTGTTGGTGAGTTCACTACACGTTAGTATTTAATCGTTTGTTATAACACGAGAGTATCGTCATATTTGTTTTGCTTGTAAGAGTGGAAGTTATCACCAGATAGACTAAATCGCATTCGGCCACGAAAGATGTGAATACCATGCTTGAGAATTTAGGCAAATCCCACCCGCTTACTTCTACCAAGGTAACCGACGAGAGAAGCCGGCGCAGAAGCGAGCGTGTCGTCTTGCGTGTCCCACTCCAACTTTCGGCGGTGACCCCTGGTGGGAAGCGAATCAGCATCGAGGCTCACTCTCTCGTGGTTAATGCCCATGGTGGTCTGTTGGACGTGGGGCTAGAGATGAATAAAGGGCAACAAATTCGTCTCAGAAATTCCGCAACGGAAACCGTTACAACAGGCAAAGTGTTGCGCGTCGAGGGATCGGAAGATGGCCGTTTCTCGGTGGCGTTTGAGTTCGAATCTCCAGCGCCCCACTTCTGGCCGGTAAGCTTCCCGCCGCACGACTGGTCACTCGTCGCGTCTGAAGTCTGAAGAAGTCGGGGGGCCGCTATCGTGAAGACCATGCGCGCGTTTAGCTCCGAGCCTGCGGCTGCTCTTGTGGACTTGCTCAGAACTCAGGGGGTCAATTTCCGTGGCCCATTCTACACCCCAGGTAAGCACGTTGTTTTTGTGGTCGAGCGTTATATTTTTCTGGAGTCGGAGATCATCGATTTGTCTCGACAAAATAGGCTGGATCCACAAGGCATCCAGGAATTTGCCCAGGGCCTAACGGCCGACTCTAAGTAAAGGGCCGAGTGCCGCAACCGTGCGGTTTTCAGCCGCCACCTTTGCGTTCCGAATCGTTCTACGGAGGTGCGGGTTTTGACGTCTCCCTTCTTCCCGATTCCTGATCGACTCTCCGCAACTCCCTGTCCCATAACGACTTATAGCTATGACTTGACAATAATCACGAACCTGCTATAATTAGTTCCGTTTCGTCGCGGAGGAGAAAGGAGTCACCGCCTTGCCTCCGCTACCCATCCACCCCTGCAACCTTTACTGTCATCCTGAGCGCAGCGAAGGATCCCGGCTGGTCCGCGCCATAGCGTCGCCCGCTCCGTCAGAGCCATCAGTTTTCTACTGTGGCTGCGCACTCTCCGCCCTTGCAAAGAGTCCCCATCAGTATCATTCCATGGAACTTACGCTTCCTTTGTTTTCATACTCTTACGCACTCTTTTGCATCTCGCAAAACGCTATCCCCAATCCTTTCAATGCTTTCCGCACTCTTTACAAAAAACACCCGGGATGGTGTATACCGGCCGCATCCTTACTTCACTACGTCTTCACTTCATCCCAATTCCTTCGATCCGTTCGCCTTCCTCATCTCCCGCCAACCCTCTCCACGCAGCGCCATCCCGATCAGCATCTTCTGCACTGCCGCATGGATTCGCCGGTACGCTTCTCTCCGGTAATCCCATCGCGCATCCGGCTCCGGCGGGTTTACGGCCATCGTCGCGTTGGCCTCGAAAACCAAAATCTCTCCCTTCGCGTTCAGCGCGAAATCGATTCCGGCGTAGTCCAGCCCCAGCACGCTCTGAATCCGCGCCAGCGCCTGCATTGCCGTCGAACCCAGAGCGCGCGTCATATCGTTCAGAAACGCCGCGTCCTCCGCGCGGTTCTCTGCGTTGTCCGCCATCTCGGCGCTGAAGTAATGAATCTTCCAGTGGCCAGAAATCGCCAGGTGCACCGGATAGAGGTGCCCGTCGATCATCATCGCGCGGTACTTGCGCGTCTTTCCGTCGCGCCCTCGCCCGTCGAGATACTCCATCGCGATCATCTCATCGCCTGGAAGTTCCGCCAGCGCCGCCCCAAGCGCAGCAGGATTTTCAACGCGCACAAAATGTTGCCCGGTGTGAAAACCCGGCGCGCGCAGCAAGAGAGGAAATCCAAGCCCATGCCGCGCCAAAATCGCTTCGGCGTTCGCGTCGCAAAGTTGCGCGCGTTCGAGCGTCATGGTGATCGGCGTTACCACTCCGGGCAGCCCCGACAATCGCTTTGCGTTTTCGCTGCGTCCCGTCGCGCGCACCGCGGCCGGGGGATTCATCACTGCTACATTCGTTCGCGCCAGCACCTTCTCCGCTCCCGCCAGCGCCGGAGCAGCCACCTCCGCATCGCCGATTCCGTTCACCACCAGCTGATGCGCCGGCAGCGCGATCTTCCCATCGAAAAACTCCGGCAGCACCAGCGCGGTTCGGAAAATCCGGTCGTCCAGAAATCTTCGCAGCCGTACATTCCCTCCGCACGTCGAAACCAGTTGCAGCACCTCGATCGCTTCGCGCCCGCCGCGGTAATGCAGTGGGATGACGCTTCGCTTTTGGAACGCTTCGCGCCTGTGCCACTTCGCCTTTTCCTTTTCCCCGAGGTCTCCGAGGACGTATGACAACCCTTCGTGCGCCATCTCGAAATCCGGTTTCGTGCGTAGTGCTTCTTCAAAATGCACGCGCGCTTCCCGCTTGCGTTCGAGCACTTCCAGTGCGTCCTCCGGCGCCACCAGCCGCTCGCATTCTTCCAGCAGATAATTGCCCAGATTTACGCGGCTCAGAGGATCGCCGGGACGCCGCGCAACCGCTTCGAGATACACGGTCCGCGCCGCTTGGCGGTGCCCCAGCGCAATCAGTACATTTCCAAGATTTCGTATCGCCTCGAGGTGCCGCGGCTCGCTCACGAGCACCTGTATGTAAACGTCTCTGGCTTCTGCGAGCCGGTTCAATTCCGTCAGAAGCTGCGCGCGCCGGAATCGAAGTTCGACGGAATGCGCGTCCGCGGCCAACTTCATCTCGACTTCCTTTAGTTCCGATTCCCAAGATTCGCGCGGCGAAGATTCGGCGCTCTGATTCTTCGCGTCGTTCGCCTTGCTCATCTTCCGCGCTGCTCGTTCATTCTCCAGCGCGATGCGGCGTCCAATCTCGAGTGTTTTTTCAAGAAGCTTGTCAATGTCGCAGCGCTCCGTGCGGTGATTCACGATGGCCGCGCGAATCGCCAGCCGCCCGTCGATCCGTGTCGTCGAAGGCGCGGCGCTTCCCGATTCCTGCAGCTCAACCACAATCTGTGCATTCACTTGGTCAGGATCAGAGGAGCGAAAACGAAAACACACGATGTTCAACTCCACTGGCGCCATCAGTTCGAGCTCAGGCGAATTCGCAATTCTCTCTTCCAGGTAGCGCGCCAGTTCGCACGTCCGCAAAATCGCGCGGCCGATGGCCTGCGTTCCATGAACCTTAAAGGTGAACCATGTTTTGAGCGCCCGAAAACCTCGCGAAAGTTCGGGCCCATAGTCGCAAGGCCAATCGGTGCCTGCCGCGAGCCCGCGCGTCTCGCGCCGCAAGTAAGCCGACGCCGTCGCGAACGCGTTCCGTTGCAGCGTCTCGTCGCGCACCAAAATGAATCCCGCATCGTAGGGAACCTGGCTCCACTTGTGAAAATCAAATGCCAGCGAATCCGCTCGCTCGATTCCCGCCAGCTTGGGCGCAAGCTCCGGCGCGAGCATCGCCAGGGCCCCGTAGGCACCATCCACATGAAACCAAATCTTCTCGCGCCGCCCGATGCCCGCAAGTTCCGTGAGATCATCGATAGCGCCGGTGTCCACCGTGCCCGCGTTTCCAACCATCAGAAACGGTGTACATCCCGCTTTGCGGTCATTCTCGATGGCGCGCGAAAGTTCTGCGGGATTCATCCGTCCACGCCTGTCGGTCGCAATCAACCGCAGCGCGTCGCTTCCGATCCCACAAAGATCCATGGCCTTCGCAATGCAGCCATGGACGGCCGTCGAAGCATAGGCCGCGAGTCTTTGGGATTTCGCCGCAACACCAGCAGCGCGCACATCGAAACCAAGCGCCGCGTCTCGCGCGACAGCCACAGCGATGAAATTCGCCATCGACGTGCCGGTAACAAGCAAGCCGGAAGCACCTTCGGGAAATCCAAAAATCTCCCGCATCCACTTTGTGATTTGCCGCTCCACTTCAATCGGAACCTGATCCCTGCCGCCCGTATTTGCGTTCAAGCCTCCGGCCAACATCTCCGCGAGCATTCCAACGGGCGTGCCTCCGCCGTGAACCCAGCCCAGGAATCCGGGATGAACATTTCCGGCCGAAAACGGCAGGATGTAATTCATGAATTCCCGATGGACATCGCTCAGCGAATGGGGCGCAAGCGGGAGAGCTGCTCGGAATCTTTCGCGCACCTCGTTCGGGATCGGCTGCCAAACGGGGCGCCGCCGGATATTTTTCGTGTAATCCAGAATGTCGTCGAGCATGCGGTGCGCTTGAGTCCGAAAACTTTCCCAATCGAGGGGATCGAGACTCACGAGCTCATGCTCGGAGGACGCTCGTGCCGTTTTTTCTTTTTCGAGCTGCGAAATGGGAGGCATGCTTTCCTCTCGGCCGCGTTCGGCGCACACGAAATCCGGCCTCTCGAGTACCTGCAATTGACAGACCGGGCGGACGCGTCTTTCGACCGAAGTGCGTGCGCGCTCGCCGCTGCGCAAACGATCTTCCGGCTGAAAGGGTTAGAAAATTCCAACAAAAGGAGTCCGCACGATTTTCCATCTTTAAAAACGCTAATCACGCCGCGAACCTGCTCAAAACTAAACTTGTCCAGCGCGTCCTGAAAGAGATCTGGACGGTATAAGACGTTCCGCGATTTGCAATGGACTGCGTGATTGATCGTGGCTGAATTTTGGAAGTTGTGGTCTCAGCCGAAGAGCCATTCGAGAAAGGACTTCGGCCGATGGGATTCGGCAGCCGGCTTCTGCCGTCGTACCTCGGCAACCGTTTTCGGCAGCGCGACGCTGCCCGGCTGCCAGTAGCCGTAAACACACCGTGTTCCTCGCCGCGAACAGTCGTGCGTGTCGTGGATCACGCCGTCGATCACCGCCGTCAAATGTTTGGAAACGCTGACGACGAGCCGCCCGGCGGGTAACTCGTCGGCGCGCAAATGCACGACGCATCCGGAACCTATTTGCATGGTGGGCATCCACACCCATCCGAGCGATTTCATCACGCGTTTAATGGATGTTCGATAGACACCGGTTCTGGCGTTGCTTTTTCCGCGCTTCCGTTTGCCAGTTCGCTCGTAGGTGGCCGCATGGTTCACGAGATCGTAGATATCCTGATAAGGCCGGCCCGTTGCGATGGCAATCGAGCGAACCACGCAATCGCCCGCCTTGCCTTTGTATCCGGCAGCCGTGCGACCGCCATCATCGAACTGAAAATGTTTGCGCACGCGTCCTCATCGTTCCGCGATGGACGGGATTCAAGCAGCATGAATTCTAACGCGAAGAATTGCGCCGCAACTTTCAAAAAAGCTCGAATGAAACTTGCATGCCGCTAATCGAGCAATCGTGCAGAGAATTGCGGGGGGGGCCGATTCACTCCGAATTTACAGCGGCTCTCAATGCCTTTTCGTAGCGCATGGATCCACGATGCTTTGTAAATCTCACATGACAGCGGACTCCAGGCGTCGTTTCCGCATAGGCGAACTTCCGCCCAGAATCGGCGCAACGCAACAAGGCGAAACTTCCCGGATGCTATTTCTGTCTGGGGAATTTGGAGGATCGCGAGCTGTGCCGGTGTGGACGGCACAGCGCCGGAAGTGCTCCCGATGAGAATCGCTTTACAGCATCTCGAACAGCAGAGACTGGTGGTGCGACTTAAGAGATCGACTCTATTGCCAGCGCAGCGCGACCGCGGGGTCTACACGCAGCGCGCGCCAAGCGGGAATCGCGGCCGATGCAAGCGCGACCAGCACCGTGAACACGCTTGCAACAGCGAATACCAGTGGATCGGCGGGGCTTACACCGACTAGCATCGTCGACACCACGCGCGCGAGCGCCGCAGCAGCCAGCGATCCAACCAGCAACCCAGCGAGAGCGAACACGACGCCTTGGCGGACCACCAGCCTCATGATATCCCGCGGCTGCGCTCCGAGCGTCACGCGAATACCGATCTCACTGGTTCGCTGCGCCACCGAATATGCCATCACGCTATACAGCCCGACGGCGGCCAGCAGCAAGCCCAGCCCACTGAGTACGCTCAAAAGGCTCGCCGCGATCTTCGCGCCGAAAAGCGACGCTGCAACATACTCCGTCATCGGCTCGGCGTCGAAGACCGTGAGGGCCGGATCAATGGCCGTCGATTCGCGTTGGAGAGCCAAGATGGCTTGGCTCACCGATCCGCGGGTCCTCACGTCAAACGTCAAGCCATATTCCGGGCGATAAACCTGGCGGATGGGAATATAGAAGTAAGGCTGAGGGCTTTCGGTGACGCGATGATATTTGCTGTTTTTTGCAACGCCGATGATCGTGAACCATTCGCCCCATCCATGCACCTTGCGTCCGATCACGCTGCGATTGGCTAAGAAGCGGCGCACGAATTCCTGGTTGACGATCATCACCTTTTGCGATGTGGCGTCGTCACGCAGGTCGAAGTCACGCCCTTCCAACAGTGGGATTTTCATAGTGTCAAAATAGCCGGGCGAAACCAGATCGCGGTAGATTTTCATGTTCTCGTTCAGCCCGGGCACGTAACCTTCCACCTCAAGGGTTTCCCAGTTTCCTCCGTTGAAACCCAAAGGCGGGGAATCGTCGTAACTCACCGCGGTAACGCCAGGCTGCTGAGCAAGCCGCTCGCGCAAACGCTGGCAAAAAGTGTCGGTTTGCTGCGCGCTGTAGCCTGCGGTGGAAAAATCGAAGTGCGCCAACGCCATACCCTCGGGAGCGAAACCGGGATCAATCGAGCGTGACGTCTGAAAGCTCCGGACAAATAGTCCCGCACCCACCAGAGCGATCACGGCGAGTGCGACCTCGGAAACCACCAGCAACCCTCGCAGACGCTGCGAATGAGCGCCTGAAGTTGCGCTGCGACCGCCCTCCTTCAGGGTCTCGTTGAGGTTGGCGCCAGCCGCGTGGAGAGCAGGGGCGAGTCCAGCGAGGACGGCGACGAGGAACGCAAGCGAGGCCGTGAAAGCGAGGACCTGCACGTCGAGCGGTGGCTGCAACATGGTTGGCCTTGCGACTGCCGGTAGAAGCCAGCGCAGCGCGCCGCCTAGCATACTTGCCAGCATCAAACCGCAGACCGAACCGGCCACCGCCAAAAGAAGCGTCTCAGTAAGAAGCTGCTGGATCAGTCGCGCAGGCCGGGCGCCCAGAGCCAGTCGGACGCTGAACTCCTTCATCCTTCCAGTAGCGCGTGCGAGCAACAAATTCGCCAGATTCGCACAAACAATCAACAGAACCACGCCGCTGGCGCCCATCAGGATGGTAATCGGCGTTAACAGCATAACCTGCGGGCCGAAGTGCGATTGCCAGACCGGCAGAACGGTGGCGCCGATTCCCTGATTCGAGTCCGGGTCGGCTAGTGCCATCCGGTTGGCGAGCGCCTGCACTTCACCGCGGGCTTGCTCTAGAGTCACGCCCGCCGCGAGCCGCGCGAGCATCGTGAAGTTGCGTGTATTTCGATCGCGCAACATCCAAACGCCCGTATGTGTCAATTGGCCATACATCGTAATCGGCGTCCAGAGCTCGTAATCCAGTCCCGACCGGGAGCCGTGGAAGCCTTCGGGAGCGACACCAATAATTGTGAATGGCGTGCGGTTGATGCGTAGAGTAGATCCAATGGCTAGACGATCGGAGTGGTAATGGTTTTTCCAATAGCCATCGCTGATGACCACGACCGCGTGGGCATTCTGCGCGTCGTCGCGTTCCGCCCCGGAGAAGAAACGTCCCGCTTCGGGCTTTACGCCAAGCATGTCGAAAAAGTCGCCCGACACCATCTCACCCCAAACCTTCGCGGTGTTCGGAGCTTCGCCCACGGAAAATACATTTCCGTCCCGCGCCGACACGAGATTCAGCAGCTTTAGATGGTCGCGGAAATCACGGAAATCGAGGAAGGATGTCGTGATCGGCTCGCCGTCGGGTGCCATGTTTTCGATGGCGACCACTCGTTCGGGCTGCGTGGCTCCGGGTAAAGGGTCCAACAGCATCGAGCGCATCCAACTGAAGATTGTGGTGCTGGCACCGATGCCAATCCCAATCGTCAGGATAGCTACCGCGGCGAAGGCGGGATTCCCCGTGAGAGTCCGAAAACCATAACGAATGTCGCGCAATAGAGCGTTCATAATGGCAATGATAGGTGCAAGACGCTTACCATCCGCAAATCATTGAAACCAAGCAGGAAGTTTCGTTCTCGTCTGCCGCCATGTGTCCGCTCATGGGACGGCCGACCTTGCAGGCGGACAGCCTCTTGCATTCGCGAGAGGATTTGGGGGCCGCGATCCACGTTATGCATATTGCCACAAGCCACTCGAGAACCTGAGACGATTCGCCGCCTAAGGGTATCCAGCTGGGAACAAATCTTCGGCCCTCGGCCAGAAGGTCTAATTGTGGGAAATTGGGATCTCGGTTGGAACCCGCCGCCGATTGTGGGCGGATGACGAACTACCTGGAACCCATCTGAAGACCCATCTCAATTGGCAGGTTGCCAGCGATGCATCCGGGACATGCCGGGCAGATTCGTTCAAACTCGCTTCACGAGAATCGAGTTGAAGTGAGTTTTTCAACGACCGCAGACTTTATCAGCCGATCCCCCAGATTTAACTCCACCGGTTGGCAGGTCACAGTCTTTCGCGGCGGGTCGTTTGGCCTAAGGGAGTGGAAGGATTGATCAGACAGCCAGAGGGGCAACGTTTAGTATGCCCCTCTGCTCGATGAACCAAGATAGAGCTTGGAAGAATCCGGTTTTGGGGGAATGACGTGGCGTTCGAAAGGCTAGGCTCCGGCAGCGAGACCGGTGTTGACCAAACCGGCCGCCGAAAAGACGCTTTGTCGGAGCGCAGCCAGTTGCGCAGTTTGAGAGTCGATAGACTCCAGGGCCGCAATCAGGAATCCGGCTTCGGCCGGCGTTGTCCATCCGTGGCCGTGAATGATCTGCCAAAGGTTATCGAGCTCGCCGGTGTCAGCGAGGGCCGCATGGGCCGTCCGGATTTTTTGGATATGAGATTCGATTTTCGAGAGGTCTTGTTTTTCCATCGATTTCTTACCTTATGCGAGGCGCAGATCCGCCGCTAGCGCCAGGAGCGGCATGCTCCATTCCTCTCCCGAAGGATAACGCCGCTCAAGGAGCGCGCTCGGCGAGTCTGCGTGCCTCGCCTTTCACCCAGTAGTGCGCCAAGTCTCTGAATCGTTTCCTGTTCATTCACGAAAAACACAAAGTGCCAGTGGTAGCGTTAACTTTGAGGAGGGCAGGCCGAAAAGAAAACGCCTCCGGATTTGCCGGAGGCGTTCGAAGAGACTAACCCACAGAAAGACGATCAGGCGAATTAGCGCTGATTCGGTTTTGTGGCAGGGGGCTTGGTCGCGGCCGGCTTCGGTGTTGCGGGAGCGGCGCCCGTCTTGACCGGGTAGGCTTGATCGTAAAGACGGATGATCTCCTGCGTGACGTTGACCTGGTCCGCCGCGTAGAGAATCGGCGAGTTCTGGCCGGATGTATCGAGAATGACGCTATAGCCATTTTCGCGGGCATAGCGATCGAGGACATCCACCATCTTGCGCCCGATCCGTTCGAGCACTTCCTGCTGGGCGGCGCTCGCGTCTTCCTGGAAATCGCTACGGCGGCGATCGAGGCGTTGCGTGAGGCGCTGTCCCTCAGCCGTCAACCTGGCTTCTTCGTCCTGGCTGAGCTTGCCCTGGCCCGCCTGGAGCTTCTGCTGCAAATCGTTGATCTGCTTCGTCAGATTATCGATTTCAGCGGAGCGGGGCGCGAACTGCGACTGCAATTCGGCGGACGCTTGCTTGCCTTCCGCGGTGTTTCCGATGGCGCCGCGCAGATTGATGATGCCGACGGCCTTGGACCCAGACGCGGCTCCCGCAGCCGGAGTATCCTGTGCCCAACCGGCGGCTGTGCCGATGAGGCAGGCTGCGAGGACGGCAGCGGCTCGTAATGCAATTCTGAAATTCACTGTATTCTCCTTGTTATGGGTAGTCCCGATTTCACAGGGACCAACCGGAACCAATTTTTATTTGGCTTGAAACTGTTTTCCGCCTGCCAGCGCAACCCGCGGGCATCACGCAAATGTGGCAGTATAGCTGAGCGCCGCGCCTTGCCGCAACGAGAAACAGGCAGCAAAGACAACGCTTTCCGTGCCATTCTTCCCAGCCAATAACACCCCTCAGTTCGGCATCGGGAAGATCAGCAGCCGCTGGCTGGCCTGGTCCACGATGACCGCAAGGTTCGTGAATTGGTCAATGGCCACGCCAAACTGGGCGGAACCCGGCAGCCCGACCGTTTCAACCGTCCTTAGCGGGCTCGCTGTGGTATCGACAACGGAAGTCGTTTTCCCCGCCAAGTTCGTGGTCAGGACAGCACCAGTCTGCGGATTGATGGCGAGGGCTGTCGGATTGATGCCGACATTGACGGTGCTGAGGCTGCCGGAATCTGGGTTGAACGCGGTGATCACGTTGCCACCGCTCGAACTTGCGTAGAACAAACCTGGGTTTGCGGTTCCAGTTGCGATGGTCGGGTCAAACACGATGCCAGTCGTCGGCGAAGTGACGGTCCCGGTCTGTTCCGTCGTGCTGAGGATCGGTGTGGTTGCGCCGATGTCCGCGACTTGCAGCGCACCCTGCGGGGCAGAACCGCTAATGAGTTCCAATGACGTGACAACAGCGATGCCCTGATTGTTCGTGCCTCGATCGGGATCAATGGCGACGGCCACAGGCTGCTGGAAGCCGCCGACACTTACCTGGGTATCTGCGAGAGTGGTGACTGCACCCGGTCCAAACAACAATCCCAAGTCGATTTCCGTAATCGTATTCGAACCCTGGTTTGCGACGATGGCGGCGCCTGTCGCGTCGTTGATTGCCACGCCGGTCGGGTTTGTTCCCGTGCTGACGTCCGGGACCACGAGTGTATCCGATAGCAGATTGACGATGGAGGCTGTGCCGGCCACGTAGTTGGCGACGACGGCCAAGCCGAAGGGCTGGCTGATGGCAATGCCTTCCGGAGTGTCACCAACGGCGACGCTGCCAATGATCTTTCCGAAGTTCGGATTTTGCTCGACGACTCCGCCGACGGTTGTGGTCGGATTGATGTCCACGACAGAAACAGTGTTGCAACCGCTGATGGTCACGGCCGCAATCGGAGAGAACGGTCCATTGGCAAGCTGATCGGCAATGGCCACGGAACTAGGCTGCGTGCCGCCGGCTGCCGTGCAGACTTTCGAAAGGTCGACGGCCTGGATCACGAAGAAGTCGGTGGGGTTGGATTGCGAGCTGCCGACAGGAGAATCCGGAGTCACCGCATCAAGCGCATAGCGATGCGGGAACGAAAGGAAGGACGCAGGAATAGTGGCGATCAGCTCCCTGCTGTTGACAAACTGAACGTTGCCGGCGGGTATGGCGGTTCCGTCGAGGCGGACTTGCGTGCTGCCGTCAAAGCCCGAGCCGAAGACTTCCACGCCGCTTAGGTCGGTCGTCGAAGTGAGTGTTCCTTGCGGCACGGTCGCATTCGGAATGCCTCCGATGACGCCGAGAGCGGGATTGGGACTGGGGACAACGATCTCAGTGATCTGTACCGGCTTTATCTGGTTCGCTGGAGTCGGCCCGAGATTGATGATGTCAATCTGATTGCTGCCGGACATAACGACAAAAGCCTGGTTGGTGGGTGGATCGACGGCGATACCGCCGAAGAGCGTCAGAGAACCAGTGGTGCCATTGTTCACTGTGATCGAGGTTCTGCCCGTTCCGGCCAACGTGGTTTGTGCATTGAAGGTCGCCTGATCCGTGGGGTTCTGCGGATTCGTAATGCAGGCGCCGGGCGCCGCATTGCATGCAAAGGCATAGCGTTTTGCGGAGACGGGGTCGGAAATGGAAACCTGATTGATGCCGGGATTGTAGGAAATGATGGAGTTCGTATAGGGCTGCCAGGCAATATCCGCAGTTCCCAAAAGTTCGGACGAGTTGGCGCATGGAAGCGTGGTCGCGTAAAACTCGCATGTCGCGAAAAAGAAGACCGAGCTGATGGTCTGATCGAGATCGTTCAGGAGATTGATTTGGGGACCGTTATTGCCGGTCGCATTTGCATCGGCAAGAGCGGCGGTGTTGGTGATGGGATTGATGGCGATGCCCTGCG
This sequence comes from Candidatus Acidiferrum sp., assembly GCA_049641765.1. Lineage (GTDB taxonomy): Bacteria > Acidobacteriota > Terriglobia > Acidiferrales > UBA7541 > Acidiferrum. The sequence goes on from JBAQJX010000056.1 coordinate 49,996, forward strand.
TGGTTTGAGAGATACCACCGAAGATGAGGTTCGGTGTGCCATAGAAAACGTTGGCGACGGAAACACCGTTCGTGACTAGAGGTGTGACGGTGCCACTCGAGGTGGAGTTTATGACGTAGCTAAAACTTGTATCGCTGAGGGCAGCCACGGTGTAGACGCCGTTGAAATTTGCGGTGGTGCTGTTGCCATTCGTTCCGGTCGTTCCCGGACCGGGCACACCAGTAATCAGGACGGTGCCGGAGTTCCCAGGCACGAGAGAATTGGCGACGGTGGTCGTAACGGTCACAATTCCCGCGGCAAGCGTCAGGGATTGAATGCCTACTGAGCTGGAGGCCTTCGTTACGTCGATGCCTTGCAAAGCACCCTGGCCGCCCGGAGAAACGAAAGCAAGATGGCCGTGCGGCGCCATGGCGACTTGCGGATAGGCGCCGGTGTCCAGAGTCACCTGCGCGGTGAGGCACTGTCCAATCGCGTTGGAACTGGGGCCGACAATCACGCCAAGCGCACAGCCGTATGGATTAGAAGGATTGGCGGGAGTTCCAGTGTTGGGATTCAGATTGACAAGGAAGCCGAGGTTCGCCGCCGTAGAAACAGCGGTCGAGGAATAGGCCACAACTCCCATATTCGTGTCGGGGTCGACGCCGATGGAATAGGGCAAGGGCGCGGGAGAGACCTGGCCTTGGAGTGCGTTGGAGAGATTGATGGTGAACGGCGTGCCCGGAGCGGGAGCGGGCCCCGGAATCGGCAGAACGGTTACGCTTTGATCTCCATATCCGACGACGGCGACTGTGTGGTTGTTGCGGTTGACGGAAAGTCCGGTGGGGATGCTCGTGCTGGTAGGGGTCAAGCCCACGTGGACGGGGCCACCGATGGGCGTGAGAGTACCTGTGCCAATGCTGTAGAACTGAACCGCATTCGAGCCCGTTTCAGCAACAACGACGACACCGAGCGTGGGGTCGATGTCAATCGCGCTCGGATTGGTGCCCACGCCGGTGATCGTCCCAGCCAAGACGGGCGGATTGGTTGCGTAACTTGGGAAGAGCGCCAGATTCGTGACTGCGGGATTGTCGATAAATGGGAGCGGCGGTGTGGTCCGGGCGACAGAAAGGGAATAGAGCCCGGGAAGCGCCGAGTTCACCGGATTCACAGGCAATTGCACCTGGAGCTGCCTAGGGTAGGACAAGGTTTGTCCGGAGCCGTTCGTGGTTGCCGGAATGGTGCTGCCGAAGGTCGCAGTCGCTAATTGGCCGCTGGCTCCGAAGTAACCTCCGTCAATCGTCAGAGGGATGTTGCCTGAATTCGCCACCCCTTGAACGATGTCATCCGGGGACGAGGATACAGAAGTGGGGCGTACGGGCATTATGTTGAAGGTAAAAGTCCCACCCGCCGCCGTCGTCACAGTCTCACCGGGATCCGTAACCGTGACAGTGACAGGGCCTGTACTTGCCAATTCGCCGGCGGTCAACCGAATGCGGGCACCAGTGGAAGCGGGATTTGTCACTGTGCCGGTAGGAATCGGAAAGAGAACTTTGATTTGGCCACCGGCGGACGAAAGCGACACATTGCCGATGTTCGGACCCGACAGGTTGATGAGCGAGGCTGAAGAAATGTTGGGGGCATTGAGGTAGATGTCCCAATACTGCGCGCCTTGCGGAGCGATGGTCGGGGTGATGCCGTTAAAAGAGATCGGGCCGCCCTGCGTGATGGTGATCGTTCCGAGGGCGTAGCGCGTTGGGTCTTCGACAGAAGTAGCGACGATGGTTACGTCTGCGGGCGTAGTTGTGACCGTTGTTGGAACCGTCGAGCTTGTGGGTACGGTTGTAGGAGCGCTATAAACGCCGTTGGCATCGATGGAGCCGCATCCCGAGGCATTGCCGCTTACGGTGCATGTGGGCAATGCGGCATACGGATTAGGGGTACTGCCGGTGGTGCTGCTGGGAGTCGTCTGGGTAAGCGACCAAGTTACGCCTTTACTCTGAAGATCGTTGGTAAGAATCGCGAAGAAGGGCTGTTTTTCGTCCGTCGGCACGGCAGCTGTCGTTGGATCGATGCTCACGGAAATGCCGGAGTCGATAGCGAGCGATATGGTGCCGGTCTTCCCGGTGTCGGCAACGGACTGTGCGGTAATGATGATGATAAGGCCTGGATACTTGGTGGGGTCGGGGAGAACAGAGGGAGCCAAAAACGTCGCCGTACCGGTGGTCTGTTCATTGGAAAGAGTGCCGAAAGAACCGTCGGTGGGACATACGATGGCATTTGCAGTGGTCGCCACGCCGGAAGAGTTGGTTGTGGTGGTCGTATAGGTGCAGTTCGTTCCTTTAGGCTCACTAGGTTCCCAGTTGACGTCCAGGTTCGTCGGGCCCACGACCGAAGCGGTGATGGTTGTCGACTGCCCTAAGATCAGGACGTTACCCACAGAGGAAGTAAGCGTCACGGTGGTGACAACGGCGCCGCTATTACTGCCGCATCCGCCCAGAAATATGCAGGGCGTCAAAATAGCGAGCGTCAAAATGCTTGAGATCTTCCACAACTTCATTTCCCTTGCCTCCCCAAAGTAACTCGCGCCGCAAATTCGGCGGCAGCGCAGGCCCGGTTTTTCTCAGCCAATTCCAATCTCTTCCTCTTGCCGGGCAACTAGAACGTTTTTCCCACCGTGAAGCGGAATGTCGTCCTTGGCTCGAAATAATTGAGCCGGCCCGGATTGTTCAAGAAACCCAATTGCGGAACGATTTCGTTTTCCCACAGATTTGGAGTGATCGAATCCAACGTATTCTTCCAATTGGTTACCGTGTTCGGGTTCAAATATGGATCGGGCGCAGTGATCTGGGAATACAACCTGTTCAGGTTATAGGCCCAATAAATTCGGAAAGGCGCCTGAATGATCGGTATGTTGATGCCAAGTTCGATGCCCGTCGAATTTCTGATCCGGAAATTCGTTCCTTGATAGATGCTTAAAGTTTTCGCCAGAGGCGCTTGGGGGAACATGGAAGTTATGTTCGCGATGCCCGTCGGATCAAGGTGCAAGCCCTGCCGGTCGAGAATGCCATCCGTTCCAGCGTCGGCAAACAACGAGACGCTGGCGTAGTTGCCCACAATGGGGATGCGGTACTCAAAATTGCCGTAGGTCTGATAGTCGCCGCCAGGCAGCGTGGCCGTATAGACCAGCGCCGGGAGGTTGAACGACCTCAATGCTCCGCCGGCCGTGGGGTCATGGTAGTAGAGAGTTTGCGATGTCGCGACGGGAATGAATACGACCGGAGAAATGGAACGAATGTCGAATCCGCGAATATCCTGTTCGCCGCCCATGTAGAAACGGCTGAAGGGCGGAACTTCTTTTCCGCCATAGCCGGTGATGTAGGAAGTCGAGAAGTGTACACCGACCGCGTTTCGCCGCTTGTTGACGGGATGGAAATACTTGGCGTCGATGACGTTGGTGAAGGCGTTTACGTTGCCGCCCAACGGTCCACCCTGGATGGAGAATGAGTAGTAAAGGCTCTTGCCTTTTGTGGCGTTGATCGGGTTATCGATCGTGTTGTAGGAAATGGAAGGCGTGATGGTACTGGAGACGATGCCGTCCAAGGCGCTGGGGCCGGCGATGCTACGGAATTGCAATTGTTCGAACAGCAGGTCCGACGCCTGGTTGAACGCGGTAATGTTGGTGCGCGTCAGCCCGTAAGATATGCCCAGTCTGGCGAACGAGAAGCGCTTGACGGGATAGCTCGCAAATGCGGTGAACCCGTCGCTGTTCTGATTGTAGTTCTGCACATATTGCTGGTTCAGGCTGACTTGCTGACCCAGGAGAAGGGCTTCCTGCTCGGCCTGGTTGAAATCGTACTTGCTGGAGAAAAGCGTGAAGCCGGTCGAGATCGGCCGATCGAAGAGGTACGGCTCCGTAAAGCCGAATTGGAAAATGCGCTGATACTCGCCGAATTGCGCGGACAAGGTGAGCGTTTCGCCCAGGCCGAGGAAGTTGTTCGTCTGGTAGGTGAGGCCAACAAAGCCGCCTGCCAATCCGCTCACACCGCCTTGCAAGCCTATGGACTGTTTGCCCTTCTCTTTCAGCTTCAGGTTGATGTCGACGGTGCCATCCTTGGCGTTTTTCTGGAGCTCGACGTCCTTGTCGGCATCGATCTTGTTGAAATAATTGAGCTGGTTGAGGCGGAGAACGCTGATGTCCCAATAGCGCTTGTTGAAGAGCTGGCCCTCGTCGATCAGCAACTCGCGTCGAATGACTTTGTCGCGCGTGGTGGTGTTGCCGCTGAAGTTGATGCGGCGAACGTAGTATTGCTTCTGCTCGTCAAAGCGAAGGGTGAGGTTGATCTTCTTAGCGGCGTCATCGATGTCAAAATCGGGCTCAGCCGTGAAGTCGATGAAACCATACTGGCCGTAAGCGTCCGTATAGTTTTTGAGGGCTTTGCGAAGCTTGTCGACGTTGAGAATGTCGCCTTGCTTTATCGGAAACAAAGACTTGAGAGGATCCACTTTCAAGGACAGTGCTTTGTCTGGGTCCGAGCTGACGATCTTCAGCGTACCCATGCGGTATTGCTCACCCTCTTCGATCTTGATGGTGATGTTGACCGCCTTGCCGATGTGCGGCTTGAGGCCCGGAAGAGGAACGCCCTTGTGCGGAACGTCCACGTTTGTAAGCACAGGGCCGTTTCCAGCTACGACGACGCGGAAGTAGCCGTTATCCTGATAAAGACCGCGCACGCCGACTTCGAGGTCCTCGTTCAGCTTTTCCCGGTCGTATGTTTTGCTCAAAACAGGAATGTCCCAGAAGTACAGCGGGACTCCGTACGGGCGGTCATGCTTCATTGCCCGGATCAGCTTGCGGTCGCTGAACGCGTGGTTGCCGACGAACTTGATCGAGCCGACTTTCACTTTCGGCCCCTCATCGATTTTGAAAACGAGGATGACCGCGTTGCTGGAAGCGATCCGCTCGTATTGCGGGGTGACTTTGGCGAATTGCCGGCCGTGCTCTCCCAGCAGTTCCTTCAATACCACTTCGGCTTTCTTGATCTTCGTGGGGTCGAAGGGGCTCTCGACCGACAGCCCAACTTTCTGGTCCTTGAAACGATCGAGAATGTCCGATTCCGAAATCGAGTGAATACCGTCGTAACGAATGCGCCGGATAATGGGCCGTTCTTTGACTTCGAAGGTGATGATTTTGGCGCCCGGACGGTCGGGGGAATCTTCAACGCGCAGCTTCACGTCCTCAAAGAACTGCGTGTTCCATAACGCCTGGAAATCGCGGCGCAGCGTCTCTTCACTATAAGGATCGCCCTCGCGACTGAAGATGCGCGCCTTCAATGTGTCGCTGCGAATCCTGCGGTTGCCGATAAATTCGATGCGCTCAATGACCGCCGCCGGATGCGCGGCGCCGGCTTGAGGGGAATTCTCCTGCGGAGTTTGTTGTTCTTGGGCTGTAACTGTTTCGCTGTTCGAAGAATCTGAGTTAGAAGACAGCCATTCCTGGCCCGCGGATGCAGACTGGGACGAGCGGAAGTTTTTTTGCGTCGCTGCCGGACAAACAGCGGCCAGCAAAAACAGAAACGCCGCGATCCAGGTAACCCGGATCGTCAAAACTCCAAATGGCAAACAGACTCTCCTATAAGCGGCCTTTGACGTAATCAAGGCCGCGCCCCCGAAGCACAAGTTGTTTTTCTCCCGCCGGTCCCGGTGTGGGCCGGTCGTCTATTGACCTCGACCTGGCCGAGGTCGTCCGTGCGTTGTGTCAGATTCGCTAGTGGATAACCGGGGTTGCCTCAACCACCGGACGGAAGGCCAGGCTCTCTCCAGCGACGTAAATCTGCAGCGTCGCCGGCCTCTGGATTCCCCCTTGGATGAGCGCCTCCGAGAGCGGGTCTTCCACATACTTCTGGAGTGCCCGCCGCAGCGGCCGTGCCCCATAGCTTCGGTCCGCGCACGTTTTCTCGAGGATCCACTGGCGTGCTTCCGGCGACAGCACCACCTGCACCTGCCGGTGAATCAGCGTGTCGTTCAGCTGACCCACAAGCAAATCGATGATGCGGAGCAAGTCTTCGTCGCCGAGCGCGTTGAAAATGATCACTTCGTCCAGCCGGTTGAGAAACTCCGGATTGAACGCCCGTTTTACTTCGTTCATCACCATCTCTTCAATGGATTTCTGGCTGGCTTCATCCGCTCCAGACTGGAATCCGATCGAGGTGCGCTTCTGCAAGTGCCGCGCTCCAAGATTAGAAGTCATGATGATGATGGTGTTTCTGAAATCCACGGTGTTGCCGAGTCCATCCGTCAGCTGCCCGTCTTCGAACACCTGGAGAAGTATGTTGAAAACGTCCGGATGCGCTTTCTCGATTTCATCCAACAGGATGACCGAGTAAGGCGTCCGTCGGACACGCTCTGTCAACTGCCCGCCTTCTTCATAGCCCACGTACCCTGGAGGCGCGCCGATGAGCTTCGAAACGGAGTGCTTCTCCATGAACTCCGACATATCGAAGCGTACCAACGACTTCTCCGAACCAAACAAAAATTCCGCCAGACGCCGGGCGACTTCTGTCTTGCCGACGCCCGTCGGGCCAAGAAAGAAGAAGCAGCCCACTGGGCGCAACGGCGACTTCAGGCCGGCGCGGCTGCGTCGAATTGCGCGAGCCAGCGCAGTGATGGCCTTGTCCTGGCTAATGACGCGCTTGTGCAATTCCGGCTCGATGCGCAATAGCTTCTGCTGTTCGTCTTCTTTAATGGAGGTAACGCCGATGCCGGTCCAGCGCGAAACCACTTCCTCGATATCCTCGCGCGACACGATGCCGGTCGAGGCATCGTCCAGCTTGTAGCGTTCGCGCAGGGTGCGCAGGTTTTCCTTTTCCTTGCGTTCCTCTTCCGAATAGAACCGCGCCTTCTCGAATTCGTGCTGCGCGATGGCCGTTTCCATGCGGTGCGTGATGAATTTCACGCGCTTCTGCACTTCCCCGACTTCTTCGGGAACGGAAGCCTGGCGCAGCTTGACGCGCGCACCGGCTTCGTCGATCAGGTCGATGGCCTTGTCAGGGAGAAAGCGGTCAGGGATGTAGCGGTTCGAAAGGTAGACGGAATAACGCAGTGCTTCATCGGTGTAGCTGACCGCGTGGAACTTCTCGTAACGCTCGCGCACGCCCTGGATTACTTGAATCGCTTCTTCTTCGTTTGGCGCGGGAACTTTGACGGATTGGAAGCGGCGCTCGAGCGAACGGTCTTTTTCCACCGACTTGCGATACTCGCCCGGAGTCGTCGCGCCGATGCATTGAATCTCTCCGCGCGAAAGCGCCGGCTTCAATATATTCGCGGCGTCCAGCGAACCTTCCGCGGAGCCTGCGCCAACTAGAGTGTGCAACTCGTCGATGAAAACGATCGAATTCTGGCTCTCCATCAATTCCTTCATGATGGTCTTCAGCCGCTCTTCGAATTGTCCGCGGTACTTTGTCCCGGCAACGATGAGTGAAAGGTCCAACGAAAGGATGCGCTTATCCGCAAGGAAGGGAGGAACGTCACCATCCGAGATGCGCTGCGCCAGTCCTTCGACGATGGCTGTCTTTCCGACACCCGGTTCGCCGATGAGCACCGGATTGTTCTTCGTGCGGCGGCAGAGGATTTGGATGACGCGTTCGACTTCGTTTTCCCGGCCCACCAGTGGATCGAGAGTGCCTTCGCCGGCAGCCTGGGTGAGATCGCGGCTGAATTCCGCGAGCAGAGATGTTTCCTTGGGCCGCGCCGCCGTCGTTTTTTCGCCGGAGGTGCGCGCCAGCTCTTCGCGCAGCGTTGAGAGCCGCAAACCGCGCTCCATCAGAATCTCCGCGCCAAAACACTTTTCTTCGCGGAGGATTCCGAGCAGGAGATGCTCCGTTCCGACGTGCTTGTGCCCGAGGCGCTCGGCTTCTTCCGCCGACATGTTCAGGATCCGTTTGCACTCCGCGCTCAACGGCACTTCGACGGAGGTGGAGATGCGCTCGCGAATCGTGATGCGCGCCTCGATCTCCTTCCGGATCGATTCGATCGATCCCTGTTGCCGCAGGAAACGGTTTGCCAGCGCTTTGTCCTCGCGCATCAAGCCGAGCAGCAAATGCTCGGTTTCGATGTACGGGCTGCCATACTGGCTGGCTTCGTATCGTGCGAAGAATATGACTCGGCGCGCTTTCTCTGTATAGCGTTCGAACACGTTAGCTCGCTTCTCCCCCTGGGGCCCTGCTCGCTGGAGCCGTAGCCCCGCGAGTTTGCAGAACGCCATGTTCAAGTCCGAGTATCCGGTCGCACCGCGCAGCAAGTGCCAGGTTGTGCGTCGCGATGAGCGACGTCAACCCATGCGTGCGGTGCAGCCGTTCCAGTACCTCGAACACGGCCCAAGCATTCTTCTCGTCCAAATCCCCGGTAGGTTCATCTGCCAGCAGCACCGACGGCCCAGTGACGAGCGCCCGGGCAATGGCGATGCGCTGCTGTTCCCCTCCAGAGAGTTCCCCTGCGCGATGATCGGCCCGGCTTTCCAGGCCAACCTCCGCGATCCACTTCCGCGCTGTCGCCATCGCGGAAGCAAAATTCTCGCCGCGCAACAAAAGCGGCATAGCTACGTTTTCTGTCGCCGTAAAATCCGGCAATAACTGATGGCGCTGCCAGAGAAAACCCACCGCGCGGTTTCGATACTCTGCAAGCGCCGCGTCATCATTCGTTTCAATGGCTTTATCCGCGAAGTATACTGTACCGCTCGTTGGCGTGTCTAGCGCGGCCAGCAAATGCAAAAGCGTGCTCTTCCCTGCGCCGGAAGGCGCGACGATGGCCACCATTTCGCCCTTCCGCAAACTCAGGTTGGCGTCGGCCAAAACAGACAAACTTTTCTCGCCACTCCCGTAGATTTTCTTGAGGCTGCGCGCTTCCATCACGACGCCGGCCACCGCTCCTCCGTTTGGAGTGCCTGGCCGAGTGGTTGAGCTCGCGTTTTCTTGCGACTGGGTCATTCGTCTTCTCGAAACTGATTCGTTGCTGCCGGAGTTGCCCTTCTTCTCTCTCTTTACTTAGATGCAAAATGCGTCTTTTTCGTACTCGAAAGCCTGGGCTCGGACAGGGCACAATGGCCCAAGACTTTCCTCTTTCCGCCAAGCGCCTGCCCGTCGCAGGAATGAGTCTATTGGGGCAGGTTTGAACCCTCCCTAAACTCAATTTTTTCAGTAGCTTGAAGCGGGCATCCCGCCCCTGAGGCGCCAAGAGCCTTGCCCCAGGTATGCCCCACTGCCTCTACTCCTCTATACTTGCAAACTTGGCTCCAAAATCGCCCTTCTAAACCCCTTAGATTCAGTGGCCCTAGTTTCCCTTTTTATTCGAAGCGGAGAATCTCTACCGGCAATAACCTCGCCGCTGCCCTCGCGGGAAGAATCGTTGCCCCGATCGAAATGGCCATCGCCGCCAGCGTGATCCACACACCGTCCAGCGCGCTCGGATGAAACGGCACATAAGAAACTGCATAGATTTGCGGATCAAGCGGAATCAAATGATAGGTTCCCGCGATCACCGCAAACGCGTAACCGATGCACAATCCGATGACTGTCCCGCAGAAACCGATGGCGATTCCCTGCCACAAAAAGATCTTTCGAATCTGTTCGCGCCGCGTTCCCATGGACATTAACACGGCGATGTCGCGCGCTTTGTCCGTCACCGTCATCGAAAGCACCACGAGAATGTTCAATCCCGCAACAAATGTAATTAAGCCGATGAAAATCGCCGTAACCAGTTTTTCGAGCCGCAACGCCCGGAACAGCGCGAAGTTTTGCTCCATCCAGGTGCTCGCCAAATACCCTTCTCCGGCAATCTGCTCCGCCTTGCGCGCAATCTCTCCCGCGCGCTCCGGATTGTAGAGGCGAAACTCCAGCACATTGACGATGTCGCTTGCGCCCGCCAACGACTGCGCGGCAGGCAGCGTCATGAAACACCAGTTTCTGTCGTAGTCGTAAAAACCCGAATCGAAAACACCGGTGACGCGGAATCGGCGCGTTCGCGGAATCAAGCCAAACGGCGTCAGCCGCCCTTGCGGGCTCGTCAGCGTCACGTAATCGCCGGGTTCGATCTTCCAATCGTCCGCCAACTCCTTGCCGACGAGCACCGCGTCAATCCCGTCCGCGTCTGGCGTAAAATCGAGTTTCCCCGAGACAATCCTTTGCAGCGCTTCGTCGCCGCGCTCCTCGCGAGCTGGTTCGACGCCTTTGGCGACCACTCCGAGCGCTTCGCCGCCGAAGGACAAAAGCACCGTTTCATAAACCGCCGGGGTGACCGAGCGGACCCCGGGGATCGCGGAGAGCTTTGTGGCGAGCGCTTCGTAGTTGTGAATTTCTGCGCCCGGCTTCGTCAGCGAGATGTGCGCCTGAACACCCAGCAATCGATCTTGCAAGGTTTCGCGAAATCCCGTGTTCATTGAGAGCGCCACCACTAGCGTCGCAACGCCTGCCGACACTCCAAGAATCGAAAAGAGCGTCACAAGCCGCAGTACCGCCGGACGGTAGGGCGATCGCAAGTACCGCCGAGCCACGAACCATTCAAATTGCATAGATGAATCGCATGAGCAGAGTCGAGTCGAGAAAGGATACTTTAGGCGCCACCGTCTTCGGAAGCAGAGTCTTGGCGCGCCTCTGGCCGGAGAAGCGGAAAAAGGATGACGTCGCGAATCGATTGCGAATCCGTAAGCAGCATGGTTAACCGGTCGATGCCGATGCCTTCGCCAGCGGTCGGCGGCATGGCATGGCAAAGCGCGCGAATATAGTCCGCGTCCAGTTGCTTCGGAACCTCTTCCCCGCCCTGCGCGATCTGCGCGAGGAAGCGCCGCTCCTGTTCCGCTGGGTCATTAAGCTCGGAGAAGCCGTTCGCGACTTCCATTCCAGCCACGTAAATTTCAAATCGTTCGGTCAACGACGGATCTTCGGGCTTCTGCTTCGAAAGCGGCGAGATGTCCGTAGGAAAATCGTAAAGAATCGTCGGCTGAATCAGCTTGTCTTCCGCCATCGTTTCAAAGAGCAGACCTGTCCATTCGCCGTCGGACAACGCGCCCTTTGAAGCGGCATACGCCGCGCCCGTGGATTTCGCCCAAACGTTGTAACGCTCGGTGGCGGCTCGCGGCCCACCCGGTGCTGCCAGGTCCCCTTCTGAGGGCGCCGCGCCTGCCCCGGCAGGCCAATATTTCATAATCGCTTCTCGCATCGACAGACGTTGCATTTTCGAAAAATCCAGCTCGTGCTCTCCATACTTCACCGTCGTCGAACCGGTGATGCTCTTCGCCAGCAGCGCGAAAAGCTGTTCGTTCATTTCCATCAAATCCCTGTAATTGCTGTACGCCTCATAAAATTCGAGCATCGTAAATTCGGGATTGTGCTGCGTTGAGATACCCTCGTTCCGGAAGTTGCGGTTGATCTCATAGACGCGGTCAAATCCACCCACCGTCAGCCGCTTGAGATATAGCTCCGGCGCTATGCGCAAATAAAGGTCTATATCGAGCGTGTTGTGATGCGTCACGAACGGCCGCGCCGCCGCGCCCCCTGGAATCGGATGCATCATTGGCGTTTCCACTTCGATGTACCCCCGCGCATCGAAGAAGCGCCGCAGCTCCTGAATGATCTTCGCTCGCGCAACAAATACCTGCCGCGACTTATCATTCGCGATCAAATCCAGGTAGCGCTGCCGGTAGCGCAGTTCCACATCGGTGAGGCCATGCCATTTTTCGGGAAGCGGCAACAAAGCCTTGGCAAGAAAACTCAGCTCCTCGACCCAAATGGAAAGTTCGTTGGTTTTCGTCCGGAAGAGATGCCCCCGAACTCCAATCAAATCGCCAAGATCGAGGAGTTGAAATAGCGCAAAACCGCGTTCGCCGACGATATCCTTCTTTACGTAGATTTGAATCCGCTTGCCGGAACCTTGGATGTGCGCAAACCCGGCCTTACCCATCAGTCGCAGTGAGACCAGCCGTCCCGCCACGCGAATCTCGCGCTTGTCTGCTTCCAATTCCTCTTTCGGCTTCTCGGCATACTGCTCCACGAGCGCAGCGGGCGTATCGCTCCAGCGAAACTCCCGGGGAAAGGCTTCGTATCCAAGTGCTTGAATCTGTTCGAGTTTCTTTCGCCGCTGCTCAAACTGGTCGCGTGGTTCAAATTGCAATGGAAATCCTTTCGGATTAATCGCTTGCGAGTATAGCGGTCACCGCCTCCCTGGGGCAACCAGCGTCCCGGCGCTCACGCCTTCGCCGCACCTTCTCTGCCGGCCTCCGGCGCACCTCTAAGAAAATCGTTCTGCCCAAATTAGAATTTGTTATACTGCCGTTCCTGTTCCCCCAGGAGACCCCTTGTGAAAGACCATGTGCGTGCCCCCTCAGCCCGTGGCATGTCCGTCAAGGATGACTGGCGCGGGTGGCTGCCCGAAGCAAAAGACGAGGTGTTCCGGTCGTACGTCCGCCAGTTGGAAATCTCTTACAACATGTTAAGCGTGTCCTTGGATGAGGCTCTGTCCTTGCGTCAGGGCGGACGCCTCGCAAAAGCCAGTCAGGTGGTTTGTGTTGCACCCGATCTCTGCAGCCGATTTGCACATCCCCTCGTGGCCCTCCTCTGGTCGCTCAGTGAGCATTCGAAGCATCACGGAACCGTTCCCAATGCGGCACCCCTGAACCCCGATAATTTCCAGGGTGCTCGCGGCCAGCGCGCGGCCCGCGTCAGCAGCTTGCTCTGCCGCATTCTGCTCAGCGAACGCTCTCAGTTCCTTCACAAGCTCAGCACCTTGAGCGAAATGGTGGAGGACCTCAGTCAGGATTTTTGTGCCGCCGCCTCGCAGATCGCCGAAGGTCCTTCGATCGACTCCGACCCCGAATGGCAAGCTGTGGACGCCGCTCACTACGATTTGAACACCTGCCTCCGCGAGGCCATCGTGCTCCTAAAGTCTTTTCTCATGGCCCTGCCCGACGACCAATTGGAACTCTTCCAAGCCACCGTTTGCACACAGATGGGCGTGTCCCGCCCCAAAAAGCCTGCGCTCGGTCAACGCTTTGTTCGGCATAGACGGATGGCTCCCATAGGGGGAGAATAATCTATCCAGCCTGAGGGCCGGCTACCCAGTTCGAATCGCTGGGGAAGATGATCCCGTTCCCGCTTGTTTGTTTGTGCAGCTGCAGTTTTGCGAGGACAACTCTAGGAGGTAGTGGTGCATCCGAGACGTTGGATGCGCCGCAATTGGACCGTTGGCCCGGAACCGACCAAGCGAGCCCAGTGTGTCGACTGCTCTACAGCCGCCAAATAGGGTGAATTTATCTCAGTCACCTAAATCGGCGACGGAAGCGGAAGCTATCCGTCTTGCCCAGGCCGGCGATGCTGCGGCTTTTGAGTTGCTTTACCAACTCCACAGCCGCCGCGTCTATGCCCTGTGCTTGCGGATGGTGGGCAATCCGTCCGACGCGGAAGACCTAATGCAAGAAGCGTTTCTGCAGCTCTTCCGTAAGATCGGAACCTTCCGTGGTGAGTCGGCATTCTCCACTTGGTTGCACCGCATGACCGTTAACGTGGTCCTGATGCGCCTGCGCAAGAAGTCGCTCCCGGCGGCCTCTTTGGAAGAAACGACTGAACCAGATGAGGAGACTGGCGGCCCAAGAAAAGATATTGGTGCGCCCGATTTGCGGCTCAGCGGCGCCGTGGACCGCGTCAATCTTGAGCGTTCCATCGAGAAGCTTCCGCCTGGCTACCGGACCGTTTTCGTGCTCCACGACGTTCAGGGTTTCGAGCACAACGAGATCGCGGGAATCATGGGCTGTTCGGTAGGCAATTCGAAGTCGCAGTTGCACAAAGCAAGGACGCGCCTGCGCGAGCTGCTTCAGGAGGATCTGCGCGATCAGGCTCGGGCAGAACGTCATGCTGCAAAAACCCAAGCCGGGCTCGGCGATTGAGCTAAAATGCAGCCAACTGCTAGGCCCGAGAATGCGTCATATAAGGTAATAGTAGGACTCGTCGAGCGGGGAAGGCTACCCAGGTCTTTTAGCCGCGGAGTGAACCGCCATGCAGTGTAAAGACATTGAAGTCGTTCTGGAACAGGAAGGGCTTGAGCCTCTTTCCAATGAGGCGCGCGCGCATTTGGCAGAATGCCGCGATTGCCGCAGTTACGTAGCGGACCTCACCAGCCTCGTCGACGCCGCCAAAAAGCTGCCCCCGGAAATCGCTCCTCCCGAGCGCGTGTGGCATTCCCTCCGCGCGCAACTCGAAGAAGAAGGCATCATACGGACTCCGGCTGACCTCATCCCCGTGGAGCGCGCTTCCTTCTGGCAATCGATGAGTGAGTTTTTCCGTAGCCGCGCTCTGGCCACCGCCACGGTTGGCATTCTCATCGTTGCTGCCACCGTTTTCCAAGTTCGCCGCGATTCGGCCCTGCGCATTGTGCCGCCTCTCCAACCGACCGGTACTTCGCTCGTGATCCCGGCTCAGGCACCCGCGCCTATGGCTCAAGCTCTGAATCCCCCCGTCGTTGCCAAGGCACCTGCTCCGGAAGCGCCGCCTGTTTTCGCCAGCGTTGCGCGCGCCCTCGATGACCAGGAGCCGGTGGCCACTGGCATGATTCTCGCCAGCACTTCACCCGTGGACGTCTCTCTGCGCGACAACCTGAAGAAAGTGAACGAATTTATTGCCGACTGCGAAACTCACCTCAAGGAACAGCCGCAGGACGAGCTGACTCGCGAATATCTCTCCTCAGCCTACGAGCAAAAAGCCGAATTACTGTCCGCGATGATCGAACGCGGAAGGAGCATAAACTAACATGTGTCTTCGAATGATGGGGATGGCCCCGGCCCAGCCGGGCTTCCGCGAGAAGCGTATCCTTTTGCCGCTTCTGAGCGCGGGACTTCTCTTTTGGTGTGCCGCTCCCGCACGAGCTGCCGGCGCCGGTCAGCACCTTGAAAAGCTGTTCAACGTCACGGGACATCCTGTCGTCGTGATCCACAACGTGGCGAACGGCCGCATCGAGGTCAAGTCCTGGAAAAACTCTCAGGTCGATATCATCGGCAATCAGACCTCCAACAAAATTGGCTTTGAGATCGAACAAGTGGGCGACCGGGTCGACGTCACCGCCAACATCCTCGAGCCTTCCGCGCAGCCTTTGGAGTTGGAAGCCGATCTACAGCTCACAGTTCCGGAAGACACCGAACTCGAGCTCAAGACCGAGACTGGACTCATTTACGTCGAACAAGTTCGCGGCGACATGAAGCTGGAGAGTTATGGCGGCGACGTTCACCTCAAGGAAGTTTCCGGCTACATCATCGTCAAGACCACGGGCGGCTCTCTCGTTTGTTCGCAGTGCGCCGGCAAACTCGATTTCAGCTCCATCGGCGGAAATGCGCAGATTCTTCAGCCGCAACTGAATAACGTCAATCTCATGACCACGACGGGCAACATTCTTTTTGATGGAGACTTCATCCGCACCGGCCTCTACTCCATGAAGAGCGGCAAAGGCCTTGTCGAAGTTCGCTTTTCGAGCACGGACTCCTTTGACCTCAAGGCTCAGACCGCCATGGGCACGGTTGACAACCAGGCCTCCGCCTTCCTGAAACCCGACTCTCACGGCGTAAAGCATTTGCCCGCGAAGTTCATGCATGGTCTCTTCGGCACGGTGGGCATGGGCCTCGCGAAAGTCGAACTTTCCTCCTACAGTGGTACAATCCGCATCATGAAGCGCGATTAATTTCTCGCGTCGCGATGCAGCGGGCCCTTCGTAGCCGCTCTCACTATCGAACTGTGACTCAACCCTCTTCTTTGCGTGGCTCTTCTTCCCGCGCCCAGGTACTTTGCCTCGCTGGTTTTATGGGCTCGGGCAAGACGACCGTCGGCACGCTTCTCGCGCGCCAACTCGCGTGGCATTTCGTCGACCTCGATGAACGCATCGAGCAATCCGCCGGACTCGCGATCCCGCAACTCTTCGAACGCTTTGGCGAGCCCGCCTTTCGGCAAATCGAAGCCGATCAGCTTCGCGCTTCCTTGGGCCGCGCCGCCGAACACAGGGAAGCCACCGTGCTCGCCCTTGGCGGCGGCACCTACGCTCAGCCTGGCTGCCCCGAATTTCTTCGCGCTGCGGGCGTTCCCGTCCTCTGGCTCGATTCGCCTATCGAGCTTCTTCTCTCTCGCTGCATGACCATGACGGGCCGCCCTCTCTTCCGCGACGAAGCCAGCTTTCGCGCTCTTCATGCGCAGCGCCTTCTTTCTTATCAATCGGCCGACTTTCGCGTGGACAGCTCCGCCGATCCCACGCACGTCGTCGCAGAAATCCTCCGCCGCGGCATCGTCGCGGGAGGTGGCACCGAAGCACATCTCTTCGTCGAAAAACCAAATTCCTGACTTGCCTTCGATAAAATAAACTCCGGAGATTTCCTCTCCAAAATTTGGCGCCGCGCTTCGCCGTTTTGTGCGAAGGGAGTTTCTCATGAAAGAAAAGCTGTTCGGCCCTCGAGCCAATGGATCCATTTTTCTCGGCGCGCTTTTGATTTTTGCTTGCGCTGTCTCGGGAATTGCCAACCAAAAGAAAAAGTCCTCCACCTCCTTGGGCATCTTCGCGCAGGACAGAGGCAAGCTGAATATCACGAAGGATGGCCAGATCGTCGGTCACGAAGATTTTGAAATTTCCCCGTCCGGCGCGGGATGGATCGCCAAGGGTAACGCCGAGATCAAGCCTGCCGAAGGCGCAGCCAGCAAAGTCTCCGGCTCGCTGACGCTTCAACCCGATGGCACGCCCGTCAGCTACGATTGGACAGCGCAAACCGATAAGAAGAATGGCGCCGACATTCTCTTTGCCAACGGCATCGCCAACGTCACCGTTGAGATGGAGGGCGCGCGCGCCTGCACGCCCGACGAAATTAAAGATCCCAACCGCAAGCAGCCTTGCTTTTTCGAACAGAGCTTTTCGTTCAGTTCTCCCCTGGTCGTCGTCCTCGACAACAATCTTTACGATCAGTACGGTATTCTCGCGCGCATTTACGATTGGTCCAAGCGCGGCTCGCAAACTTTCCCCGTCTTCATCCCGCAGGAGCTAATGCCCGGAACGATCACCGCCGAAGCGACCGGCTCCGTCTCCATCGATGGTGCCTCCTACGAAGGCCTTCGCCTCAACACCACCGACCTCGAAATCGATCTGTATCTCGACGCAAACCATCGCCTCATGCGTCTCGAGGTTCCCTCGGCCAAAGTCTCCGTCGTCCGCAACTGAGATACCGGTTGGGCGCGAAGTTCTTCCCTTCTACATTGTTTCTTGTCCAAAATCTCCGAACTCGCACGAAATCAACAACGAACGCGGGGCTCTTCGGACTAGGGCGCGGTACTATTATTTGGCACGCTCATTAGCGCACTCAAAAGTGAAACCAGACTTCGCCCAATACGGATTCGCCGACGAAACAAACCTCATCATGGCTTATATCGGTGGCTCGCAGTCGCACGGGGCAAAGCTTGGCGCGACCGATGATACCGATTGGTACGGACTCTACATTCCGCCGCCGCCAAAGGTTCTTGGCCTCCAACGCGAGGAGCACTTCGTTTTCACAACGGGTGGCAGACTCGGCGGCAACGGACCCCTGGATGTGGACGTTTGTCTCTATACGTTGACAAAATGGGCGGGGCTCGCTGCCAAGGGAAATCCTTCCGCCTTGCATTTTCTTTTCGCGCCGCTCGAATTCACGACTGCGACTTGGAACAAAGTCTCCATACGACCTGAGTTGTTCCTCGCGAAGAGCCATCTCTTACCTTTTCTCGGGTTTGCGGATGACCAATTGAAACGGCTTCTCGGACAGAAGGGGCAAAGGAATGTTCATCGCGCCGAACTCGAGAAAAAGCATGGTTACGACACGAAATACGCGATGCATGTCATCCGCCTCTACGGAGAAGCCAAAGAGCTGATGGAGCGCGGGCGGATCACCCTGCCCAGACCGAACCGGGACGAGTTGATTGAGATTCGCCGAGGCAAGTATTCCCTGATGGAAATTCAAGAGCTAGGCCGTCAACTGGAATCGGAAGCGCTCGCTGCCCAAGCTGCCTCGCCTCTTCCGGACAAGGTGGACCACGTTGCAATCAGCGGATTAATTGCGGATGCTCATCTCCGTTTCTGGAACCAGTCCTGACATAGCTCGACTTTGTCCGGCAGCTGCCGGTCCGATAATGTCAGTCGTTCCCAAAAGAAAAGCGCGGCGTGACTATTACAG
>JBAQJX010000068.1:0-11517 GCA_049641765.1 Candidatus Acidiferrum sp.
TTGAGCGCAGCCCCCATACATGCTACTTTTTCCATGCTGCCTGTGCCCGGGTGGCGGAATGGCAGACGCTGAGGACTTAAAATCCTCCGGGGATTTTTCCTCATGTGGGTTCGACTCCCACCCCGGGCACCAGTCTTTCTTATTGAAGATGAATGAGTTGTTGCGACGCTCCGTTCCGTGTACCTCTGGTGTACCCCACTTTGCAAAAGAACGACGACCAACTCTCCTGGCGCGTCAGCACAGACGGTACTTCAGGGAGCCCCACCTATGGCCAAGTGATCGGCCAGCAGGGCAGCTATCCATTTGGCGAATCGTGGTATTCGTCGAACGGAAATGAATTTGCGTTCACGACGTACCAGCGCGATTCGGAGAGCGGTCTGGATTATGCCATGGCGCGATATTACGACAGTACCGCAGCGCGCTTCTGTTCGGCCGACCCGGTGAGCGGCCAAGTCGACGATCCCCAGACCTGGGACCGATATACCTATGTTAGAAATGATCCACTCAATTTGACCGACCCGAGTGGAGAATCTTGGTTGAGCTGGCTGATCGACGCCGTAATAGGAACTCTGGCGATCGCTTTACCCGAACTCGACCCCGCGCTTTTTAGCTTCCTGGGCGACGCAGATGCTGTAACCACTACAATCCAAACCTCCACCTCAACCGCAACCATGTTAGGTCAGACAGTCGGGACCAATGCGGGGATCTTCATGACCGTAACCGCTACCTCAAACGTCAGCACTCTTGGACTGGGCATCATCGGTAGCGCAGCGGCTGGTGGGTCACAGGCGCCGTCGGGATCTCAAAAACAGCCACAGCAACAAAAGAAGAGCAGCTTGTGTAACAACAAACAAGCCGTGAATTTCATCAAGGAACATCAAGGCGACGCGGCGAATGTAGCCAAACAGTTGGGCGTGCCAACAGAAAACGTCCTCGGCTTATCTGGAATTGAGTCCCAATGGGGCACAAGCAATGCAGCACAGTCTGCCAGCAACTTTTTTGGTCTACATGGCGGCGCGAGCGCACCATTCGCAACCGGCACCTGGTACACGAGTGGCGGAGTTGCAATGTCGATGTTTTCTTCCTACTTGAGTTCTGCACAATCCTTCGCGTCGCAGTATGGGGGGTTCGTCGCAAATGCAGCTAATCCGATAAGCTTCGCGAAAGGTTTGGTGCGTGCGGGCTTCAATCCTGGCAAGGCTCCCCTGGGCAATCCTAATTTCGTGCGGGATACCGCAAACACTATTGACACAACAAGAGAAAGGATGAAGCAGTGCACAGATTAGCGTCTATTGCTATAGTTTTTGCCCTTCTGCTCCAAGTGAGCCCGAAAAATGCAGTCGAGATCCATATACCGACCTCGCAGGTTGTTTCTGTCGCGCAGATAATTGCGAGAGACGAGGGATATGATATCCAAAATCAGGACGTTTATTATTTCGATCTACTGACGACGTCGGAGGGAAAACCGCTGCTTCCCAACTATATAAGCGTTGGATTTTATATAAATGGAAACGTACGCAGCACGATTTCGATCAACGACGCGACCGGCCAAGCCGCTGACGCGACAACCTGCGAGTTGTTTGACTTTCCCGATTTGAAGCCCTTCCAAGATAAGATGATTCGTCTGAGCAAAGCTAAGCCTATGTCGCCCGGAGAACTTGCCACTGATATTGGATGCAAATCTCTCAAGATTCTTACGGCACCAATTTCCAGAAGCGCCAGGTGAGTGAACGGGTCCCCAATTTCTGATGCATATCGAGAGTTAGTTTCCGGCAAAATCTGACCCGGAAGGGGAAGGGAGATTTTGCCGTGAGAAAGCGTTTTTTTTGTGGAACAGATCGTTTACGTCCAGGTGCGGTAGACGCTCTCAGCGGGTGGAAAATCCTGCCGAGCTGACCAGCCCCCTAGCTCCGCGCACGATCATTCCGTGTACCCGACGTGTACCTCAGTTCGGCGTTTTTGCAGATTCTATCCATTTTGCCGTTTCATGGAATCAGTAAGTTACGCACCATCAATGCCCCAGAGGGGTTCGACTCCCACCCCGGGCACCATTTTCCCCTTTTGCCCTCAATGGCTTAGCTGGCCTCTCGTTCCGTTGACGCCGTCACCCTCCAATGTTACCCTCGCGCCTCGGTCCTCAATACCGCATGCGCGCCGTCGACCTCATCCGCAAAAAACGCGATTCTGGCGAACACTCCCGCGAAGAAATCGATTTCCTCATCTCCGGCTATACCCGCGGCGAAATTCCTGATTACCAGATGGCCGCCTGGCTCATGGCTGCCTGGATTCGAGGTCTGAACCGCTCCGAACTCGCCTCTCTCACCGAAGCGATGCTCTACTCCGGCGAGGTCCTGAATCTTGCCCGCCTTCCGGGCAAAAAAGTCGACAAGCATTCTACGGGCGGCGTCGGAGACAAAACCTCCTTGGTCCTCGCACCGATTGTCGCCGCAGGCGGCGTGACGGTTCCCATGATCAGTGGCCGCGGTCTTGGCCACACCGGGGGCACTCTCGACAAGCTCGAATCCATTCCCGGCTTCAACGTGAATCTCTCTCTCGACGATTTCTATCGCGTTCTCCGCGAATGCGGCATGGGCCTCATCGGCCAAACCGCCGAAATCGCTCCCGCCGACAAGAAAATCTACGCCCTCCGCGACGCCACCTCCACCGTCGAAAACATCGGCCTCATCTGCGCCTCCATCATGAGCAAAAAACTCGCCGAAGGTATCGATGCCCTCGTTCTCGACGTCAAGACCGGCTCAGGCGCCTTCATGAAGCGCGAGGAAGATTCTGTCCGTCTCGCCGAAATCATGGTCGAAACCGGCGAACGCATGGGCAAAAGAGTCGTCGCCCTCATCACCGACATGAATCAGCCTCTCGGCCGCATGGCTGGCCACGCCAACGAGGTTTTCGAATGCATCGAAATCCTCAGCGATCGCGGCCCCGCCGATCTCCGCGAACTCTGCCTCGAACTCTCCGCCTGGATGTTTTATCTTGGCGATCGCACCAAGTCTCTGGACGATGGCCGCCTCCTCGCCGAATCCATGATCATTACCGGTCAGGCCAGGGAAAAGTTCAAGCAAGGTATTCGACTTCAGGGCGGCGACGATCGCGTCGTCGACGATCCGAGTCTCCTCCCGCAAGCGCGCTCTCGCGTCGATGTCCTCTCCCCATCCGCTGGTTTCATTACGGCAACCAACTGCGAGCAGTTCGGCACCGCCCTTGCCATGCTCGGCGGGGGGCGCGAAAAGAAGGAAGACACCATCGACCACGCCGTCGGCCTCGAATTTCACAAGCGTATCGGCGACCGCATAGAAAAAGGCCAACCTTTGGTCACGATTCATTACAATAGCGGCGCGAAATTGGCTGAGGCGCAAAGTCTCATCGCCGAAAGCTTTCAGTTCGGCGATGCCGCGCCGAAGGAGCCGCGCTCGCTCATCCGCCGCATTCTTGGCGGCTAGCGCCCGCGATTTCGCCTTTGGTTCCCCGCACGCTGGAAAAGATTAGAAAGAGGTTCACGAATGGCGCGTTTCACAGGAGTGCTCGGCCTTCTCGCGATGCTTGGTTTCGCGTATCTCTTTTCCACCGATCGCAAAGCCATCAAGCTCAAAATCGTTCTTTGGGGTCTGGGCCTCCAGCTTTCCTTCGCCATTTTCGTTCTGCGTTTCTCTGCCGGGCGCTATCTCTTCGAAAAAGCCGGCTATTACGTAAATCAGCTCCTCGCCTACGCTTTCTACGGCTCCCAGTTTGTCTTTGGCGAGCTCGGCTTGCCTTCCGCCGCTACCCCCGATTTCTCCGCTTCTCCAGAACACTTCATTTTCGCTTTCCAAGTTCTCCCCACGATCATCTTTATCGCCGCCTTCTTTGCTCTGCTCTATTACATCGGCGTCATGCAGCTCATCATTCGCTTTGCTGCTTGGATCATGACCCGCGTCATGGGCGCCAGCGGCGCCGAATCGCTCAACATCGCTGCCAGCATCTTCATGGGCCAAACGGAAGCGCCTCTCACCATCCGTCCTTTCCTCAATAAGCTCACCAAGTCCGAGCTCATGGTCGTCATGACCAGCGGTATGGCCCACGTTTCGGGCGGCATCATGGCTGCCTACATCGCCTTCGGCATCAAAGCCGAACATCTCCTCACCGCGGTCATCATGACCGCCCCCGGCACATTGCTCATGGCCAAAATGCTCGTTCCCGAGACTGAGCAGCCGCTCACCGCTGGCCGCGTCGAAATGCCGGAAATGGAAAAAGACTCAAACTTTCTCGGCGCCATTTCTCGCGGCACCATCGACGGCCTCTATCTCGCTCTCAACGTCGGCGCCATGCTCATCTCTTTCATCGCCTTGCTCTATCTCATCAATGCCGTCATGGGCGGCGCGCATAACTGGCTTTCCATTCACCCCCGTCTTCATCTGACCTGGTTCCCCTCCAGCCTTCAGCAGATCTTCGGCTGGGTCTTTGCTCCGGTGGCTTGGTTGATCGGTATCCCGTGGCATGAGTGCGCCGCCATGGGCAACCTGCTTGGCACGCGCATGGTCATCAATGAAGTGATCGCCTTCCAGCAGCTCGGCGATTTTATCAAGGCCGGCGCTTTCGATCCTCGCGCTGCCCGAATCGCCACGTTCGCCCTCTGCGGCTTCGCAAACTTCAGCTCCATCGGCATTCAGATCGGCGGCATCGGGGCTCTCGCTCCCGAGCAGCGCAGCCAGCTCGCCAAGTTCGGCATCCGCGCCATGCTCGCTGGCACCATGGCCAATCTAATGTCCGCCTCCATCGTAGGCATTCTTACATGAGGCCCGCGTGGCACAGCCGTGTGGCACAGCCAACGCTTTTCCATCGCGCGGTTTATGCGCGATGAATCTTGGCTGTGCCCTACAGCTAGTGCTCCTAGGCAAACTCACGCTAGAATCTCCAACACCGCATGAGCCCCAAACGAAAAGCTCCGCAAGTAACAAAATCCAATTCCGAATTTGAACGCGCCGAATCCGCCGCCCATTTCATCTCTTCGAGGACCGCTCTCCATCCCAAAATCGCGCTCGTTCTCGGCTCTGGCCTTGGCGCTTTTGCCGACGAATTCGCTGCCGCCACCAAAATTCCATACGCCGAAATTCCTCACTTCCCGAAATCCACCGCCATCGGCCATGCCGGTCAGCTCGTCGTCGGCAAAGTCGGTGACATTCCCGTTGCCGGAATGCAGGGCCGCGTCCATCTCTATGAGGGCTACTCCGCCCAGGACGTCGCTTTTCCCATCCGCGTTTTTTCGTGCCTCGGCGTGAAAGCCGTCATCCTCACCAACGCTGCCGGCGGCATCAAGCGCGAATTTGTCCAGGGCCAGCTCGTTGTCATCAAGGACCACATCAATCTGCAAGGCACCAATCCCCTCACCGGCCCCAACGACGAGCGCTTCGGCCCGCGTTTTCCGGATATGACCGTCGCCTACGACCGCCGGTTCCGCGAAATGGCCGTCGGTGAAGGCAATCGCAATCAGATTGGGCTCTACGAAGGCGTTTACGCCGCGCTGCCCGGCCCAAGCTACGAAACTCCCGCGGAAATTCGCTATCTCCGCACGATCGGCGCGGATCTTGTCGGCATGTCCACGGTCCCCGAAGTTATCGCCGCACGACACTGCGGCATGCGCGTCCTCGGCATCTCTTGTGTGACGAACGCCGCTGCCGGCATCCTCGATCAGCCGCTCGACCACAAGGAAGTTCTCGCAACCGGTGAGCGCGTCCGCTCCCAGTTCATCGCCCTGCTAAAATCATTGATTCCGCGCATCGCCGCCGAACTCTCATGAACACACACGATGGACGCACCATGAGTAAACACCACGAGCACGCGCCATGAACACACACCACGAACGCAATGTCATTCTGAGCGAAGCGAAGAATCGAGGCACAATGTCAACCGTAGTGCGGAGCCAAATTCATGAGTGAATTCGATGCGCTGATTTCCGAAGCGAAGCAAGTCCGCGAAAATGCCCACGCGCCTTTCTCGAATTTCCGCGTCGGCGCCGCGTTGCACGCCACCTCCGGCCGCGTCTTCGGCGGCTGCAACGTCGAAAACGCCACCTATGGCTTGACCGTCTGCGCCGAACGCGTCGCCATCTTCAAAGCCATGAGCGAAGGCGAGCGCAACTTCGACGCCATCGCCGTCGTCACCGACGCGGACACGCTGACCCCGCCCTGCGGCGCCTGCCGCCAGCTCATCTGGGAATTTTGCGGTGATGTTCCCGTCATTCTGGCGAATCTAAAGGGCAAAACGGAAACGCTCCAGATGCGCGATCTCTTTCCCAAACCCTTCGATTCGTCGAATTTATAGTTGCTGTTTTCCGGTCGCACGATTGTTTATGAGGCAAGCTCTTATGCATCGCATCGAAAAAAGAATCTCCTGGTCTCTCCTTTTGTTTGTTTTCCTTTCCTCCGCGAGTCTTGCGCAAGCTCCCCAAAAGGAAGCGGTCGCCGTTGATCTCCTCGTCACCAACGCCACCGTCGTCACCATGGATAGCGAAAGCCGCATCCTCGAGCACGGCCAGATCGCCGTTCGTGGCGATTCCATTTACGCCATTGGAAAAGAGCCGCTCTTTCCCAAAGGCGTCCAGGCAAAACAAACTATCGACGCCCACGGCGCGCTTGTTCTTCCTGGCTTTATCAACGGGCATACCCACGTTCCTATGACTCTTTTCCGCGGCTTGTGCAACGACATCACGCTGGACGACTGGTTGCATAAATGTATTTTTCCGGCCGAAGCAAAAAACGTTACGGAGGACTTTGTCCGCTGGGGCACGCGCCTCGCCGCCGCCGAGCAAATCCGCTCTGGCGTAACGACGTTTGCTGACATGTATTACTTCGAAGATGCCGTCGCGGAGGAAACCAAAGCCGCTGGCATGCGCGGCGTTCTCGGCGAAACCTTCATCGACTTTCCCGCTCCCGACAACAAAACCAATGCCGCCATGCTCGATTACACCGAAAAATTCCTGAAGCACTGGGCTGGAGATTCTCTGATCCACGCAGCCGCCGCGCCGCATTCGATCTATACCTGCTCGGCCAAAACGCTTCAGGATTCTGCAGCCCTCGCCCGCAAATACCACGCGCCGATTTTGATTCACGTCGCCGAAATGAAAAAAGAATTGGACGATAGCCTCAAACAAAACGGCCTCACGCCAGTTCAATACCTCGATAAGCTTGGCGTTCTCGGATCGGACGTCGTTGCGGCCCACTGCATTTTCGTAAACGAGAAGGACCGGCAAATTCTTGCCGCGCGCGGCGTTGGTTGCGTCCACAACCCTTCGAGCAACATGATGCTCGCCAGCGGCGTCGCTCCAGTTGTGGACGAACGCGCCGCCGGCATTGCGGTTGGCCTCGGCACCGACGGTCCCGCCGGCAGCAACAACGACCTCGACCTCATGGAAGAGATGGACCTCGCCGCCAAGCTCCAGAAAATCACACGAATGGATCCGCGCGCTCTCGATGCCAAGTCCGTCGTCGAAATGGCCACCATTGAAGGCGCGAAAGCGCTCCACATGGAGAAGGAAATCGGCTCGCTGGAACGCGGCAAAAAAGCCGACATTATTTTGATCTCGCTCGACGAACCCAATGCGGTTCCCATGTTCGATGTGTACTCGCAACTCGCGTACGCGCTCAAAGCCAATGATGTTGAAACTGTTGTGATCGGCGGACGCATCGTGATGCGCGACAAAAAGCTCCTCACGCTCAACGAACCCGAAATCCTGGCCAAAGCCCGCGAATACGGCAAGAAAGTCAGCGCCTCGCTCGGCCGAAACTGAATCGCTTCGGCCCGCTCTTTCGAGTAGAGAGATTGGGCTTGGCGACACGCGAAAATCTTCCATACTGCTGCTATCCTTGCTTCGCGATGGCGTCCTCCTACAACGCGATTGCGGGTCAGAGCGTCGAACGCCTCGCCGCTCTCAGCGACGGCATCTTCGGCGTGGCCATGACGCTGCTCTTGCTCGACCTGCACGTCCCGGCAAAGGAGTTCATTCACAGCGAAGGCGATTTGCGAATGGCCTTCGTCCACCTGCTGCCGCAACTCCTCGTGTACCTGATGAGTTTCATCACGCTCGGCATTTTCTGGGTCGGCCAGCAAACGCAGCTCAATCATCTCGAGCGTTCAAACCGCAGTCTGACCTGGATTCACCTCGCCTTCCTGTTCGCCGTCACGATCATGCCGTTCTCGACGCGCCTGTTGATCGAATTCATGCAGTATCGCTCTGCGCTTCTGGCGTATTGGGCGAATATCCTTTTGCTCGGCGCGTTTCTCTACGTGAGCTGGGGCTGCGCCGCGAACTCAGGGTTGGTGAGAAGCGACATCCCGAAGGAAGTGCCCGCGGCGATTTGCCGCCGCATCTGGATCGGCCAATCCGTATATGCGATTGGCGCGCTACTCTGTATTTTCAACACGTATTGGAGCATCGGATTCATCGTTCTTGTCCAACTCAACTATGCGATTGCGCCGCGCCTGTGGCGCGGCAACCGCAGCGAGGAAAACTGAATGGAACGCGCGAACCATTTGAAGATGCTCGAGGCGGCGCTGGCGGAAGCGCGGCGTGGACTCGCCGAAGGCGGAATTCCGATTGGCGCGGCGCTGTTCGACGACGCGGGAAAACTGTTCGGCAGCGGCCACAATCGCCGCGTGCAGGACGGCGACCCTTCCGCGCACGGAGAAACCGACGCGTTTCGCAAAGCGGGGCGCCAGAAAAGGTATCGCGACAAAATCATGGTGACGACGCTCGCGCCGTGCTGGTATTGCAGCGGCTTGATCCGCCAATTTGGAATTGGAACCGTCGTCGTGGGCGAGTCGGAAAATTTTCGCGGCGGGATCGATTGGCTGCAGGAGAATGGAATCAAAGTGATCGATCTTGCGTCTAAAGAGTGTGTCGAGATGCTCGGCAAATTCATCGCGGCAAATCCGGCATTGTGGCATGAGGACATCGGCGAAGAATGAAGCGAGGCAGCCCACAGGCCACGCGCGGGCTGCGAATAAGTGAGCGTTCCATGAATCAAAAAACCAGGACAACCAAAGCGATCCACTATTTTCTGATGGGATTCGCCTGCGTTGCCGTGGCCGCGCTGTGTTTCGCGCTGCGTTCGCGCGCTTCCGCTTCCGAAGAAATTCCGAAGCTCGCCGAGCTGATGGGCTGGAAACCGGGGGCGGTGGTGGCGGACATCGGCGCGGGCGACGGAAGCTACGCGTTCGCCGCCGCGGAGCGCGTGGGCGCAACGGGAAAAGTGTTCGCGACGGAAATCGATTCGGACAAGCTGAAGGCGCTGCGAGCCGAAGTGAAAAAGAGAAATCTGCAAAACGTCGTGGTGATCGAGAGCGGCGAAGCGGAAACGAATTTGCCGGCGGCGTGCTGCGATGCCATTTACTTGCGGCGTGTCTACCATCATTTGACGAAGCCGCTGGAATTCGATGTCAGCCTTCTTCGCTCGCTGAAACCTGGAGGAAAATTGGCGATCATCGATTTTCCGCCACATCCGGAATACGGGCTGGTGAAAGGCGTGCCGAAGGACCGAGAAGGCCACGGAATCGTGCAGAAAATCCTGATCGATGAATTGGGGAGAGCGGGATTTCAATCCGAAAAAATTGTGAATGACTGGCCGTCGAACAATTATTGCGTTTTGTTCGTGAGAAAGTGAACGGTACGCGACTGGTTCTTCGCTTTTCCGCGGAGTTCGCGCGAGCAGTAGGAGCGTTAGGCGGATTCATTGTAGTTGTCGTATTGCGCGGCGATGTCGCGCACCTCTTGGAGGGTCATGTCGCGAAGGAGTTTGCCGTCTTCGAGGATCGTTTCGAGCGCGTTGACGCCGTGCACGGAATTGGCAGGATTCGGCGATTCGTTGTCGATATCGACGGTGACAAATTCCTTGCCATTCTGAATCAGATTGAAACGGCCGCCCTTGCTGGCTTTTGAGGGATCGGTTTTGGGGTTTTTATAGACGTTGTGCCATTTCCCGCCGCGATCGATGGCGGAACATTTCAACGCAAATTTCAGCGTGTCGCGATTCACTTGCTGGAGCAGCGCGCCGCCCATGCCATAGCTCCAAATATCCTGGGACCAGCCTTTGCGCGTGAGTTGCCCGGTGATGTTCTGGATGGTGTAGAAGTTGACGCCGTCGCCTTGAATGAAACGGACGCAAGGAACGGTTGTCTTCCAGCCTTTTTTATTTACTTCGTAGCCGAAGATTTCCGCGACGATTTTGAAAAGCTCTTCGAGAACGGTGACGGCATCACCGGAGTCGGGGCGAATGACAAGCGTGCCTTTGCGTTGAAGGACTTTGTCTCGCAGCGCGCCGCCCCAGAGATTGCGGACGGCGTTGTAAATGTCATAGGAATCGCTGACGCAGGCGACGACACCTTCGGGACAGTTTTCGAGCATGTTGGCGTAGGCCTGTTCTTCATTGGCTTCGCCCCAGGCGGTGATGGTGGAATGCTCGGAAGCGGGGATGGCGTAGCCGGCGCAGTTGAGGGGATCGGTGGCGGTGAGATCCGCGGAATAAAACTGGTTGAGAAGCTGGATGGCGGCGATGGTATCCGTGCCGAGAAAATTCAGGAGATGAGCGGCGCCGCCGATCGCGGCGGACTCCTTGGAGGAAACGCCGCGAAATCCAAAATCGATCAGCTTGAAAGGAAGAAGCGAAGGATCGCCGGTGCGGACAAGAGCGCGCCCGATGACTTGCTTGATGGCGCGAGAAAGCGTGGCGACGGTGATGGGATACCAGACTTCGAGAAGAACGGTTTCCGCCCAGTTGGTCAGCCAATAAAATTCGGGATCGGTGTTTTCGATGGTGATGAGCGCGTTGTGGCTCTTGACGACAGTGCCTTCCTTGACGGCGCGAATGCGCAGCGGGAGTCGGCCGCCATGTTTGGCGTAGAGCGATTTGAACCCTTCGTAGTTGAAGGTTTTGGGATGGCCGCCGAAGTGGGCGTGGGCAAAGCGGCGAGCTTCCTCGACGTCATCGAGCGTGAAAACCTGGCCGGCGAAATTGGATTTGACGATGTACTGGAGCATGGCCAGCATCGTTTCGTCGAACATGCCGCCGCGGGACTCGACATAGGAATAGATGTGGCGCGTGTCGGGCGGGTACTGCCACCAGTGCGTGAGCTTGTAGGAGTCCGTGTTGAGAATGGGATTCAAACGCAGCGACTGCATGAGGCTCCTTTTGACTGGGAATGAGAAGCGGATGGATTGTTGTTCAACGTGAATAGGATAGCAGAAGTGAGATGGGAGACTGGGAGTGGAGAGAAGTGATGAAGTAACGAAATAATGAGGTAAAGATGCAGAGGGGCGAAGCGCGGTTGAGTGCCAGCATGCGGTCGATTGGCAGCCTGTGGAAAAGCGGGGAAGTGACCGGGAGAGATCTGGTGAGGCGGGGCATCGCTTTCGGGATGCCTGGTTAACCATTGTGCGGTCTGGCGGATGGTTGACATTTTAGACCGGGCGGATGCCTGACAGTTTCTGCTGGCCGAGATTGTGAAGGGGAACTGCCGGGGAGGGGGACG
>JBAQJX010000066.1:0-2585 GCA_049641765.1 Candidatus Acidiferrum sp.
AGAAGCCGACTTCGCAATAGACCAAGTATGGACATTACAGAGCCGCGCATTTTTGATTATGTGCAGATTTAGGAGCAAGGAGTCCTGGAAATGCTTCACCGCCGCGCACACGGGACAACTGCCTTTCCGGCGCGTGTCAACGACCTTGAGACAGTTGCTCACGGAATTTAGTGAACCATTCATGGGTGCTGGGCCGGCTTATTGATCCAGACTTCGCCGGGGAGTTGGGGTGGTTTCGGAGCGCTTCGCACGAAGCGCTCCGGGTGAAGCTGGTAAGCAACATCGAGCACATTTTGCCGTTGCCGTAAGACGCTTTTCGCTTGGCCATAGTGAACCATTGCTGGCGTCAACAAGCCGATGCCAGAGTGACGATGTTGTTCGTTATACCACCGAAAAAAACTCTGACAGAAAGCGCGACTGTCCTGGATGCACCCAAAGCGGTCCGGGAACTCCGGCCGATATTTCAGGGTTCGGAATTGGCTTTCAGAAAATGGATTGTCGTCCGAGACGTGCGGTCGACTGTGCGTCTTCGTGACCCCCAGGTCGCCAAGTAAAAAAGCGACCGGTTTGGACCTCATCGAGGTGCCACGATCCGCATGGAGCGTAAGTTGTCCGGGCTGAATTCGTTGTTTCTTGCAACTCTCCTCGATCAGCCGCTTGGCCAACTCGGCGCTTTCGCGATATGCGACCATCCAGCCGGTGACGTAACGGCTGAACACATCGAGGAGGACGTACAAGTAGAAATATGTCCACTTCGCGGGGCCGAGTAGCTTGGTTATATCCCAGCTCCAAAGTTGATTGGGAGCCGTAGCCAACAGTTCCGGCTTTTGGTAGGGCGGATGCGTCAATTGATCGCGGCGCTCGCGAACCTCGCCTTGCTCGTCGAGCAAGCGATACATAGTGCGAATCGAGCAGTGATACTCGCCCTCATCGAGCAACGTCGCATAAACAGCGGCTGGAGAGCGATCCTGAAAACGTTGTTCGTGTAGACGAGCCAGCACCGCTTCTCGTTCCGTCGGATGGAGTGCGCGTGCCGGCGAAGGCCGCGGGCACGCTACGGCGGGAGCAGCAGCCTTACGGCGCTGCCCGTAGTAAGACGCCCGTGGCATCCACAGAACTTGGCAAGCCGCGCTGGTGCCCACGTCGATCGCGAGTTCGGTAACCGCAGACATCAGAATTTCTCGTCCGGGTCCGTGTCGGGAAGCGGACTCCCCAACAGCGCACTTACTTTTTTTTGAACGTCGATGATGATCTCCGCTTTGCGGAGTTTTTCCGTCAATTGGCCTACCTGACGGCGTAGCTGCTGAACTTCTTCTTCGAACGGGTTGTGCTTTGATTTCGGCCCGCGCCGTCGTGCGGTCAACGCTTCGCGAATGCCGCTAGATCGTTCGCGCCGCCAGGTGGTTAGCAACGAGAAGTACAAGCCTTCACGGCGAAGAAGAGCACCCAGAGCCCCGCGTGTCGACGCAGCGGCATCGGCTTCCTCGAGGATGCGTTGCTTATATTCAGCCGTGTAGGTACGACGCTTGGCTTTGGCTACCACCTCAGGATCCGGCCGAGAAGCCGCCCCCGGATTGGCGCCCGCTTTGGCTGCCGCTGCACTACGCTCAGGCTCACAAACCGAGCCTTCGCTTCGTTCCGCGGCAGCCAAACCCCCAGAGGAAAGAACAACACCAAGAGAATTCCCATTCATCTCTGTCTGCTTCTTTCTCGCCCTACTCTTCATTAATTAAGAGTACTAAACCTGTCTCACGGATGTTGGCACGGAGGGGTCAAACCCGCTACCGTTTTCGCTTGGCAGCATGCACTCGACAAATGGATTCTCCCGAATCTTGGCGACAAGTTCCTCGGGGACGTTTCCAACGGCGCAATGCGTGAACTGATAGAGAAGATGGCAGCGGCAGGACTATCCGCGAAGACTATCGTGAACTACACACAAGTAGTGAAGTTCGTCGTCGCATCCGCAGTTGACGAAGACGGCGAACAAATTTATCCACGCAAGTGGAATCACGATTTCATCGGATTGCCCGTAGTAAAGAAGGAAGAGCAGCACAGGCCGACCGTGACCGAATCTGAACTTGGGGAAATTCTTACCAGCGCAAAAGGACGCTACAACATGCTGTTCACGTTGCTGGCAGGAACCGGGTTGCGAATCGGTGAAGCGTTGGCGCTAAAGACGACCGATGTTTCGTCAGATTGCCGCGTGCTATTTGTACGGCGCAGCATTTGGCGTGGCCAGGAACAACAACCCAAAACGCCGAGTGCAGTCCGCGACGTAGATGTCGCGGAGCCATTAGCGCGGCTGTTGGCACAGTACGTGTCCGATAAATCTCGATATTTATTCGCAACCAAGAGTGGGCGTCCTTTGGGACACCGCAATGTAAATCGTGCGCTGCATGCGACCGGAAAGAAAGTCGGAGTCCACGCTTTTCGTAGATTCCGCACCGAGACGTTGCGACGTGCAAGAGTCCCGGAGGATCTGACAACGCAGTGGCTCGGTCATTCTAAGAAGACCATCACTGATTTCTACGCCGGGGGATTACAAAAAGACGAAGCGTGGCGACGGGAATGGTGAGACAAGGTGG
>JBAQJX010000072.1:0-13558 GCA_049641765.1 Candidatus Acidiferrum sp.
TCAACAATTCCGGAATCTGCAGCGCCCCGGCTGGCCAGCTTTTGAACGTATTTGCTGGTCCGGTGCCGCAGCCGGTGCCCTTCAACAAGCTTCCCGGCGTCGACCCGTTCGCGCAAAGTTTGCTGCCTCTTTTTCCCCTACCGAACGATCCGGCTCTCGGACCCAACGGCTTCAGCACCACGCAAACTCTCGACCAGACCAACGACCAATTCGGCCTCCGCGTTGACCACTACCTCACCTCTCGCGACGTCCTCAATTTCCGCTACATGTTTTCTCAAGGAAACACGGTTGACCCGCTCTCTACTGCCGGGGCCAACGTTCCCGGCTTTCCCGTAGGCGAAGACCAGCGCGCGCAGAATTTCGTCACGCAGGAAACGCACACCTTCTCTCCCTCGCTCATCGGCGTCCTGCGACTCTCTTTCCTCCGCAACAAGTTCCTATTCAACCAGGCCATCAATCACACCACGCCCGCCAGCCTCGGCTTTGACTACACTCCTTCCCTCGAGGCAGCCATTGGCCCGCCGTTCCTGGAAGTCAGCGGCTACGCTTCCACCGGCGATCCCATCACCGGCCCCCGCGACACCTACGAAGACTCCATCGACCTTTCCGGTTCGGTCACCTGGATTCGCGGTCGCCACGAAATGAAATTCGGCGGCGGCTACGGACACGACTCCATCAACGTGCTCGACGGCATCGCCACCAATGGCTTTTTCGTGTTCGCGCCCGCTCCCTTCACCGACGCTTTCGCCAGCTTCCTCAGCGGCTCCCCCGCCGTCTTCCTTCAAGGCGGCGGAGATCCCACCCGCGGACTGCGCGGAAACAGCTTGAATTTCTATGCTCAGGACAAATACAAAGTCTCCTCGCGTCTGACTCTGAATGTCGGTCTTCGTTATGAGCTGCCCTTCCCGTACACCGAAATCAAAAACCGCACCAACCTCTTCGAGCCCGGCGTGCAATCCGTGGTCATGCCCAACGCTCCCGCCGGCCTCGTCTATCCCGGCGATCCTGGCGTTCCTGCGGGCTTGATTCCCACGGAAAAAGATGCCTTTGCTCCTCGCGTTGGGCTCGCTTGGGATCCCTTGGGGAACGCCCGCTGGCTGGTCACCTCCTCGTACGGAATTTTCTACGATCCTTACTACAACGGCCAGGGTGGACCGCTGCAGGCCCCGATCAGCGCGCCGCCATACCTCCAAACGCCCCAGGTCAGCTTTCCCAACCTGCAAAGCCCCTTCGGTGGAGCGAATCCCTTTAGCGGCAGCGGCTTTGCCGAGCCCATGACTTTGCTCACGCTCTCTCCCAATCTGCGCTTGCCCTACGCACAGGATTGGAACCTCAACCTCCAGCGCTCCTTTGGCCGTGATTGGCTGCTCGAAGTGGGTTACGTCGGCACCAAAGGCACCAAATTGCCCCGGCTCATCGAAGGCAATCCCGCCGTTTTCGTTCCTGGCGAAACCAACGGCATGCCGAATTCCACGGAAGACAACGTCAACAACCGCCGGCTGTATTCCGGTTGCAATCTCTCTCCCACCAGTCCGCCCTGCAATTTTGCCTCGGTGGGTTTGATCGCCGGCATCGCCAATTCCAGCTACAACGCTTTGCAGGCCAGCCTGAAGAAGCGCTTGGGCCACGGACTCACCTTCCTCACTTCCTATACCTTCTCGAAAACTCTCGACGACGTTTCCTCGTTCAACATCACTGGCTCTGCCTCCCAAAGCGTCGCCGGCGAGAATGACTTGGCGCAAAATCCCTTCGATCTCGCTGCCGAATATGGCAGGTCGATGTTCGATGCCCGACACCGCTTCGTGGCCAGTTACGAGTGGAAGATTCCCTTCTGGAATCACCCCGCGAATTGGTATCAGCACGCTCTTGGCGATTGGCAGTTGAACGGCATCGTCACTCTTATGAGCGGCACTCCGTTCACCGTCTACGATTCCACCGACGTCGACTTGCAGGGCAGCGCGCCGGAAATTTCTGGCTTCTCCAGCAACCGTCCCGACGTCGTCGGCAACCCCAATAACGGCCCGCGCACACCGCAGGAATGGTTCAACACGTCGGCTTTTCAAGCCCTCAATCCCACCACCCAGGCCGGACAATTCGGCAATGAAGGCCGCAACATTGTGCAGGGGCCGGGATACCAGGATTGGGACTTCTCCGCATTCAAGGACATTCCGATCCGCGAGTCCAAGAGTCTCCAATTCCGCGCGGAGTTCTTTAACGTGTTCAACCACCCCAACTTCCGGCTGCCGGACAATGACATTAGCTCGCCGACCTTTGGAGAAATCACGGAAGCCTTGCCAGGCCGTCAAGTGCAGTTGGCGCTGAAGTTTTTCTTCTAACAGGCTGTCGCTCAAAGAGGGGATGGGCCAGGTCCTGCCACAAATCGTAACCACCCCCTTTCCCCTCTGAGAATTTCCCCTTGACAGACGGTTACTTTTGGCATATAGTAGTTCCTGTATATCACTGCGGTTTCACTCAGTCAGCGCCAGCTTCCAGCTGGCGTTTCTTGTTTTCTGGGAGCGCCCATCCGCGAAGCCCGTCTCTCGCGCAGTCTGACCCGCATCCTATGCGGCTAGAGAAGAGCAACTCCATCTCGTCCGTGGCGTACCCGTAAGTCTCGTGGAATCAACACTTGCAGAACAGTCGGTAATTGTAGGATTCTAAAAGACTTAGTGAATATCTAAGTTCTTTAGATGCAACACTTACAAGAAAAAGGGGGGAGGGACAGCGCCGAAGCAGCAGACCAGACACGCCCTTGATAAATCAGCGATGAATCAGCCCGGCACAGTTGCTGCGGCATGCGTAACATGCAGGAAACCCCGCAACCCTTGTTCTGTCAATCGTTTACTTCATAACTTGCGGACAGCCGGGGGTGGGGGTCCAGCACAGCACAACACACATGCATAAGCGCCACTCCCCCTACCCTTTAGTCGGCCGAAGATTAGGTAAGGATGACTAACGACGGATGACCAACTGAGCGCGTCGCCATCGATCCTCGCGGCTCAAGGCGAGCGGACCACATTGATTCTGGGTCGTGGTCAGCCTCGCCCGCTATCGCAGGTTTGGACACCCGCCTTCCCCCTTCCTCGTTGCGGCTTTCTCGAACCCTCGGCTACAATTTGACGTTTATTCCTTGGAGCCAAACGCTTTCCGGGCCGCAATGCACGAAATACGCTTTCACAACACACTCGGCGGAAAGATCGAAGCCTTCACGCCGCAAAAGAGCGATGGGGTCCGCATGTACACCTGCGGGCCGACCGTCTACGATTACGCGCACATCGGGAACTACCGCACCTTTATCTTTCAAGACATTCTTCGCCGCTTCCTCGAGCTTCGTGGCTACAAGATGATCCATGTCATGAACCTGACCGACGTGGACGATCGCATCATCGCCAATGCCGCCGCCGCGGGAGTCAGCATTCGTGACTACACCGAGAAATTTGCCCAGGCGTTCTTTGACGATTGCAAGACGCTCAGCATTGAGCCGCCGGAACACTGGATTCGCGCCACTGACCATATCGACGAGATGGTCAAGCTCATCCAGCGTTTGCAGGAAAAGTCCTACACCTATCCGAGCGAAGGTTCCATCTACTATCGGATTGCGAAATTTCCGCACTACGGCAGGCTTTCCAATATCGACGTTGCCGGCATCCAGGCCGGCGCGCGCGTCGACGTGGACCGCTACGAAAAAGAAAGTGCTCGCGACTTCGCTCTCTGGAAAGCGCCCAAGCCCGGCGAACACTTCTGGGAAACGCCGATCGGCCAGGGGCGCCCTGGCTGGCACATTGAATGCTCCGCCATGGCCATGAAGTATCTCGGCGAAACGCTGGACATTCACACCGGCGGCATCGACCTGGCGTTTCCTCACCACGAAAACGAAATCGCGCAGAGCGAAGGCGCCAGTGGCAAGCCTTTCGTGCGTTATTGGATGCACGCCGAGCATTTGCTTGTCGAAGGCGAGAAGATGTCCAAGTCGCTCGGCAACTTTTATACGCTGCGCGATCTCTTCGCCAAAAGCTACAAGCCTTCGACGCTGCGCTTCGCGCTGGCCAGCGTGCCTTACCGCAAGCAGCTCAACTTCACATTCGATGGATTGCAGCAGGCCGCCAGCTCCGTCGAGCGCCTGCGAAATTTCGCCGCGCGCCTGACACAGGAGAAATTCCCGTCAGGGAAGCAGGACGGTATGGCCGCGCGCGTTGCCGAAGCGGCCGAAGAATTTGACGCCGGGCTTTCCGACGATTTGAACACCGCGCGCGCGCTTGCGGCGTGCTTCGATCTCTTGCGCCAAACGAATATCGCGATGGACAAAGCCGAATTTCGCCAGGGCGATGTCGCCGGCGTACAGCAATTCCTCGCGAGCTTCGACCGCGTGTTCGCGGTAATGGAAGATAACGACGCGGATAAGCTACGCGCTATCGGTTTTGGCGCAAGCGACAGCGGCCCGAGCGACGCCGAAATCGAAAAACTCATCGCCGAACGCC
This sequence comes from Candidatus Acidiferrum sp., assembly GCA_049641765.1. Classification (GTDB taxonomy): domain Bacteria; phylum Acidobacteriota; class Terriglobia; order Acidiferrales; family UBA7541; genus Acidiferrum. Next base: position 4,479 of record JBAQJX010000072.1, read on the forward strand.
AGGCCGCGCGCCAACGCCGCGACTTTGCCGCTTCGGACCGCATCCGCAAAGAACTCGCGGATTGTGGTATAATCATTGAGGATTTAAAGGACGGCAGCGTCCGTTGGAAGCGCAAATGAAGCTATTTTCTCCACATCGGTTCCCCGGCAACTTCTCCCCCGCCGAGCTGCGTCCCAACCTCTTCGGCGTAGACTAAGCATCCTTTCTCCTGGCAGGGCGCGGCCTGCTCTTGGTGTGCGCACACAAACCTGCCCTGTGGCAGCCCATTCCTATTAATTCCTGTTAACCGCTGACCATTTTTCCCGAGGAGGAAGAGATGATTACCACGACGGAAACGAAGCTTCCAAGGCTGGTGACCGCACTGCCCGGACCCAACGCCAAGCGCGTTGTCGAGAGCGACAGCAAGTTCATGTCGCCGTCATATACGCGGGACTATCCGCTGGTCGCCAAACGTGGCCACGGAGCGATTGTCGAGGATGTGGACGGCAACGCATTTTTGGATTTTGCCGCCGGCATTGCCGTTTGTTCGACGGGGCACTGCCATCCGAAAGTCGTCGCCGCGATCCAGCAGCAAGCCGCCGAGCTCATCCACATGTCCGGCACGGATTTTTACTACGAAAGCATGCCGCGCCTCGCCGAGCGTTTGGTGAACACGCTCTCCGGAACCGCGCCGAAGAAAGCGTTTTTCACGAACTCTGGCGCGGAAGCTATCGAAGGCGCAATCAAGCTCGCTCGTTACGCCACTCGGCGCGACAAAATGATCGCGTTCTACAGCTGCTTCCACGGCCGCACCATGGGCGCGCTTTCCCTGACCGCGTCGAAATCCACGCAACGCAAAGGATTTGGCGCTTTGCTCGCGGGCATCGAGCACATTCCGTATCCTTATGCTTACCGCTGCGCTCACGGGCACACAGCGGAAACCTGTGGCGCGGAAATTATCGAACAGCTCGAGCAGCAGATTTTCAAACGCCTCTTCGATCCGGAAGAAGTCGCCGCAATCGTCATCGAGCCGATTCAGGGCGAAGGTGGTTACGTTGTCGCTCCCAGCTTCTTCCTCCAGGAATTGCAGCGCATCTGCCGCAAGCACGGCATCCTGCTCATCGCAGACGAAGTGCAATCCGGCATGGGCCGCACCGGCAAGTGGTGGGCGCACCAGTTCGCGGGCATCGAGCCGGACATCGTCTGCTGCGCGAAGGGAATTGCCAGCGGCATGCCGCTCGGTGCTTTCTTCGCGCCGGCCAGCATCATGAATTGGAAGCCGGGCTCTCACGGCACAACGTTCGGCGGCAACCCCGTTTGCATCGCGGCGGCTCTGGCGACGAATGAGCTCATCGAAACGCAGTACCTCGAAAACGCGCGAAAGATGGGCGATTACATCTTCGGCCGCCTCGCCGATTGGACGAAGAAATTCAAGATCGTCGGCGACGTGCGTGGACGCGGCTTGATGATCGGCGTCGAAATCGTCCGCGATCAGCGCACGAAGGAAAAAGCCGCGGACCTGCGCAACGCCATTGTGGAGTCAGCCTTCCACAAAGGTGTGTGCATTCTCGGCGCGGGCGAAAATACGCTGCGTTTGTCGCCGCCGCTTCTGATCGACGAGGAGCAGGCGGACTTTGCCGTGCGCACGCTCGAGGAGTGCTTGCGCGAAGCGGAAAAGAAAGCCTGACGCGCTCGCGCGAAAGAAAAATCAATCGAGTCATTCAACCCCCGTGGCTGGCGCAAAACTCTTGCGGCAGCCACGCTTTTTTTGTTTATACTTCGCCCCGTGCCGTCATCTCCTGCGGAGCGTCGATGCCCATCGTTTCGCGATTGATATTTCACGCCGTGCATTGGGCCGCGCGAAAAGGCCTGCGCGAAGGCGATTCCGCCTCTAGCGAGAATACGACTGCCGAAGCGAAAAAACTCGAAGCGCGCCAAACCGGCATTCGCGGAGAGACCTACGCCTACTGGTATCTTCGCCGCCAGGGCTACGTTTTCGTCGCGCGCAATTTCACTCCCCGCGCATCCAAAGGCGAAATCGATATGATCGGCTACGACGGCAAGACGCTTGCCTTCGTGGAAGTGCGCACGCGCACCGTGCGCGAGGAAATGACCGCTTTGCCAGAACTAAGCGTTACGGCCGGAAAGCAACATCTTCTGGCGCGCACCGCGCAGCATTTTCTCGCCGAGCGGCGCGTCGCCGAATGCCCGCTGCGCTTCGACGTGATCGCCATCGACAATTCTCCCGGCAAGCCTCCCGTCGTTCGCCTGCACAAAGACGCGTTCAGCCCGCAAATGTAAAATTCCACAGAAAATTCCCGCCCCGCGCCATCTCGCGCCGCGAGACGCGGTACAATCAAAAACCAAGCGCGCAACCCAAAGAGCGCGCTGGCCGCATCCATGTAAACGATGCCGTTCGAGGAGGCTTGCTTTGCCTGAGTTGCGAAAAGACCCGATTACTGGCCGCTGGGTGATCATCTCCACGGAGCGTGGAAAGCGCCCGAACGATTTTCTGCGCGAAAGCGTCGCGCCCGTGCCCAACGGAAAGAACTGTCCGTTTTGCGCGGGGAATGAAGCCAAGACGCCGCCGGAAATTCTTGTTTATGGCCGCAGCAACGGTGGCGCGAACACCGCTGGCTGGAGCGTTCGCGTGGTGCCCAACAAGTTTCCCGCGCTCGGCATCGAAGGGGATCTCGACCGTGAAGGCGAAGGCCTCTTCGATAAGATGAACGGCGTGGGCGCGCACGAGGTCATCGTCGAAACGCCCGACCACGCGGCGACGCTGGCTACTTTGCCGGAGCGCGCGGTGGAAGACGTTCTCTGGGCGTATCGCGATCGCATGCTCGATCTGAAAAACGACAAACGTTTTCGGTACGTGTTGATTTTCAAGAACCACGGCGAGGCCGCGGGCGCATCCGTCGAGCACACGCACTCTCAGCTGATCGCACTTCCCATCGTGCCGCGCCGCGTGCGCGAAGAGGTGGACAGCTCGTGGCACTACTATGACGAAAAAGAGCGCTGCATCTTTTGTGATGTGATCCGCCAGGAGCGCGACACGGGCGAGCGCGTCATCGGCGAGAACGATAACTTCATCACGCTGGCGCCCTACGCTCCGCGCTTTCCCTTCGAGATGTGGCTGCTCCCGAAGGTGCATGGCTCATCTTACGAAAACAACCAGAGCACCATGTACGCAAGCCTGGCGCGCATGTTGAAGGACACACTGATGCGGCTAGACGTGGTGCTGGACCGTCCTCCGTACAATTTCATGATCCACACTTCGCCCGTCGGCGAAGAGATCAACGACCACTACCACTGGCACATCGAAATCATTCCCAAGCTCACGAAAGTTGCCGGGTTCGAGTGGGGAACCGGTTTCTACATCAATCCAACGCCGCCGGAAGAATCCGCGCGCTTCCTGCGCGAAGCCAAAATCGCCCCGGCGCCCGCAAAAAAATAGAGCATATCGCGCGCGTCTGCGGCGCCGCTGCCCCAGGTGGCAGCAGGAATTTTGCTATACTTACTCGTTTGGCGCGGTACCCAAGTGGCCCAAGGGAGAGGTCTGCAAAACCTCCATTCGTGGGTTCGAATCCCACCCGCGCCTCCACTTTTATGCTTTGTCCGACCCGGACACATAGGTAACAGAACGTATCGGCTACATAGGTAACACTTTTGGGCCAAAAGGGTTGTCGAGGGGCTGCAGAGTTTTTTCCTCCAGATCGATATACCCAAGATCGTAATCCATAAAGCTGACCAGCCAAATTCCTTCCCCTACTTCTTTGAGTCCGACCGCTTGACCCGCGAACACGGTGCTGAGATTGATTTTTTTGCGGTGCAGACAGATGCGCCCACAGTGGGTGTCGTGGATGGTGCGGTCGTGAAAGGGATAGGCCAGTTCCGGCAGGCCGCGATAGCAGCGCGTGGCAGGCGTGTAGACTTCCGCGGGACACTTCATGGCGAGTGCTTCATGAGGCCGCTGGTGGTTGAACTCTTCGAGAAAATCATCGAATTTGCTTTGCTGCTGCAGGCTGTTCAGGCCCGCGGGGCGCGTGGTTTGCGTTTTGAGCGTGAGATGCATGCGTTCGTGCCGGCCATTCTGCTGGGGATGACCAGGCTGGATGCGTTCGATGGTGATACCCAGACGCAACCACCATACGGAGAGTTTGGAAAGGTTAAACAACGAGTTGGGCGAGGCGAAGGGCACGCCGTTGTCCGAGCGGATGCTGGCGGGCAGGCCGCGTTCTTTAAATAAGCGCTCAAAAGCCGTAAAAGCAAGCGCTTCACAAGTGGATTCCAGAGCTTCACAGAGGAGGAGATAGCGCGAAGCGTGATCGGTGACGGTCAGCGGATAACAACGGAGAGGGCGGTGGGATCAAAGCCCTTACGAGTGCGAGTCTTTTCGTCGTCGACGCTGCAAACGCTCTTAATCTCCTCTTGGAATTGCGGAGTTGCAAAGCAACAGTGCGACCTAAGGGAGTGGTTGACTTCCGATTGGGGATTGATATTCTTTGGGTAGTGGCGAAGGAGTTCGCCCTTTAACCGCTGTCCTTTAAGCCGGGACAGATGATGACTCCTGACAAGGATCTTGTCGCGGAGTCATGTCGCCGGCAACGATCCGAAACTTTAAGCAGGAGTGAGAACCGACATGCAAAATGTCTGGGCACTAGCTTCCTTGTGGGTCGGATTGGCGCTTATCGCCACATTGCTCGCGATTTGGTTCAAGATTTCGACGGCGCTGTCGGAAATCGTTGTGGGAACTGTCGCGCAGTTAGTCATCGGAGCTATCGTCGGACCACTTGGCCTTGCCGCGAAGTCCGAGTGGATTACTTTCCTCGCGGGGACAGGCGCAATCGTCCTGACATTTCTGGCGGGTGCAGAACTCGATCCCGTCATTTTCCGGACGAAGTGGAAGGAAGCGACCGTGGTTGGGCTGGTGGGATTCTCCTGTCCATTTCTGGGCTGCACAGCAGTTGCACACTACATTTTGCATTGGACGATTATGTCGAGCTGGCTCGCAGGCGTGGCGCTCTCCACGACTTCTGTTGCGGTTGTCTACGCCGTGATGCTGGAACTTGGACTCAACAAGACCGAATTTGGTAAGGCGATATTGGCTGCGTGCTTCGTGAATGACCTGGGGACCGTCATCGCGCTGGGCTTGATTTTTTCCCCATTTACGATTCGGACGGTGGTCTTCGTTGTCGTGAGCGCCATCGTATTCTTCATCTTGCCTTTTCTGACTCCCCGTTTCTTCAAGCACTACGGCGGTCGGGTGTCCGAACTTGAGGCAAAGTATCTTCTTTTTTTGTTGTTCGGTATGGGCGGCTTGGCTGTATGGTCCGGGAGCGAGGCTGTTCTCCCTGCATACATCATCGGGATGGTGCTGGCTGGAACTGTAGGAAAAGATCATGTCCTGGTTCGCAGGCTTCGGACTCTGACCTTTGGGCTCCTTACACCCTTCTACTTCATACGGGCCGGGTCATTTGTGTCTGTTCCTGCGCTAGTGGCGGCACCACTTGTGTTTCTAATTTTGTTTGGAGCAAAGATGGTCTCGAAGATGGTTGGGCTTTATCCGACCGTGAAATCCTTCCAGTATCAACGCGAAGAAGGCTTGTATTACACATTGATGATGTCGACGGGCCTAACTTTCGGCACGATTTCGGCGTTGTTTGGCTTAAGCCACGGCGTTATTACCCAATCGCAATACTCGTACATTGTGGCAACGGTCATCGGTAGCGCCGTTGTGCCCACTATGTTTGCGAACGCTTGGTTCATGCCGAGACATCTGCTGCCAAAGCCAGAACAAGAGTCTGTTGCAAAACAAGTTAGCGCCGTCGCTACGGACTAAGGAGAAAAAATGGTGGGCCGCAGACACTCCCAATTCAAGAAAATTCTCATCGGGTACGATGGTTCTGCCCAATCGGACAAAGCGACGGAGAGTGGTCTCGCCCTGGCCCGATCGCTGGACGCGAAGGTGCTCCTTTTTGCCGTCGCGCGTCCACCAGAACCAGCGACGATGGTCGAGCTCGACGCCATGCTCGATGACGCGCGGGAGCATTTTGAGGAGCGGTTTAGTAAAATTATCCAACGTGCGAAAGACCTAGCTGTTGAACTGCAAACCGATATTGCCGTGGGCCACCCCGTGGAACAAATCGTGCATCGGGCGGAAACGGATCAGGTCGACCTGATTGTACTTGGGCGGCGCGGCAAGTCGAGATTCGAAAGGATGCTCGTGGGGTCCACTGCTGAGAAGGTCCTTCGGTACGCTCACTGCCCGGTGATGGTGGTCTGCTAAATGGCCGAGAGGAAAACGGGAGATCTCATGTTAAGTATTTCCAGTTTAGACGCAATTGAAATTCTGGATTCGCGAGGAAACGTGGACGCCGTTTGAGGGTGGAATGGATTCTCAAAACACGCTGAATGCAGGTTTATTAAACGAATTCCAAGCGCGGCGACTGGGTGTCACTTGTCGGTACATTGACAAGCTCCTGAGCGAAGTCGAGGAAACGCTGAACATCGCCGCATCCAAGGCAGCATTCCCACGTTATTCCGGCGATGTCGTTCCTACACAGCGCCGAACAATTGAGGACTACATAACGCGCATTCGGGCTCAAATGATTCGCGTCCTTGACGGCCAGGGCATCCAAAGAGAACAGCCGACAATTCCGGCCTCACGCGCGATCCATGTCGCATTAGGCACCATCGACATCGCGGTGGAAGAGCTGAAACCGCAATACATGCGCGGATACGGCGAACTTCCAGAGGCCGCAGCGACCGAACTCAATGGAATTGTGGGCGAGCTGCGCGGTTTGGTATCGAAACTCGACCGTTATTTGGCTGAGGGAGTCGGACAAGACCTCAAGTTGCGCCTGAAGCGACTGGAACAGAAGAACAACGATCTCGAACTTCTTTCCAGAATCGAAGAAGTTGTGGCTCAGCGGGGCTTGGTCGAGTTTCGCACGACCATCGGGTCGATTCTGGACCGAGCCGAAGACAAGATGTTTGAAATTGCAGTTTTTGGGCGAGTGAGTTGTGGTAAGTCGTCTCTCTTGAACGCAATTCTGGACGCGGATGTCCTCCCCGTGGGCGTCACTCCAATCACGGCAGTCCCGACACGAATTACTTACGGGGAGAATCCTTCCATGGAGGTTTCGTTTGCTGCGGCTCCTGCGAAAATGATGGAGATTGCCAGGCTTGCTGAGTTCGCGACCGAACAGCAGAATCCTGGGAACGCAAAGCGTGTGAGTCGAATTTTTGTGTCACTGCCAGCTTCACATCTCCGTGATGGAGTCACCTTTGTCGATACACCAGGTCTCGGTTCATTGGCGACGACCGGGGCCGCTGAAACGCTCGCCTATCTTCCAAAGTGTGATCTTGGGGTTGTCCTGATTGACGCAGGGTCGACGCTAACAACTGAGGACCTGCAAACCATCCTCACGCTCCAGGAGGCGGCTGTCCCAGCAACCCTGCTTCTCAGTAAGGCTGATCTTTTGACTCCGGAAGATCGTGAAAAAGTCGTCGAGTACGTAAAGCAGCACATCGCTTCGGAGTGCAATCTTGAATTGCATGTCCGTCCTGTAAGTGTGCTCCGCTCACACAAAGAGTTGCTGAGTCGATGGTTCGAGGAGCAAATCCTTCCGCTGTATGACCGCTCGCAGGAACTCAGGGCTTCCTCGCTTCAGAGGAAAATTGGCGCTCTGCGTGAATCCGTGATTTCGGCATTGCGAGTGCAGCTCGAACGGAACGGGATGTCGACTCGCGGGACGAATGACGAGATCCGTGCTGCCGAGGCGCGTTTGCGTCAAGCGACAGGATTGATTGAAGAAACGGGAGCGGTGTGGGAAAGAGAGCTTGAAAGATACGGTTTCGACGCGTCCGACGGTTTCTTGGCGGCATCTGCGAGCTTGATTGCGGAATGGGGACGGAATCTTGGTGGGGAGGTATCGAAAGAGAAGATTATCCGTGACTTCATCTTCCAGGCCGTCCAGCAACGAGTGAAGAAACTTCATGATTCGCTCGAAGCTCTTGCGGCTCAGCTCCGAGATGATCTAACAAAGAGTGCGGAAAGTCTCGGGATTGCCGATATCCCCGGCGGGAACGAGTTTCAATCCCTCGTTCGTGGCATACCTATCTTCGACCCAGGGTCTTTTACCACAGCGGTTGCCCGGCCAAGATTTAGCGTTCTGTTCGGCAGGCGATTTGCCGAAAGACGGTTGGCAAAGCGGCTTCAACAAGAATTGGGCGAAACTCTGAACAAGACGCTCAGCACTTATTCGGATGTGGTGAGGGAGTGGACGAGATTTGTCACCAAGCAGCTTCTCCGACGATTTGAGACTTATGCAGATAGCTACCGAGCACAAGCGGAGCGGTCACTGGGAGGGAAGGACCTCGCACCCGAAGAAGCACATGGTCTTCGCGAAGACATCAAGCTTCTGGAATTTCCTGAGTTCGGCCGGGATGACACAAAGGCTCAGAAGCAGTTTGGGAGCGAGGAAATCTCGCTGTTCCCCGGCGAAATAATACGCCACGCACGAAAGACGGATTCACACTAGTTCACATGACGAAATACTTGATGGTTGGCATTGGAGGAGCGCTCGGTTCCATATTGCGCTTCTGGGTGGGCGGCTACGTCAGCAATCGAATGGGCGTTCGGTTTCCTTACGGAACTTTTCTGATCAATTGTACAGGGTCTTTTCTGATCGGTTTCGTCGTGACGCTTCTTGCAGAGAGGACCCACTGGAGCCCCAATTGGAGATACCTTATTCCGATTGGTTTCATCGGAGGTTATACGACGTTTTCAACATTCGAGTTGGAGACATTCCGTAATTTTCAGAACGGTGAATTTTTCATCGCGGGTTGAATGTAGGTCTAAGTGTAGTAGTTGGATTTGCCTCGGTGTGGTTAGGAGTTATTGCGGGGAGGACCATCTCATGAAAACTGAAGCTACATCCGAAAGACTGCCGATAGCGAGGATAGCTGTGAAAGGCAGTTGTCCCGTGTGCGCGGCGGTGAAGCATTTCCAGGACTCCTTGCTCCTAAATCTGCACATAATCAAAAATGCGCGGCTCTGTAATGTCCATACTTGGTCTATTGCGAAGTCGGCTTCT
>JBAQJX010000074.1:0-42934 GCA_049641765.1 Candidatus Acidiferrum sp.
GCGACGATTCCGCCGAAATATCCGCCGCAGACGAAATAGCGCGTCGCTGTTAATTTTTCGCGCGAAGCGTTCCATTCTGGCTGGCGACTTCCACGACAGGCATGGCCGATCTCGGGACGATGGAATGTTCCCCGTTCGCGGAAGATTCGACGTAACGCGTCAGGTATAGGCTGATCGGCGTGACTTCGAACGGAATTTTTTCGCGTGGAGAAATCGGGCCCATCTGTTGTGTCTTCATCAAGCTGACCCTGTCGCTCCACGGATCAATTTTGATGCGCGAATCCATCGGCAGGGCGCTCGCTTGTTGCAAGCTCGCGGGATCGAGAGGCGGAGCGGACTGAATCAGTTGTGCGATGAAGTGCACGTGATTTCCCAGACGAGCGCCGAAAAGTTGTTTCAGCGCGGGGAGCTGCGATTGCAGCTGCGATAAGTAGATCCCCGCGTTGCCAAGTTTGCTCCCGTAAGGCGAATTCTTGAGCAGCTCCACGGCTCGCTCGCTGTTCTTTTCTGCTTCATCCGGCGTGTCCACAAACGACAGCTTTCGCATGGCTTGCGTCGGCTTCAACCGCAAGATATCGCTGAAGCCGTATTGGTCCTGCGCAGGCTTGGGTTCCATTGCATCGGCTATCTCGAAGGCAAGCAACGCGGCAAGCGCTTCCTCGTTCGGCACGCTATCGATGAGTCCCCGGCTCAGGACGATCGTGTTCTGCATCGAAAACATTTCGAGGTCGGTCGTCATCATGACGCGGCACTTGATTTCAATCCGGCTGTCGAAGTGATTGGTCACCAGGATGTTGTTGACGATGGTGTTCAACACTTTGTCCACGTCGCCTTCCGGCGCCACCAATCCGGCGCGCTGAAGCACTTCGAAGACGTTCTCTTCCGAGAGCGTTCTCCAGTCGCGCTGCTGTTGAAGCGGCGAGAGATCGTGCCCTCCGGAGTCGTCTTTCACCTTGTTTTGCGACTCGACGAGGAGACGTCCAAATTCTTCCCCGAGCGCTTTCGTGGAGATTCCATAACCCCAGAAGTGCGTCTTGGCCTTGAACCGCGGGCCGCCGGAGGGCGGAGGATTCCGCATGTCTTGCGAATAGATTTCGTAGGGCAACCAATCTCCGGATTTGACGTTGATCCGCCAGGAGTCGAAATGCTCGTAATACTGGTCTTCCCACGTTTTCGGCGAGAATCTCATCTCCGGCGTATATTCTCCGTTCATCCGAACGATCGTGAATTGCTGATCTTCCACCCAAATGCGGCCAACAAAACGCGCATGTTTGGCGTTGGGAAGCGGCTGGACGTCGAACACATAACAGCGCACATCTCCGAGGAAGGTGCGGCCTCGATCCATAAGTTGATAGTGCTCTTTGTCAAATTGGCCATAATCCGGGAAAGCCATTTGCAGAAATCCCGCAGGATTAAAGGACCACATGATGGTTCCTTTGTGGGTCTTCGATAGCATGGAACGAATCCTCATGGTATTCCCATGAAACTTGGCCTGGCCGAGAAAATAAAAATCGCTCCTCGGAGTCATCCCCATGAGAAGGTCCGGCTTTTCCGTTTGAATATACGTTTCAACGATGGGCGAGTAACTTCCTATGATCTCAATCTCCTCCTTTTCTCGCTTGAAGACGCGCGCCATGATCTCGCTTACTTGCGCAGGCGACTGCGGCTGATCAGCATCTGCTCTTCCGGTTGCCGCACTGAAGTCGTCTGCTGAACTCGCGGAAACGTCTTGCGGTGTCGGCGTGCTGGTTTGACTTTCGGTGGCCGCTTTAGCTGAAGCGGTCAACAGGAAAACAAAAATCACTGAAAGAAGAAAGCTCGTGCGCATTTGTCCCTCGTAGGAAGTGCAACGCGCCTTCGAAACTTGCGTCGCATCTTAGTCCGGCCAAAATGCACGACGAGTGCCAGTGAGGAATCCAGATTTTCTTGTTTAGGCGTTCGTCGATATTTTATTAAGAATCTAACGTTTACGATGAGTAGCGGCCGGCACAAGCACCGGCCATCCACAGCCAGTTGAACTCATCCGTTTCCAACATTCCCAATTCGGAACGAAAAAGAGTTTCAAAGTGGAATTCTGTTAATAAGTTATTTTAAAGCGCATACGTTTCCCGCCATGCCGTGCTGCCCTTGTTTGCGGCCCTTGCTGCCAGTAAAATGTCCCGTCTTCCAAACGCATCGCAATTCTCAGCGCAACTTCTGAGCGGGGTCTTTCTGCATGGCGCAGCACTACGACGTCATCGTCATCGGCGGCGGCCACAACGGCCTTGTAAACGCCGCGTACCTAGCCAAGGCAGGGAAGAAGGTGCTCGCTCTGGAACGCCGCCATGTCCTGGGCGGCGCCGCCGTCACGGAAGAGATTATTCCGGGCTTTCTCTTCTCGGAATGCTCATACGTAGTTTCTCTACTGCGGCCGGAGATTATCCGGGAGCTAGACCTCCCGCGGCACGGGCTTGAGATTCTTCCGCTCGACGGCACGTTCACGCCGATGAACAACGGCAACTTCCTCTGGAGAATGAACGATCACGCCCGCACGCAACGCGAAATTCGCCGCCATTCGATCGTAGACGCGGAAGCCTACGATGAATTTTCCAAAATGATGACGCCGATGTGCCGCTTCGTGAAGCCGCTCCTTTCCATGATTCCGCCCGACCCGACGACGCTAAAGCCCAGCGACCTCAAACAGCTTCACTTTCTGCTTCAGCGTTTTCGCAGCCTCTCTTCGGACGAGCGCTACACGCTGATTCAGCTCATGACCATGAGCGCCGCCGATTTTCTGGATCAGTGGTTTGAGACCGACGTGCTGAAAGCCACGATGTCGGCATCCGGCATCATCGGCACGTTTCTCGGGATTCGCTCGCCGGGCACCGCATACGTTCTGCTGCATCACTACATGGGTGAAATCGACGGCGCGTTTCGCTCCTGGGGATTCAGCCGTGGGGGTACGGGCGCCATCTCCAACGCCATTGGGGCGGCTGCTCGCGAAGCGGGAGTGGAGATTCGCACGCAAGCCGGCGTGGCCAAGATTCTGGTTAGAAGCGGGCGCGCCTGCGGGGTGGTTCTGCAAAGCGGCGAAGAAATCATCGCCAACGTGATTTCCTCCAGCGTCGATCCGCATCTCACTTTCGAAAAATTTCTCGAGCCCAGCGAACTCCCCGGCGATTTTCTCGAAAGTGTTCGCCGCTACAAGTTCCGAGGCTCTTCAGGCAAAGTGAATCTCGCTCTCGACGCGCTTCCAGACTTCAAGTGCTTGCCCGGCGCGGGCGCTCATCTGCGCGGCGCGATTTCCATCTCTCCGAGCACCGAATACATGGAACGGGCCTATGACGATGCGAAATACGGCCATTTTTCACGAAAGCCGTACATCGACATGGTCATCCCCGGCTTGACCGACCCCAGCGTTGCGCCGCCCGGCAAGCATGTTCTCTCGTGTTTCGTGCAATACGCGCCGTACAAACTCGCAAAGGGGACGTGGGACGACCAGCGCGAGGCCTTCGGAGATACCGTCATCAACACCATCGCCGAGTACGCGCCCAACATCAAAAAAATTATCGTCGGCAGGCAAATCTTGACGCCGCTTGATCTCGAGCGCGAATTTGGCCTCACGCAAGGAAACATTTTTCAGGGAGAGCTTTCTCTCGAGCAGCTGTTTTTCCTGCGGCCCGTTCCCGGCTGGGCTTATTACCGCACGCCCATCCACAACCTTTATATGTGCGGCTCCGCGACGCATCCCGGCGGCGGCATTATGGGCGCGCCGGGCCGCATCGCCAGCCAGGTCATTCTGAAGGATTGGAAAAAATCCAAAGCTTCGCGCGCGCATGGGAGCAGAAACTAATCATGCCCATCGGACAGCGCGTAGCTCTCATCGGCGGCGGCCACAACGCTCTGATCACAGCGTTCTACCTGGCAAAGGGCGGGTTCAAACCGATCGTGCTGGAGCGCCGTGAGATGGTTGGCGGCGGCGCGATTACCGAGGAGTTTCATTCCGGCTTTCGTGCTTCCACCCTCGCGCACAGCGTCGGCCCGCTTCGCGCCGACGTCGCACGCGATCTCCAAATCGAAAAATTCAATTGCGAGATCCTTCGCCCCGATCCTCGCGTTTTTGCTCCGACTCGCGAGGGCCAGGCGCTACTTTTTTATGACAGCGCCGCAAAAACCGCCGGTGGCCTGGCGCATCTCTCCGCCAAAGATGCGGCGAAGTACACGCAGTTCGCGGCATCGCTTGAGCAGATCGCCGGTTTTTTCTCTCAACTTTCCTCGATCACGCCGCCGGCGATTGACGCGCCTTCTCCCGAAGATCTCTGGAATCTTTTCAAGGCCGGACGCGGCGTTCGCAGCCTGGGCAAACAAGGCATCTTCGATCTCTTGCGCTGGGGGCCCATGGCGGTTGCGGATTTCGTTTCGGAGTTTTTCGAAACGGAATTGCTGCGCTCCGTGATCGCCGCACGCGGAATTTTTGGCACAGCGCTCGGCCCCTGGTCTGCCGGCTCGACTGCGGTTCTGCTCCTTCGCGCCGCCGTCGATCCGCATCCCGCCGGTCCAGCGGCGTTTCCACGCGGTGGGCTCGGCTCGTTAACACGGGCACTGGCCGAGTCCGCAAGAGCGGCTGGAGCGGAAGTGCGCACCAACGCCGAAGTGCATCACATCCGTGTGACGGATGGCGCCGTCCATGGCCTCGTCCTTGCCGATGGCGAGGAAATCAAAGTCGAAGCGGTCGTTTCCGGCGTCGATCCCAAGCGAACGTTTTTCAAGCTGCTCGATCCTACGCAGCTCGATCCCACATTTGCTCTGCGCATCCGGAACATTCGGGCGAACGGCACCGTCGCGAAAGTGAATCTCGCTCTCGGCGGACTGCCGAATTTTCCGGCGCTCAGCGACGCCATCGCCCCGGACGGTTTCATCAAAGCGCTTTCCGGCCGCATTCATATCGGCCCGGAAATCGACTATCTCGAGCGCGCCTTCGACTCCTCGAAATACGGCGAAATTTCCGCCGCGCCATATCTCGATGTAACGATCCCTACGCTGCTCGATCCTTCGCTCGCGCCCGAAGGCAAACACGTTTTCTCTGCCTACGTGCAGTTCACACCGTTCAAGCTGAAGACCGGCGACTGGAATGCTCGGCGCACGGAACTGGGCGACATCGTCGTCAAGACTCTCGCCGAATATGCTCCAAATCTTCCCGGGCTCGTCGAGCACGCACAAGTCATCACGCCTCACGACCTCGAAACGATTTATGGCTTCACGGGCGGCCACATTTTTCATGGCGAACTTGCGCTCGATCAGCTTTTCACGATGCGTCCGGTTCTCGATTGGGCGCGCTACAAAACGCCCATTCGCGGCCTCTATCTCTGCGGCTCGGGCACGCATCCCGGGAACGGCCTTACGGGCGCTTCCGGCGCGAACGCCGCGCGCGAGATCATTCGCGACCTTCGCTGATTACTAGCTTCTTGGTCCTGCGCGTCGCTTGCCGATTTCTCGCATCCTCGCTATCTTTTCCTTGTCCCCATGTTTACCCTTGACCGCGCCAGGCTCGAAACCCTTCACCAGCGCGAAGAAAGGCGCTTCGTAATTGAACATCCGCGTTCGGCCGAACTTTACCTGCGCGCGCAGAAATCGCTTCTCGGCGGCGTTCCCATGAACTGGATGAACAAATGGGCCGGCGCATTCCCCGTTTTCGTAAAGTCCGCCTCTGGCGCGCATTTCACGGATGTTGACGGACGCGATTACGTCGATCTCTGTCTCGGCGACACCGGCGCCATGACCGGACACTCGCCGCAAGTCTTGATCGATGCCGTCGCTCGCCGCGCGCGCGAAGGCATGACGTTGATGCTTCCCACGGAGGACGCGCTTTGGGTCGGCGAAGATCTTCAGCGCCGGTTCGGCTTGCCGTTCTGGCAATTCACGTTGACGGCCACCGACGCCAATCGTTTTTCCATTCGCATCGCGCGAGAAATCACGCAGCGGTCAAAGATTCTCGTCTTTCATTACTGCTACCACGGCACGGTGGATGAGACTTTCGTGTCGCTCCGCGATGGCGTTGTCGGTCCGCGCCGCGGCAACATCGGCCCGCCTGTCAATCCCGCCGAAACCACGCGCGTCGTCGAGTTCAACAATTTGCAGGCTCTCGAAGACGCTCTCAAGCACCACGATGTAGCTTGCGTTCTGGCCGAACCCGCGATGACCAACGTCGGCATCATTCTGCCGGATGACGGCTACTGGGCTACGGCGCGCGAGTTGACGCGGCGATATGGAACACTTCTGATCGCTGACGAAACGCACACGATTTGCGCCGGACCCGGCGGCTGCACGCGCGAATGGCATTTGCAGCCGGACATGCTGGTTTTCGGAAAGACCATCGGCGGCGGCATACCTGGCGCGACGTATGGCGTTACCGAGGAGGTTGCGCAGCGCATCGCGTCGCGGCTGCAACTCGAGGACGTGGACGTTGGCGGAATCGGCGGGACGCTGGCAGGGAATGCGCTGTCGTTGGCTGCGATGCGCGCCACCCTTGAACACCTTCTCACTCCGGCCGCTTTCGCGCACATGATTCCGATCGCCGCGCGTTTTGCCGATGGCGTCGCCAAACACATTCGTGCCGTGGAACTTCCCTGGAACGTCACGCGGCTTGGTGCGCGCGCCGAATATACGTTTGCCGCTCGCCCGCCGCGCAACGGTGGAGAATCTGCCGCCAACGCCGATTTCGAACTCGAACGCTTTCTGCATCTCTATGCTCTGAATCGCGGAGTTCTGCTTACGCCGTTCCACAATATGGCGCTGATGTGCCCCGCCACGGCGGAAGCTGACGTTGATCTGCACACGAAGATTTTTTCCGAAGCGGTTGGTGAGCTTACCTCAAATTAAGCACATAGGCTCGGTAGTCTTCTCCCGTACCGAACCAATTCTTGAATGTCTTTCCCAGGCGCGCTCCAAATTTCACGTTCAACGCCTGGCTGCCGCCGGGCCGCGCATGTCCATAGATTTTCCGAAAATCTTTCGACACACGCCCAATGAACGCGGCTTTCAGAATCGATCCATATCCTTTGCTTTTGTAGCCGCTCAAAATCGTCGTCGAGTAGCAGTACATCGAGCGCGGATCCCTGGGGCAGCCGGGCATCACGTCCTTGCCATCCAGCGGCATCCCGTATGTTTCGCCCACAAGCTTCCCGTCGACCAGCATCCATATCACAATCGCGCGCTTCAGCGTCTCGCGCTTTTCCCGCAAGCTCAGCCGCAGATTCGGGTGATACTCCCGTTCGAACTCCATCGTTTTCGAAATCGCATACTTGTATCGAAACGTTATCGCCACAATTTATTCCTCAGGCTGCGCGCGTCGGAGCTCTTATCGGCACAAGCTCGAACTTCGTAAGAAACATCACAGCTTCACACAACCAGCCATTTTTGCCACATGATTTCAGCATCCTCCATTTCACAACTCTGTCCGTTCCGCTCGTCGGGCGCAGGTGGCGCCTCTTCTTGTCGCTTGCGCGGGACCCGCTGTACAATCGCTTGTTTGCGTACCCAGGAGGGACCGCGCCGTGGCCACTGCTGAAGCGAAAATCCATCTTTCCGAATTTACGAACGAGCCGTTTGTCGATTTTTCGAAGCCCGAAAATCGCAAGGCCATGCAAGACGCTCTGGCGAAAGCTGCCTCCGAGTTTGGCCGCGAATATCCGATGTACATCGGCGGACAGAACGTGATCACAACAGCCAAGAGGACGTCCACAAATCCTTCGCGCCCATCGCAAGTCCTCGGCATTTTTCAGGAAGCGACGGCGGAGCACGCCAATCAGGCCGTCGATGCGGCGTACAAAGCGTTCGATTCGTGGAAGCGCGTTCCAGCGGAGCAGCGTGTCGAGATTCTTCTCCGCGCGTCGGACATCATTCGCAAGCGCAAGTTCGAACTCTCCGCCTGGCTTTGTTACGAGGTCGGCAAGTCCTGGGCTGAGGCCGACGCGGACACCGCCGAAACCATCGACTTCCTCGAATACTATTGCCGCGAAATGTTGCGCCTCGCCGGCCCGCACGCGGTGATCCCCATGAAGGGCGAGCGAAATTATCTCCGTTACATTCCGCTTGGCGTCGGCGCGGTCATTCCGCCGTGGAATTTTCCCGCCGCCATCGCCGCCGGCATGACGGCTGCTTCGCTCGTCACTGGAAACACCGTCGTCTTGAAGCCGTCGGAGGAATCGCCGCTCGTGGCCGCAAAGGTCGTCGACATTTTTTACGAAGCGGGCGTTCCCAAGGAGGCGTTGAACTTCGTCACCGGCCCCGGTGAGACCGCTGGCGACGCGCTCGTCAAAAATCCGAAGACGCGCTACATCGCATTCACAGGCTCCAAAGAAGTCGGCTTGTTGATTAGCGAGAACGCCGGCAAGAAAGTGCCAGGGCAGATTTGGATCAAGCGTACGGTCCTCGAAATGGGCGGCAAAGATTCCATCATTGTGGACGAAGAAGGCGACATCGACTCCGCTGTCGAGGGCGTTGCGCTTTCCGCGTTCGGCTATCAGGGACAAAAATGTTCCGCGTGTTCGCGCGCCATTGTTTCCGAAAAAATCTATGACACCTTTGTCCAGAAAATCGTCGAGCGCGCCAGGAAAATCACGGTCGGTCCCAGCGATGATCCCGCAAATTACATGGGCCCTGTGGTCAGCGAGACCGCGATGAAAACCATTTTTGGCTACATCGATCTTGGAAAGAAAGAAGGAAGAGTGCTCCTCGGCGGTGAACGCGCTCCCGGTGAAGGTTACTTCGTGCAGCCCACCGTAATCGCCGACGTCGACCCGAAGGCCCGCATCGCGCAGGAAGAAGTCTTCGGTCCCGTTCTCGCCGTCATCAAAGCGAAGGACTTCGATCACGCTCTCGAAATCGCCAACAACACCGAGTTTGGCCTAACCGGCGCTGTCTATTCGAAGAATCCCGCCAAGCTCGAAAAAGCGCAAGAAAACTTCCACGTCGGGAATCTCTATCTGAATCGCAAGTGCACGGGCGCAATGGTCGGCGCGCATCCTTTCGGAGGCTTCAATATGTCCGGCACGGATTCGAAGGCCGGCGGCAAGGATTATTTGTTGCTGTTCCTGCAGGGCAAAACCGTCGCGGAAAAACTTCCGAGTTGAAAACGGAATCGCATTACAAACGCAGGAAACGCAAGCGTTGGCGCAACTCCACCGCGCCGCTCATTGTGATGAACCGGCCGAAGCCGTGTTTCTTCTGGCCCATTTGAGAACTCGAAACACTGGGTAGCTGAGCACCAGGACCGCGAGCGCCAGCACCGCGGGACTCGGCGGCCAAAACCGGCCCGCTTCCAACGATCCTTGCAGATCCGTCACGATCGAGGCCACGAGAAAAATGACTGACGCGGAAAGCGCAATTCCGGTCGTCCACGGATAGCCCCACGCTCGATAGGGCCTCTGCATTTCCGGCTCTCGCTTACGCAACAAAAAAAGCGATGCGTACGATAGCGTGTAATTCGCCACGAAAAAGAACGCCAGCATGTCAATCACGCGTTCAAACGTCCCCGTGAGCAAGAAGAGGACTCCCGCGGCGGTGCTGAGAGCAAGGGCCAGCACCGGAGTACCCCCCTTGTTCACGCGCGCGGCTCGTCTGAAAAAAAGTCCGTCGCTGCTCATTGCGTGCAGCGTGCGCGTGCAGAAAATCTGATTTGCATTCATCGAGCTGAGCATCGAGACGATCATGATCCAGCGAATGACGGCGTCTCCGTACCTGCCGAAAATGACCGTTGCCGCCGTGCCGAGCGCGAAATCGTAGCCGGCGATCTCCTTCATCGGCAGGACGTAAAGCACCGCAAGATTCAGCAGGAGATAAATTCCCATGACCGAAAAAACGCTTCCGAAAATCGCCCGGGGAATATCCCTCCCCGGATTGCGCACTTCTCCCGCCACATAAACGACTCCGTCCCATCCGTCGATCGTGTACACAACCGCTTGCAAACTCAAAATAACGGCAACGAGGAACGGCCAGCCGGAGGGAATCGCGAGTGTCGGAGAACCGCCCGCGGAAGACACACTCATGGAAGCGGAGCCCGTGTGGTGCCCGAGCGCAAAGCACGCGCCGACGAGAATCGCGAACGCAGCCGTTTTGATCGCCGACGAGACGAGCTGCGTGCTGCTGCCCCAGCGAATGCCGCGCCATTGCAAAAAGAGAAATGCAACAATCAACGCGACGGCAATCTGCATTTCGTGGCCGGCGAGAACGGGAAACAGATCGCGGCTGTATTCCGCGATGACAATGGAAACGGCCGCGGCCGTTCCGCAGGTGGAAAGCCAGTCGCTCCAGCCAACAATAAATCCGGCGTATTCCCCGATGGCGCGGCGCGAGAAATTGTATTGGCCGCCGCTGCGAGGAATGGAAGCGGCAAGCTCCGCAAGAGAGGACGCGCCGAAAAGCGCGTACAATCCGCCGACGACCCACACGCCGATGAAGAGCCACGCGTTCGGCAGCATCTTCGCAATGTCGCCGGGCGTGCGCGCGATGCCCGCCGCAATGGCGTTGCCGACGGCCGCTGCGATGCCGAACCACACTCCGAGCACCTGGAGAAGTTTCCCGGTACTGCGAGCTTCCGCCACGGGCGCGGCAATGTTGTTGGTGGAAGAGCCGTCCGATGTGTTAGACAATGTGGAGTCTCAGGGGGCCCTGCGAATCTTCGCCATCATAATGGCGGTGCGGCAAATTGCAAGCCGGAAGTCGCCGCCTTGGAAAGGTTACCGGAGATTCCGTTTCGAATCGACAGGGAGGAACGCATTTGGCAGTAGAACGCGCGCCGGAAATCAAGACGCAAATGACCACGCGGCTCGACGTGGGCGGCGACGGACCTCCGCCGGAAGTGTCCGTCGTGATTCCGTGCCTGAATGAAGTGAACTCGCTGTCGTTCTGTGTCGAGAAGGCGCTCCGCTCCTTTCAATCCGCGGGTTTGCGCGGCGAAGTGGTCGTTGCCGACAACGGCTCGACGGACGGTTCGATCGAAATAGCCGAAAAGCTGGGCGCACGCGTGGTTCGCGTCGAGCAGCGCGGTTACGGTTCGGCGTTGCGCGCGGGCATCGGTGCATCGCGCGGCGCGTTTGTGATCATGGGCGATGCGGACGACAGTTATGACTTCAGCGATGTGCCGCGCTTCGTGGAAATGTGGCGGCAAGGCAATGACGTCGTCATGGGCAATCGTTTTCGTGGCGAAATCAAGCCTGGCGCCATGCCCTGGCACCACAAGTACGTTGGGAATCCCGCGCTGACATCCCTCTTGAATCTTTTTTTTCGCGCCCACATCGGCGACAGCCATTGCGGCATGCGCGGATTCACCCGTGCCGTTTACGATCGGATGGATTTGCGCAGCACCGGCATGGAATTTGCCTCGGAATTTGTGATCAAAGCCGCGCAGCTCGGCGCGCGCATCACGGAAATCCCCATCACCCTCTGGCCGGACAAGCGCGGCCGTCCGCCGCACTTGCGTAGCTTCCGCGACGGTTGGCGCCACTTGCGCTTTATGCTGCTGTACGCGCCGAACTGGCTCTTCCTCTTGCCCGGCACGTTCCTGGTCGTCTTTGGTCTCTCGCTTGTGTTCTGGCTGCTTCCGGGACCGCAGCATATTACGCCGCGCGTCATTCTGGACATTCACACGATGATTTTCGGCGAGATGTTCACTCTGCTCGGCGTGCAAATTCTTTCGATCGGGTCGTTCGCGAAAGTCTTCAGCTATGCGGAGCGGTTCGACCGCAACACGGTATCGCTCAAGCGCGTGCTGAAGCGCGTCCGGCTAGAAACCGGCTTGCTGCTCGGCGGTGCGCTTTTTCTCGCGGGGCTTGCTGGATGCGTTTGGGTCACCTGGAAGTGGGCGGCCAGCGGGTTCGGGCCGTTGCATGAAGTTCGTCAGGTCATTTTCTGGTCGATGTGGCTCTTCATCGGCGTTCAAGTTATCTTTGCGTCTTTTTTCCTGAGCATGCTTGGCATCAGCCGCGGCACGTACATCGGCGACTACGACCTAAAATAAATGCCTTACACACGGATCGATCATTTCATCGCGCGAATGCGCTTTCGCGCTGCCTATCCTCATGTATGTCCCGGATCTCGTGTCTGCGATCTCGGCTGCGGCTTGGAATCCGCGTTTCTGGATTTTGCCGCGGATCGTATCGCCTCCGGCGTGGGCGTCGACGATCAAGTGGAGAATGGCGCGCGAGGCCGCTGGCAGCGCGTGAAAGCGGACTTGCGCGAGCCGCTGCCTTTTCCCGATGGCCAATTCGATCACGTCGTGATGCTTGCCGTGCTTGAACATCTCACCGAACCGGAAAAAGTGTTGCGCGAGGCGCATCGCGTCATTGCACACGGCGGCTCGTTGATTATGACCTGGCCTTCCTCGATGGTCGATCCGATCCTGAACGCGCTGCACGCGTTGCACTGGATCAGCGATGAAATGGAGAGCGACGAGCATCAAAAACGTATTCCCGTCGAAACGCTCCAGAAAATGTTGGAACGCATCGGATTTCAAGGATTCATTCACCGTCGCTTCGAGTTCGGTTTGAATCATTTGATGGTCGCCGGCCGCTGAGAAGCTTGAGCGTCGGTAGGTAACAGTCCTGCGAGTTTGAAGATGGCTCTCACGATGTTCCGCGGACAATCGAAGTGATCGAGACGGCTCGCCTGCTGCTAAGACATTGGAAGCATGGCGACCGCGAGCCTTTCTTCCGCATGAACTCCGACCCCGGTGTCATGGAATTCATGCCCAAGGTGCTCTCGAGAGCCGACAGCGATCTTCTTGTCAAGCGAATCGAAAATCACTTCCGAAAACACACCTTCGGTTTGTATGCCTTGGAGTTGCGCGAAGACCGTTCCTTCATCGGCTTCATCGGGCTTTCCGTGCCTGCGTTCGAGGCGCATTTCACGCCGTGTGTGGAGATCGGTTGGCGTTTGGCAGTTAATCAGTGGGGCCAAGGCCTGGCCACCGAAGGCGCGAAGGCCGTCTTGAATCACGCATTCGAAGTCTTGAATCTGGAAGAGGTAGTCTCGTTTACAAGCGCAGCCAACGCGCGGTCCCGTCGCGTGATGGAAAAGATCGGGATGACTCACAATCCGGCCGACGATTTCGACCACCCGAATCTTCCTGAAGGCCATCCGCTCCGGCCGCACGTCTTATATCGAGTGCAAAGGCCGGCGAACACGCGTCAGTCGCGTTGAGTCCGCAGCTACTGGTCGGAATCGGGTGGCGGCATATACCGTTTAATCTCCAGATTGTTGACGTCGGGTTCGACCAGCCAAATGTGCCGGTCTTTGAAATACGCAAACAGCTTGTCGTTTTGTTCTTTGCTCAGCTCGCGCGCCCAGATGACCTTCGACCCGTCGATGTCTGCGCCGTTGTAAACCCACTCGTCGTGAATATTGTGATCTTCGGAATACCGCACGACGATCAAATGTTTGCCGGGCGTGTGTTCCAGTTTTTGAAGAATTGCCAGTCGGCTCGAGTCGCCCGTGCACGTCCACCACATCGGATCGCACGCCCCGCGAGCGACATTCACGCCCGTTTCAAGAATGAGCAGAACCACGACAGCGCGAGACAATGCCAGACCGAGCGCGCGGCCCTTCCATCTTCTTGTTCGCAGGTGACGCACCGACTGCGCGAGCAGCGCATAGATGACGCACGTGATTGGCGCAGCATAATGAGGCGCCGACCAGATCACCGCAAAGACGCCCACGACAACGAGGATGAATGTGGCTACGAGCAAGCGCATTCTGCGGTCGCGAAATGCAAACGGCAGGGAAGCCAAAAGGAAAAGCGCGCCGGGCCAGAAAAACTCCACGCCGAGTCTCGCGACCTTTTCTGCGGTTACGTCGAAGGCATCCTTCCACGTGGTTTGGTAATCTTCGCGCTCCCATCCGTTGTAGAAATCCTCGAACTGGTCATTGTTGTATTTCAGCGGAGGCCTGGCGTGTTGCCAGAGAAACAGCGGCGACGAATGATACGTCCGAGTGTTCAAGACGTGAGGCATCAGCAGCGCGTTCCCTGTCAGCCTCCAGTTGTAGAAGCCCATGAACGCGACCGTAAGAAGCACACAAGCCGCGAGCGGCACGAAAACGATTCGGATTCGCGAGGGAAGGGAACTGTGCGACTTTATTTTTCCCGCTAGCCACGCGATGAGCCACACTCCTGCGGGAATACAGAAGAGAGCGCCTTCGTAGGGCCGGCTGTTTGCGAGAATGGCGACTCCCAGGCCAAGCAGCAATGCGCTGCCCACCGTGGCACGGCGATGAATCCGAGCAAGAGCACCCAACACAAGCGCGCCGCCGGCTCCCGCCAACGCTCCTCCCCAATAGCTGTTCATCCAGTAGCTCGCAATCCCTAGATTGAGCGCTGCAAAAGCGCCGCCCAGGAGCGCCCAACGCGCGGGCATCCACGCTTGCAGCATCCACAGGATCGCCGCGCACATCGCCGCGTCGCCGAGCAGCACGCCGATCCACGGATTCCCGAGCATTTGCCCAATCGCTAGAACCAGACCCTGTGCGGGCGGATACATCGAGGAATACGTGGGATGCCAATTCACGTGAAAAGTTTCGAAGCTCATCCACATCGGGTGCGTGGGATTGGCCAGTCGTCCGTGGGCAAACGTGTCGCCCATCAAGAGGTAGCTGAATTCGTCGTGGATGCCGGGAATCGGAACGTGCAAGAGCGGCAGCACGGCGACGCGGATCGCAACCACGGCAATGAACATGACGCAAACGGCCAGTCTTTTGTGCAGCGCAAACCGCGAGAAGGTATTTTCAATTTTGCAAAAAAAAGTTTCGCCAAGCGATGGTTTCCACAGCAGTAGGAGCGCGGCAACCAGCACCAGTAGCAGCGCGATTTCCGCCGCCGGCCAGAAGTGGACATCCGAATCGCTTCCGAGAGGTTCCATTTAGCGAATAGGGAATCGAACGAGGAACGCTTCGTGTGCCTGGGCCGGGGGAAGCGTGCGACGCTCGTCGTGCGCAAATTCTAGCGCATTTGCCCGCAATCGGTGCTCGATTTCCGCACCGGCTTTTTCGGCCAAAGCTATGGCCGACGCCTGCGCACGTCAAATTGTCCGCTGTGCGTTCGGATCATCTTTCATCGTGAAGCAGCAACGCGACGCCATTGGCCTGCGTGGACGATTCGATCGAAAGCGCGCTCAAATTCTCGGCGATCCAATCCGCTCCCGCGCCCAGAAGTTCGGCCTCCGACGCGGTCGTACGCAGCGCGAGAACGCGCGCGCCCGCCGCCTTGCCGGAGCGAACTCCCGAGGGCGCGTCCTCCACGACGATACAGTTCGCGGGAGACACACCGAGAATTTCAGCTCCCTTGAGATAGGGATCGGGGAAGGGCTTGCCGCGTTGAAGATCCGTCGCAGTGACTAGATGTTCTGGCGCCGGCAGGCCCGCTGCGCGCAAGCGGACTTCAGCGAGCCGCCGTGTAGCGGAAGTCACCACGGCCCAGCGCGATTGCGGGATAGACATCAGTAGCTGCAGCGCTCCAGGGAGCGCGACCACGTCCGAAATATCCTCGATTTCGCGGCGCTCGACCTCGCGGTTTTCGGCATTGTGATCGCCGTCAGGCAGCAACTCGATGATGGTGGCGAGACTTGGCCGGCCATGGGCCTGGCGCACGACCTCAGCGGGATTCAATCCGTGCGCGCGTGCCCAAATGGTCCAAACGCGCTCCACTGCTGGAGTGGAATCGACTAGGACGCCGTCCATATCGAACAAAACAGCCGCGCATCGAATCAGAGTCATCGGGGAAGTTGCCCGCCTCCTTGGAAAGCTTTTCAAGAATCATTCAGATTACTGGAGCTTGGGAAATCGGCCAAGCCAGCGTTTTGCCGGAAACTGTTCTCCTACCCGGGGAACGGTTATCACATTTCAGCTCAGCGGAGCGCCATGCCACTTGACTTAGTCTAGTGACTTAGTCTAGTCTTTGTTTATGAAGGCCATAAACACCCACGAAGCCAAAACCCAGTTTTCGCGCCTGCTCCGTCGCGTCGCTGCCGGTGAAGAAATCACGATTGCCAACCGCGGAGTCCCCGTTGCTCGCCTCGTCCCCGCCGCGTCTTCTAAACGGAATCTTGGCGCATTCACCGGCCTCATGACCATTCCCGACAACTTTGATGCGCCCCTTCCCGAGCATCTCTTGGCAGAGTTCGAAGGGAAGCGTAAAACGGCAAAAAAGAAGCGATGAAATATCTGCTGGATACGAGCGTTTTTCTTTGGAGCCTAGGCGCGGAACACAAACTGAACCGGAAAGCACGCGAACTTCTCACTTCCAACGATGCGGAATTGTATCTCTCTGCGGCAAGCTCTTGGGAAATTGCCATCAAGTTTGCGCTGGGCACTCTTCTTCTTTCCAAACCGCCTTCGCAGTTCGTGCCTGATGCCATGCGCGCGCTTGCGATCCATTCGCTCGACATCACGCACGCTCATTCCCTGGCGGCGGGGGAGCTTCCGTCCCATCATCACGATCCGTTCGACCGCATACTGATCGCGCAGGCGAATCTCGAAAACATGGTCTTGCTGACCGGGGATCGTGCCTTCCAGAAATACGAAGTCAAGACTCTGTTTTGCGGGAAGTAGAACAACCGGGGGAAAATCGACTTTCGTTGGGGTGGGAGACGGGGTTCGAACCCGCGACATTCGGTGCCACAGACCGACGCTCTACCAGCTGAGCTACTCCCACCACCGAAGAAACAACGATAGTTTACGCTACTTTGGCACGCGGGAAAAGCGCCGCAAGAAACGTCCCGAGAAGAAACCCGAAGTTCGCTCGCGCGAGCCTCGACATTTGCGAGGCTCATCGCGTCGCCCACGGGCGAAAGCCGGTGCCAGGCCCGCCGCGTACAGCATCAAACGGAGGCTTCCTGCGAGGGTTGCCCCGAAGGGCTGCCGGGGATTGCATGAAACGGGTACAAACGCTTAGAGTACGCTATGCAAAAAATGGCCCAGGCCTGAAAAACGCCGCATTCAGCAACCGTTCCAGGTAGGTGCCGGGAGCGGCCCTCCGCAGCTAGACGCGATTGCAAGGGCTTGTCAGGTCGTTTCGGGAAGAATTGCTAGAGGGCTTGTTTGACGCACAAGAACGTTTGCGGCTGAAGCTTTTTGCAGGAATGTTTTGTGATCTGGATGGAACCAGTTTGCGAGTGGTTTTGACCGGCACATGAAAAGATCACACCCAGTTCGGCGAAAAAATGCGAAGGATGATAACGGCGACTCGAGCCGCGGCTTGCTGCTCCGGCTGGAATTGACGAGCGATCCCAATCTGCTTTGCGCGGTGCGTGGCGCGGTGGAGCGACTCGCGGAGTCGTTCGGATTTTCCGCGGAAGAGGGCAGGTCTGTGACGCGCGCCGTGGACGAGGCGCTGACGAACATCATCCGGCACGCGTATGGCGGGCGCGCCGACCGCCCGATCGAAATGTTTTTCCGTTCGGTGCACGGTGACGCGGATCATAAATCCGCGCAAGGAATCGAAATTCTGCTGTGCGATCGCGGACCAGCCATCAAACCCGACCAATTGTGCATGCGCGCCCTGGAAGAGGTGAGGCCGGGCGGACTTGGTCTGCATTTCATTCAGCAGAGCATGGATGTCGTAGAGTACAAGCGCGCGAATGGGACCAACCGTCTCCGCCTGGTCAAGTACGTCCGCGCGCACAAACAAGAAGCAAATTCGTGAAGGCCTGAAGGAGAAAACGACGTGCAGATTTCGAGCCGACAAATAGACACCACAACTATTTTTGACCTGACGGGGGACATCGACCTGGCAAACTCGCCGGCGGTGCGCAAGGCGCTGTTGCGCGAAGTGAAAGAGAAACGCACGCCTCGTGTCGTGATGAACTTGAGCAAGGTGCGCTACATCGACAGCTCGGGCGTGGCTTCGCTGGTGGAAGGACTCAAGGCCTCGCGCGATGCGGGAACGCGATTCATCCTGTTCGGGTTGAGCACCTCCGCGCGTGAAGTTTTGCAGCTCTCTCGCCTGCTGAAGATTTTCGAGGTTTACGACAACGAAGAGCAGGCGCTTGCAGCCTAGGAATCGTGGATCAGAGCATCGATCTGTCCCGAGTTGCACTGAACTGAGTCATAGAGAATCGAGCGGCAAAGAACAGTGATGCAATTCGTGTCACAAATTGGCGAAAGCGTGACGAACAGCCTGGCCTACGTCGGCTCGCTGGCCTCGCTCGGAAGCCGTGCGGCGTACTACACATTCGTGGGGCCGTTCCGCGGCAAGCCAGTGCGCTGGCAGCGCGCAGTTTCGCAAGCCATGGACGTGGGCGTGCGCGCTCTGCCCATCCTTTCCCTGATTACTTTTTTCATCGGGTTGATTCTGGCGCTGCAATCGGCCTATGAGCTGCGCCGCTTTGGCGCGATGAATTACGTCGCAACCGCGGTGGCCATCTCCATGTCGCGCGAGCTTGGCCCGCTCATCACCGCCATTGTCGTGATTGGCCGTTCGGGATCGGCATTCGCTGCCGAGATCGGCACCATGAAGGTCACCGAAGAAATTGACGCGCTCGAGACGATGGCCATCAGTCCGATTCGATTTCTAGTTACGCCGAAATTTCTGGCCATGATCGTGATGCTCCCCTGCCTCACGATCTGGGCCAACGCCATGGGTATTCTTGGCGGCTCGCTTTTTGGCGTTGCGCAAGCAGACTTCACGTTCACGCGATACATTCAGGCGTCGCTCGATTCGCTGCTGCTTCGCGACATTATGACCGGCCTTGTGAAAAGCGTGATGTTTGGAATCACCATCACGGCGGTAGGCTGCCAGGAAGGCCTGGCGACGGGAGCTGGCGCCGAGCAGGTGGGCCGTTCGACGACGAGAGCTGTGGTCATGTCGATTTTTCTTGTGGTGCTCGTGGACCTGATCTTTACGGGCCTGTTCTTTTTCGTGAGTGGGAGCTGAGGACGCGCGATCATGCCGCCGGAAATGGAAAACACGAACTCGGCCGATGCGGACGCGATGATCTCGCTGCGCGATGTGCGCGTGAGCTATGGCGATGTCGAGATTCTGCATGGCATCTCGTTTGATGTGAAGCGCGGCGAAACCATGGTGATTCTCGGCGGCTCGGGTTCAGGCAAAAGCACTCTCTTGCGCACGCTCGTCGGCCTGGAGAAACCAACCTCGGGAGAGATCTGGATCAAGGGGAAGAATATCGCGGCGATATCCGACGCGGAAATGGACGAGATCCGCAAGAAAATCGGCATGTCGTTTCAGGGCAGCGCGCTATTCGGCTCGATGACCGTCGGCGAAAACGTGGCGCTCCCCTTGCGCGAGCACACCAAGCTCGAAGAGTCCACGATCGGAATCATGCTGAGGCTGAAGCTCGAGCAAGTGGGGCTCGAAGGGTTCGAGTACTACATGCCCTCACAGCTCAGCGGTGGCATGAAGAAGCGCGCTGCCGTCGCGCGCGCCCTGGCGATGGATCCCGAGATACTTTTTTTTGATGAACCGTCGGCTGGCCTGGATCCCATCATCGCCGCGGGCATCGACCAGCTGATCCTGGAATTGAAGCAGGCGTTTCGCATGACCATCACCGTGGTCACGCACGAGCTGGCCAGCGCCTATTTGATTGCCGACCGCATGGTGCTGATCGATAAGGGCCATCTTGTGGCCATCGGGACGACCGCGGAGATGCGCGCGAGCACGCAGCCGCGCTTGCGTCAATTCTTGGACCGCGTGCCGGAGCCGGAAGTGGCGCGCGAAATGGATTATTTGCAGATGCTCACGCAAACCCGCCGCTTATAGCGGGCAGCAGCAGGAGATGACGCGATGGCAGCGAAGCGCGACCAGGTGTTCGTTGGGCTCTTTGTAATTGTTGCATCGGCAGTGCTGGTAGCCATGGTATTCGCCATTTCGGGAGCCTTTGGCCACAGTGCGAAGACGTTTCATTCTTACTTTCCATTTGCTGGCGGGATTGAACGTGGGGCGACGGTGCGCTACGCCGGCGGCCCTAAAGTGGGGCGCGTGGAAAAGCTCAATATCGACCCGCAAAATCCCGCGCGGATTGACGTCGTTTTCAGCGTGGACACCGATCTTCCCGTCAAGACCGACAGCCACGCAAAAATCATGAGCATGAGCCCGCTAGGCGACAATCACCTCGAGATTTTGCCGGGAGGCGCGCAGACACCGCTCGCTCCCTCCGGCGCCTTGCTGCCTTCGGATGCTTACGTCGATTTCAACGCGCTCACCTCGCAGATCAATGACCTCGCGCCGCAAGCCAAGCAGCTTCTCCAATCGCTGAACGATCGCGCGGTCGATCTGAAGACGACGATCGATCGCGTCAATGATCTTCTCAGCGCCGAAAATCGCGCCAATCTTTCCGCCACGCTCGCGGATGCCCACGGCATGATCGCGGAAAATCGGCCGCAAATAAAATCCACGATCCAGCACCTGAACACAGTGAGTGAAAAACTCGAACCGCTTATTCAGGATTTGCACAAGACTTCCGAGGAAGCCAATCAGGCGCTTTCGCACCTGGACGAAGTTCTTGGCGAAAATCGCGCCGACGTGCGCCAGGCAGTGATCGATTTGCGCAAATCCCTGAGCACCTTGACCGACGTTACAGGGCGAGTGGACCAGACGCTCGACGTCAACTCCGAAAATATCGACGAGCTTCTCGACAACTTCCGCCGCGTTTCCGAAAACCTCAAAGAATTCACCGACATCATCAAGAAGCGACCTTACACCTTGATTCGCGCCGACTCTCCGCACGAGCACAAACCGGGTGAGAAGCAATGACGCGAAGGAGACATGAGCTCATGACGAGACGCACTCTATTTTCGAGCAACGGGCGCGACTGCC
The DNA here is from genome assembly GCA_049641765.1 of Candidatus Acidiferrum sp. GTDB lineage: Bacteria > Acidobacteriota > Terriglobia > Acidiferrales > UBA7541 > Acidiferrum. The sequence goes on from JBAQJX010000074.1 coordinate 20,798, forward strand.
TTCTCCGCGCATTTGGAAAACTCGCACTCAGTACGATGGCGCTGGCTGCGATTTTCGCGGCCGGATGCGGCGCGGCCCGGCCCAGCAAGTATTACCAGCTAACGGTTCCCGGCGACATGGCGCCGGCCGCAAACGCAAATCCTGTACCCGTCACGCTGCTGATCGGCCGTCTGACAGGCTCGGCGCTCTATCGCGATGATCAGATCGTCTACAGCTCCGGCGGCGAAAGCATGGGGACCTACGAATACCATCGCTGGGCCGAACCGCCCACAGAGATGATTGCGGAGATTTTATTGCGCCAGTTGCGCGCCTCCGGACACTACAGCGGTGTCTATACTTTGCGAAGCGACATCCACGGAGATTATCTGCTGCACGGCCGCCTCTACGACTTTAAGGAAGTATCGGAGGGCTCCGAAGCGGGCCGCGTGGCCATGGAACTGGAGATGCGTAACATCAAGACGAGCACGACGGTCTGGACTCACTTTTACTCGCACGATGAACCGGCCGCGAGCAAGGATGTCGGAGCGGTCGTCGCCGCGCTCGACAAAAACGTGCAGCAGGGAATTGCCGAATGCCGCGCCAGCCTCGATGAATATTTCGCGGCGCATCCGCCAACGCCTCCGGCCTCGCAGGCCGCGCACTAACCCGCCGAATTTAGCCGCAATGGATGGTTGTAGGGCGTTTTCAGCCGACGCGCCGCAGCGTCAGCAAGGTGACATCGTCTTCGAGCTCCGCGCTTCCCCGGTGGCGTTGCACGCCGTCCAGCAGGGCGGCGGAAAAATCGTGCAGCCGCATGGTCCCTGGTTGTTTTGCGAGGGTCGAAGCAGCCAGTTGGAGAAATCCCTTTGAGGTGAGTTGTTCGCCGTTCGGCGACCGCGCCTCCGTCGCGCCATCGGAAAAGGCGAGGATCATATCTCCCGGCTGCAAGCAGACGCTCTGCTCGTTGTACAACTCGCCCGTGACAAAGCCCAGCGGCAGGTTTTCTAACCCTTCGCCGATCTCAAGAAACTTGCCTTCGCGTGCGCGCCAGAGAAGCATCCGTGGATGAGCAGCGTACGCAAAATTGAATTCGCCCGACCTGCCATCAAATGTGCCGGTCACAACGGTGGTCAGCTGGAGTGTGCCCGCGGACTTTTCTGCGTCGAGCGTAAATTTGTCGTTGAGAGCCGCCAGCAACCCTGCCGTATCGCGAATATCCTGGAATTTGTGCAGCAGGTGATGGATGTGACGCGCCACGCTGCTGGCCTCATAGCCGTGACCGACACAATCCGCCAGCACGACCCGCGCGATGTTATCGCTGCAAGAAAATACCGCGGAGAGGTCTCCACCGCGCTTTGCCCCCGACGGTACGGCGATCACATCCGCTTCGAGGCCCGCCAGCTCAAGCGAGCGATGCGCCCGTTCGTTGCCCGCCCATAACTCCATGCAGCCAAACGGCCTCTGCGCCGAGGTCGTGCACACAAAGGATTTTGGCTCGATCTTTTTCACCCTCATACCCCATTCGATGCGCATGCCCTTCGATTCGCTACGGGCACCTGCGAAACCTTACGCCAGCAATCACACTATTTCCAGTGTGGCACACGGACCATCCAGATGCGGGCCTTGCCATAGAACACTTCGTCCGCGACACGGTCGAAGACGAGCGTTTCGTTATCGAGCCATTTCAAATCCAGCACCTCGTCTTCATTTTTCTCAGTGATTTTGTGGGGCGTTGATCCGCCCGCAATGGAAACCACGTGAATTGTTGTTCCTCCCCAAAATTGCAGATCGGGACGAATGTGCCTTGGCCGTGGTTCGTAAGTGACATAGGCAATGGACTTGCCGTCGGGAGACGGCACAGGCAGTCCAGCCGAGCCGTCAATGCCAACGCTAGTCAACGAACTTCCGTCCGGCGTACTAATCACCAGCTTCGAACCTATTAGAAATACCAATTTGGAGCTGTCGGCAAACCACGGGCTCCAATTGGGTTGGATATAAAACCAGTCTTTGTCTGGATGGATAGTTACTTCTCCCAAATCCATCCATTGTGCGGACTGCATATTGTAGATGCGAAGATCCGTCTTGGAAAACTGTTTGAAAACAGCCAGGTAGCGGCCGTCTGGGGATGGAACGACGCGCTCATCCCAGAACCCCTTTTCCTTAACCACGGTCTGGCTTGGTGTTTCAATAATTCGATAAGACTTGCTAGTCTGCCTACTCCAAATGAGCGAGCCCGGAGATGACAAATAAGCGACCCATTCCGCGAAGGAAGGCCCGAGTCCTCGATTGTTGGGAATATTGCCTTTCATAGCGACTATGCCCTCGACCGAAGCCAACTCATATCTTCCGTCGCGAAAGCAAACGACGCGGGAGCCGTCGGTCGTCCAACCAGAAAGAAAGAAGTCTTGAGCGAGAGTCCTCGAACTGGAAGCGCGACTCATATCCATGATCTTCACATCGCTCACGAGGCTGGCGCGGCCGAATCCAATCCATGCTCTTTCACCCCAGCCGGTACGGACGTAAGCGATGTACCTGCCGTCCGGACTCGGCTCGGGATTGTAAGCATTGTCCGAGCTGAGAAGAGTTTCATGAGATTCTTGTCCCGCCGCCGGCAAGGCAAATAGGAAAAAGAACATGCACAGAGTACAAATCCGGCGAGGCATTCCAGAGACACACATTTTCTTCATGGGGCCTCCCATCCTACCTGCGACTCTTCCCTTACTGAGGCCCGGCGGGCGAGCGCGAAGAAGCCTCCCCCACGTTATCAAGATCGTTGCAAGCTGGATACGCCAACTCCCTGTCTTTCCAGCGCTTGTTAGACTGGTTTGGAGGAATCGCGTCCCCGCGCATGAGCCCCCATGAAACGGATCGGCGTCATCTTGAGCGGCAAATCGTTTTTGCCCGCCCGATCGTCGTTTTGCTGTCCCTCCTCGCGGTGCTGCAACTGCCCAACCCCCGGCAGTCCGAACGCACGATCTCTTTCCTGATCGCTTATCTGATCGTTGCATTGGCGGTCATACCCATCGAGCGTTTTCTGCGCAAGCGCTCCTGGCATTTGCCCATTGCCTGCGATTTGCTCGCGCTCGGCTTTTTCATGTACATCACGCCTTCTTCGGTTCCCGTTTGGTTCCCGTACCTTTTCGTGTGCTGGGTTGCAGGAATGCGTTGGGGTCTGCGGGCCGCGATCCCGCTCGCGGGCGCTCTTTCGCTCATTCTTGTTTTGCTGACCGCAGTCAAAGGGGAAATCGGCTGGATACGCGTGGTCGCCTGGGTAGGACTTGTCGGCGGCACGTTTGCGGGTGGCGCGGCGCTGGCATTCCTGGCGGACCGCAGCCGCCACTTTGCCTCGCAGAACGATTTCTTCTCGAGCATTACCGCGACTTTGCAAGTCGACCAGGGCCTCGCCGAATCCTTGCGCCTGCTGCTCGACGAACTCGCGCGAGCCTTCGACGTCGAGGCCGCTTTGCTGGCCTATCGGGACACCGATCTCGAACGGATTTTTCTCTGGCGCCTCAAAGCAGGCGAAAGCGAGCGCCTCATTCCCGAAAGTTACTCACTGGCGCGCGCCGACGGCTTCCTGCTCGACGATATGGACGCGACGGTTTGCTGGAACAGCCTGGAAGGCCCGGGTAACGGCTTTGGATGGGACCGCCGCGACGGCCGCCGCCTCAACACATTGCCGCGTCTTCCCGGCCCCACGCAGCAAGAGCTCAATATGCGCTCGATGATCACGGTGGCCTTCGATCAAAGCGGCCAGCCTGCCGGCCGCCTCTTTCTGATCAACGGGCGCAAGCCGTTCGAGCGTCCCGATTTAGCGTGGCTCGAACGCATCTCTCGCCACGTCGGCCCTTCTCTCGAAAACGTTTTCCTGCTGCGCCATCTTCGCGCCCGCGCGATTGAAGGCGAACGCAGCCGCATCTCGCGCGATCTTCACGACGGCATTCTGCAGACCCTCCTGAGCATCGAAATTCAGCTCGACGTTTTGCGCCGCAGGGTTCCGACCTCGCCGGAACAGGCCGTTTCCGGCATCGGGAACCTTCAAGCCACCGTAAAGAACGAATCCGCGGAGCTTCGGCGCATGGTCACGGATCTGCGTCCCCTTCGCGTGCAGAGCGCGGATCTTGTCGACCTGATGCAAGGCTTCGCCGAACGCTATCGCAACGAATCCACTTTAGCATTGGACATTATTATCGAATCAGCCGACTTGCACGCTCCGGACCGCGTCTGTCGCGAGATTTTCCAGATTTACCGTGAAGCACTCAACAACATAAAAAAGCATGCGAAGGCTTCCCATGTCGTGGTAAAACTGTCGCAGGATGACAGTCGCATGGTCCTCGTTGTTGACGACAATGGCGAGGGCTTTAGTTTCGCTGGCCGGTTTACCGGGGATGAGCTCGACCGCCTGCGGCTGGGTCCGATTTCCATCAAGGAGCGTACGCGTACTGTGGGGGGCTTGTTGACCGTCGAGTCAAACCCTGGCCATGGAGCGCGACTGACAATCGAAGTCCCGCTCGGTTGACATGGCCAAAACTAAACAGCAAATTCGCGTCCTCCTTGCGGACGACCACGCTATCTTTCGCGACGGTCTCCGCAAACTCCTCGATTCCGACGAAGACATCACTATCGTCGGCGAGGCCCAAAACGGCGCCGAGTGCATCAAGCTCCTCGCCAAACTCAAGCCGGAAATCCTTCTGCTTGATCTTCGCATGCCTGATAAAGACGGCCTTGCCGTCCTCGAAGAGGTTAATTTCGATACGCTGCCCACTCGCGTCATCGTCCTCACTGCAGCCGAAGACGATCGCGACGTCGTGCGCGCGATGCGCCTCGGCGCCCGCGGCGTGGTGCTGAAGCAATCCGCGACGGATTTGCTTGTGAAAAGTATCCATCGGGTTCACGCCGGCGAGATCTGGCTCGATAACCGCATGACCGCGGAAGTGATGAAGGCGTTTTCGAAGTCTTCCGAGTCTGGTCCGCGCCGCGAAAAGCCGTTGCTCAGCGACCGAGAGAAAGAGATCGTGCAGCTCGTCGCTCAGGGCTTCCGCAACAAAGAAATCGGCGAAAAGCTCTTCATCAGCGAGCAGACCGTAAAAAACCACCTGCACAACATCTTCGATAAGCTCGGCGTCTCGGATCGCCTCGAGCTTGCTCTCTACGCGATTCACCACCGGCTGATCGACCAGTCGTAGCGAGACTCCTCGATTCAAGCGGCAAACTACGATTTTTGCTTTACTTTCGTCGGGGCAATACCTGCTCGCTTTTTCAGGTTTAGCTTGTTTGCAACTACAGGAAGTTCCGTATTGGCGGAAAGGCGCGTTTGCCGCACTATGTCTGCGAAGGGAGAGCAGTAAGACGAGGTTCTTCGAGCGATCGGGGGACCAGGGCTGGGACGGCTTACTGTTCTCCTCTCCTCACCTTTTCTGGGGCTCCTCATGTCCATCCATTGTCCCGACTGTCAAAGCCGCCAAGTCCACAGATCAAAAACGCGCGGGATGTTGGAAGCCTGTTTGGCGAAGCTTTTGGTGCGCCCCTACCGGTGCGAGGAGTGCGATTGCCGCTTCTTCCGCATGCCCGCAAGAACCGCTCCGCGGCGGCACTCCTCGGCCGGCGCTTTTCACCAGGTTCAACCACGGCATCTGAGCGATTAAGCGCTTGTTTTTCTCGTTGACAGGTGCGCGTGTCTATTATATAACCGTATGGTTGTACAACTTAGAGGTTATGCGATGAATTCTGCCAGCCTCGACGCTACTTTTGCCGCCCTCGCCGACCCGACGCGCCGAGCTATCCTTGCACGACTCGCCTCCGGCGAAGCTTCCGTCAACGAACTGGCCGAACCTTTCTCGATGAGCCAGCCTGCCATTTCGAAGCACCTCAAGGTGTTGGAGCGGGCCGGCCTCATCTCTAGCGCCCAGGACGCCCAGCGGCGCCCTCGCCGGCTAGAAGCAAAGCCGTTCGTTGAGGCCGCCGAATGGCTCGAAAAATATCGCAACATTTGGGCAGCCAACTTTAGCCGGCTGGACAGCCTTCTCGACCATCTCAAGGCCGGCGAGTCGAATCCCCAGGGAATAAGACGGAGACGCACGAATCGTTAAAGGAGATTTACGATGAGTCAGGCCGAAACCCTACAGATCACCACGCCCACCGATCGAGAAATCTTGATCACTCGAGTGTTCGATGCTCCACGCAGGCCGATCTTTGAAGCCTGGACGAACTCGAAGCAGGTGCCGCACTGGATGCTCGGGCCGGAAGGTTGGACGATGCCGGTGTGCGAGATTGATCTTCGTCCAGGCGGCGCTTGGCACTTTATTTGGCACCATCAGAACGGGGAGAAAATGGAGATGCACGGCGAGTATCGCGAGATTAAACCGCCGGAGCGCCTTGTCTCCACGGAGTGCTGGGGCGGTGACTGGCCCGAGACGCTCAACACGCTTGTTCTAACCGAAGAAAACGACAAGACCACCGCTGCGCTGACGATTCTCTATCCCTCGAAAAAAGCGCGCGACGCGGGGCTCGAGTGCGGCATGAAGGATGGCATGGTGCCCACGTTCAGCCGGCTCGACGCGCTTCTGCGTTCGATGCAATCTTCCGCAGCGGCAGGGCAAACGAGCGGGTCATGAGCGAAGTTGCCACTCCTTGCCGTTCATGTTTAGCTGCAGTGGGGCGCTTCTCAAGCCAAAGGGCGCGAGAAGCGCGGAGCCGCGAACGCAAATCGTTCTGTGTTTGATTGACGTTCCGCACCTTTCTCTGCTATCACGTTTCGAAGAATAAACCAGAATCGAGGTTCCCATGCCGTCCACACGTAGAAGCTTCTTTCGCAACGTTGCCGCAGGCGCGGTAGCCGCTGCCGCGCTTCCTCCGCTCGCGGATCTCGCTCTCAGCGAACTGGTTCCTTCAGTGCGCGCCAGCGAACCCGGCGGACCGATTATTCTCAGCCGCAATGAAAACGCCTACGGCCCTTCGCAAAAAGTGATCGCCTCGATGCAGACCTCGCTGCAATTTGTGAATCGCTATCCCGACTCGGCGGACAAATTCCTTCACGAACGAATCGCCAAGTCCCACTCCATTCAGCCGGACCAGTTGGTTCTCGGCTGCGGCTCGGGAGAAATTCTCAGCACCAGCGCCACGGCATTTCTCGGGCCCGGCAAAAAACTCATCACCGCGGTGCCGACCTTTGAAGCTATTGGCCGCTGCGCAAAAACGGCAGGCGCGGGGGTCGTCGAAGTCCCTCTCACGCCCAATTACTCTCACGATCTCGCAGCCATGCTTTCGCGCACCGATTCGACGACCGGCCTGATCTATATTTGCAATCCGAACAATCCCACGGGCAGCCTTACGCCCCGCAAGGAGCTCGAAGAGTTTGTTGGCAAGCTTCCGGCAACGACGACCGTTCTGATCGACGAGGCTTATCATCATTTTGTCGAACGGGGCGCGGACTATTCTTCCTTCATCGACAATCCCATGCACGACGGCCGCGTTATCGTCGCGCGGACATTTTCCAAGGTTTACGGCCTGGCGGGAATTCGCGTGGGCTACGCTGTCGGCTCACCGGAAAAAATCCGCGCTCTCTCCTCTTGGCGTTTGCCTGAAGGTCTCAACGCCGTCGGTGCGCAGTCGGCGCTCGTCGCTTACGACGATCTCGACTACGTGCAAATGAGCGAAGCTCGCAACGCGCAGGATCGCCAGGAATTTTTCAAGCAGGTAGCGGCTCGCAAGATCGAGGCCATACCTTCGCACACGAATTTCGCAATGCTTCAGTCCGGCCGTCCCGCCGTTGAGGTCATCGAGCACTTCAAGAAAAACGATATCTCCATCGCGCGGCTCTTTCCTTCCATGAACACGTTTGTCCGCGTTTCTTTCGGCACTCCTCCACAGATGAAGGAATTCTGGCGCATGTGGGATTTGTTGCCTGCTGCTTAATTGAATTTGCAGCTCTTTCCTCGGCGCTCGTCATCAGATGTGAGCGCTTCGTCCCATATTGAAAATTCCGCAATTGGGCCGAGGGTTCGGACGAAGAATTATTTCGTTCGGGGCATCCGTATACTTGCTTATCTCCAATTTACGGTAATAATCCAGGAATCACCCTCACGTTTATATGGATTTGTATATCCAGCCTGAAAAACTGCCGTCTTCTTTCCTGCTCAGCGCTTCATAACTTTAAGAAAACAAAACATTAATTGCTTGGCATAAGCTGTCTCCTACTTTGGCGCTCCGTTTGCACCCTATCTCCTGCCGGTATTGCCGCAGAGCTTGCCGGCCTTCGCAGCAGAAGTAAGGGCATTCGCAATTCCGGCCGTTGCAATCCGGGAGTCCGTGCCCAAAATTGGTTACTGGGGGATCTAATGGCTTCACGTGGCAGCGTGCTAAGCTTGCTTGGCATTGTCTTCGTAGGTTTGCTTTTTCTCTTCTCGCAATCCGTTTCCGCTCAAATCACTTCTGAAAAAGGTGCCATACGAATTGCGCTGACTGACCCGCAGGGTGCCAGCATTGCCGGCGCCAAGGTTTCCGTCACTTCCAAGACAGGGACGGCACAAGTCAAAGAAAGCAACGCCGATGGCAGCGTTGTGTTTCCACTGCTCGATCCGGGAAACTACGACGTTACCGTCGAAAGCCCTAACTTCAAGCGCACCGTGCTCAACAATGTCGCAGTGCACGTGACCGAGGTCACCAATCTGAATGTTACCTTGGAACTCGGTGCAGTTTCATCCGAAGTCGTCGTCTCCGGGGAGACCGCCCAGACCGTCAATACCAGCAATGCCACGCTAGGCAATGTGCTCACGCAAAAGAGCGTTCAGGATCTTCCGCTCTCCACGCGCAATTTCACGTTCTTGCTGGCTCTGAACGCCGGTACTTCCACGCCGCTGTCGGATGCCACGCAGGCGGGCCGCGGCGAAGCCGTCATCAACGTCGCTGGCCAGCGGGGCACGGCCAACAATCTTGTGATCAATGGCACGGACTCGAACGAGCTTCTCAGCAACAACTTTAGCCGCGTGCCAGTCCCATCTCCCGACAGCATCGAAGAGTTTCGCGTTCAGACTAGCCTCTACGATGCTTCGCAGGGCAAAACTGCCGGTGGCAACGTCGATGTTTTGACTCGCGGCGGCACTTCCGCCTATCACGGCGAAGCCTATGAGTTTTTCCGCAACGACGACATGAACGCCAATCTCTATTTCTTCAACGCCACGGGCACTCCCCGTCCGGTACTTAAGCAAAATCAATTTGGTGGAAATTTCGGCGGACCGCTACCCAGCTTCGGCGACAATCCGATTTTCAAGGACACTTTCTTTTTCGGCTCTTACGAGGGCACCCGCCAAATTAACGGTGTCGCGGGCTCCGCGCAGGCAGACTTTCCTGTCCTGCCGGCGCAGCGCACCGAAGCGAACATCGAGTCGGCCTTCGGATTGGCTCCGGGCTCTCTGAACCCCGTGGCTCTTGCCCTTCTCAACGCACCCGGACACTTCAATGGATTCCTGATACCTTCCGGCACGGGAACTCCAGGATCGTTTGGTGAAGCTACCTTTTCCGAGCCGCTGCTGTACAACGAAAATCAGTTCAACATCAACTTCGACAAGCTTATCGGCGACAAAAACAAAATTTCCGAGCGCTTCTTCTATTCCAATTCCAATACCAACAATCCTCTCGGCGGCGAGGATTCGCAGAGCTCGGTGAACAACAGCTTTGGCAGCGGCGATGTCACGCCCAACGACAACCGTTTGGCCACTATCGCGTGGACCTCGACGATTTCGCCCAATCTGATCAATGAAGCGCGCTTCGGCTACAACCGCATCACCCTCGCCATCACAGCCGCCCCAACCGCATCGCTCGCCTCCGTCGGCATGACCAGGTTCAACTCGTCTACCATTCCTGAGATACCTCTACTGATCACCGGCGACATCGATCCGGAATTCGGCGGCCCTTCCACAAACTTCGATCAGCAGGACGTCGACAACACGTTCAACTTCGCCGACACTCTCGCCTGGACTCGCGGGAAGCACACTTTCCGCATGGGCGTTGAATACCGCCGCTACCAAATTAATCTTTTCAACAATTTCGCCGAGAATGGATTCCTGTTTTTCAATAGTTTCCAGGACTTCCTCCTCGGCAATTTTGGAAATGGCGAAACGTTTGTTGGTTCGGGCATCACCAACCGCGACTTCCGCGGCAATGATCTCGGAGGCTATTTCCAGGACGACTGGAAGATCTTCAAGCGGCTCACACTGAACCTCGGCCTCCGCTACGACTACATGGGGCCGCTCTCCGACACCAAAGATCGCATCGGCAACTTCGATCCTTCGCTGCTTGACGCCACCACGCGCGAAAACGCGGGCCCGGGTATTCTGAACGGCTTCATTCTTCCAGCTGGGGCCAGTTTCGGCGCGATCCAGGGCACTCCCGGCGTCTCTCCGTCCACCTTGCTGAGCAACAGCCCGCACAACTTTGCTCCTCGTGTCGGTTTTGCCTGGGATCCCAAGGGTGACGGCAAGACTTCCATTCGCGGCGGCTACGGTATCTACTACGTCCGTACTTCGGGCCAAACCCTGCTCCAGCTAATCACCAGCCAGCCATTTTTCCAGTTGTCCGCAAACGCCTTCGGCCCGACGGCTCCTGCTGGCGTCACGCTCGCGAACCCCTTCCCGGTTCTGCCGACAGCGAACCAATTCCCGATTTACTCCGTCCCGCCGACCTTCACCGGCTTCGACCCAAGCGGCAACGCCACCTTCAGCGGAAACGTTCTTGCTCTTAACCCCTTCGATCGCAATCTCGTCACTCCCTATACCGGCAACTGGAACCTCAGCATTCAGCGCGAGCTGCCATTCCATTTCAACGTGGAAATCGGATATATCGGTTCCGAAGGCGTTCACCTGATTGACAGTCTCCAGCGCAACCAGGCTCTCCTCGCGAATGCCGCGAACCCGATCACCGTCGGTGGCGCAAACGGCGTGCCCCAGACAGTCCTCACCACGAATTCCGTCAACGACGTGGAAGCACGCGCGGGTGTTCTTGGTTTCGATGCGGGCGGTGGCCTCAACGAAGTGACTGACCTCGGCCACTCGAGCTACAACGCCCTCGTCTTCACCGTCAATCATCGCACCGGAAACCTGTTCCTTCAGGCTTCCTACACTTATTCGAAGTCCATGGACAACGAATCCGGCGGCTTCGATCAGGACCTCGGCTCCGCCCCCGGCAACCAGCTCGACCTTCGCTCGCAACGCGCCGTGTCGGACTTCAACGTGCCCCAGCGCATCGTCGTTGCCTATGAATACGGCCTTCCGGGCTTCAAGTCCGGGCCTATCAGCTATACGCTCGGCCACTGGTCGATTGGCGGTGTGACCACCTTCCAAACCGGATTGCCCGCAAATATCACCTGCGGAATCTGCAGTGCCAATTTGTTCGGCCCTTCGCCGACTAGCACTCTTCCAAACTTGGTCGGCAACTTCGGCAGCCTGATGCTCAGCGGCAGCCCGGAAAAGTTCACCGGCACGACCAGCGTGTTTAATTCCAGTGTGTTGGCCGCGCCTGCCCCTCTCGCGGGCGGCACACAGGCTTGCAACCTCAACGTCTTTGGCGGCCCGGGCAATCAGTGTTTCACCATCGGCCCGTCCGGCGGCGCGCTCTTCGGCGATCTCGGCAGAAACGTGGTTCATGGCCCATTCGATCAGAACTGGGACATGTACCTTACCAAGAACTTCCCGATCACCGAAAAATACAGCCTGACGCTGCGTTCGGAGTTCTTCAACATTTTCAATCATCCGAACTTCGTCCTCAACAACACTGCTTTCGGTACGGCTCCGTTCGGCATCTACTCCAGCACCGTCGGCAATCCGCGCATCCTTCAGCTCGCTCTGAAGTTCGACTTCTAACCTCAGCTCTCGTAACAACTCTCGGCTCACAGAGGGGACAGCCATCCGGCCTTCCCCTCTTTCTCTTTTTCCCCCTGTCACTCCCCCTCCCGTCACCAGTTAACAGTTATTTACAGCCCTAGCTCAGAATTCCCTTGACAGCCACTTATCGCTAGGCGTAGAAGATTCCGCATTACGCCCTGTGGAGGTCCCCATGCCCTTCTCTCGCTTTACATCGCTTCTCGCTCTCGTTCTGGTTTCCCGATTCGCAGTCGCTCAAACCAGGCCACAATCCGCCCCGCCACGGCAATTGACAGTGATCCATCCCGACGACGCGGAGTTCGACTCGATGCTGGAAAGCAATTTCCCGGGAGTGGACAGGCTCGATGGCTACTCGACCGTTCGGCCTTATCTCGTCCTCCTGAAAAATGACTCCTCTCGCACCGTAAGGGCCTACAAGGTTGCATGGGAGACGCAGCTATCCACCGGAGGGTCCCGACGAAGTGCCAGTTTCGTTGAGAGATACGATTCGGGCCTTGCGAGTCAGCGAGCAGCGATGGTTCCCGGCGAACTCCGCCTCGTCTCCGAATCGTTCGACGCCGGCCGCGACGAATATCAATCACAGGATCGACACAGTTGGGTCGCCACGATGATGTCCAAAATGCAAACACGCGCCCGATACTCGTCCACAGACACGCAATCCATAACTGCTTCCGTTGATGCCGCTATCTTCGACGATGGCGCGTGCGTCGGTCCCGACCACTATCAACTCTTCATCAAGTATCAGCGTGAGATCGATGCCGAGCAGGACATGGCCAAAGAAATCCTTCGCCTCTTCGACGATAAGGCATCCGAGACCGAGGTCGTTGCGTTCCTCAAGGGCGAGACTGATGCCGCAGCCGCTGCCAATGCTTCCCTGAGCGGCAGCGCCTTTCATTACGCTTTTTACCGGGGACGGCAAGCGCAGACGCTACTGACGCTGTACCGCCGCGGAGGGATCGAAAACGTAGTGAAGCGAGCATGGCTGGTGACGCAGCATCCCCAGCAAACGCTGTTTCAGTTCCAGTCGCAGTGAGGCTACGTGAGAGTAACCGAGCGTTGCAAAAAACAAATAGCAGCGCCCAGAAAGGAAAATCATTGCATGATTCCCGCAATTACTGTCCGAATGGAATTTTCCTCACACGACGAGCCCGTCTCTTCTTGGGCTAGCCGCCGAATCCGCAACTGTGCCGTCTTGGCCTTGCTGCTTCTGGGAATCGGTACAACGGCATCCGGGCAGACCCTCGTGGTGACCAGCGGCGGAAGCACAGTCAATCAGGGCGATACGCTCTCTATCAACACGATTCCGAACATGCCCAATCTGGTGCTGAGCGTGAGCGGAGGGGCATCTTGCGATGCATTTTCTTATTCTATAGATGTCGGCTACACCGATCAGTCAGGCTATCAGACTGCTGGAGCGACTTACGGCGGGGAAGACCTTCCGGGCAACGAATTGGTTACAGTTGATTGGAATGGATATTTGGAAGGTGGAACTGTCACAATTTACTGGACTTATAACGGGGTCGAAGAATCGACGTTCGGGTTTTTTATAAATGGTCTCAATCCAGCGAACAGCGCCGTGGATGCGTATCTAACAAGCGGAGGAGGACCCTGGTTCGCGCAAAATCTCGTGGCGGAGGAATCGGGAGCATGGACTCTTTCCCCCACCGGACAATACAAGCAGTTCGCCTCTAGCGGGTATCCTCTGTGAGGGACGCCCGATGGCATTGGTCTCATGCAGGTCGAGACTGCCAATCGCCTCAACGGCGATGAAGATTACTGGGCCTGGTCAGATGATATAGCGGACGGGCTACACCTGCTGTCTGCAATTTTGGCCACTAACGGCCCGACGACGGGCCCCTATACATTCTGGACCACTGAATATAACGACATGATCGCAAACACTGGGGGCAATCCTGTTCCTGCCAATTGGCCTTCCGACTGTGTAACCCCAGCCCACGGTGCGGTGTGCGCCGGGTTTGGGACTTTGCGGACCTTCTATTGCAGCTTCAGTTCGGGCAACGCAAATGGGAGCCCAAACGCTTTCGGAGACGCCAATTGGATGCACGCATACAACGGCTCCTATTTCGTTACGTGGGTTGATGCAACACCTCCTTCAGTTGGGTATTGGGAATATGATGCACTCGGACCTTTTAACGGCTATGTATACAAAGTTTGTACGTCGGCTCCGCTGTAGAACGCTCTGGGTATGCTTCGTCCTCAGCCTTCTTTGCTGCGTTCCGGTGTCGGAACAAGGGGCAGGCGCTACCCAGTCGCTGCAGCTCTACTTGCTGGCCGGTACAACGACACAACATTCTGATGACTCGTATCCAGTTCTCTTGTATCGGGTCGGTAAGAATAAAAGACTGGAACTTGCCCGCGAAGTCGTTCCTCAATCTGACGGCATTCGTTTTGTATACGCGTGGGAGGACGCCATCTTCGCCCTACATCCGCACAATTCAGCGACAAAAGCCTGTATCGTCCACACCAATGAGCCGATGCGCGCAGACGATGTCACAATAGGCCATCAAAATGCGACGCTAGCCTCCACAGCCACGACCATAGCGGCACCTCCAGGCTCCGCATTGGTTTTGTTAGCCCTTTGGATTACGAATCTGACTGCTCCCACACACCCCCCCGCGCAATTTAATGTTACTCTCGCCAGGATTTCGAGCGGGTCAGCAGGTCCCGGTCCGCGAGAGCAATTTGACACTTGGTCTGACTACGCTTACCTGCGGTACGAGGGAACCCCGGGAGGGCCCAACTTCGTTCCGGGCCTCGTCGGTTCAATCGAAGCAAATGATCTCACGATAGATTTCTTCGGCCATTCCAGCGTTGTAGACAACCTCCCTCCGAATCTAGGCATGACGAATACGAAAATCGTGCCCTTTATCATTGCTGCGAGCGAGGAATATCTAATTCTCACCCCTCAGTTTTCAAGGGAAGACATACGCTCGGGGAAATTAGGCGATTCGCTACAACTGCATGTTCACGACAGGCTGAGGGATCGCTGGGATCTGATCCAAAGTGAGGGGAATTCTCCGAGGCTAAGGCTATTCGGCCCGTGGCTGACGACGATTGTCGGAAACTGGAGCGAACATCAAGGGCCGAATCCGGGAAGGGACAATGAGCGTTCGGAAGCAGACAAGACGGAGCGACTTCCCCCGGTACAGTCCCTGTATCGCTCTTTCGTTGGACACAATATTTCGCTGCCTGGAATTCTCGTTCTCCAGAACCTTACGGACGGACGAAAAATCAGGATTGAAACGGGCCAGGAGGACAGCGAGATATTACAGGTCAACGGAGAGACGGTGCTTTATCGCATCAACGACACGATCTACCAGGCGAAGATCGACAGCAATCAACTGAAAGGTGCGACCGTGGTAGTGAAAGACGACGATGTCCCGGAAATACATTGGGCCTTCTGGTCCAAGTGACCGGAAGACTCATGGGGTCCAGCAACGAGATTTTAGTTCAAGGAGTGAGCAATGAAGAAAAACCAATGGCGTTTTGTGGTCCTCTCTTTGATTTTGTTCGCCGCACTTTTTGCCCTTCGTTCGGAGATGGCGCGTGGCTTCTCGATCCCTGTGTTGCACGGGGCGGATGCGCGAATGGGCCTCCCTTGCGGGTTTGCCAGCATCATGTTGTTCTTCCAGTGCGGCGGGGACTTCTGCGATGGCGCGCCCTGTCCGCCTGGCTGCACCCCAAAGGACAACTGGTGTTCAGGCAACTCGCCGATCATCCTCGATGTCGATGGCAAAGGTTTTTCCCTGACGAGCGCGGCTGGTGGGGTTGTGTTCGATATTTCGGGAGCGGGCCATCCTATACAGATGGCTTGGACTGCTTCTGGCGCAGACAATGCATTCCTGGCCCTGCCGGGCAGCGATGGGCTTGTACATAACGGCAAGGAACTCTTCGGCAATTTCACGCCCCAGCCACCTTCCGCCCATCCCAACGGCTTCGCCGCATTGGCCGTGTACGACCTGCCCGCAAATGGCGGGAATGGCAATGGTTTGGTTGACCCCGGCGACAAGATATTCTCATCGCTTCGTCTTTGGATCGACGCTAATCATGACGGCATCTGCCAACCGGAAGAACTGCACACACTCGCATCGCTAGGCGTGGTCTCGATAAGTCTAAGCTACCAACTCTCCATGCGCCGAGACCAATACGGAAATCTCTTCCGCTATAAAGCCCCTGTTGACCCTAACGACCCCGACCCTGCACATGTAGGCCGCACGACATACGACGTATTCTTCGTCACGCTGGATTCATCGGGAACCGCCGGGAACACCTCGAATTAAGAAGGCAACGGAAACTCGGGGACAGGAACGTGTGAAGAAATTGGCTCGCGAAGACTCGGCCTCGTCCGGTTCGAGAAAAAACGTAATAAGCGGCGATATCAGCGACGATCTCAGATGTGTTGGGCACTTTTTGCAAACTAGAAAAATGAGATTTTGATTCTTTCACACGTTCCAGACGGAACGTTTTCGAGTTTATTTTCAATCTGGGGAAAGACGGGAAGTTTCTGGTTTCTTTGAATTCTTTGCAAATTTCCACAGCCATATCAAATGGGTTAGCCTCCGCCCAACCCCTTAAAATCCATCCACTTCCGCGTCGATTCGAATAGTAACTAACATTTGACTTGACACAGAGTATATATTCGTAGTAAAATTCCCCATGTTCTCGTCGCCCTCTCTCGCTCTACCCGCACCCAGTCCAACCTCCTCCCACCCCGCAATTGCGCGTCCGATAATATCTCCCGCAACCTCTTTAGAATCAACACTTCCAATACACCCGGCAAGTGTTCATTCTAAATCACTTACAGCCGCCCGCTTTCCTTTAGAATCAACACTTCCAAAAAAACCTAGGGGGAGGGGGTCAATTATTGTTAACCAGATTTCTGACGAGGAAATCTGTCCTGACGAGCGTAGCGAGGAAGGACCTCTTTCCAAACCGCTACTCACAGCTTCGACTCTCCACAGCGATCAGCCCACTGCCTCCGGCCCTCTTGCCTTCCCAAACCGCCCCCAAACGCCCCCGATGTCCCTCTCCTGCCCCGTCCTAGTACACGCGTACCTCCCTGAATTGAATCGATTTTGTACCCGGAGTCCTATTGTTCCCTGGACCGCTCCCAGATACACTCTCTCATCGATCAGGAGGTATGCCTTGACCGGTTCAGAACGCCGCACTACTCAACGCTTCCAAATGCGGCTGCCGTTGACTGTCCGTTGGACTACTGGCGCTGCCGTCGGTGAGACCAGCACCGAATCCCGTGACGTCAGCTCTCGCGGCGTCTACTTCTTTCTTTCCAAGGACGTGCGCGAAGGCTCGCCCGTCGAAATCCTTCTGACCCTGCCCAACGAGATCACCATGGCGGGTCCCGTGCGTGTCCGCTGCCTCGGCCGCGTTCAGCGAACCGAGCCGCGCGATGAAGGCGCGATCGGCGTGGTTGCCGCCATCGAGCGCTACGAATTTCTCCGCGGCGACGACGACACAAAGTAGCCGCCTCCGAGTTCGCCCGACCGCGCTCCTGCTGCATCTTGCAGCAACAGCCGCGTGAAGCAGCAAATCGTTTGATTCTTTTTTTTGGGAATTTATCGCAATTGCAATCGTAAGTGTCGTTGCACCATTCGATCCAGGAGTTGTCGCAGAAAGTTGTTGCAAGAACGGCGCAGACACAGCATCCGCTTGGTCAACCCGCGCCTGGTTTCGTAAGGAATTAGCGTCACGAGTTTCGTACAGGTTTCTTGCTCGCTCACTGCGGAGGCGGGCAGGATAAGCCGGGGTACCTCGGCCCCTCAGCGGAGCGCCCCGGCTCTTTTTTCTAGTTCACTCCCGATTCGTTTTTCTGTACATTTTCGTCGCAGAAAATTCCCATTTCATCGTTGCGTTTTTTTGAGCAGCGTTTACAAAACTATCCTTTGAGCAGGTTTCCGCTCATCGCACAGGCAGGAAGCGAATCACCAATCCTGTAATCGCGTCGTGCCACGCGTGCACCATCATTCCTGGACGCAGGTTTTTCCGCACTTCCGCGAGGACTCCAAACATCAGGCCATACACGGCGATGACGACTGTGGCTCTTCTGCCCTGGTAGATATGCGCCGCGCCGAACAGTACAGCGGAGAGAATCACGCCGGCAGTTGCGCTGCGTGTCCAGGCGACAAACTGCCGCTGCAAGTAGCCGCGGAAGATGGTCTCTTCGCAGATGCCAGCGGTGAGGGCGACCGCGACCCACAGGATCGATTCGAACAGTCCGTGTGGAGCAAGAGC
Source organism: Candidatus Acidiferrum sp. (assembly GCA_049641765.1). Taxonomy (GTDB): domain Bacteria; phylum Acidobacteriota; class Terriglobia; order Acidiferrales; family UBA7541; genus Acidiferrum. The sequence goes on from JBAQJX010000074.1 coordinate 38,923, forward strand.
GCGAGCGGCTTCGGCCATTCCCCGTGCGCGCAGAAGCGAAGACACGATGGCCAAGATAATGATGGCGACAATCCAGAAACCGAAAGCGATACCGAAATCACGGAAGAAATCGGCGGTGCTTTTCCAGCGGTCACCGGCGATGTTTCGAAAGGATTTTCCGTGGCGATGCAAACCCCAACAAATATAGGCAAAGACAAGCCATTCCCACGCCATCGAAACCAGGTAGAAAGCGACGCGATGAGGATTGGGCGCAGCGGCCCGGTGACGAAACGATAGAAATCCGACAACAACAATCGCGGCGAGAATGAGAAGCAGCACGACAGTATGTGCGACGCCAGCTATTGTTTCTGAGCGTTTGATTGTCGCGCTGGGAACTGAAGCAACAGGTGGTTCGTCCATGGCTACCTCGCGCTCAGTTGGACTTAACCGATTCTCTCACAGTTCGTGCGGCGAGAGCGGCGTGTGGGAAGAGCCTCGATTCGAACGATTCGCCGATTCGAGGCGGAAATCCACAGGGGCACAGTTACCTCTGCGCGTCCTGTACTTTTGGGCAGGCGATTTTTCCTGGCGCCATGAGGGATGATGAGCTTCGCCCAGCGGGGAAACACCAAAAGCGAGCCGGGGAGTTGAGACCGGTCACATTCGGCAACTGTGGGCCGAAGTGTGAGCGCGACGAAGGAAAAATGGACGCCATCGTTTCAAGCGAAAAACGCCGAGTGGGGGAAAGTTCCGAAATGCTTGCGGAAATTCAAGAGTCGCAGAGTCATCTTTCTGCCGAGGAAGCTACGGGATCGATTTCCCTGATCGATCTTGCGGAGATCCTGGATCAACACAAAATTTGGGTGGAGTCTGGCGGAGAATCCGGAGTGAAAGCGGATCTCTGCGGCGTCAATCTTTCTCATGCGGACCTGACGGGAGTAAACCTCGAAGGCGCGTTCATCCAGCGCGCGAATTTGACCGGCGCGGACCTTTCGATGGCGAACCTGCGCGGAGCGAGTCTGGTGCAGTCCGAATTGCGCGACGCCAACCTGCTCGGTACGGAGCTGCGCGGCGCAAACTTGATGGGTGCCAATCTTTACGGCGCGGAAGGCCTGTGGGTCGGGCGTCTCGGCGGGACGAATCTGTTCGATGCGATTTTGCCGGAGACGATCGCGGCGTTCGACACTTCTAAGGCCATTGCCGACGCCACAAAAGTGGCGCGCTGGTTCTATTTCCTGATTTTGGCGGCGAGCCTCACCTGCATTGCGCTAATCGGATTGACGACGGATGTGCGGCTGGTGGTGGACGCTTCAGCGATTCCGATCGCGCGGCTCGGAAAAGTCATTTCCATGACGAGCTTTTACATGGGCGCGCCGCTGGTTCTTTTTATCCTCTATCTGCGGTTTCATTTTTTGCTGCTGCGCTTGTGGGGAAGCATGTCGGGGCTGCCCGCGGTTTTTAAGGATGGGCAAACGCTCGAAAAAGACGGGCCGTGGTATTTGATGGGACTAGTCCGGCGGCATTTCCGCTGGATGCGCGAGGGCCGGTCGCCGTTTTGGGTGCTGGAAACGGTCGTGGCGACGGCGCTGGCGTATTGGGTCGTGCCTGCGACGTTGTTTTTGTTTTGGCTGCGCTATTTGGTGAGGCAAGACTTCCGCGGCACCTTGTTGCACGCGTTTCTGCTGACGCTTTCAGTCGCAGCGGCAACCTGCGTGCCGACGATCGTGGCTCGGGTGTTGCAGCCCGGCGATCTGCTTCGGCACAAATCGAAGAATTTGTGGCGATTGAGTTTTACGACGGCGCGAATCGCTCTGCTGACTGGATGCGCTTTGCTGATTTTTTCGCTGGGAGTGAACAGAGGATTGCCTTCCGACCGAAACATCGCGCCACAGTACTCGCCGGCGAGTTTGCTGCGATGGGCCGCCGAGGCGATGCAGTCGATCGGTTACCGGCCTTATGCGGAATTGACGGAGGCGATGCTTTCCGGGCCTCCGCCGCATGGCAACTGGAGCGCGGACGGGCTGGCCGCAGTTCCCGGGGCAAAGCTAAACGAGATGAATCTGCGGTTCGCGCGCGCCTACCGAGCGTATCTCGTAAATGCGAAATTGTGGCGGGCGGATTTGGAAGGCGCGTATCTCTCCGAATCGGACATGCGTGGAGCGAATCTGCGCGAAGCGGTTTTGCGCGACGCCATCCTGGATCGCGTGCAGGCAGCGAAGACCGTGATGGTTTCCGCCGACGCGAGCCGGGCGAATTTCACAGGCGCCGATTTGCGCGGCGCGGACCTATCCTTTGCCATGCTTGAAAATGCGGTGCTGTCCAATGCAAAGCTGGAGGGAGCGTCTCTCTACGCCGTGAATTTGCGCAATGGCCAATTGTTGCGCACAGACCTGACGCGAGCGGACATGCGCGATACAAAGATGGAGCGCGCCGTGCTTTCCTTCGCCACTCTGGAGCAGACGGATCTTTCCTCGGCAAAACTTATGGACGCGAATTTGACGGGCGCAGAATTTAAGGGAACGATCCTGATGGATGCGAGCCTGAAGAACGCGGACCTCCGCGGCGCATTGTTTCCGGGAGCCGTTCTTCGCGGAACGGAGATTACCGGAGCGAATATCGCGGGAGCGGATTTGCGCGGGGCATTGGGATTGACGGCTGACCAAGTTTGTTCGGCGCACGGCTGGCAAGGCGCGCAGTTCGATGCCGATGTGCTTGCCGCGGTGCGCGCGCAGTGCACGGCACATTAGCGAATACAAGTTCTCTGCGTCGGGGCAGGGAATTGCTAGATCACCCTCGACAGACGCAATTCCCCTACTAAACACACACTCTCCTTGACAACTTAGGAGAGAGTGGCGCATCCTCCTAAGCATCTTAGGAGGGTGCGTGACCCTGCAAGCGCAACTTCTTCCCGGAACGCTCGATCTTTTGATATTAAAGGCGGTTTCACTTGGGCCGCTGCATGGCTACGGCGTTCTGCTGCGCATCGAGCAAATTTCGCGCCGCGCGCTGCTCGTCGAACAAGGGGCGCTATATCCGGCCTTGTTTCGGCTGGTGCGGCAAGGCTATCTAAGAGCGAGCTGGGGAGTTTCCGACAATAATCGGCGCGCGAAGTTTTATGAGTTGACTGCGGCGGGGCGGAAGCGATTGCGCGAAGAAGAAGACAGTTGGAACCGGTTGGTTTCCGCGATTGCAGCGGCGCTTGGGGCGAAGCCAGAGGAAGTATGAAGATTTGGGCTACATTGCGGACCATCGCTTCAACGATTTTTTCCCGGAAGCGAGTAGAGAGGGAGTTGGAGGAGGAACTGCGCGGTCATATTGAGAGGCGCGCGGAGGATTTGGAACGCGGCGGAATGAGCAGGGAAGAGGCGGAGAGAAAGGCGCGGATCGAGTTTGGCGGCGGAGAAAGATACAAAGAGGAATGCCGGGAAGCAATGGGGACGCACTTCGTCGACACGCTGATTCAGGATGTGCGGTTTGGGTTGCGGATGCTGCGCAAATCGCCGGGGTTTACGGTGGTCGCGGTGCTCACGATTGCGCTGGGGATCGGAGCGAATACGGCGATCTTCAGCTTGATTGAGGCAATCATCTTAAAGACATTGCCGGTTCCCGATCCACAAGAGCTCGTACTTTTTTCCGACAGTACGAGCGAAGGAGCTTACTCGGGTGGCGTGGTCGAAGGACGATGGACCGAGTTCAGCTACGCGAATTATGAATTTTTCCGAAAACACGACCAGTCTATTCAGGAACTGTGCGCCTTTGAGAGCAATCGCCATCGGCTGCGGATTCGAGTGTTGGATGGAAGCGATGGACGCGACTTTCGATTTGCGCGCGGGAAAGTTGTCTCTGGGAATTACTTTTCGGTGCTGGGCGTAAAACCGGCCGTGGGCAGACTGCTCGCGCCTGCAGACGATCAGTTGGGCGGACCCGGTATGGCTGTGATGAGCTATGCCTACTGGCACTCGCAATACAACGAGGATCGATCGGTTGTTGGGCGCGTTCTGGAGGTCAATGGAGCACCGTTCACGATTGTTGG
>JBAQJX010000076.1:0-11078 GCA_049641765.1 Candidatus Acidiferrum sp.
CCGCCAGCCGCCGCGATTCCAAAATCGCAGCACTACTTTTTCTTCTCGCCCTTTTCGGCCTTTTCCGGTTTGGCTTCGGCCTCGGCGCCTTCTTTGCCTTCGACTTCCTTTTTGCCCTTCTTGATAACTTCGGGCTCGGCAGGCGCGGCAGCCTCGGCAGCGACGGCTTCGGCGGGCTTCTCTTCTTCGACCTTGAGAGCGACGACGTGAGCCAGAACGCGTTCCGGATCGGTGATGAGCTTCATCTTCGTGCCGTCGATGACGAGATCCGCGGCGCGAAGCTGTTTGCCGAGCATGAGGCCGCTGACGTCCACCTTGAATTCGGTGGGAATTTCAGCGGGCAAGCATTCGATTTCGACTTCGCGCGTGACGACTTCGAAGACGCCGCCTTGCTGCTTGACGCCAGCAGGTTCGCCAAAGGTGTGGACGGGAACCTTGACGCGCATGCGAACGTCCATGGCGACACGGAGCAAGTCGACGTGAAGCAATTTGCCGCTGAGCGGATCGACTTGCCAGTCTTTCAAGATGGCAGGCTCGTGCTTGCCGGCGAGGTCCACCTGGAAAAGCGTGTTATGGCCGGTGGGGGAGCGGAGAATCGCTCCGACCTGCTTGGCGTTGACGGCGAGAGTGAGGGCTTCGCCTTTGCCGCCATAAAGAACCGCGGGAACCTGGCCGGTCTGGCGCAGGCGGCGCGCTTCGTTCTTGCCCCGATCGGAGCGGGGCGCTCCTTCTACGACGATTTGATTCTGAGCCATACGTTCATTCCTTCCGTAAAATCTCGTGGAACGAGGAGATTCGTTTGCGATGCGAAATCCCGTTCCGGTGCGAAAGCCAAAGTCAAATGACAGGCGAGAACGCCTGTTTTGCTGCAACCTCTAAATAAAAAGCTCGCTGATCGAAGTCTCCTCATGAATCGAGCGAATGCCGCGCGCGAGCAGGTCAGCAACGCTCAAGACTTTGATCTTGCCCATGGTCTTGGCGGCCTCGGCAAGAGGCACCGAATCCGTTGCGACAACTTGCTTGATTTGCGAATTTGCAATGCGCTCGATGGCCGGGCCGGAAAGGACGGCATGGGTGCAAGCGGCAAAAACCTGAGTGGCGCCTTCGCGAATCAAGGCTTCGGCGGTTTTGACGAGAGTGCCAGCGGTGTCAATGATGTCGTCGACGATTAAAGTGCTGCGTCCGCGGACATCGCCGATGAGATTCATTACTTCGCTGACGTCGACATCCACGCGGCGCTTATCGACGATTGCCAGTGGGGCGTCGAGTTTCTTAGCGAAGAAGCGGGCGCGTTCGACGCCGCCTGCGTCAGGCGAGACGACCGTAAGATTCGGCAGATCGAGCTGGCGGAAATGCTCGACGAGAACAGGCGAGCCATATAGGTGATCGACGGGAACGTCGAAGTAGCCCTGAATCTGAGGCGCATGGAGATCAAGCGTCAACGCGCGGCTTGCGCCGGCGGTTTCGAGCAAGTCGGCGACAAGCTTAGCGGATATTGGAACGCGGGGCTTGTCCTTGCGGTCCTGGCGCGCATAGCAATAGTAGGGGAGCACGGCGGTGATACGCCAAGCGGAGGCGCGCTTGAAAGCGTCGATCATGAGAAGAAGCTCAAGCAAGTGGTTATCGACGGGGAAGCAGCACGGCTGAACGACGAAAACATCAGCGCCGCGCACATTTTCGAGAATCTGAAAATAAATTTCACCATCGCTGAAACGACCAAGATTTGCCTTGCCGAGCGGGACTTCCAAATGGCGGCAGATGCTTTCCGCCAGCGGGAGATTCGCAGTCCCAGCAAAGATTTTGAATCGATCGTCGTTCACGAAACATGCGCTCCGTCAGCCGTGAATTGATGGATGCACACGAGCTGACCGATATTTAATTGCAAAGTTCAGCTACCTGGTTCGGTGGAGACGCCGCGGATCAACCGAGGAAAAACGAGGACACAAATCTACTTCAACGAGTGCCCTGCATTTTACGAACGTACCTGTCGCGCGAGAGTGACTCGCAAACAAAGGTCTGATCGTCCGGAAACCCAACAGCGGCTCGGCGCGCCAACGCTGGGCTCGGGAAAACACCAAACACCGCCGAACCGCTACCCGCCAGCGAGGCTTCTGAAGCTCCTCTTTGGAGCAAGGCCCGCTTGATTTGAGCAAGACGGGCATGGCGCCGGAAAACGGGCGGCTCGAAATCGTTCGAAAGGCCGCTTCCCTGCGCGCTCCAACATAAAGCACAGAACTTCCAAAGTTTAGGGTTTACAGGACTTTTTGTCAATGTCAGCGGACGCGCCTTGAGCCAGCGATAGGCATCGAGGGTAGGGACATGGATGTCGCGCGGGGAAACGACGAGGATGTCGAGCTTGGGCAGGTCCGGGAGAGGATAAATTTCGTCGCCGCGGCCAATGCCGAGCGCGCAGCCACCGGAAAGGAAAAAGGGGACGTCAGCGCCCAGCGAGGAGGCAATTTCGAGCAATTGGGGCAGGGGTAGCTTGCGGTTTGTCAGGCGCAGATAGCCGAGCAGAGCAGCTGCTGCGTCGCTCGAGCCGCCGCCCATGCCACGGCCAGCCGGAATGGTTTTTGTCAGCTGAATCTCGACGCCAGAACGAACCTTGAGTTCCCGGCGGAGCGCGTCCACTGCGCGGTAGACGAGATTTTTCTGGAAAGGCTCGCGGGAGAGAGCGGAATTGCCCTCAATGGAGAGAGAGATTCCCGGCCGCCTGGAAGCGAGAAGTCGCAATACATCGTGAAGCGAAACGCTCTGAAAGATGGTGCGGAGTTCGTGATAACCATCCCGGCGTTTCCCCAGAATTTCTAGGCGCAGATTGATTTTTGCAAAGGCTGGGATACGAACTTCGCGCATGCGGCCTATTGCGGCTTCGCGTCTTCAGGCGAGGATTTTTGCGCCACGCGGTGCCGTACCTCGGAGAGCTTCTTCTCCACTTCGGCTACTTTGTCGTTTTCGACGTCGGCAGGCAGAGAGTGGCGCCACTCTTCGAGAGATTTTTCCCATTGAGTAGCCGCGAGATCCATGCGGCCGGACTTGGCATAGACATCGCCGAGGTGGGAACGGATGGTGGCGTCGTGGCTCTCAAATTGAACGGCTTTGCGCAAAGTGGCTTCGGCATCCGCAAGCTTGTTTTCGCGGAAATAGATCCAGCCAAGGCTATCGAGATAAGCGCCGCTGTTGGGGTCTTCTTTCAGAGCGCGTTGGACGAGCGATTGAGCTTGATCCAGGCGAATGCCCAGATCGCCGAGCATATAGCCGTAGTAGTTGAGCACGGCCGCGTCGCGCGGATTGACTTCCAAGGCTTTCTTGAATTCGTCTTCGGCGCGGTCGTAGAACTTCTGGCGCTCGTAGATGGCTCCGAGCATGAACCATGTCATTTCATTGTCGCGAGGGACCCCGGGGAGAGCTTCGGCGGTCAGAGCGGCTTGTTCCGCCTCTTTGTAGCGCCTGCCGCGTTCGTACACCTGAGAAATGTTCAAGTACGTGTCGCGATCCGCTGGGGTCTTCGTGAGTTGCGAGGTGAGAATCTTGACGGCTTCATCGGTCTGGCCGTTCTCGCCGAGCAGCAGGGCGTTGGAGGCGACGACGCTTGGATCGGTCGGGTACTTGGCGATAGCTTCCTTGCCCGCTTCTAGAGCCTTAGGCAAGTCCTTGGCAGCGCGGTACGTGTCCATGATCAAGACGCGCGCGCGACGGTCTTCCTCATCGCCGAGAGAGCCGAGTTCCGTGTAGGTATTAATGGCAGCAGGAAAATTCTCCGTGTCGCGGTAAAGCTGCCCGAGTTGCTGATAAAGAATGGCGAGCGAACGGCGGCGCGATGGGAGAGCAGTCGAGCCGGACTTCAGGCCGGCGACGGCGTCCGAAAGAACGCGAATGGCATCCTGATAGCGCCCCTGCGCTTCATAGAGCATCGCTTCGTTGTACATAACCTCGGGGCTTCCGGGCTCGTACTGCCGCGCTTTCAAGAGGCTTTGTTCGGCAAGATCGAGCTGATTCAGTTCGCGGTAAATCTGACCCAAGCGCAAATAGACGTCCGCGTCGTCAGGCATGAGGTCCGCGAGCTTCTGATAGACCTTGAGAGCTTCGGGATACTTTTCTTCGGCGAGCAAGGTTTGGCCCAATCCGCGCAGATGGCTGAGCTCGGAGGGGTCCATATCCGCGGCTTTGCGATAGGCCTCTTCCGCTTTGGCAAGATCGTGAGTCTGCGTGTATGCATCGCCGAGCAGGTCGAGCAAGCCGGGGGACGGAGAACGGCTGGTGATTCCTTCCAGAAGGGAAACGGCATCATCGGCCTTGCCCTCGTCGAGCAGAAGCTGAGTGAGCTGTTCGATCGCGGATTCGTTTCCGGGATCCTCCTTCAACATGCTACGAAGGACTTCTTCGGCCTTGTCATGTTCGTTGCGCAGGCGATAGAGACGAGCCAGCCACAACGCGGATTCCGTGTCCGTGGGATCCAGGCGATAGACTTCGCGGAACTGTTCTATGGCGCGCTCAGCAGTATCGGCCTGCGTACTCCCGGTTTGAGAGCCGAGGCTGCGCAGGTAAATGCGCCCGAGGAGGCGGCGCGTCGGGACATCGTTGGGGTCGCGCTTGAGGAGTTCCTGAGCCTCCGAAATGGCTTCATGAACGCGAAGAGATTCCCAATACATTTCCGCTAGGCGCTCGCCGATGACGGGGGAGTTGGGATCGAGAGCGTAAGCCTTCTTATAGGCGTCGATGGCCTGCGTCGCATACTCCGGTTCGTTCGTCGCCAAATATTGCTGCTCGAAAAGATGGCCCAGCGAGAAATTGTAGTAGGCATCGGCGCGCGAAGAAGGGGCGGACTCCGTTTCTGGTGCCAGCGATCCGGACTTCGACTGAGGGGGAGGATTCGTCTGGGCCGGCGAAGTTTGGGGAGATTGAGCAATGGCCAAGGCGCCGGAAAGGCCCGTGAAAAGCGCGACCAAGGTAATTCTTCGTAGGTTCATAGATGCCCCGGAAACAGAAAGTATCCCATGCTGATGGAACCCGGTCAAAAGCCAAAAGCCAGCCGTTTCCAGGGCCCAAAGGCGCCCACTAGTAGGATGCCGGCGAGTTCTGAAGCGTTGAACGCGAACTTTGGCAGGCGCGGCGAGCAGAAAACCTTGGTGCATTTTAGTGCAGATCAAGGCATATGGATGCAACTGCGATCTCAGTGCAGGAAGTGGCGCATGCCCGTAAAGACCATGGCTATTCCGAGGCTGTCGGCAGCGGCGATGACCTTGTTGTCGTTGACCGAGCCACCCGGCTGAATCACGGCGACGGCCCCTGCCTTGGCGGCTTCCTCGACGCCATCCGGGAAGGGGAAGAAGGCATCCGAGGCGACAACGCTTCCGGCGAGAGAGGATTGCGCCTTCAGTACCGCGATCTTGACGGAATCCACGCGGCTCATTTGCCCCGCGCCTACGCCGAGCGTGGCGCCATCCTTCGCAAAAACGATGGCGTTGGATTTCACATGCTTGCACACCTTCCATCCGAATCGCATGGTTTGCACTTCGTCGGCCGTCGGGGCGCGCTTCGTCACCGTGCGAAGCTGGTCCTCGCGAATTTCGCCGAGGTCCGGCTGCTGGACGAGCATTCCGCCCAGGATGCGCTTGAGCTGGAGTTCGCGCTCGGGGTCGAGGCCACCTGAGGGCAACTCGAGCAAGCGCAAATTCCTCTTCGCCGAGAAAATTGTTTTTGCTTTCTCGTCGAAGCCCGGCGCAGCGATGCATTCGACAAAAAGTTTGGCCACTTCTTCCGCGGTGGCGGCGTCCACCACGCGATTAAATGCCAGGACGCCGCCGAACGCCGAGACCGGATCGCCCGCGAGGGCTTTCAAGTAGGCGTCGAGAAGAGTTTCGCGCTCGGCCGTTCCGCAGGGATTGTTGTGTTTGACGATGACCGCAGCGGGATGCGTGAATTCAGCGGCAAGGCTGCGTGCTGCTTCGAGGTCCACATAGTTGTTATAGGACAGCTCCTTGCCCTGGAGCTGTTTGGCGGCGGCGAGCCCGGACGGTGCACTTCCCGCCGGAACATAGAGCGCAGCGGCTTGGTGAGGATTTTCGCCGTAACGCAGCGGACTCTGCTTGTGCAACGCGATGTGCACGCGTTCCGGCAGTTGCGGTTTCTCGCCCAATTCCAATTGGCTAGCCGCGAGCGACAGGCGCTCGAGTTCTGTAGTGATCAGGCCATCGTAACGGGACGTTGTGGCAAAGACTTTTCGGGCCAGTTCGAGGCGCGTTGCCAGAGAAGTTTCCCGAACGGCTTCGAGTTCGTCCGCCACACGGTTGTAATCGACAGGATCGGTGATGACCGTGACGCTTTCGAGGTTTTTTGCCGCGGAGCGGAGCATGGTTGGGCCGCCGATGTCGATGTTCTCGATGAGTTCCTCCGCGGTCACGCCTTGCCGGGCAGCGGTAGCTTCGAAGGGATAAAGATTGACGACCACGAGGTCGATTGGCGCGATGTGATGTTCGGCCACTTGCTTTTGATCTTCTGGATTGTGGCGGCGATACAAAAGTCCGCCGTGGACCCTGGGATGAAGAGTTTTCACTCGGCCACCGAGCATCTCCGGCCATCCGGTGAAGTCGGCGACGTCGCGCACAGCAACGCCTGCATCGCGAAGAAGCTTCGAGGTGCCGCCGGTCGAAAGAATCTCGATGCGGAGCGCCGCGAGCCGTTTTGCAAACTCGACGATTCCTGTTTTATCAAACACGCTGATGAGCGCGCGTTCCACCGCCATGTATTCCTCCCGAAAAAGAAAAGCACAATAGTTTATGCGGGTGGCGGAGATTCGGAAAGCGGAAACGCGATGAGGACAAAAAGAAAAGGGAGTTCAGGCTTTGACGAGAGCTTTCAGTTTCACCTGGCCGTCGACGACTTCGACGACATACTCAACGTTGCGACAATTTTTCTGCTTCTTCAGATCGTTCGTTTTTTTCAGGACAAATTCATTGAAGCTGGAGCGTGAGAGCTTGCCGGTCTGCTCGCCCGCCTGTTGCTTGGCCTGGACGAAAGCCTGGTACAGCTGCTCGACCTTTTCGCTCTCGCGTTCCGGCTCGGAGCAGACTACGCGGAAGGCTGCGGGCGCGCTGGTGGTAGGAGGTTCCACCGGTTTCGGCGGCTGCTTTAGCGCGCGCTCGGCTTCGATGGCTTTGGCGGCCGCGCCGAAGTGGCGCTGGACTTTTCCCTCTTCCTTCTGTTGCGTCTTTTTTCGGAAAATGTCTTTGTACTTTGCGTACGTTTGCGTGAGGTTGTTCAAACGGAATCGTTGGCCGTATTTCAAATCGCCGGCCCGCTCGCCATATCGCTTGACGGTCAATTCAATGCGCCACTCGATTTCCGTGGGAGGGCGCTTTCTGCCACCGCCGAAATACTGATCGTATTCGATCTTGAGCTGGCGGATGTCCCGTTCGAGCTGGCCAAGTTCCTCGTCGATGGTCGCCATGGGTGGAAACGCCCCTTGAATATCATGCTAGGAGCAGCGGGCGAAGCCGTCAACCGGCGCAGAGCGTGACGATGCGCAATGTGCATCCCGGTAGATTGGGAAGCTTGGGCGCATCGCCAAGGTGGCCGGGATTCGGAAAGCTTCGTTGCCCGACTTGGTACGGTGTGGTGAAATGACTGGATGGAGATCCGCACAAAACACCCGCTGTCCGCCGAGCAGGCGGGATTGCTGCGCCAGATTCCTTCGGTCGACGAACTGCTCGCGCAGCCCCGTCTCGCGAAACTCGCAGACCGCATGGATCGTGCGTTGTTGGTTGAAGTGACACGGACAGTGCTTGCCGAGCTGCGCGTGAGAATCACGGATCAGGCGAAATTTACGGTACTGGGAGAACTTGCGCTCCTGGCGGCCGATTCGGCGGCACTCGAGAAACACATCAGCGCGGTTGTCGAACGAATCTTGACGCACTCGCTGCAGCCGGTGATCAACGCGACGGGAGTGGTTCTCCACACGAATCTTGGCCGCGCCCCGCTTTCTGCGGCGGTGGTAGAGGAATTCCGTCGAACCGCGACGCAGTATTCGAATCTTGAGTATGACTTAGAGGCCGGCGCGCGAGGGAAGCGAGACGTGCACACCTCCTCGATGCTTGAGCGGCTCACGGGAGCCGAAGCGGCGATTGTGGTCAACAATTGCGCCGCCGCCGTGCTACTGGTGCTTGCAGCGCTGGCAAAAGGTGGCGAGGTGGTCGTCTCGCGCGGCGAGCTGATCGAAATTGGCGATGGCTTCCGCATTCCCGAGATCATGGCGGAAAGCGGCGCCGTGCTGCGCGAAGTCGGTACAACGAACCGGACGAGGCTTGCCGACTACGAAAACGCGATTAACGAGAAGACGCGGCTACTTCTGCGCGTGCACCCATCGAATTTCCGAATTACAGGTTTTGCTGAGAAGCCGGGGCTCGAAGAATTGGCCGCGCTTAGCCGGCGAAGCGGGATTCCGCTAATCGAGGATCTCGGCTCGGGATGCCTCGTCGATCTTTCCGAGAACGGAATTTCGGAGCCTGTGGTTCGCCAGAGCATCGAAGCAGGAGTATCGATCGTGATGTTCAGCGGAGACAAACTGCTAGGGGGGCCGCAAGCAGGGATTATCGCGGGAGGAAAAGAACTGGTCACACGAGTGCGAAGACATCCGCTTTTCCGGGCGCTACGCGTGGACAAGCTGACGACCGCGGCGATGGAAGTGACTCTAGGCGCGTACTTGCGCGGAGCCTGGGAAGAAATTCCCTCGTTGCGCATGATTCGAACCAGCGCCCAAGAGATAAAGCAGCGCGCGGAAAACTTCCTGCGCGATCTGAGGCCGGAGCTTCCGCTCGACGAAGTGGAGATGGATATCGTGGATGGCGCGTCCCTGGCGGGCGGCGGCTCGACGCCGACGCAGGCGTTGCCGACGAAGGTGATTCGCATTGCCAGCGCGCGTTATTCCGCGGCACAGCTGGAACAAAGGCTGCGGCGTGCGCCGTCCGGTGTTTCAGTCATCGCGCGTGTCGAGAATGACCGCTTGATTTTGGACCTTCGCACGGTCTTGCTCGAACAGGAGCCGTTGCTCGTGAAGACGCTGGCGGCAGCGCTTCACTGATTTCTTGCGCGAGCGTCACCGCGTTTACTGCGTGCTGTAGCCCACATTCCAACCTTCGAAGCGACTCGCGTTTCTTTTTCACCGAATGAAACTCGAACGACGCATTGCGCGTCCTACGGAATGTTTCGGGTGAGTGGAGGGATTCTCCCGAAATGCCGATTCATTCCTGGTTGCCCGAATCAAGTTTTGCGAAAAAGGAGAGAAGAGAAATGTGGAGAAACAGGTGCGTTCTCGCGGGAATTACGATTTTATTCGGTTTAGGCACGGCCGCGGCCCAGCAACAAACGATTCCACCGGGCCAGAGGCCGCCGCAAATGCGCGAGCGCACACGTCCACCGGCGGAGGAAGCGGCGACGCAAAATGAAGGCGCTCGCGAAAAGCAGGCGCATCCACCCGCGCCGGAAGAGAAGTCGGTGGTTACGCATCATTCCGCGCGCATCGGCGGACAGATGATCAATTACACGGCGACCGCGGGCACTTACAACATCAAGGCGGACGACGGCACGGTGAAAGCGTCGATGTTTTATGTGGCGTACGTGAAGGAAGGCGTTTCCGATCCCGCGAAGCGGCCGGTCAGTTTCGTCTATAACGGCGGGCCGGGATCTGCTTCGCTTTTCACGCACATGGGGATGGGGCCGAAGCGAGTGGTCCTGACGCCCGACGGGCAGGGAATGCCGGCGCCGTATACAGTCGTCGACAACGAAGATTCGTTCCTCGATGCGACGGACCTCGTTTTTATCGACGCGATTTCCACGGGCTACAGCCGGCCTGCTCTCGGCGAGGCGCCCAATCAATTTCACGGCATCATCGAAGACGCCAACTGGTTCGCCGATTTCATTTATCAGTACATCACGCGCACCGAGCGTTGGGCGTCTCCGAAGTTCCTGATCGGCGAAAGCTACGGCACGACGCGCTCCGCTGAACTTTCGGGCGTGCTGCAAGAGCGCCATCAAATGTATCTGAGCGGGATCGCGCTGCTTTCGACCGTGGCATTTTCCAACTGGGGCGCCGACGATCGAATCATTTTTTATCTGCCGACCTACACCACGACGGCGTGGTATCACCACCTGCTGCCGAGTGACTTGCAGAGCTTGACGGTTGAACAGGTCGCGCAAAAGGCGCGCGAGTTCGCGCACGGCGAGTATGCGCAGGCCTTGGAGAAAGGCGACCAGCTTTCAGACGCGGAGCGGGATAAGGTTGCGGAGGACCTTGCGCACTACACAGGTCTCTCCACCCAATATATTGAAGAAGCGAACCTGCGCGTAAGCCCGTTCCGTTGGTTCAAGGAACTCGAGCGCGGAAAACGCCGGACGATCGGCCGGCTCGATTCGCGATTTGAGGGCATAGACGTCGATGCCGCCGGGGAACGCAACGAATACGACCCGAGCGAATCGTCTTATGAAGGTGCGTTCGTGGCAACCTTCCAGGATTACGTGCGGCGCGATCTGAAGTGGGACAGCGACGCGTACTACACCGTGACGGCCAATGTGCGGCCGTGGGACCAGACCGGAAATACGGAAGTGGCCGAAGTTTTGCGCGCCGCGATGACGCAGCAGACTTATTTGAAAGTGCTGGTCTTGTGCGGCTACTACGACGTGGCCACGCCGTTCAACGGCATTGAGAATACCGTGGCACACATGAGTCTCGAGCCACCCGTTCGCAAGAACATCAGTTTTGCTTACTACGAATCAGGGCACATGGTGTACATCGACGAAAAGGCTCATCACAAGCTGCACAAAGACGTCGATGACTTCATCAACGCGGCCTATACGCACTAATCGGAAGAGCGCCGGAAATTTGCGAGCACGGATTCCGCAATGGCCGAACTGGACGCGGAGAAGAAAAGTACGGCAACATAAGCGGTCGTGCTCGTGTCCTGCCTCAGCTGGAACTGGAGAGGGCGTTCTTCCGTTAAGATAACGGAGAGGACGCATGAGAAAAGGGCGAAAGCACTACACCGGAGAAGAGAAGGTTGCCATCCTGAGACGGCACTTGTTGG
>JBAQJX010000080.1:0-13107 GCA_049641765.1 Candidatus Acidiferrum sp.
TCCCTTTCGACAAGCCGCGCATAGGCGATTGCGTGCCAGATTCGACCGATGTCTCCGATTCAGGGCGAGATCTCACATCGAAAGCACGATCCTCGCGAAATGCTGCTGCTCTCTGGTGGCAGGTTATTTCAGGATGTCGGCTATGTCCAGGCGAGCATCCACCGCATCGCGTCGGCCGTAAACGCGCCTAAAGGCACTTTCTATAACTACTTCAAGAGCAAAGAAGAACTCGCATCGAGACTTGTAGATCGCCAGTTCGAGGCGCTTCGGGAATCGCTTTCTCGGCCAACCGGTCATAGCGCAAGCGATCAACTGAGAGAGCACTGCCACTTCCTGGCCGCA
Source organism: Candidatus Acidiferrum sp. (assembly GCA_049641765.1). Taxonomy (GTDB): domain Bacteria; phylum Acidobacteriota; class Terriglobia; order Acidiferrales; family UBA7541; genus Acidiferrum. The sequence goes on from JBAQJX010000080.1 coordinate 343, forward strand.
GAACCACCGATGGTAGAAGTTGCCCCGCTTCAACTCCTGGCCACCCTTGCTGCGGAGGCGCCAGCGATCCCCGCAGCACTCACGCAACACATCGCTCGTGGTACAGGAATCTGGATTACTCGCGTGAGCGACTTGATCTCGCGCGTTCAGATAGAAAGCGGGACAGCAACTGGTCGCGACGATCCCCAAAAGCTGGCGTCGTTGCTGGTCACTTGCTGGTACGGGGCGATCATTCGCAGGAAAACGGAACCATCTTTAAAACCCCTGGACGAGTTTCTTCCGTTCTTCGTCCGCGGCGGTGTCTTCTGAAAAAGCGCGAACAAAATAATCTCCTTTGAAAGTCAGCGCCGCCGTTTGAAGCGATCCGCCGTTCGCGTGCCTCCGGGCTGGCACATTGCTCCCGATAAACGCGGATGTGTTTACCGACACAGTTTCACTTGGCGAAAAGTCGGCTTCTCGGACTTCTGTCTCACGGACTAGTCGCCGAGCTGCCCGTCCCCCAATTTCCGACTCTGCTTTTGACGTTTTGCGGCGGTCTTCCAAACCGCCTGTCGTGTGAGTTGCACTCGGCTGTTTTGAGATGGTCTCAAGTGCTGTGAATTGCTTTGAGCCGACCAAGCGCTTACCAAGAATTTGAGCGATTTGGCGGAGGTTTCTAAGACCGCTCTCGAACACACCGTCGCCTTGCTTTAGGCGGTTTTTGACATGAGCCAGCGAAACAAAAAATGCGAAGCGTGCTCCTATGATTTGCGCGGCGCGAAAAGGCGCCACGTCCGTGGGCCGGATTCCCGCCAAGGTAGGTTCACTTTGGTCGCTCCGGGTGTGGGGGCTTCGACTCGAAATCAGTGGACACGCTGAGTTCTTTCCAGGACCTTGCTTCTTCTAGGCGTGCGAGGTCGTTTTTCTCCGCCCCGTTGTACGCATCGCTGCCAAGCAATAGTCGCAGTGGAGGTTTCTGTTCCTGCGTTAGTCGCACGATCGCTTGAGCCGCCTTTTTCGGATCACCGGGCTGCTTACCGTTGTAGTCGCGTTGAAACCTGGCGGTTGCTCCAACAGTCGAGTCGTAGTCGGGATTTCCTTCGCTCAGTTTGGTGGAACTGCCGGCGAAGTCCGTGCGGAAGCCACCCGGCTCAACGATGGTGACCTTGATGCCTAGCGGCGCCACTTCGCGCGACAACACTTCTGAGAAACCCTCGACACCCCATTTCGCAGCCGAATAGGGCCCACGCCCTGGAGGCCCGATCCTTCCGCCCATCGACGAAAGCTGAACAAAATGACCGGCTTTCCTTTGGCGAAAGTACGGAAGAGCGGCCTTCGTCACGATGATCGTCCCAAAGAGATTCGTTTCGATTTGTGCGCGAAAATCCGACATCGGCGTGTCCTCGACGGACGAGAGATTGCCGTATCCTGCGTTGTTGATAACCACCTCCAGCGAGCCAAAGGCACCGATCGCCACCTTCACTGCGCTCGCTGCCGCGGACTCGTCGGTCACGTCCAGCGCGAAGAGCTTGATCTGGTCACCGTGGCGCTCCGATAGGTCATGTAGAGACTCGATGTCCCTAGCTGTCGCCAACACTTTATTACCCGCCGCGAGGCCCGCTTCGACAATCGCGCGACCCAGACCGCGAGAACTGCCCGTCACTAACCAAACTTGCGCCATTCATCCTCCTATTATTCGCAATCGGTTCCTCAGGATATAAGAACTCATTGCGAACTCGTAGCTATGTCGAAATCGCACGTGCCGCGCCCCGCGCAACCAGCATGCAACTTGTGATCAGGTATCCGGCGTTGGTTTCATCTATCCAAATTAGCCGACTCCCCATTACTAATAGAATGGTGAGCGATCCAATGATTACCGCCGCAAATCCCGTGCCGGCGCTGAGTGCGAAATGTCTTCATTCGGCACTCACCACCGTGTCACAGTTCGATCCATTCGGTGAAATACGAAGCTAATGCCGTTCGTCGAGAGGGCACTGAATTGGTCCTTTCCGCCGTGTAAGTTGAGCATTTTAGGACTCCTATTCCCTTGCCGGCGTGGTCGAGAAATCATCGCTCGACACTGGCATATCTGCGTCAGCAGATCGGAGGCCTGTCTTCAGGCTTGATGATCACATTCCACGAATCAACTTCATGAAATGTTCAATCTTTCTCGTAACCCGTGCCCGATCCGGGCTAAGATTTTGTTCCAAACAAATTCCGCAAAAGAACGTGATGATGAGGTCAGCCAGGGATTCATTGTCGCCGGCCTCTCCACGTGCAGCGGTTAGATTGTCGATCAGGAGCTGGTGGGCTTTCGTCATATTCGCGATCATGATCTGGCGGGCTTTGGGCGGAAGATCCGCAAACTCGCGCATGGAGTTCACGGAAAAGCACCCCTTCTGTCCCCAACTCCCGTAACAGACCTTCAGAAAGCCCTCGACGTTGTCCCAACCCAAAGGCTGCTTCGTCAGGGCTCCGCGTGCCCTCAGCATGTCAAAATATTGGCGCATGCTTGCGACAAACAGGTCCTCTTTGTCCTTGAACTCTGCATACAAGCCGGACTTGCGCACTCCCGTGGCCTGCTCAAGCTCCTGAACACTCGTCTCGGCAAGGCCATGCTTCCAAAAGACGGGGATCGTTTTGTTGAGGACATCTTCTCTGGTGAACAGTTTTCGTCGTCCCATTGCAACATTATCCGTCAATTCACCGCGGAGGCTTGCAAATAACGGACCAAATGGTCCATTATTGCAATGAGAGCCTGTCCTGGAGGACCCATGCCGCCCAGCCGTAAACAACAGGTCATCGATCTCCTGAAGTCACTTGAGACCAGAGATCCGGTTCCGTTCGCATACCTCAATCCGAATAAATACATCCAGCACAACCTGCAGGTCGGGCCTGGCCCGGCAGGCGTCGCCGCCCTCATCAAGAACATGCCGCCCGATGCGTCCGTCAATACGATCCGCGTCTTTGAAGATGGCAATTATGTCTTCGCTCACACGGAGTACAACTTCTTCGGACCACGCATCGGATTCGACATCTTCCGGTTCGAAGATGGCCTGATCGTCGAGCATTGGGATAATTTGCAGGAGACCGCGACCGAACCCAGCCCGAGCGGACACACGATGATCGACGGTCCCACAATCGCCTCCGATCTGGACAAGACGGAGGCCAATAGGGCGCTTATGCAGCGCTACATGGAAGACCTTCTCGCAGGGCTTCGGGAGACCTTCCCGAGCTACTTCAACGGAACCCAATACATCCAGCACAACCCTTGGGTCGCCGATACAATCCCCGGGCTGATTGCGGGTTTGCAGGCTCTTGCCGCCAAAGGTCAGGCGGTCGTATACAAGAGCGTGCACAAGATACTTGGCGAAGGTAACTTCGTCCTCGTCGTTGCCGAGGCTACGTTTGGTCGCGTACCCACCGGTATTTATGACCTGTTCCGCATTGAACAGGGTAGGATCGCCGAGCACTGGGATACGCTCGAAGCGATCCCACCTCGCGATCAATGGAAAAATAGCAACGGTAAGTTCTAATTCGGTACGAGGCGGAATGTATGCTTCAAGGCATGTTTGGGCAAAGATTGGCGGAGCATTTCTCTCTGCGGGAATCTTCCTCACTCGTCCTTGGTCCCAGAGGAAATTCTCAGGTTGCGTTGACACGCATGCGAATGCCGAACGGCTTTCCTGGACCCACGCCACACATTCCGCCAGAAAAGGCTTTTTCGATATCCGTGCATTTGCGCCGTCCAGACAGCGTTAAGGGCTGGGGAACTTGGCTCGACGGACGCTTTCATCGGGTCACCGAATGGGATGCCGGCGGGATTCAGATATTCGATATGGAGTCGGAGCCGGTCGCACTGCGAACTTCAGGTTTCGACTCGGTTCACGTCTATATACCCCGGTCAGTTATCAATCGATTTAGCGACGAGTACGAACTGAAGCGGATTCGTAACTTGCATTGCACTCCGGGAACCAAGGATCACGTGATTCTCCATTGGGCACGGATGATGATGCCCTACTTTGATCGTGCGATGCATCTTCCGGGCTTGGTCCTCGATGAAATGATTACATTGCTATGCGCTCATCTGACCAGGACCTATCAGGATTCGGTTCAGTTCCCGGAAGTTGTCACCGGAGGACTAGCTGTCTGGCAGCAAGATCGAGCAATCGAACTACTCCACGAGCACTTGGAGGGTGATCTTGCACTTCCCGATTTAGCAAAAGAATGCGGTCTATCGCCGGGTCGTTTTATGCGCGCCTTCAAGAAGTCATTTGGTGTTCCAGTACACCGCTACTTGCTTCAGAGACGAATTCAAGCCGCGAAGTCGATGTTGTTGCACTCCGATAAATCATTGCTTACGGTTGCATTAGAAGTGGGGTTCTCTGATCAACCAGCCTTCAATCGAAGCTTCCGTGAGATTGTCGGAACTTCCCCGGGGCAGTGGCGAAGAGCAAATGCGCCGATGCCAAAGGCATTCAAACTGCTTGCCCAGCAGTAAGGGGCAAACCGTTTGCCATAAGACAACTAGGGCCTTTCCGAAGCATAACAAGCAAATCCTGAAGCGAAGTGAGACTCCCTGCTGGCAGACCTGCCAGTTGAACCGGACGGAAAGTCCAAATCGCGGCAGTTCCAATCAAGACGGAACTCTAATTCTCCGAAATAATGAGATACGCAGATCAATGGGGCGGTGCAGAACCGCTCTCTCGCGCTGGCGCATGATGCGTTCGCGGGAAGGGACCTCGAAGTAAGAGAGTGACTGACACTCAAGATCGAATCATTTTTGTTGGGCGGAATGTGAAGTTGGAGGATAAGGATGGCGAGCACATACAGAGCCGTCGAGATTTCTTCACCGGGCGTTTTCTCCTTGGTCGAAAGAAAGGTTGCCGTCCCCGGCGCCGGACAGGTGCGTATCCGCGTCGAGGCTTGCGGTGTATGCCATTCGGATGCGGCAACTGTGGAAGCGCAATTCCCCAACCTTTCTTATCCGCGCGTGCCTGGCCACGAGGTTATCGGACGAATAGAGGAAGTGGGTCCTGGCGTGACAGCGTGGAAGGTCGACCAGCGTGTCGGAGTTGGATTTTTCGGGGGTGAAGACGGAACCTGCGAGGCCTGCCGCCGAGGTGAGACCGCCTATTGCCAAAATGCAATAATGACCGGCATCACAACTGACGGTGGCTACGCGGAAACGATGATTGCGGAGGCACGCGCGCTTGCCCTGATACCGGATGCACTCAAGTCAGAAGATGCGGCCCCCCTGGTCTGTGCCGGCATAACAACCTTCAACGCGCTTCGTAACGCCGCACGTGCCGGCGACACCGTTGCCATTCAGGGAGTGGGCGGGCTCGGCCACCTTGGCGTGCAGTTTGCACGAAAAATGGGCATGCGCACCGTGGCGATTGGCGGGGGTCCCGACAAAGAGCACCTGGCGCAGAAATTAGGAGCGCACATCTACATCGATGCCAAGGCAGAAGACGCGGCGGCAGCTCTGCAAAAGCTCGGAGGCGCAGATGTCATCCTTGCGACCGCGCCAAGCGGGGCCGCTATCGGTAGCTTGCTTCCCGGCCTTAAAACTCGGGGCACACTTGCGGTTGTCGGAGTCTCGGGTGATGCCATCCCAGTCAACGGCGTACCGCTTATCTTCGGTGGACGGTCAGTTGTCGGCAGTCTCACCGGAAGAGCGATCGAGACTCAAGACACGCTTGATTTCAGCGTACTCACAGGTGTCCGTCCAATGATCGAAACACTTCCGCTTGCAAAAGCCGAGGAAGCATACAAACGAATGATGGATGGCAAGGCACGCTTCCGAGTAGTGCTCACTATGACCTAAACAAGTTTAAAAACCTGCGGCAAGACGGAGCACAAACCGAACGTCCCAGAGGGAGACTTGGATGAATTCATTCCAGGAAATCTTTAACAAACAGAAGGCGTACTTCGATTCGGACGCGACCAAATCGTACGCGTGGCGCATCGATCAGCTGACACGCCTTGAGAACTTATGTAATGAAAACGCCGAGGCTCTTGAGGCTGCGATGAGCAGCGACTTCAAGACCGCCAGCCAGGAAAAAGTCTTCGAGATTATGGCGCCAGTTGGAACCGCCGCCTTCGCGAAGCAAGAGCTGAAAGAGTGGATGAAGCCTGTAGATGTCGTCGTGCCGAAAGCCCTTCGGGAGAGCGGACATACTGCCAAGGTCTATCGAGAACCGTACGGTGTCACTTTGGTGATTGGTCCATTCAATGGGCCATTGACCCTGCTTTTCGACCCGGCGTGCCAAGTTCTTGCGGCGGGCAATCCGTGCATTCTCAAACTCTCCGAGGGTTTGCCCGCCACAAGCAAACTCTTGCTGAATCTCGTACCCAAGTATTTCGATCCGCGGGCCGTCACTTCCGTCTCGGGAAGCAGAGAGGAAGTCACCGAACTCTTAAAGCTGCCTTTCGACTTCATCTTCTTCACCGGTAGTGTCAAGGTGGGTAAGATCGTCATGGAGGCCGCTGCAAAAAATCTGACACCCGTCCTCCTCGAACTCGGCGGACAGAACCCTGCATTCGTTGATCCGACTGCCAATATTCCGGACGCGGCCAAAAAGATTGTCTGGGGTGCGACGGCTTGGGGCGGCCAGTGGTGTACTTCACCCGGATACGCTTATGTGCATGAATCCATTGCCGCGGAATTCGTTCAAGAGTGCAAGAAAGCTGTCGTCGAGCTGTACGGGAATGATCCGAAGAGCAGATTCGACGACTACTCACGGATCGTAAGTCCCAAGGCGGTCGAACGTCTCGCAAGCCTTATCGACCAAAGCAAAGTCGTCGCTGGCGGTGCATCCGACCCGAAGGCACGCTACATCGATCCCACCATCATTTACCCCGTTACCTGGGACGATCCGATCATGGAAGACGAAATCTTTGGACCGCTTCTCCCAATCCTTGTCTATAGAGATATGGATGCCGCCATCCGTGAGGTGAAGAAGCACCCGAAACCGCTTTCCGCCTTCCTTTTCAGTCGTGATCAGAAAGCGATCGACCACTTCCTCGCGAGTTTGTCTTTCGGTGGCGGTGCAATCAACCAAGTGAACATACATCTTTTCATCGAAACCATGCCTTTCGGCGGCGTCGGATTCTCTGGCATCGGACACTACTATGGCAAGGCCGGCTTCGACGCTCTCACGCATGCGAAATCGGTTCTCATCTCCCCTCCCGATGTGGCCATCGAGCATTTGTTCCCGCCCTATACAGAGGAGAAGGTCAAAGCGCTAAGTCAGTGGTTTGAATACTAAAAGGAGAGTCGCCCACGGTTTTCCATCAAAGGGCTAAATATGATTTTGGCGGGAATCAAAGTAACCGATACGCGGCTAGTCCGCGACGCGATGGATCTGGCCCGCAGTTCTTCGGAGCTATACCTTTTTAACCATGTGATGCGTTCATGGCTATTTAGCGTTTTGCTTTCCGAAGACGTCAAACCTTCGCCGGACCCCGAACTCCTGGCCGTTTCCACCGTTTTACACGATCTCGGTCTGACCGACCGCTACATGGCCGAGGAGCGATTCGAGGTCGATGGCGCCAACGCAGCCCGCGCGTTCCTCAAGGAGCGCGGTATCGCGACCCTGCAGCTGCAACTTGTCTGGGATGCGATCGCCCTTCACACAACCCGCTCCATCGCTCTCCACAAAGAGTCCGAAGTCGCAATGACCCATTCAGGTATTGCGGTGGACGCTATCGGGGTTGGTCTCGATCGAATTCCGACGGATAAACTACAGGCGATCCTCGCGGCGTTCCCTCGCTTGGCGCTCAAGAACCTGCTCCAGTCATCCCTATGCAACATCGTTCGCCGCAAACCGGCGACCAGCTTTGACAACCTTCTTCGGGATTTCGGCACCCGCTACGTCGAAGGGTTCACTACTCCGAACTTCGCGGACGTCGTCGCAAACTCGCCGTTTTCTGAATAGCTCTTCTGGCGAGGACATCCGTCCATGAATGTGTTCCGCGCTGCTCTTTCTAGTGACTTTTGGATTACGGGGATCGCGATAGCTCGTTACATCCCTCGGGCCTTTCGTACAAAGCAAATCGATGGGAATCTCTTTTTCACGGAAAAGAAGCGGCAGGAGTATCGGCGACGTGTCGAGAGTGTGACGCTGAATTCGCGGCGCAAGTGGGGAACCATGGAAGTCGACCAGATGCTTCACCATCTCAACCTTGCATTCGGAGGTTCGCAAGGCTTCTACGACCTTCCCGACGAAAGCTATCTGATCTCCCGAACGCTTTTCAAATGGATTCTCGTTGACTGGTATTCGGAGCAGCCCGTTGGCTTGCGCCTCCCGACAGGCTTCAAAATTCCGCATGCACAGAGATTTGAATTTGCTTACGAGGGGGGCAGCTACTCAAAATCCTCGAGGCCGATTGGAACGCGATAACTGCAGAAAAGTGGAAGCCTTATCCAATGTTCGGCAGAATGTCGCCGACGGAGTGGGGCAAGCTTCTGCAAATCCATCTTGATTACCACCTAAAGCAATTTGCGGCATGACAGCGTGTCGCGCTGCCGATTGCTGGAGGACCGTCCACGCGCTCACAGGTCTAAGCTGGTCGTGTGCAAAACGTCACTGCGGCCACTTGGCCGGAAAGTCGGCTTTTCGTTGAAGTTGACTCACTGGCAGCAAGGGATTCTTACTTCTTCCCGGGGTGACGGGCAACCCGGCTGGATTAGTACCGAGAAAGCGCTTGTGGCCACTAACAGTATTCTCGAATCGGAGTCGACGGGATTCAATGGAATTTCGCCAATAAGGAAACAGGCTGAGCATTGTCTCGAGTTTATAGGCTCAGGTGGCCGAGTGCTAGGGGCCGTTTCAAGCCCAATTTCCTAATGGTGAGACTCTTCGTTTTATGAGTTTATCTTCTAACGACCGCCCTCGTGCTTTCTGCTTCTTGATCGGAAATGTGCTAAAACATTGGACTTCCCAGCTCAGCTACTACATCTTGGCGCTGTCCGGGAGGTAGAGTTTGCTTGACCGACGCAAGGGTGTTTCGCACAGTTTCTACAGTGAGCGAAGCGGAGAAGTTGCGGTCTTGTACATAAGCAGAGATTTCTCACAATTGCGAAATGTGCTAAACCACTGTACAATGAAGCACTTGTGAGCTGTTCGGTCATGGTGATAGGGCCTGTAGCTCAAGAGTCTGTTGTTGATTCTGCGTTGCTTAGGTCCAATTTCAGGCCCTTCAAGACCGCCTTCTTGTACACAAGTTGTACGCAATGAGGTCGGCGTTTAGAAAGCTCGTCAAGCCGCTTCTGAGTCTGCGCTGTTTGTTTGCTGGAAACTTGAGCTTGACCTCTCATTTCGATCACAAAGGGAATCATCTCGCCGGCTTTTCGTAGGGGAATTCTGGGCCGGAATAACTTCCGGTTGGCCGTCACTTGGGAGCAACGACCGGGAATGTCATGCAATCCCGAGATGTTTGCGCAAGGTCGTTTCGAGGAAAGATTGCGCGCGATCTGCCAAGCGCTATTCGTATCTCAGCGCGATGATCGGATCGACGCGGGAGGTGCGGCGTGCCGGGACATAAGTCGCAAGCAACGACACGCAGCTAAGAACGACCACGACGGCGACGAAGGTGACCGGATCCCACGTTTTCACGCCATAGATCATGCCGGACATCAGGCGCGTGAGGCCCAGCGCACCGCCAACTCCGATCACCACGCCGATTCCCGCGAGCAACATACCCTGTCGCACGACCATGCCGAGCACCCGTTCGGGGCTTGCGCCGAGCGCCAAGCGGATGCCGATCTCCTGCGTGCGCTGCTGGACCGAGTACGCCATCAGTCCATAAATGCCAATGGCAGCGAGCAACAGCGCGATGCCGGCGAAGATCGTGAGCAGCGTGGTATTGAAATCGTTCCGGGCAAGCGAATCAGCAGTCACCTGCTCCATCGAGCGAATGTTTGCCACAGGCAGGCCGCCGCTTGCTTCGCGCAGCTCGCGCTGGATTTCATCGCTCAGAGCAAAAGGCTGCGTCCTGGTGCGGACGACCCAGATCATCGGAGCGACCCGGCTGAAGAGCGCGATGATGCCATCCTTCGTTTGAGCCAGGGGAATGTACATGGTCGGAGATGGTGGCTGGTCAAGGCCGCCCGCGCGAATGTCGCCAACGATGCCGACGACCTGGCGCGGCCCTTCGTCGAATTCAGGGCCCGCCCCCTTGGCGATCACGATCTGCGATCCGACGGCGTCGCGCTTCGGCCAGTACTGTCTCGCCATCGCCTCGTTGATGATCACCGCTCGCTCACCTGCGCCGCTATCTTGGTCGTTGAAGACGCGCCCATTGATCAGCGGTATGCGGAAGACCTTGAAATATTCCGGCGTGATCAACATGTAGTCGCTGAACCCCGTGGACATCGCGTTTTGGGGTGACCGGCCGACGATTAAAAACCCAAGGTTGGGTGCCCCCTCGAAGGGGAGGCAGCAAGTCATAGCGGCCGCCTCGATACCGGGGACCGTCTCGATGCGTTGGCGGCCATTACGATCGAGCAGTTCCATCGCAGCAGCTTTGGTGAAGTGGCCACCAGAGAGCGACATATTCATGGCCAGCACGTTGTGCGCGTCGAAGCCGGGATTGACGCCTCGGAGCACAGCGAAGGTACGAATCAACAATGCGGCTCCAACCAGCAGGATTAGAGCCAGAGCGATTTCCGTCACAACCAGCATGGACCGGAGCTTGTTCTGCCTTAGGCTACTGCCCGTACGCGTTCCGGTTTCTTTCAATGTTGCGCTCAGGTCCGTGCGCGACGCGTTCAGCGCGGGAATCAGGCCGAACAGGATTCCCGTGACGACGGTGATCAGCAACGTGAATCCCAGCACACGCCAATCCAGCGCGACGGCGACACCGTTCTTGCCAATCCTGGGCAGGCTAACCGGGCTTGCAGCGAGCAAAGCTTTCACCGCGACATAGCCGATAACGAAGCCGAGCACACCCCCGATGAGGGCAAGGAGGACGCTTTCCGTCAAGAGTTGTTCGATGATGCGACGGCGTCCCGCGCCGAGGGCGGCGCGAAGAGCGATTTCGCGCTTGCGCAACGTGGCGCGTGCGAGCAACAGGTTCGCGACATTGGCGCATGCGATGAGCAAGACGAATCCCACCGCGCCCAGCAAGAGCAGCAAACCTTTTCGGACGTCTCCAATCACAACGTCTTTCAACGGCACGGCGGTGAAGCTGCCGTTCGACCCCAGGCCGGCGTCACCCGGGAATTTTTGCCGAAACTCGGCCGCCGCGAGTTTCGTCGCAGCCTGCGCCTGAGCGAGAGTGACACCCGACTTCAGCAGTGCGGTGGATATGAGGGATCCCACCTGGTCCGTGCTATCCGGATCGGGGCGCAGGGGAAGCCACACGTCGAGCCGCGGATCGCTGTGGAAGGCTGGCCCCGTGACACCGACGATCGTGTTCGCCTCGCCGCCGAGCTCGATGGTTCGGCCGATGATGTTGGGATCGCCGCCAAAACGGCCGCGCCAGAGCGCATTGCTGATAACTGCGACGTTTGGTCCGTTGAAAACGTCCTCTTGCATAGTGTAGGCGCGGCCACGTGCCATAGGGACGCTGTACACATCGAAGTAGCCGGCCGACGCGCGAATTCCCTTCAGTTGCTCGGGCAATCCGTTCCCGGTGAGGTTGATTCCTGGGCCAGAAAAATCGTAGGCCGCAATGGCGTCGAAAGCTTGGGTCTGCCGGCGCCAAATGTTGAAGTGTGCAACTGAAACTGCTTTCTGGTTGCCGTCCGGGAAAGTTAACTCGAGCTGAACGAGGCGGTCGGCGTGCAGATAGGCTAGGGGCGCGAGCACTACCGCGTTCACCACCGAGAAGATCCCTGCATTTGCGCCGATGCCGAGGGCGAGGGTCAGGACGGCAACGGCAGTGAAACCAGGGGATTTGCGGAACATACGGAGCGCGTACCGAACATCCTGAAGGATAGCAGCGAACAAATTATCGCTACCCTTTCCCCAGACGACTGGCTCGCGATACAAATCTCTCTCCGAAGGTCGCAATCCCCGAGCCAGCAAGTCTTCCCCTTCAAGTTCTTCCACTGCGGCACGACGCGCCTCATCGTCGGTAATACCGCTTGCGAGCAGTTCCTGGTAGCGGTCTTCAAGGTGCTGTGCCAACTCGTCGGCAATTTCGGCTTCGCGAGTTGGAGAGAGTTTCAGCGGAGCAAGGCGGCGGAGAATTTCAGACTCCCATTCAGGCATTTTCTGCCTCCGTGATGCGATTGATGCCTGCGACAAATTCGCGCCAGCCGCGAAGCTGCGCAGCGAGAATTCTGCGGCCGTGGCTCGTTACACGATAATAACGGCGACGACGCTGGCCGCTTTTTTCGACCCAGCGCCCCTGTATCCAGCCGCGCCGTTCGAGGCGGTAGAGCATCGGGTAAAGCGAGGCCACGTGGAAACGCACTGCGCCGCCAGAGCGTTGCTCGATGAGTTTACTGATTTCGTAACCGTGGCGTGGGCGGGCTTCGACGAGCGAAAGAATGAGCAGTTCGGCGCTGCCCCTTTTCCATTCCGTCTGTGAAACTGTGTTCTCCATATATGGCGTCGCAGCATATTAAACGACGGCACGATGTGCGAGTCAAGCAAAGACGTCGTTCCTTGATGGATGGTCGGCAACCCTTACCTAATGGCGTCACGGCAGAGTTACCCGTGACACGGGCATCGTCCCGATTAAGACGAAGGTTTGCCGTACGGTGTTATAGGCTTCAACGCCATGAAAGCGACGCTGGTCCCTGCGATCCTTGCGTGCGCATACGCAGCA
>JBAQJX010000082.1:0-92956 GCA_049641765.1 Candidatus Acidiferrum sp.
CCAACAAGTGCCGTCTCAGGATGGCAACCTTCTCTTCTCCGGTGTAGTGCTTTCGCCCTTTTCTCATGCGTCCTCTCCGTTATCTTAACGGAAGAACGCCCTCTCCAGTTCCAGCTGAGGCAGGACAAGTGCCCAATGGGGGATTTACCGACAAGGGGTTCGGCGAGTGTATTGACTATGCTTCCGGCCAAACTTCCAGACAGGACTTTTCGACTTTTCTCAATCCACCCGCCCCTCTACCGCCGAGCGAAACGCAAGGGCTTAATCAATTTGACGTACAAAGCAATGTCTTTGGGAATTTGCCCGAGATTCCGGCTGGATATGTTCGCCGCGATAAGATCGAGTCTGAACTGCGTGAGCGACTCTTAGATCGCAACCATCCCATCATAACTCTCCACGGGCGGGGAGGAATTGGAAAGACGTCGGTCGCACTCTATGGGGCGCACGAACTATCCACAAGTGAAATCCCTCCCTTTGAGCATATTGTTTGGTTTAGCGCGAGAGATGTTGACCTCAAGCCATCAGGGCCAATCTCGGTTAGCCCAGCCGTTATTGACCTAAATCAAGTGAGCATCATGTATGGGAGACTCTTTGGGGTCCCGGGCGACTTGAAATCGTTTTCCGAAGTATTGCAATCTCCGACGAAACACTCGGGGGCTGGGATTCTGTTCATTTTTGACAATTTCGAAAGCATGGAGGGTGTGGCTGAATTACACCGCTTTTTAGACACGCACACGCATCTTCCGAACAAGGTTTTGATAACTAGCAGAGAAAGAGCGTTCAAAGCGGACTTCCCGATAGAAGTGCGCGGCATGGAATTTCAGGAGGCCGCACAGTTGATGAGGGCCCTCGCAATCGACCTTCGGATCGAGGGAATCGTGACTGACGAAGTTATTAAAACGATTTATGACTATACAGAAGGCCATGCTTACGTTATGAGGATCATCATCGGGGAGATTGCCAAGGAACAAAGGTACGCTCCTCCGACCCAAGTTATCCCTCGGCGCATTGACATAGTTAATGCAGTTTTCGAGCGCTCTTTCAACAAATTGTCCTACGCGGGCAAACATACTTTCCTTTCCATTGCCAACTGGAAGTCCGTGATTCCGGAGTTGGCATTGATCGTTGTTCTGGGGCAAAGAGGTTTCGATGTAGAGGGTGGGATTGATGAGTGCCTAAGGTTGTCACTCATTTCACGGCAAGAATTGGCCGATGGGCAGCCCTGCTATTCCGCCCCACAACTTGCCAGAGTTTTTGGTCGAAAGAAACTTGACGGGGACCCCGACAGGTTCGTGATTCAGGAGGATTTAGAAACGATTCGCAGGTTCGGCGCGGTCGGTCGCTCAACATATGATAGCCAAGAAGATATCATCAGGAGATTTATCACGTGGTGCACTTCCGAGGTGATAAGGGAGCCAAAACTTTTCAATCGATTGGATGGAATTTTCGAGACGCTCGCGGAATTGTGGCCTCGTGCTTGGGTCGAGCTTGCCGCGTTCCGTGAACAGCACCAGGGTGACCAAATCAAAATTGGATACGCTCTTAGACGAGCCGTTGAGGAGTTGCCTTTTGATAAGAGCGCTTGGCTCAAAAGAGCTGACTTTGCCGCAAAAGCGCACGATGAAGCGGTCGGGATTGCCTCCTTAATCAGCGCAGTCGAGGCAGATCCTGGTGACGTGAACCTGATACGCGAGGTCGCATTCCAGTTATGCAGATACGTCAACGATCACTCGTATGAGATTCCCCCTGCGAGACGGGGAGTCTACCTAGCCAGCGTTCGTTCTCACATGGAGAGTGTTTCGAATCGGCTCGATGCGACAGGGTTGAGCCGGTTGGCATGGCTCTTTCTTCTAGAGGGTAAAGAGGACAGAGCTATTCGCTTTGCTGAGCTCGGAATCATGAAAGACCCGAACAATCAACACTGCCTACGAATTCTGGAAAGGATTGATAACCCCAGTCAGCATTGATTCGGGCGGGTGGTTTCGCTTGGAGGCTCGGCGTGGAGGGCGCGGTTCCGGTCGGAATTGGAACCTGCGATCGCGGGTGATTAAGGAGGGGTTGGTGTCGAGGTAGATTTGGGCGACGAAGGTGATTGTGTCTGCCTGCGTTGGGAGCGGAATCCTTTCCGACAAGGTCGGAACGTTTGGCCACTTCGTTATGGACAGGATAACAGCATGAGGAGAGTGACGAGTGGGGGCGAAAAGAAGGAGTGAGAGAGATTTCTCTCTGCGCAAGCCGACACGTTCGCAGGAGCGAACGTGGAAGAGAAAGAGTCGGCTTGCTCCGTTCGAAATGACGGTGCTGGGGGGGCGGGTGGTGTTGAGGACGTGGCGGAGAACCAGAGCGGGCCGGCGGAGTACGTGCAGCAGCTCGTGGAGAATTAGGTGGAGCATGATGCTTGGCTCCGGCAGCGGGTGAAGAAGGGCTTGGAGGAACTCGACCGCGGAGAGTTTTTGATGCACGAGGAGGTGGGAGAGCGGATCGAGAAAATCTTTCGGGGCTAGGTGGAGGTCGTGTGGTTGCCTGCCGTTGTTGAAGAGTTTTCCCAATTGCAGATTCAGAAGAAAGACGAAGATGAAGAGAGATTTCTCTCTCCGCAAACCGACACGTTTGCAGGAGCAAACGTGGAAGAGGAAGAGTCGGCTTGCTCCGTTCGAAATGACGGTGTGGGGGTTGCTGGAGCGGTGCGGGGCGAGTTTAAAAGCTGGGACTCAGATCGGCCCACTGGGGATTTAGGGATTCGATCAGCGTGATTTTCTTGGAGCGGCTCCAGCGTTTGATTTCTTTTTCGCGGGAGATGGCGGCGCGGGCCGTGGAATGAGGCTCGAACCAGATGAGCTTGGTGCAGTTGTATTTTTTGGTGAAGCCTGGGATTAGTTTTTGTTTGTGCTCAAAGGTGCGTTTGGGGAGGTTGGCGGTGACGCCGAGGTAAAGGACACCGGATTGGCTGGCCATGAAGTAGACGTGGTAGGTGCGATCCATGTGGGAGGAGTATATGCGGCGTGTTACGTGAGATGGGAGATAAATTTGTATGGGGGATGAGGCGAAAGAAAGAGTAAGAGAGATTTCATCGCACGGAATGCGTGCGATGGGCAAGAGGTTCTCACTGCGCAAGCCGACACGTTTGCAGGAGCAAACGTGGAAGAGGAAGAGTCGGCTTGCTCCGTTCGAAATGACAGTGTGGGGGTGGGACCGTTGGCCGTTACGGTGATTGTGGCTGGTTGAAGCAAAGCCAGGGTCCTTCACTTCGTTCAGGATGACAGCTACCTCGAGATGACCGCTACTTCGGGACAGCGCCGCGCGCTTCGCTGACGGCTGTGTGAGCGGATTCCGCCGGAGTGGCCGTACCGTAGGCGCGCGATTCAGTGTTATGTTTGGCGTTCATGCGGCCTTCATCTATGCGACATTCTTCCAGGCGAACTTCTATGCGAGTTTTATCTATGGGAACTTCATTTATGCAGCCTGCACCAAGTTGCGCGAACAAAGTGCGGCTTCGCGACTTGGCTGAACTGCGTCCTGTGCGGGCCGACGGACTATGACAAAACATATGCGGCTTGCGATTTCACTGATTGGCATGCTGCTGTGCGCTTCGGCGGCAATGGGAGAGGCGCTGCATTTTCACGCGCTGGTTTTTTACTCGACGACGGTGGAGCGCGATCATGTGCAATTCGCGCACGACGCGCTGAATTTTCTTTCGCGTATCGCCTTGAAAGACCAGTTCCAGGTGGACACGACCAGCAACTGGGACGAGATGAATGAAGCCAATTTGAGGAAATATCAGCTGGTGATCTGGCTCAACGAATCGCCTACCAAGCCGGAGCAGAGGCTGGCATTCCAACAATACATGGAACACGGCGGAGCGTGGCTGGGCTTTCATGCCGCTGGATACAACGACAAGGATACGGGTTGGCCGTGGTTTGTGGAGTTTCTGGGCGGAGCGGTTTTTTCGATCAACAGCTGGCCGCCACTTCCGGCAAAACTGGTGATCGATGAACGCGGAAGTCCAGTGACCGCGAATCTGCCGGATAGTTACGTTGCGCCGTCGAACGAGTGGTATCTGTGGAAGCCAAATCCACGGCTGAACGCGGATGTGCGGGTGCTGGTTACGCTGGATCCGGCGAATTACCCGCTGGGATGGAAGGACGTGGTGCTGGCCGGAGATTGTCCAGTGGTGTGGACAAACACGAAGTACAAGATGGTCTACATGAACATGGGCCATGGAGGGAAGATTCTTACGAACGCGACGCAAAACCAGCTCATCGAAAACGCAGTGCTGTGGCTGGGGACGGGCGCGGCGCGAACTGGAAAGGAAGAACCGGTTGGAATCCGCGTCAGTCCGCAGGCGGTGGCGGTGAACCCGAAAACAAAGAAAGTTTATGCGGTGAACAGCGACGAAGGAACGGTCACTGTCGTTTCTGGAGCGAACCTGCCTGGAGCGAACCAGTCTGGAACGAACCGGGCGGCGAAGAAAATCAAGGTGGGAAGGCGGCCGTCGACGATAGGCATAAATCTGGCGACAGATCGAATTTATGTGGCGAATTCCGAGGACGGCACGGTAAGCGTCGTGGACGGGAGCGCGGATCGGGTGGTTGCGACGGTAAAGGTGGGCGAGCTTCCCTACGTGGTGGCAGTAAATTCGGCGAGCGACAAGATTTACGTGTCAAAGACATTCAGCGACACGACCACGGTGATCGATGGAGCAACCAACCAAGCGCGGATTTTGAACACGGGCGTGCAGGCCACGGCCATGATCTCGAGCGCGGAACTGAACAAAAGCTACATGATCAACATGAACGATACCGTGACGGTGCTCGACGGCGCGAACGACGCCAGTTCAAAGATTCACGCGGGGAGTCGCGATTGGGGACTGGCGCTAAATCCGGCGACGAATAAAATCTACGTCGGAGACTCGGAGGGGTCCACTCTCAGCATTATTGATGCCCGGAGCGGTTCGGTTCATTCGGTGCAGGTGGGAGAGATGCCGGGCGCGATTGCGGTGGATGCAGGGTCGAACCGAATTTACGTCGCAAATTATGGGAGTAATAGCGTGACGGTTCTCGACGGGGCGAACGATGCCGTCGTCGCGACTATACCTGTTGAAGTGCGTCCTCAGGCGCTGACGGCGGATCCGGCGACTCACGGGATCTACGTTGCCAATACGGGGAGCCACAGCGTGAGCGTGATTAGCGGCGAGAGCAACTCTGTTATAGGAACAGTTCAACTGGAATCAGGGCCGTACGCCATCGTGGCCGCGAATGGTTTGGCGTACGTGGAATGCCTCGGTCACGACGGGCTATTTGCGATTGATCCGCGGACGATGGCTGTTATGGCTGTGGCGTCCGTGGGAAATGCGCAGTAGGCAGAGCGAAGAGAGATTTCTCTCTGCGCAAGCCGACACGTTCGCGGGAGCGAACGTGAAAGAAAAGCGTCGGCTTGCTCCGTTCGAAATGACGGTGTTTGGGGGCGCCGGAGTTCTTAGCGAAGGTGGGCCCAGTTGTGAAGCTTGCTAGGGCGAAGAGCACAGACAGCAGTACGGATAGGAGCACAGACTGAAGTCTGTGCCACCTAGCGCAAGTAGCGCCAGTTGTGGAGTTTGCCGGAGCAAAAAACGCTCCGGCGGCAGTTTGTGTTAACGCAAATATCCCCAATTATGCAATTTGTCGGAGTCTTCGACCCAGCGGTCGCCGATGTCGGTGCGATAGTACATGTTGGCGATCATGATGTTTTTGATGCGGGAGTAGGCCTGGGCTTTGGCCTGGAGCATGGTTTGGCCGGTGCCGACGACGATGAGGACTACGCCGCTGGTGCCGGCGATGAGCCACTGGCCTTTGACTTCCTTTACATCTTCGATGTGGACGCCGTCGTAGTTGGGCTTTTTGAAGACGATGGCGCCATTCTTGGAGAAGGATTCGAACGTGGGCTCGTCGTCGAAGGGGAACGGCGGAACGACGATGCGGACGCCGAGCTGAAAGCCGCTGCGGGTGCGCCATTTGGGGTCGGCGCCGGTGGCAAGCTCCCAGAAGAGGTCGCTCATGGGAGTGAGCATGCCTTCCTGCTGGATGCTGATGGTGGGATAGCCGAAACGGCTGGTGAATTCGAGCGGATAGATGCCGTTGTTGTTGACGATGCAGTTGAGATCGATGTAGCCGACGTAACCTTCTTCGGCGAGCTTGGGCTCCATTTTGAGGAGCGTTTGGTTAAAGAGGCGGTTGGGCTCGGCCCAGAACATGGAGGTGCCCATTTCGCCGGTGGGCGGGCCGATGTTGCCGGGAAAAAGTTTTTTGTGCTCGAAGTTGATGTTGACGGGGGAGATGAATTTTTTGCCGTTGAAGAAAGCGCCGACGGCGACTTCGACGCCGGTAACGCGGCGCTGCAATTGGAAGACCTTGATTTCGTCGGAGAAGGCGCGCTTGTAGGCTTCGAGCATACGGATGACGTCGTCGCCGTCTTCTTCCTCGCCGACAAAGAGGCGGCGCTTGACGTTTTGGGCTTCGCCGCTGGGCTTGATGACATAGCGGTCGGGATTTTTCATGACGAATTCAATAGCGGGATCGAAAGAGTCAAAATCCTGGTAGGGGATGATGTTGACGCCAGCTTTTTTCAGCTCTTCCTGGCCGAAAGAGCGGTCGTCTTCGAGGCGGTCGGTGTATTCGGTGCCGCCGATGACGGGCTTGCCGGCGGAACGGAGAGCGCGGGCTTTGGCGCCCTGGCCGAGCGTGTCGTCGAAAACGACGATGTCGGCCCACTTAGTGTCGCGCTCCCAGTCCTTGGATTTCGGGACGAAACCGTCGGCGATGTCGCGCTCTTTTTCGGCTTCGATGTAGTAGCGGACGTCGTGGCCTTCTTTTAGAACCTGCCAGGCAATGTCACCGATGAGACCAGAAAGAGAGACGAAGAGGAATTTGCGTTTTTCCATTTAGCGCGGAGTCCAAGATTGTGGCTTTAATGGAGCAAGGTGACTGGTGACGTGTGACTGGTGACTGGTGAGAATCCGCGAGCGCACGCTGGAGGTCCTTAGGCTAGTTGGGAAGCCGCAGGATAACAGGATAAGAAGTTCGAGCAACGGGCGGCTCCTTGAAAGCGCGGGAGTATATTAGCCATGAAGAGCAGGGACATTGTTACATTTCGTCGAAAAATAATGAAGAGGAGAGAGGAAGGAGAGGCAACCCGCGAGGATAAGGGCGCGCATCACAAGGGTTGGGCAAGGGTGGAAGGGACCTGTCCGGAGGGGCAAAGTTCTTGCACCACCTGGCCTATCGTTCAGGTTATACTTTACCGTTCCCGCCGGAAATGGGCAGGAATGAGCAGGTCAGAAGCGGGCCATTGTCGACTGGGTGTGCGCGGAGATTGCGGCGAGGAACCCGACAAACGCTAGAGAGGTGAAGTTTGGGCCGAAGAGTGAGTTGTGCGACCTCAAAGCTTGGTGCGACAAATGTAGGCGTAGCGGCGTGCTTGCTGGGAGCGATGCTCCTGGCGGGAGCAACGACCAGCAACGCGCAGATCTTCCACAAGAAAAAGAAGGTTGATAAGTCAACGAGCGCGGACAACAACGCGCAGCCGGACAAGATCCTGTATGACCGGGCTGTCGATGACATGAAGCATGGGCGGCAAGAAGTGGGACGGCTGAACATGCAGACGCTGATCAACACGTACCCGGACAGCGAATACCTGGCGAAGGCGAAGCTGGCGATCGCGGATTCCTACTACAAAGAGGGTGGAACGTCGAACCTGGCGCTGGCAGTTTCCGGATACAAGGACTTCGAGGTTTTCTTCCCGTTCCTGCCCGAGGCGACCTACGCGCAGATGCAAGTGGCGATGGCGCACTACCGGCAGATGGAGAAGCCGGATCGAGACAGGACGCAAGCGCTCGACGCGGAAGAAGAGTTTCAGATTTTCCTGCAGAAATACCCGAACGACCCCCTGGCACCGCAGGCGCGGCAGCACCTCAGAGAGGTACAGGAGATTTTGGCGGAGGGCGATTACCGGATCGGGTACTACTACTACGTGAAGGGCGACAAGAGAGCGGCGGCGACGAGGCTGCTGACGGTAACGAGCCGGTATCCCCTGTACAGCAAATCGGACCGCGCGATTTGGATGATGGGAGATATCTTCGAGAAGAGCGAGCACAAGGAAATCGCGGCGAGATACTACGCGAGGATTGTGAAAGAGTACCCGCTGTCTCCCACGGTGCCGGATGCAAAGGCAAAGTTGAAGGAGCTTGGTGCGCCGATACCGCAGCCCGATCCGACGGCGTTGGCTTGGATGACGAAGGAACAGAATACGCCGAGGCCGCACACAAGCTTGATCAAGAGGCCGTTGGGATTGGTAAACAACGGACCGAAGGCGGAGCTGCGAGCGGCGGCCACGAACGGCGAACCAAATATGGAGCCGGAAACTAATTCGACTCCAGGCTCAGAATTGCTAACGCCCGGCGGACTGACAAAGACGGGCAGACCGACCACTGGCATTGTGGCTACGGTTTCGCCAGGAGGCGGGGGCGGGACAGGTACAGCGGAATCTACGAGCGGATCGGACGGTAGTGCGCCGACAGGCAATGAAGGCGGAGCAACTGTTGGTTCTGTAGGAGGTCCTCCGGAAGGTGCACCAGGTGCGAGCGAAGCGCCTGCAGTAGCGCCAGCCGCAGCAACTCCATCAACAACACCCGCAGCAACACCAGCGAATGCACCGGCAGGGGCGCCTACGAATGCAACGCCAACTCCTGCGCCAGCGGATGCTAAACCAGACGCTGCGAACAGCGAGCCGGCGGCAAGCGGAAGCGAAGTGAAAAGCGATGCAGCCACTACGAGCGCCGACAAGAGCGCGAGTGGGCAACAAAATGGGGCGAGCAGCGCCGATTCCAAGGACGACAGCAAGAAGGAATCGAGCAGCAAGAAGAAGAAGGGACTGCGCAAATTGGTGCCCTGGTAGGCTGAGGGGATTTCAAAGACCGATTCTAAGTAGATGGGAAATAGGAAGTCCGAAGGGGTGCGGCGACGGTCGCACCCCTTAATTTTTGGCACACGGATTTTTGGGTACACCGAGGGCTCGGGAACGGTTCAAAGAGCCATATTTACTTCCGACACACAGCATCCGCGTTGAGATTGACGCGCCAAACGCCGGGTGCTCCAATACTGAGGAGACCTAAAGAAGAGGCAACCGTTAGCAGAGCGAAGTAAAGCGCGACCGCGAACGGCGGAATACCGGTATACGGGTGAACAATACCCGGAGGACGTTTGGTGGCCAAGATTCTCGTTGCCGACGATAACAGCAATATACAGAAGATGGTGGGGCTTGCCCTGAAAGATCAGGGCATCGACGTTGTTGCCGTGGGCAATGGCGAAGCAGCGGTGCGAAAGATTTCCGATGTGCGGCCGGACCTTGTGCTGGCGGACGTGTTCATGCCAGTACGGAACGGATATGAAGTTTGTCAGTACGTGAAGGCCGACAGTTCCCTGGCACATATCCCCGTGATTTTGCTCGTGGGTGCATTCGATCCCCTGGATGAACAAGAAGCGCAGAGGGTTGGAGCGGACGGAGTTCTGAAGAAGCCGTTTGTGCCACCTGATCCGCTCATCTCGATGGTCAAGTCCGCGCTGGCGCGGGCAGGGGTGGCGGTCGGCGGAGTACCGCCGGCTCCGGTGCGCGAAGAGCCCGTTCGCGTGGCGGAAATGCTGACGCCGCGAAGCGCGCCAGCTCCGACACCCATTCCGAGCCCGGCATTGCCCGAAATTCCGTCGGTGGAAAGCGATCCGATCCAAGATGTGGGACGTAGAATGCCGGAACCGGTGAAGATTGACGCGGGATCGCAGCCGCTGGCCTTTGGGAACCTGCTGGAAACGAGCGTGCCGGAACCAGAGCCGGAAGACGATATTGCCTACGCAACGACGGCGCGGCCGCAACTGGAACGAGATTGGAAGTCGGGCGACGACGAAGAAGATGAAGTTGAAGAGGAAGAAGAAGAGGAAAAGTCGAACGCTTCGTGGCGTCGAGATGCGGGCGACGATTTGGGGGACGCCGAGGACGTCGAAAACGGCCCCGTGAAGGATTGGCGCGAGACTGCGTTTGCTGATGCTCCGGCGAGAAGGACGAAGCACGGAGCGTGGACTCCGCAAAAAGAGGGTTCGAGCTTCGAAGAAGCGGCGGAAGCGGAACAGAGCGTAAGCGCGGCGGTGAAGGAAGTGCCCGCGGCGGAAACGAAGCTGGTGCCAACGCTGGTCGCACCATTTACGGAAGGCGCGTGGGCAGCCGCCCTGAACCAGAAACCAGGAGTGGAAGCAGCGACAATGGAAGCACCGGCACCTGTGCCAGAGGTTCACGAAGCGCCCGTGGCACCACAAGTTCAGGCAGAACCCGAAGTGAGCATCCCGGCGAAAGTGGAGCAAGCTTCGGTGGCGGAGAAGCCAGCGACGCAGAGCGCCTGGTATTCGGCGGTATCGAGCCCATGGGACGCGGAAATTGAAAAGGCGAACAAGCTGGCGTCGACCTGGGATGCGCCTGCCAAGGAAGAGCCCGCAACGAGCCCGGTTCCCGAATCAGCCTACGCGCACGACGAGATATTAAGGGAAGAACCCGAAACAAGCGTCGAGAAGTTGAGCGAAGGCTTGAGCGAAGAAGTGAAGGCGAAGGTGGAAGAGGCGGCTCTGCCAGCAGCCACGGTTGAGGCGATCCGTGAAGAGGCCCATCAGGTAACGGAGACAGTGATCCAGCAAGTTCCGGCATCGAATGCGGCCGCAGAAGCGCCGAAGCAGGCCACACCAAGCATGGAAGATATGGTGGCCAAAGTATTGAGCCAGATGAGCCCGGACATGCTGCAGGCAGTGACCCGCGAGATTTTGAAACCGGTCGTCGAGAAGATGGTTCGCGACGAGCTCGCCAAGAAGCAGTAGTTCCCTCCTCCGATAAACACAGCTAATTCAGCTTTTTTGGCTCAGTCTTCGATTTGTGTTCATTGGGTACGCTGCCGACACTTCGCGGCAGAGGCCCACACCACCGGAAGGGTTCAATCCTTGCGGAACCAACTGGCGGTCCTGTCTACAGCGATTATCTTGTGTGTTAAACCACGAGTTTTGAAGAATTCATCGACGGCCAAACGACATCCAGGCCACGTCCCGTAATCATCAATTGAAACAAATCCGCCTGGGACTACCGCATCGTAAAATTTCTCAAAACATATTTTCACCGACTCGTACCAGTCCGAATCCACGTTCAGCAGCGCGATTTGCGGAATGTCCACCGCTGGAAACGTATCCGCAAAAAAACCCTCCACAATGCGCACGCGCGACATGTTTGCACCGGTCCGCTTGAGAAGTTTTTCCACCTTACGCGCGTCGTAAACCAGCGCACCGACCCAATCTTGGGCGCCAGTTCCGTCGACTTCCGTGGCCGGAGGCATTCCCTGAAACGAATCGAACAGCCAAACCGTGCGGTTCAGTGGGGAGTGCGTCGCTACACGGGCCATCGTCGCGGCCGAGCCACCCCGGTAAACGCCACATTCCACGACGTCACCCGGAATCTTCTCCTCTTCGATCAGCTGGGCCAGCCTCAAGAGATTCCCCGATCGTACTGGGTCGATCATCGATTTGCGCGCAATCAGCCGACCAATTCGCTTTTCGTTAAATTTTTTCGCAGCGCTCTGTATCCAGTTCATTCCATGACCCTTCCACCGGGAGCTACATGGAACTACAAACTCCTCCTGGACCGCAATCGCTTTGTTGGTGACCGAAATCCGGGTTCTTGCGTGATCGGAGAACTGAGCAACGACCTAATTTGCGGCTCAATTGACGAAGCTAGTTTTCCCCCCGTATAGTCGAAGATTACTTTGAATGCCTTGGGACGATAGAGAAAGGCAGGCCAAGGCCTGCCTGGACCCGACGGAGACGCATCGCTGATGGCACGAGAGATCGCCAAAGCTTACGAACCGCAGCAGATTGAGCCGCACTGGGCCGAATTCTGGGTCAAGGAAGAGCTGTTCAAAGCGGATGCCAACGCTCCAGGACCGGTGTTTTCGATCGTGATTCCACCGCCGAACGTGACGGGATCGCTGCACATCGGGCACATGCTGGAGCACACAGAGATCGACATCCTGACGCGGTGGCACCGGATGCGCGGTTATAACACGCTGTTTCTACCGGGGACTGACCATGCCGGGATTTCCACACAACGCGTCGTGGTGAAACAGTTGATGGATCAGGGGATCGACTACCACAAGCTGGGACGCGAGGAGTTTGAGAAGCGGGTCTGGGCTTGGAAGGCGGAAGCTGGCGGCCAAATCACCACGCAAATGAAAGGCATTGGGGAGAGCTGCGACTGGTCGAGAGAAAAGTTCACGCTTTCGCCGGAAATGTCGCGGGTGGTGCGCAAGGTTTTCGTGGAGCTTTACAAAGAAGGTTTGATTTATCGCGAAACGCGGCTGGTGAACTGGTGCCCGGCCTGTCTGACGGTATTGAGCGACCTGGAAGTAAACCACGAAGAGCGGCAGGGACACCTGTGGCATATCCGGTATCCCGTGGCGGGTGGAACAGAATTTCTGACGGTGGCAACAACGCGTCCGGAGACGATGCTCGGCGATACGGCTGTGGCGGTTCATCCGGAAGATGAGCGTTATGCGAGCTTGATTGGAAAGAAAGCTTTGCTGCCACTGATGAACCGGGAGATTCCGATCATTGCGGATGCAATGGTTGACCGAGAGTTTGGAACGGGCGCTGTGAAAATTACGCCGGCGCACGATCCGAATGACTTTGAAGTGGGCAAGCGGCACCACTTGGCAGAAATTGACGTGATGACCGACGACGGACACATGAGCAAAACAGCGGGTGCGTATGCAGGGCTCGACCGTTTTGAAGCGCGCAAAAAGATCGTCGAGGACCTAAAAGCGCAGGGATTGCTGGGAAAAGTGACGGATCACGCGCACGCGATTGGGATTTGCGAACGGAGCAAAACGATTGTAGAACCGCGGATTTCGACGCAGTGGTTTTGCAAGATGAAGGGCCTGGCGGCGGAGGCGCTTAAGGCGGTAAGGGATTACGAGCCGGGAAAGGAAAACGCGATACAGATAGTTCCCGACAACCGGCGGCAGGAGTTTCTGAACTGGCTGGATAATATTCGCGATTGGACGCTCTCGCGCCAATTGTGGTGGGGACACCGGATTCCGGCGTGGTATTGCGGCGATTGCGACGAGATAATCGTCGCGGAAGAAGCGCCAACAAAATGTTCGAACTGCGGCTCTGGAAGATTGCGGCAAGATCCGGATGTGCTGGATACGTGGTTTAGCTCGGGACTCTGGCCGTTTTCGACGCTAGGTTGGCCGGAGAAGACGGCGGACTTTGAAAAATATTATCCGACGACGCTGCTTATCACGGGATACGACATTTTGTTTTTTTGGGTAGCGCGGATGGCGATGCTGGGGATTCACTTCACGGGAAAGGTGCCGTTTCGCACGGTTTACTTGCATTCCCTGGTGAGAACGGGCAGCGGCGAGAAAATGTCCAAGTCCAAGGGGACGGGACTCGATCCGGTGGTGCTAAACCAGCAGTATGGAACGGACGCGATGCGGTTCTGCCTGGCGTCGATGGCGGCGCCGGGGACGGACATAGTGCTGTCCGACGACCGATTGGCCAGCGCGAGGAATTTTGCGAACAAGATTTGGAATGCGGCGCGATTTTTGTTCATGAACCTGGAGAAGTTCGAACAGGGCGGGACGGGGATCGAAGAACTGGCTTCGCCAGAGGTGCGGGCGAAAGCGCCTTACGCTTATCAAGGAAGCGTGCCGCTGGTGGACCAGTGGCTATACACGCGGCTGGCGATCACCATCGAAACGGTGAACCAGGCGTTCGAGAATTACAGGTTTCATGAAGCGGCGCAGAGCGTGTACCAGTTTTTCTGGGGAGATTTCTGCGACTGGTACATCGAGTGGGTGAAGCCGGAACTGCAGAGCGAGAATCGCGAACGGGCGATCGTGGCGTGGAGAAATCTTTTCGCGGCGTTCAACGATGCGCTGAGACTGCTGCATCCGGTGATGCCGTTCTTGACGGAGGAGTTGTGGCATCAATTACCGCAGAGCGCGGGCGCCAAATCGATCGCGCTGGACCGGTATCCGGAGGTTCGGCGCCATTGGGCCTCAAGCGGCAAAGAAGGCGGAATGGTCGCGCAGTTCCAGATGCTGCAGGAGATTATCGTGGCGCTGCGGAACATCCGCGCGGAGATGAAGCTCGATCCCAAAAAGAGAGTGGCTGCAGAGTTGTATAGCTCGGACCAGATGACGCGAGAGGCGATTGCGCGCAATGCGAACGGGATCGCGCGGCTCGCGCTGCTCTCAGAGTTGAAGATTTCGGCGGCCCCACTCGCACAAGCTGGCGGGGCGATGCGCTCGACGGCGGAATTTGACGTGCGGATTGCGTATTCGGATGCCGTGGACGTGGATGCGGAGAAGGCGCGGTTGAAGAAAGAGATCGATGGATTGCGGAAGGCGATCGTGTCGAAAGAAGCGCAATTGGGGAATGAGACGTTCCGCAGCCGCGCGCCAGAGAAGATTATTCACGGATCGGAAGCGACGCTAGCGGAACAAAGGATTGAACTACAAAAACTTTTGGACCGATTCAAGCAGATCGAGAACGGCAAGTAGTTCCCTTTTGCGGCTTCCCGTGGGAGAGTAGGCACTCGAAGCTCTCGACGAATTCTCTATGCCAAAAGAGACACTTCCGGGAACAACCGACCGGCGGCTGGCGGCGTTGCTGACGCTGCTTGGGGAAAACCCCATGATCGTCATCAGCGGAGCGCGGATCGCGCGAGAAATCGGCGTGTCGCGCTCGATGGTGTGGCAGTGGGTGAGGCAATTGCGCGGGCTGGGAGTGCGCGTGAAAGGCCAGCCCGGCACCGGATATTTCCTGGAGAGAGTGCCGGACATCCTGACGCCTGACATGCTGCGCCAGCGATTAAAAGGCGGCCTTTTCGGCAAGCGCATCCATCATTTTTTCAAAACGGATTCGACGAATCGCGTAGCGCTGGAATTGGGACACGCAGGAGAGCCAGAGGGCGCCGTGGTGTTGGCGGAGGAACAGACGGCCGGCAAGGGGCGGGCCGGGCGCACTTGGCAATCTGACCGCGCGGCGGGAATCTACGCGACGCTGTTGCTGCGGCCGCGGCTGGCTCCGGTGCAGGCACCGCTTTTGACGATGATGGCGGGACTTTCGGCTCGCGCCGCGATGGAAGCGCAGACGGGATTGGCGGCGGACTTGAAATGGCCGAACGACTTGCTATTGCGGGGGAAGAAAACGGGCGGCATCCTGACGGAGATGCACGCGGAACCATCGCAAGTGCGATTCGTGATTGTGGGAATCGGCTTGAATGTGAACCAGGAGAAATTTCCCGGCGAATTGGGCGCGACGGCGACTTCGCTGCGGATTGAAACAGGCAAGCACGTGTCGCGACTGGAATTGCTGGTGCGGTTGCTGCGCGAATTCGAGAACGACTACAATCGTTTTTTGCGCGAGGGGCCGGCGGCAGTGACGCGCCGGTTTGAAGCGGTCTCGAGCTATGCGCAAGGGAAACGCGTGAGAGTGACGAGCGGGATGGAAAGTTTTGGAGGAACAACGGCAGGGCTCGGGCCGGAAGGATTGCTGCAAGTGAAGCGCGACGATGGACAGGTCGTGACCGTGATTTCGGGCGACGTGGTGGAGGCGCGGTAGATGCTGCTGACGATCGATGTCGGGAACACGAACACGGTGCTGGGCGTTTTCCGCGGCGAGGAATTGATCGCGCACTGGCGATTAACGACGGCGAGACAGCAGACGATCGACGAATACGGCGTGCTGACGCGCAATTTGTTCACTTTGGCAGGGCTGGACCGCGACGCGATCGGGGGCGTGATCATCAGTTCGGTTGTGCCGCCGATGAATTGGACACTGGCGGAAATGTCGCGGATCTATCTGGGACAGAAGGCGCTCTTCGTGGAGATGGGAGTAAAGACGGGGATGGCGGTGCTGGTGGACAACCCGCTGGAAGTGGGCGCGGACCGCATCGTAAATGGGGTGGCGGCGTTTCACAAATACGGCGGCCCGTGCATCGTGGTGGATTTCGGGACGGCGATTACATTCGACGCGATTTCGGCGCGGGGGGAATATCTCGGAGGAGTGATCGCGCCGGGATTGGGGATTTCTTCGGAAGCGCTATTTGCACGGGCCGCGAGATTGCCGCGTGTGGAGATCAAGGATCCGGGGAAAGTGATCGGGACAAACACCGTCACGCACATGCAGGCGGGGCTCTACTACGGTGCGGTGGACATGGTGGATGGCATGTTGACGCGCATGAAGACGGAACTTGGCGGCGAAGTGAAAGTGATTGCGACGGGTGGGCAGGCGAGACTCGTGGCGAAGGGCTCGAAGCAGATTCAGGAGACGGATGAATTCTTGACGCTGACCGGGTTGAGGCTGATCTGGGAACGAAATCAGCCGGCGGAAACGGGAAAAGGCGCGGACGGGAATCGCGCTACAAAGGTGGTTGCGCAGGCGCCAGGGCCGGCGAAAAAAGTGCAGAGATAGGTGAGCGTGCGCACTGGTTGCACGTGCGGATGGCGGGCAGGTTTAGCGCTGCAGATCACGACGTAAATCACATGGACAGTTGGAACTACTTCAACTATTTCACGGAAATCGAGACGTATTTCTGGAAGAAACGCGGGGCGCATCTGCTGGTTTCGCCGCTGGATTGGGCGATTATGGAAACGTGGCAGAAGGCCGGAGTGCCGCTGGATGCGGTGCTGAAAGGGATCGACCAAGCGTTCGAAAGCTATCAACGCTCGCGACGCGGCGCCGGAAAGGCGTTGAGGAGCCTGGCGTACTGCACGGACGCGGTGCTGGAAGCGGCGGAAGAACAATTTGAGGCATCGGCGGGGAGTGCGCCAAAAAACGGAAGAGTGGCTGCGGCCCCAAAGGAGCCATTCTCACGGGAGGAATTGAGGAATTATTTTGCGAAGAACGCCGCTCGGATGACTGAAGCGGCTAAAGAGATGGAACGCGGGCGCGAAGAGTTCGCGAGTCGATTGAAGGAAATGGCAAATTCGCTCGAAAGTATGGGGACGTTGCTCGACGCACCTGGCTTGCTGGACTTGGAGGATATGGAGAGGCGGCTGACGATTCTGGATGACAAGCTGCAGGCATTGTTGATGAGCCATGCGAGCGAGGAGACGATGCTGAAGATCCGCCGCGAGATGGATGGGCAGCTTGCGATGTACCGGCGCAAAATGAAAGCAGAACAGACCGCGCTCGTAGAGAAACAATATGTGCAGAAGAGGCTGCTCGAGGAGTTTCGCTTGCCGCGGCTGAGCCTCTACTACTTTTCCTGAAGCAATCACTTTGGAAGTAATCAGCTTTTCTTTCCACGCGAAAAATCGCAGAATGGGGCCTGCAATTATGTCTGACGAGTTACGATTATCGATTGAGAAGCTGGTGTACGGCGGCGACGGGCTTGCGCACGCCGAAGGAAATACGATTTTCGTACCGTACGTGCTGCCGGGCGAGGAGGTGCGCGCGGCGCAGAAGTCACAAAAGAAAAAGGTGATCTGGGCGAAGTTGCTCGAGGTCACGAAGCCGTCGAAGGAGCGAATTGCCGCGCCTTGCCCGCATTTTCAGACATGCGGCGGATGCCATTACCAACATATACGGATTGAAGAGCAAGTCCGCCTGAAGAAGGACATTTTGAGAGAGACACTCTCCAGGCTCGGGGGGATTTCGTGGGATGGAGAGATACAAGAGCATACGGCGGCGCCCTATGGCTACAGGAATCGCGCGCAGTGGGCGGTCCGCGGTGGAATGCCGCGCGCGCTGGGATATTTCCTGCCGGAGAGCTCCTTCATTGTGGCGATCGACGAATGCCAAGTGCTTTCACCGCAATTGGCAAATACATTTGGGAGGCTGCAGGAAATGGCGAGGTCCGGTGCTCTGCCGATGGGGATATCAGAGATCGAGGCGTTTGCCGATTCGAAGGACGAGAAAATCGCACTGAACATCGCGTTCGAACGGTTTCCGAAGCCAGCATCGGAATTAGCCGCGGTGTTGCGCGGAGCAATTCCAGAGATTGAGAGCCTGCTCCTGCTGGATCAGAAGAAAGATAAGTTCGAACTGACTGGTCCGGGATACCTGGAACACGAAGCGGGCGGGTTCAAATTCCGCGTGAGCCACTTGTCGTTTTTTCAAGTGAACCGATTCCTGCTCGAAGATTTGCTGAAGACAGTGACGGCAGGGGCGAAGGGCCGATTGGCGCTGGATATGTATGCGGGCGTGGGATTCTTTACGCTTCCGCTGGCGAGGGCGTTCGAGAAGGTCGTGAGCGTGGACGCAAACCTTGCTGCAACGCGCGATCTCTACGCAAACGCGGAGGCAGCGGGAGTGGCTGTCACCACGCACAACGAGCATGCGGAAGATTTCTTGAAGAAGACACAGGAGCGGCCGGAGTTTGTCGTGCTCGACCCGCCGCGTGCCGGCCTTGGCGCGGAAACGGCCGCGAAGCTCGCCGAATTAGGAGCGGAAGAGATTGTCTATTTATCCTGCGATCCCTCGACTTTGGCCAGGGACTTAGCCATGCTGACAGGATCGCCGAGAAAGCCAAAGGAAACTGCGGCGCCCGCCGTTCGCTATGAGGTGAAAGAAGTTCACCTGTTCGATTTGTTCCCGCAGACGTATCACATCGAAACTTTAGTCAGGTTGAAAAGAGCTTCATGAGGGTACCGGCCATCGGCATCGTCGCGTTTTTTGCTTGCGGCGTTGCGCTTGGCCAAGCGCCGTGGATTGCGGGACGAGCTTCTTCGCACAGTTTCGTCATCATCAGTCTTGTTGTTGCCACAAGCCTGATTTGCTCCGGCTTTTTCCTGACGCGATCCACACGGCTCTTCCCTGCCGCGATGGCGTCCGCGTTGAGCTGGTTCTTCCTCGGATTGATCGGAGCCGGGATCGCTGAACAACCAAGGCCTTCTGGTTTCGTTCTGTCGCTCCTAAATGCGGGCCGCATCGATTTGAAAACGCCGCTGCGTTGGCACGGGCGGTTACGGGACGAGCCGGCGCGTTTGCCGTGGGGCTACGGATACGAGATCCAATTGACGGGTGTGGAATTCGAAGGATCGCTCGTGCATACGCGAGGAGGACTGCGGCTCAACCTCACAGAGACTCCAGAAGAAATGCAGACGCCCGCTCCGGACGTTCACTCTGGGGACGAAGTTACCGTCGTGGCGCTGGCGAAATTGCCGCAGATTTACCGGGATGATGGCGCTTTCGACCGGCGGGCTTACCTCGAGCAGCAAAATATCGATTTGATCGCGTCGTTGCGCGCTCCGCAGTTGATGGAACGAACGAAGGCTGCCTCAACGACCCCCGCGACACTCCTTGCGCGCGCGCGGCGAAGGTTGCGAGATGAAATTGACACGCTCTTTGCCGGCAGGCCGCAAGTTGACGGAGTTTTGCGTGCAATGCTGCTGGGTGACCGCAGCTTCGTTGATCGGGGCGAGTCCCTGGATTTCCAAAAAACGGGCGTATTTCACGTCCTAGTCGTTGCAGGGTTGCACGTGGGCGCGTTGGCCGTGTTCTTGTTTTGGATGGGCCGGGCGTTGAGGCTCGCGCCATTGTGGACCGCGCTGATGACGCTAACTCTCCTGCTTGCCTATCTAGCAGTGGTGGAACAGCGACCACCAGTGCTGCGCGCGGCATTGATGACAGCTATTGTCGTTGTGGGCGGGTTGTTTTTTCGGCGGCTGGATTTGTTGAACTCCGTAGGTATCGCCGCTCTGATTTTGTTGGTTGCGAAACCACTTGCGTTACGTGACTCGAGCTTTCAACTAACGTTCCTGGCAATTGGCTGCATCGCGGGGCTGGCTGTGCCGTGGCTCGAAACAAAGGTGCAGCCTTTTGCAAAAGCGCTGCGCGGATGGCGTGACGTCACGCGTGATGCATCGCACGAGCCGCGTGCAGCGCAGTTTCGAATCGACCTGCGATCAACCGCGCGCTGGATAGAAGCGCTTCTCCCGGCTCGATTAAGCGGGCCGGCGGGAACAATGCTTGTGAGCAGCATTGGCATTTCGCTCCGAGTTTGGGAATTACTTGTAATCACACTCGTGCTACAGATCGGAATGCTGCCCCTGATGGCAAGCGATTTTCATCGCGTTACGCTGAGCGCGCCGCTCGTCAACCTGGCAGCGGTTCCATTGACGGGGATCGTGGTGCCTCTCGGGTTTCTGACGTTGGGAGGCGGGCTGTTCTCCACGACGTTGGGCAAGCTTCTGGCGACCCCTCTGGCGTGGATAACACTACTGCTGCTGCACATAGTGCAATGGTTCGCGCACTTCCCCCATTGGAGCTATCGCATTCCCGGACCACCAGCTTGGCTAATTCTGCTGTTTCTAATGTCTGGCGTTTTTCTTGCGATCACTGCGCGTGGACCGAACTTGTGGCACGCATGGAGCGCGAGAAGCGCTGGCGTCGTGCTGGCGTTGAGCGCGCTTGCGATTGCCCTGTTCCCTTTCGCGCCGAAATGGTCCAGAGGAAAGCTTGAACTGACGGTTCTGGATGTAGGGCAGGGGGACTCGTTGTTTGTAGTCTCGCCGGGCGGCGAGACGATGCTGATCGATGGGGGAGGAGCTTTTGGCGGATTTTCAGGACGTGAAGAACATAACGGCAGCGACCCGGGCGAAGAAGCAGTGTCGCCGTATCTGTGGTCGCGAGGTTTTCAGAAATTGGATATCGTCGCGCTGACCCACGCGCACCAGGATCACATCGGAGGACTGACCGCGATTCTGGAGAATTTTCACGTGGGGACGTTGTGGATTGGACGCGAAGTCAAATCGCAAGCGCTGGCAAATCTCGAGAAACTGGCTCGCGAAAAAAAGATACAAATTGTGCACGAATTCCGCGGAGAGCCATTCTCTTGGGGCGGCGTCCGGACACAGGTCCTCTGGCCGGAAATTCCGCCGAGTGAAGTTGGGCCTTCGCCGCAGAACAATGATTCGCTGGTGCTGCGAATGCAGTATGGAGAGCGCGGAATTATGTTGCCCGGAGACGCGGAGAAACAGGCCGAGAGCTCGATGCTGGCAGACAATGCGGAACAGACGATGAGCGCGGACGTTCTGAAAGTTGGACATCACGGAAGCAAGAATTCAACGATGCCAGGCTTTCTTGCGGCGGTGCATCCACGCATAGCGGTGATCAGCGCGGGAGAAGGAAATCTGTACGGACATCCCAATCCGGAATTGCTGGACCGACTCACTTCCGCGGGAGTCCGGATTTTGCGAACGGACCGCGACGGAGCGGTACACGTGCTGACTGATGGAAAACGGACGGAAATCAGCTGTTATGTACCCTGCCGGGAAAACGCCGGCAAGACAGCCTCAGCGGAGCCGCACCCACCAGATGAGAAGAAGCGCGGCGAGCAATAGCACGAAACCAACAGCGGCCTGATATTCGTGATTCTTTTTGTACTGCGCGAATGAAAAAGAGCCTTCCGCTGCGAACGAAAGCTTGGCCGGCGCAACCCGCGGGAAAAACAAGGGAACTGAGCGCGCGTACTCGTCAAATGCGGCACCATGCCGGCTGCGAAGCTCGCCCTCTTCGCGATGCATGACAAAAAAATAAACCAACGCAAAGTAACCGCAGATGATTGAGGCCGATATCCATGAATCGGCTGCGACAGCCGCAGCGAGCGCGAGGATAGCGCTCCCGAAGTAGAGCGGGTTGCGGGTATAGGCGTATGGTCCGGTGACAGTGAGAATCTCCTGCTTGTGAAGATAGCCAGCTGCCCGTGCACGTAGGAATAAACCAAGAAGACCAATGGGGATTGCCCAAAGTATGCTACGCGGAGTCGGCCGGGCAAACCACAAAACAAGAATCGCGAGAGGATAGCCGAGACGCACACGCCAGCGCGCAAAGAACGCTCCAGCGGATTTCAAGCAGGCACTCCGAGGCGGTGGCGAAGCGCGCTGAAGACGTCGTTCACCTGAATTTGCATCATCGAAGGATGGGTATGGTCTACGCGGCTGTGCGTGCGGACGGCGCCAGGAGCGCGCAGCACGATGTCGTCGGTACGATAGGGTCCGTTGCGCGCGGGATCCGTTGGACCGAACAGCGCGACCGCGCGAACTCCGAGGGCGATGGCTAGATGAAGCGGGCCAGTGTCACCGCCAACGATACACGCCGCGTTGCGCAAGAGCGCCATCAAGGGACCAAGCGCACCATTGTAAAGCACCGGATCGGCGCCGCCGCTGCATTCACGAACTGCAATAGCGAGATCGTCTTCGCCGGGGCCGTAGTTCACGACGCAACGCAGCCCGAGGGAATCTCGAATCATCTTGCAGAGCTGGCCGAAGCGTTCCGGAGGCCAGCACTTCGAACGCCAGCCGCCGCCAGGACTCAGGACGATGTAATGATCGAGAGCCTGCTGACGCAAATATTCCTTTATTTCGCATTCGTCTGCGTGGGGAATTTGCAAGATAAAGGGTGCCACGTTTTCGCGCGCCCCCGCACGCAAAGACAGCTCGCCATTTTGATCCGCTATGTGAGTTGTGGTGCAGCGAACAGCATCTGTATAAAGAATGGGAACACCGAATTCGCGAATAGTCTCC
The DNA here is from genome assembly GCA_049641765.1 of Candidatus Acidiferrum sp. Classification (GTDB taxonomy): domain Bacteria; phylum Acidobacteriota; class Terriglobia; order Acidiferrales; family UBA7541; genus Acidiferrum. The sequence continues at coordinate 22,592 of JBAQJX010000082.1, forward strand.
GACGAAAAACCGATTCGGCGTTTGATGCCTCCGAGAAAAGCCAAACCAGCGGATTTCCAGAGACCCTGGTAGTCAATTGCGGAATCCCAGCGAGCGCTTCGCAAATCGTCGATAATTTTGCGCAGCGATTGAATGGAACGTGTTTCCGTCGCCCAAACTTGCGAAGCGAGAGAACTGCTTTCCACCAAGAGCTTCCAGCGAGGGTGCGTGAGCCAAATGACTTCTGATTTCGGAAAAGATCCTTTCAGAGCAGCGACAGCGGGAAAGGTGTGCACAATGTCGCCGAGAGAGCCCAGGCGCAAAACCAGGAAGCGCGGCTCAGACATGCGGGCCATTGCGTAAGGATTCCAGGAGCTCGCGCGTGGAGTGATCTTTGGGATCACCAACAATGGCAACCCGAATGCCAAGCTGCGCGGCAGTGCCGCGTTCCGGCACCGTCTCCAATGTGTAGTCGGTTCCCTTGGCATGAACGTCCGGATGGAGAGCTTCCAGCAAAGGCGCAACCGTCGGTTCGCCGAAAAGCAAAACATAGTCGACGGAGCGAAGCGCGGCGACGAGAAGTGCGCGCGCATTTTCATCGAGGATTGGACGTCCAGGGCCCTTCAGAGCGCAGACACTGGAGTCCGCGTTAACCCCGACAACGAGTATGTCGCCTTCTTCGTGCGCCCCATTCAAATAGCGCACGTGGCCGACGTGAAGAGTGTCAAAGCAGCCGTTCGCAAAAACAATGCGCTGGCCACGCTTCTTATGGTCCGCTAATTTCTCGCGAAGCCATTCGCGTTTGACGATTTTGGATGCGGCTGGGCGCATGGGTCAGGTGGAGGAACCTCCAGCTTGGCGGCGAATGGCCCCTAGAAGCTCTTCGCGCGACACCGTAGCCGTTCCGCGCTTCATGACCACGAGACCGCCCGCGATGTTCGCGATATGTGCGGCTTCGAGAGGAGAAGCGCCACAAGCCAGTGCGGTTGTGTATACGGCAAGAACCGTGTCGCCGGCGCCGGTCACGTCGACGGCTTGATCGCTGCCGTAGACGGAAATCTGGGTCAAGCGATCACCGGGTTCGAAGAGCGCCATGCCGTCGCGTCCCCGTGTGACAAGCAAGGCACGGAGTTTCATGTCCGCGAGTGTCGCGGCTCCCACGCGCTTTAGCTCGGCAAGGTTTGGGCCGATGGAAACGTGATGCAGAGCTTCCATCTCCGCCTCGTTGGGAGTGGCCGATGTGATGCCTGCCTTTGCGTAGTCATGGAGGCTATGCCGCGCGTCCAGCGTAACCGGAAGGGTTCTTTTCTGTTGCGAAATCACCTGACGAACAAGTGGCGGCGCCACAACTCCAAATCCATAATCGGAAACTGCAAGTGCGTGCGCCGAACGCATCTTTGTTCTCAGCTTGGCTTGCAACGCTTTGTGTACGGTCTCGTGAATCGGCAATCGCGGCTCGCGGTCGACCCGCACAACTTGCTGGCCGATGGTGTGGGCCCAACCGGCCAGGATGCGAGTCTTTGTAGGAGTCGTCCAACCTTTTACGCGGAGCACTCCGGAAACATCGACGTGCCGACTCCGAAAATAGTCGATGAGTGCTTCACCGGCTGCGTCGTCCCCGACCGCGCTCACAGGAAACACTCGTGTGCCAAGAGCAGCGAAGTTGTTGGCGGCGTTGGCGCCCCCTCCTGGAGCGAAATGCGTCTCGCGATGGCGGAGAATCAAGACGGGCGCTTCGCGGGAGACACGCGAAATATCTCCAAACTGATATTCATCGGCAACGAAATCGCCTAAGAGAACGATGGTTTTCGAAGAGAACTGCTCGACATAGTCCGCCAGTGCCAGCAAATCGACGGACGATGATGGCGCATTTTTCTTGGGGGCGCGCTTCATTTCGTTGGCCTCAAAATCCAGTGAACGGCGTCGGCCAGATCGGCAGCCACGAAGTCAGGCTGCACGGTCCATTTTGCGGCGTTCCAAAGATATTCGCCTTCGCCGTAGCCCGTGCGCACAAGGATGCTACGCGCGCCCGTCCGATGCGCAAGCTCGACGTCGCCGCGACGATCTCCTACAACAAATGATTGCCGCAGGTCTATAGCATGCTCTCGTGCCGCACGATCCAACATCCCCGTGTTGGGCTTTCGGCAATCACAGCCGTCGGCGGAGGTGTGCGGGCAGTAGTAAATTGCTTGTAGATGCGCGCCTTCTGCGGCGAGTTGCTGGGCCATAATTTCGTGTACAGAGTGTACAAGCGATTCAGGAAAGTATCCTCTGCCAACGCCGGATTGATTGGTGACGACAACAACGGGCATCCCGGCTTCATTCAAGCGACGGATCGATTCGGCGACACGCGGCAAGATACGAAATCGGCTGGCGTGATTCAAGTAGCCGACTTCCTCGGAAATGGTGCCGTCGCGGTCGAGAAAAACGGCAGGGCGGAGCGTGCGGACTTCAGGCAGGGCTCACCTCCGTTAGGGGGATCCATTGGCGCGCCGCGGATTCCACGGCGTCGGGCGTGACGCGCGTCATGCAACGGTGATCCGTGGGGCAACGGCGAAGAAAGCACGGACTGCAGTACGACTTTTCCTGGACGATGCTGCACCGCTGCGTGACAGGAGAGGTTCCGAAAGGGTCAGTCGGCCCGAAAATGGCCACGACGGGAAGTCCAACGGCTGCGGCGACGTGCATCGCGCCTGAATCATTCCCGATGAAGAGATGACATTGCGAAAGAAGGGCGGGCAAATCGGCGATGGAGGTTTTTCCTGTGAGGTCAATGGGCGGTCGACGCATGCCGGCTGAAATCGCTGAGGAGACAGCGGCTTCCGAGGCTGTACCGAAAAGAATCACCTCAGCGTGCGTTTGTGCTTGGAGACGATTCGCAAGTTCGGCAAAGCGATCCGGCGGCCAACATTTCGCGGAGCCGTAGGATGCGCCTGCGCCGATGGCGATTCGCAGACTATTTTGATTAGCGCCAGCAGAAACCAGAAATTCGGAAGCGTGACGGCGATCTTCTTCGAGGACGTTCAGCTTTATGAATTCTTCCTTCGGCAGATCACTCAGCCAGCCGGCGCGGCGAAGCAATTCCAAATAGTAGAGCTGTTCGTGAGCAGGAATTTCGCCCACGCGCGGGGCGGGCACCGCCTTTGTCAGGAGAAAACTCCGGCCATCGCGCGCATATCCGATGCGTTCAGGAATTCCCGCGCGCCAGGCAAACCAGGCCGCTTGAAAGGCGTTTTGGAGCAAAACCGCGGCATCGAATTTGCGGGCACGGAGTTCGTTGACCATATCCGCCTTGTCATCCACAAGGATCATGTCGTCACAAACTTGCTGGTTCTTATAGATGGCGGCAACGTACGGACGAGCAAGGATGGTGATGTGACCATCCGCAAAGCGTGTGCGCACGGCGCGCAAGGCGGGCAACGCCATGATGGCATCCCCGACCCAATTTGTGGCGCGAACCAATAATTTCACGCTTGGACTCCCGAATCGCGGTGCATGATGCCGTCTATGGCCGCGCGAAATTCCGCCTCGGGTTTGATCTCGATATCGATCACGGCAACGTAAAGCGGCAACACTTCGAATCTCACACTGAAGAGATTCTGAACGTCCTTCTCTGTAACCACGAAAGCTTTGGCGCCGGAGGATTGGGCAGCTTTTTCGAGTGCCCTCCCGTCGGCAGCGGTGAATCGATGATGGTCGGCAAAAAACATCTTCCCGGCCATTGGCATTCCCCAACTTTGGAGATCGCGAACGAAGGCCTCGGGGTTTCCGATTCCGCAAAAGGCAAAAAATGGTCCAGAGCCGATTTCGCTAATTTGTAGAAGCGCCGTATCGCCGTGCAAACGAAAACCAACGAGCTTCGTCACGGCAGCAAACACGGGGTATTCGCCGAGCTTGGCAATCGACTCGATCGCTTCGGGCTGATTCTCCACTCGCGTAATAATCAAAAGATCAGCACGGCCCATGGCGGAGACGGGCTCGCGGAGCGAGCCGCAAGGGAGAAGAGAGGTTCGGTGAACGGGCCGCGTCGCATCCATCAATAAAATATTGACGTCGCGGGCCAGGGGAAGATGCTGGAAACCATCGTCCAAGAGGAAAATGTCGACAGGATGTTGCTGCTCGATGCGGTTGCCTTCCCAAAAACGATCTTTGCCAACGCCAAAGATAACGCGATCTTGAAGGCGATGCTTCATCAATTCGATCTCGTCGCTTGTTCCCGCAGAGCCGCGATAACCCCGGCTGAGAATGGCGACTCGCTTCCCTTCCGCCAGAAAATTCTCGGCTAGCCAGATCACCATTGGCGTCTTGCCGGTGCCACCGAGAGTCAAGTTGCCAACACTAATGACTTTGCCTTGCAAACGCCGCTGCTTGAGCCAGCCTTTCGCATAGAGCCAAGCGCGAAGCAGAACAAAGCCACCGTAAACCACCGACAGCGGGCACAGGATCAGTCGCACAAACGGCGGGAGATTCATGCATTTTCTCGCGCAGCGCCATCCAGATATCGAGCAATTTCCGTGATAGCTCGATCGGTCGCGCCGCGGCTGCCTTCAACAAGATTACGCGCGGTTTCGCCCATGCGGGCTGTCCGCCCCGGATCGCGCATGAACTCGATCCAGGCAACACCGGCGTCTTCGGGACTCTCGACTTGCACGGCCGCCTCAGCAGACGTAAATCGTTGCGCCATTTCCGCAAAATTCTCCATGGACGGCCCGAACACGGGAATCTTGCCAAATGCGGCGGGCTCGAGAATGTTGTGACCACCGCTCGCTACCAATGATCCGCCCACGAACGCGCCATCCGCGACGCCGTAAAGCGACGCGAGCTCTCCGATACTGTCGAGCAGGATGACGCTCACATCATCGGGGATAGAGAACTCGCCGTGGGACGCGCCGTTATGGGAGGGCGAAGGAACGGGCAATTGGGAGCGGCGAATAAACTTTCGATGAGAATCGTCGATGAATTGGGCTGCGGAGCTAAAACACTCGGGCTTACGTGGCGCGAGCACGAGGAGCGCTTTGGGAAACTCACCCTGCAAGGTGCCGAAGGCAATCAAAGCGAGCGGTTCTTCGGTGGCCACAACACTGCCCGCGACAATTACGGGCGATCGGCCGCGGCGGCGCGCTTCCGCCGCGAGCCACTCGGAGATTGGCGTTTGAGTTGGAAGTTCCAAGTCGTATTTTAGGTTACCGCTTACTTGTACGCGGTCCGGGGGGGCGCCTAACGCACGCATTCTCTCGGCGTCGTTCTCGCTCTGCATCAGAAAAGAAGCAGCATCTGCTAACGACTTTCCGAGGAAGGGCCGCAGAAAAAATCCAAACAGGCCAAAATAGCGCTGATATCGGGCGAACGAGCGGTCCGAAATGCGGCCGCTGACGAAAACGATGGGAACTCCGTGGCGTTGAGCTTCGTGCAGGAAGTTGGGCCAAATCTCCGTTTCCAGAACCACTACGATGGAAGGCTTCACGGCACGCAAGGCGCGGCGAACGCAGAAAACCCAATCCAACGGAAAGTACATGATCGCGTCCGCGAATGCCATTCGCTCGCGCGCCAACGCTTGCCCCGTCAAAGTAGTCGTCGAAACGATCAACGGCCGATCCGGATACATTTGCTTTAACCGCCGCACCAGCGTCACGGCAGAAAGCGCTTCTCCAACAGAAACGGCGTGAATCCAAATCGCGCCCGAACCGTTTTCAGGAAGTTTGCTGAGCGAAGGAAACGAAAAGCCAAGACGCTGAGTTAGGTTTGAGAAATATTTCCCGTGGCGAATTCCTTGCCACAGCCAGTAAGGCGTGAGCAAGAGGGCGGCAACGCCCAGCAGCAGGCTGTAGACAAAATGCATTAAACTCGGCTCCGGTCTTTCTTCCACACCGCCGCGAGCAGGCGGTGCGCGGTGCGGGCAACCTTGCACGTCCCCCAGGAATCGAAGGCGTCGAGATGAGAAAGGGCTATTATAACCCGATGCGAAACTTGGCCGTCATAGTTCCCTCTCTTGTTGCCGCACTTTTTTCAGGCGGACCTTCCGCTCGGCCGCAGCCTCTGCAAACGACCATGAGAGCTGCGTCTGTTGAGTCTCACGAAGGCGTCACTATCTCCGCCCAGTCGTGGACGGACGCGGAAAGCTACAAGGCGAAGTTTCCGAAAAAATCTCCACTCGCCTCGGGCATCGTGGCAATCGACACGATCATCCGCAACGATACCGATGAGAGCATGAAGATCGATCTCGAACAAATTCGTTTAAACGTGACTGTGTCCGAGGACATGCGCCAGGCGCTTCATTCTTTGACTCCGGACGACGTGGCCGATGTAGTTATGGACACAGGAAAGAAAGATCCCACAGCGACGCATCGAATGCCCTTTCCGATTCCTTCGAGCGGACCAAAAGTGGGACGCGACAAACATTGGGTCGCGATGCAAAAATCTGCGGCAGACGCGGCCATTCCCGGCAGCGTCGTGGCCCCTCATCAAACGCTGCAAGGCCTGCTCTATTTTGACTTACAGGGGCAGTTTGACCTGCTGAACACCGCGCATCTGTACATCCCTGATGTGCGGTCGCTCGAAAAAAACCATCCCCTTTTATATTTCGAGGTTGACTTGAGCAAGTAGGTGCTCATTTCGTGAGCGCTACCGCACAGGACCCGTAATTCTCTGTTGCGAGCAATTTCGTGAGAAAAATCCGTAATTTGCGCGAGTCCATGCAGTCAGCTACCATGACAAGGCATCATATCTTTGACCACTGCAGGTAAATGTTTGAATCTTCTCGACGAGCTAAATCCAGAACAGCGGTTGGCAGCGGAAACAAAGGAAGGCCCCCTGTTGATTCTTGCCGGGGCGGGGACCGGCAAGACGCGCGCCATCACGTTTCGCATGGCCAACCTGATCCTCGGCGGCGTGCCGGCTGAAAACATTCTCGCAGTCACGTTTACCAATAAAGCCGCGGAAGAAATGCGCAGTCGCGTCTCCGATCTGCTGTTGCGTTCTGGCGCGCCGCCGGCGCAACCCTGGCTTTCAACATTTCATTCGCTTTGCGCGCGGCTATTGCGGCGAGAAGCGGCGAGCGCGGGTCTGCCGAAAGACTTCGCCATTTATGATGATGACGATCAACTTGCCGCTGTAAAACTGACCATGGGCAAGCTCGAGATCAACGATGAGACGTTGACGCCGCGCAATATTCTCAGTCGCATCAGCTACGCCAAAAACCACGGAAAAACTCCTGAGATGCTGCGCGGCGAAGCCATCGGACAAGATGGCCGGCATACGGCGGACGTATTCGCCGCCTACGAAAAATTGTTACACCAGAGCAAGGCTCTCGATTTTGACGATCTTCTTTTGCGTTCGGTACGCCTGCTTCGAGATGCGCCTCCCGTGCGCGAGAAATGGCAGAACCGCTTTCAGTACATCCACGTTGATGAATATCAAGACACCAATCGAGTGCAGTACGACCTGCTCCGCTTGCTCGTCGGGCCGAAACACAACGTTTGCGTTGTCGGCGATGAAGACCAATCTATTTATCGGTGGCGCGGCGCGGACGTCTCGATTCTTCTGAGTTTTTCGAGAGACTTTCCCGGGGCGAGGATCGTAAAGCTTGAGCAGAACTACCGCTCCACGCAATACATTTTGGATGCTGCCGGCGCCGTGGTCGCAAACAATCCGGAACGGCTCGGCAAATCCTTGAGCGCGACCAAGGGGGCGGGCGCGAATCTGCGCTACTTCGAGGCTCGTGACGCACAGGCCGAGGCGGAGTTTGTCGCCGGAGAGCTCGAGCGCATTCTGAACGACGACTCGGCAGAGACATGCGCCGTCGAGTACCGCACAAATTTCCAATCGCGCGCGTTCGAGGAGGTTTTCCGCCGCCGGGGCTTGCGTTACAAACTCGTCGGTGGGTTCAGCTTTTACAATCGCGCCGAGGTGAAAGACGCGCTCGCATACGTGCGTCTGGCCGTGCATCCAGAAGACGACGTTTCACTTTTGCGCGTGCTGAACGTTCCTCCGCGGGGCATTGGCAAGACTACGGTGGACGCGATCCGCGAAGCCGCGCGCGTGGATGGATCAGCTCTCTGGACATCGATTGAAAAATTCATATCGGGAACGGCCGGCGGCCGCGCCGTAACTCCGCTACGTACTTTCGTGGACCTCATCCGCAAGCTGCAGGAGAATCTCGCCAAGCTGGAGCCTGCGGACTTTCTGAGAAGCGTGTTGGAAGAAAGCGGCTACATGGACATGCTCAAGGACCGCAACACGCCGGAAGACGTGGCGCGGCTTGAAAATCTGGAGGAGTTGACGCGAGCAGTTGCCGAAAGCATGGAAGCGGGCGAATTGTTTGCCGATTTCCTGGATGCGGCCGCGCTCGTAAGCGACGCCGATTCGTTTGAAGGCAAGCCGGGCGTGACGCTGATTACGCTTCACAGCACAAAGGGACTGGAATTTGACCACGTTTTCTTGACGGGAATGGAAGAAGGCATTTGCCCCCATGGCCGTTCCTTAAATGAAGAAAAAGGCATCGAAGAGGAGCGGCGCCTCGTCTACGTCGGCATGACGCGTGCCCGTACATCGTTGACGCTCACTCGCGCGGTCTACCGGCGCATCTTCGGCAACGAACAACAGTTACGAGCTTCCTTGCCCTCGCGTTTCCTGGCGGAGGTTCCCGGCGAACTGGTGGAAACCATTCGCGGTTCCATGGCCGAAATTGGCGAGAAGCGGCGCTATGAGCCGGACCCGGAATATTCCTATTCGCCGGAAGAATTCCTGAGGCGAGTGAGAGGAAAACCGGAGCCTTCACCGGCAGCTCCCAGACCTTCACGAAGCAGCCCCTCATTTGGCAGGTCATCGGCGAAACGAGTCGCCGCTGCCGACCCCATGCTCGGCCGCAAGGTTCGCCATCCCAGTTATGGCGTCGGCACGATTGTCGGCGTGGAAGGGGACGAAGAGGATCGCCGCGTCTCCGTCAGTTTCCCCGGCCGTGGAACCAAGAAATTCATCGAGCGCTACGCACAATTGGAACAGGTTTGATGCAAATCTGGCGGTGTTGCGCAACAGCGTGTGTCGAGGTAGAGTGAGGCACGAATTCAACGCCAAAGTCAGAGCCAATGTCCTGCAGAGACGGGCGTCCGCCGTGCCCGCACTCGATCGGAGAAGATGAGTGGGATCAGATCTCTTCCGCTGCAAAAGCATCGATCGACTACTCTCGGATGCGGAACACCCAGACAGGCGGCTCAAGAAAACCCTCGGCTGGATTAGCCTCACTGCGCTGGGAATCGGCGCGATTATCGGGACCGGCATTTTTGTTCTGACGGGCACGGCAGCGGCGGGCGAAGATGTGCGCTATCCCTCCTTGCTCAAAGCTCCGCTTCTTGACGTTTTGTTCCATGGCGCGCACGCAACGGGCATCACCGGACGCCCGGGGGCTGGCCCAGCCATCGCTCTTTCCTTTTTTCTTGTCGCCGTCGTGTGCGGCCTCGCCGGCCTTTGTTACGCCGAACTTTCCTCCATGATCCCTATCGCTGGCAGCGCGTACACGTACACCTACGCGACGCTGGGCGAGCTGGTCGCGTGGATCATAGGTTGGGATCTGATCCTCGAATACGCCGTGTCCAACATGGCCGTTGCCGTTGGTTTTTCCGCATACATCGACAGCTTGCTGGAAACCTTTGGAGTACATCTTCCGCCCGCGCTCAGCACTCCCGCCTATACTCCCGAAACGGGTTGGTTGCTACATTTCAATTTGGTGGGCTTCGTGATCGTTATGCTGCTCACGGTCCTGCTCGTTTTTGGTATCCGCGAATCCGCCGGGGCGAACGGGATCATGGTCGGCATCAAACTGATTGCTATTTTTCTGTTCCTCACCTTTGCAAGCAAGTACATCAAGCCCGTCAATTGGCACCCGTTTATGCCCAATGGGTGGCAAGGCGTTCTAACCGGAGGAGCGATCGTTTTCTTTAGCTACATTGGCTTCGACTCCGTTTCGACCGCAGCGGAAGAATGTAAGAATCCGAGGAGGGACTTGCCCTTAGGCATCATGGCATCTCTGTTCGTCTGCGCCACTTTGTATGTCGGTGTAGCCATCGTGTTAACAGGAATTCAACCTTTCGCCATTTTTAAGGGCGACGCCGCTCCAGTGGCATCGGCACTGCGAAATATTGGGCTCGGCAGACTAGAACAGTGGGTCACTGTTGGCGCGCTGATGGGGATGATCTCCTCGCTGCTCGTATATCAGCTTGGGCAGGCGCGCGTGTGGTTCGCAATGTCCCGTGATGGCTTGCTGCCCGGCGCCTTCTGCAAAGTGCACAAGAAATTCCGCACACCCCATGTCGCCACGTGGGTCGCCGGCGTTTTTGTTGGGATTCCGGCCGGCATTTTCGATATTGGAACGCTGGCTGATCTCTCGAATATCGGAACGCTCTTCGCCTTCATTCTCGTCGCTATCGCTGTATTGATCTTGCGTAAATCTCAACCGGATCGCCAGCGTGGATTTCGTGTCCCATTCGTGCCGTTTGTCCCCATTCTCTCGGTGATAACGTGTCTTATCCTGATGGCAAGCTTGACCCTCGAAAACTGGATTCGGTTTTTTGTGTGGATGGTGATCGGCCTCGTGATTTATCTTTTGTACAGCCGGAAGCACAGCACCTTGCGAATCGAGAATCGAGCCTAAAGATTACACTGATGCGCCAGGGACTCCCAAAAGAGTCGCAAAGGCAGACCGCCATTCTTCTCGCGGTCATAGCCCTATTTCTGCTCTTGCCCCGAGACTCGGCAGCATGGGGGCGCAACGCCAACAAACTGATTGTAAATCAGGCGATCGACACACTTCCGATGGACGTCCGCGCGTTCTTCGATGCCAGCCGCTCGATCCTTCTCCAACACGTCACGGACCCGCTGGACGAAATCGCGAAATCCCCGGCTGAGAAGCGCAACGACCATCTCTATCTGGACAAGTATGGTCGTTTCCCGTTCGATATTCTTCCGCGCGATTACAAAGCCGCTTTGGAAAAGTTTGGAAAATCAAAGCTTCAGGCCAATGGCGTGCTGCCCTGGCAAATCGGCGTTTACAGCCAGAAGTTGACGGAGGATATGAAATCAGGCCGTTGGGAAGAAGCAAGAGTCGACGCGGCGATTCTTGCGAACTATGTCGCCGATGCCCACGATCCATTCGATACCACGGAAAACTTTGACGGACGGCTGACCGAACAAAAGGGCGTAAATGAGCGGTTTGGGACGGCTCTTGTCGAGCGCTATTCCTCCTTTTTCCCAATGCGGCCCAATGACGCCGCCTACATCAACGATCCGACGGATCACGCATTCGAAGTTTGCCTTAGCTCGCACAGCTGGCTTGAGCCGATTCTTCTTGCGGATCGCAACGCCTATAGCGCCGGAAAATCCTACTCATATAATGATGAATATTATGATCGCTTTTATAATCAGGCGGCCGCCATCTTGATTCGCCAACTCTCTGAAGCGTCCACCGACGTCGGCTCATTCTGGCTGACCGCGTGGACCAACGCCGGACGGCCGCAGTTGCCCCACTAATCTCCTCGGATGAATCCGCGTCCCCTTTCGCCCCGCATCGCTTCCCTTCCCAAAGCTGAGCTGCATTTGCACCTCGAGGGTTCGATCCAACCGGCCACCGTTTGCGCGCTGACGGAACGCCACAATATCATCCTCACCGAGGACGAGGTTCGACGCCGCTACACCTACACGGATTTCACAGGCTTCATCGACGCTTTCAAATGGGTGACATCTTTTCTTCGAGAACCCAACGATTACGGTCTCATCGCGAGAGATCTATGCGAGCACTTGCTTTCCCAGAATGTGGTCTACGCCGAGATCACTCTCTCGGTAGGCGTCATGCTGCTTCGCCGGCAGAGACCTGAATCCAATTTCGAAGCCATTTTGCAAGCCACGGAACCTTTTGCGAGTCAAGGTCTTCGTTCGAATTGGATTTTCGACGCCGCTCGCCAGTTTGGCCCCGATGCAGCAATGGAAGTGGTAAATGCGGCCAGGCGATGTGGTTCAAAAGCGATTGTGGCTTTCGGCATTGGCGGAGACGAGATGAGCGTGGCAACGCGCGACTTTCGTCCCGTGTATGAACAGGCTGCAAAGGATGGTCTGCACCTGCTGATGCATGCAGGAGAGGTGGGCGGCCCGGAGAAGATTCGCGAGGCCATAGAGTTTCTTCATGTCGAGCGCGTCGGCCATGGCATCGCTGCTGCACAGGACCCCTCGCTCATGGATTTGCTCGTTGACCGCCGAGTCCCTCTCGAGGTTTGTCCGCAAAGTAACATCCGTACGGGCGCGCTCGCAAAACAATTGGGCACTCCAACCGCAAGTTTGGCGGAACACCCGTTGCCCCGGCTGTTGCGCAACGGAATACCCATCGTTCTGTCTACGGATGATCCCGCGATGTTTCATACGACCTTGCAGGGAGAATACGAGAACGCCGCAGCTATGGGACTGAACGAGGCGGAACTCGCGCACCTTGTGGATATGAGCTTTGAATATGCCTTCCTCCCGGCGCACGAAAAGCTCGAACTCCGAAGGTCCGCTAGCTCTTAAGTCGTCAAAGCGCCCAGCTTCGGCACTGTTCCGTTACAGCCGCTCGCGGCGATTCCAATGCTATACTTGGGCCATGAAAGCTCATGTTTGGGTGATGCCGAAACGCACCGTACTCGATCCTCAAGGTCAGACGATTCAGCATGCGCTCTCCGGATTGGGCTACGCCTCCGTCAAGGACGTTCGCCAGGGGAAATTTTTCGTTCTTAATGTCGAGGGGCTGACGCACGACGAGGCGATGAAGCAGCTCGAGCACATTTCGAAAGAGGTGCTCACGAATCCTGTCATCGAGGAATCTCGTTTTGAAATTGTGGAGTAAGCGCTGCGAACAATGATTCGCCGCCGCAAATTCCCTCTTCCGTCCGCTGATCTCGCGGCGGTTTTTTCTTTTACGCTCTTGATCGCGCTTGTGACGTTTTCCTCTCTGGGCTGCCAAAGCAAAAGCCACACCTCCGATTCTCGCTTGAAAAAAATCGACAAGATGCTCAATTCCCAGCTTCCGAAGAGTACGCCCAGAGCCCGCGTTGAATACTTCCTCAATTCGCGCGGCTACCGCCTGGAGGCCCCGCCCGACAAGCATTCTGTGGTTGCGGTGGTCCGCCATATTGATACGGAAACCCTGCAGCCCGCAAGCGCGCGGGTCACCTTTCACTTCGATGTGAATGACAAGCTGGTTTCCTACGACATGGAGGCCGTGCCCGACGCCGCTCCGCGGCCTTGACACAATTCGCTACAGCCGCGGCAGGAACCACATGGCCTCCGGCAAGTCCGTGTTAGTCTTACAAAATATCGTCTTCAGGAGATCCCGCGCATGTGCGGAATAGTCGGTTACATCGGGCCGAAGAAGGTGGTTCCTGTCATCATCGAGGGTCTGCGTAAGCTGGAGTACCGCGGCTACGATTCCGCGGGCATCGCCGTCGTCAACCAGGCTGGGAAACTGGAGATTCGCCGCGCGCCGGGAAAACTTCGCAATCTGGAAGAGGTCATTCAAAAATCGCCCATTGAGGGCACCTACGGAATCGGCCACACGCGCTGGGCCACGCATGGGCGTCCTACCGAGGAAAACGCCCACCCGCATCGCGATTGCACCGGCGAAATCGTTGTCGTCCACAACGGAATTATCGAGAACTATCTCGAGCTCAAAGAACAGCTCCAGCGTGAAGGCCACAAGTTTCTGACGGAAACGGATACGGAAGTTGTGGCGCACCTTGTGGAGAAAAACTCGCAAGGCGGCGTACCGTTGGAGGAAGCTGTCCGCAAATCACTCAAGGAACTACGGGGAATCTATTCTTTAGTTTTCCTCTCTTCCCGCGATCCACACAAAATAGTCGCCGCGCGCATCGGCCCGCCGTCTGTCATTGGTCTCGGCGAAGGAGAGTTTTTCGTCGCCAGCGATATCCCGGCGCTCATCGAGCACACCCGTCAGATCTTCTTTCTTGTCGATGGCGACATTGCCGTCCTCACGAAAGACGGCGTGCGCGTGATGGATCACGACGGCCGGCAAGTTCACCGTCCCGCCCACCATGTCACGTGGGATCCCATCATGGCCGAAAAAGGCGGGTACAAGCACTTCATGCAAAAAGAGATTTCCGAGCAGCCGCGCGCCGTGCGCGATACGCTTCTCGGCCGCATCTCTCAGGATTCTGGAAAAATCTTCCTCGATGAAATGCAAATCAGCGAGCAACAATTCCGCGAGTTTCAACAGGTGCGCATCGTCGCTTGCGGAACAAGCTGGCACGCCGGCCTGGCCGGGAAATTCATGATCGAGCGGCTGGCCCGCTTGCAAGTCGAAGTCGATTATGGCAGCGAATTTCGCTATCGTGACCCCATTCTCGACGCAAAAACGCTCACCGTTTGCATCAGTCAGTCGGGTGAAACGGCTGACACGTTGGCGGCACAGCGCGAAGCCAAATTAAAGGGTTCGCCCACGCTTTCGATATGCAACGTGATGGGCTCGATGATCACGCGCGAGGCGGCGGGAACCATCATCACGCACGCCGGTCCCGAAATCGGCGTTGCTTCGACCAAAGCGTTCTCCGCGCAGTTGGCGGCCCTCTTGCTCCTTGCCTCCTATCTTGGCCAGGTTCGTGGAAAACTTGCTCCCGCTGCCGCCGTAAAGCTTATGCAGGAGTTCACTCGCATCCCGCATAAGATGGAAATGGTTCTTCAAGCCGATGCCTCCGGGTTCTACGAAAATCTCGCCAGACAGTTCTTCCGTTACACGGATTTCCTCTATCTCGGCCGCGGCATCCACTATCCGATCGCTCTCGAAGGCGCGCTAAAACTGAAGGAAATTTCCTACATCCATGCAGAAGGTTATCCCGCCGGCGAAATGAAGCATGGCCCCAACGCGCTCATCGATGAAAACTTACCCGTTGTCGTCCTGGCCACGCGCGACGATAGCGATCCCGAATCCGTTACGCGTTACGAGAAGAGTGTCTCCAACATAAAAGAGGTCAAAGCCCGCGACGGCATCGTCATTTCCATCGCCACGGAAAACGACCGCCTCGCTCGCGAAGCTTCCGACCACATCATCGAACTTCCTCCAGCGCCCGAAATCCTCGCGCCTCTTCTGGAAATCATTCCTCTGCAACTGCTCGCTTACCACATCGCCGTGCGCCGAGGCTGCGACGTCGACCAGCCGCGCAACCTCGCCAAATCCGTCACCGTCGAGTAGGAGAACGCTTTCCGCATTCGTCTCCAGCCCAAGTTTTCTTCGCGCACAATCACCCCCCGATAGGCCCGAACGCCGTTTTCCGCTAATATAAAAACATGCCTCGCGCCGTGCGCTTTCGCCTGGAAGTTTTCTATCTCCTCGCATCGGTTTTTCTATCCCCTGTTCATGCGCAAACGCCTCCTACACCCACCGCGGTTCTTCATGAAATTCGCATCGAAGGCCTGAAGACTCTTCCGGCGCCCCAAGTCGTCGCTCTTTCCCACCTCGGCCAAGGCTCCCAGGTCGGCAAACCGGACCTCCAGGCCGCGGCGGACCGCCTCTTGCAAACCGGTCTATTTGCCAAGGTGAATTACAACTTTCAAACTGGCGCCGACGGCCTCACCGTAACATTTCAGCTCCAGGAAGCCCCTCGCGTTCCTGTTTATTTCGATAACCTACCCTGGGTCTCCGACAGCGAGCTTTCGGATGCCATTCGTAAAAAACTCCCCTTCTTTGACGGCACTCTTCCCGAGGCTGGCGCATCCTTAGACCAAGCTTCGGAAGCGGTGAACGATCTGCTCGCCTCGCATCAGGTGAAGTCCACCGTCGAACACGAATTGATCGCGAATCCGGAGGGCGATGGCAGCGTCCAGCAATTTCACATTCCCGATGCCCCCTACACCATCGCCAGCGTGGAGTTCAGCGATCCCGCTCTTTCTTCATCTCACGTCGTGCAGCAAGCGCTTTCCTCGGTGCAGGGAAAACCTTATTCGCGCATGACTATCGATCTCTTCCTCACCGAACAGGTCCGCCCCCTCTATCTGCAACTCGGCTATCTCCGCGTGAAGCTTGGCCCTCCGCAAGTTCGCCTGAGCGGCAATCCCAATCAGAAACTCCCAGAACAACTCCCCGTTTTCATTCCTATCGCAACGGGCCCCGTCTATCATTGGACGCAGCCCAAATGGTCCGGCAACTCCGTGTTATCGTCGATCACGCTCTCCAATGAATTAGGCCTGAAGCCCGGGGAAGTTGCCAACGGCATGCAAATCGAGGCGGGATGGGACCGCGCTCGCGAGGACTACGGCCGCAGCGGCTACTTGGACGCAAAGCTGGATCCCGTTGTTTCCTACGACGACCAAACGAACAACGTCTCCTACACCGTCTCCGTTGTCGAAGGCGCTCAATACCACTACAACACCATGGTTCTCACTGGACTTTCGCTTGATGCCGAGCATCTTCTCGAGCAAACGTGGCCCATACAAGCGGGCGCCGTTTTCGACAAGACCGTCTTCGAGCGATTTCTCACCAAGCTGGAATCGCATCCCTCCGAGATTTTTGGCGAGCTGCCCGTGCACTACGACAACGTCGGCCACTGGCTTCGCACGGACCCCAGCAAGAATTTGGTCGACGTGCTGCTCGATTTCAAATGAGCCCTCTTTCCACCCAATCGCGCACGCGAACCAACGTCCGCCCTGCGGTATACTCACGATGCAAATGAACACCCTCATCCACATCCGCGCCGCCGAACAAGAGGAAACCTCCGCCGCCGAAAAAGAGCATTCCCTCCAAAAGCAGCTGGCTGAAATTCCTTCTCTCATCGTCGCTCTCTCCGGGGGCGCTGACTCCGCATACCTCGCTTGGGCCGCGCATCGGGCGCTGGGTGACCACGCTCTTTCGGTCACCGCCCTTTCGCCGAGTTATTCCGCGCACGACCGCCTCGTTGTCGAAGACTTCGTCCGCAAACTCGGCGTCCGCCACGAGTTTATCGAAACGCGTGAAATGGAAAATCCTCGCTACCGCGCAAACGCTTCCGATCGTTGCTACTTTTGCAAAGATGAGCTGTTCAACGTCCTGGACGCCATGGCGCAGGAGCGTGGCTTTTCCGCGGTCGCGTATGGTGTCAACGCTGACGACACTCTTGATTTCCGCCCCGGCCATCGCGCAGCCACCGAGCATCGCGTCCTGGCGCCCCTGCTCGACGCCGGCCTGCACAAATCCGAAATTCGTCTTCTTTCCCAGCGCGCCGGCTTGCCTACTTGGGACCGCCCCGCCTCCGCCTGTCTGGCTTCGCGCCTTCCTTATGGCACAGAGGTGACCCGCGAGCGCCTTGCCCTCATCGAGCGCGGCGAATCCGCCCTCCGCGATTTGGGATTCCGCCAATTCCGCGTCCGCTTGCACGACAAACTGGCTCGCGTGGAAATCGCCCAGGATGAACTTCCCCGCGCCATGACTCCAGAAATGGCCGCCGCTCTTGCGGCCCGCTTGAAAGCCGCGGGTTTCACATACGTCGCTCTCGACCTCGAGGGTTACCGGCAAGGCTCGTTGAATGAGAGCCTTCCCAGGTAAGTCAGGCAATGCTGCGCGTGCCGCCGGAACATATTCATGGGCATTCGCGTATCTTGTGTCAGGAAAGGTCGAGAAGCGCCCCCGCTGGCGCCCGAGAAACTTGGAGGAAGTATGACGCGACACCTGAAGCGCTCTGCATCCATCGCGTTTGTCGCTATTGCTGTCGCCCTCGCGGGCTGCGACATGGGCCCTTCCGTTTCCGGCAGCTTTGACCGCTCGTTGGATGTCTCCAGCCCGATCCGTCTGGAGCTGGCGAATGTTTCCGGTGACATTTCCATCACCGGCAGCACGGACGGCAAAGTCCATATCCACGGCGATGTGCGCGTTTCCGGATTCGGTTTTGGCAGTCCGCAGAAGCGCCTCGATGAAATTCTCGCCAATCCGCCGGTCGAGCTTAAGGGCGACACTCTCCGAGTCGGCTCCGAGCTTTCGCACATGCACAACGTCTCCATCTCCTACAACGTTCAGGTCCCTCATCAAACCGAAGTTAACGCGGCTAGTGTTTCCGGCTCCGAATCTATCCGCGATCTGGCGGGTCCAGTACGCGCAGAGTCTGTCTCAGGCACCGTCCGCGTGCAGAACATCGGCCAGGACGTCCGGCTTGGCTCTACCAGCGGAACCGTCGAAGCGCAAGATTGTGGTGACGACGTCCGCGCCGCCAGCGTTTCCGGCAGCGTGACGGTCACCAACGCCAAAGGCGACGTCACCGCTCATTCCGTTTCTGGAGACGCTGACGTTAACCATCCAGGTGGCCGCGTGGATGCCAGTTCCTCGAGCGGCACCATCGGCGTCCGCGGTGCGGGCGCCGACGTAAAAGCCCATTCAGGTTCGGGCAGCCTCACGGTCCAGGGCAATCCCAGCGGAAATAGCTTTTGGGAATTGCGGACCGTTTCCGGTACCGTGCAAATCGCCGTCCCCGCAAGCGCCAATTTTAACTTCTCGGCTGCCGCGGTCTCCGGCCAAATCAGCGCCCAAGTTCCCGTCACGATTGAAGAGCAAGGCAAGCACTCCCTGCGCGGGCACATGGGCACTGGCGGCGGTCGCGTGGAAATTCACACCGTTTCCGGAAACATCGAAGTGCAAGGCGCGCAGTAAACGTCTCTCCGCCTTTCACGCGGTACGCTCTCGATGGATTCTGTAATTTCTCTCGAAACAGATTAGAATTCTCAGCATGAACGATAGAAGTGGCGCATTTCGGCCAGGAGCCTTTGTCCTCAGCCTTATCCTTTTTCTCTGCGCAGTTTTCGCCGGCTCCGCATCTTGCGCGCAACAAACCACGTCACCGCCGTCTTCTCAGCCGAACACGAAGTCCGTTCCTTCCCGGAAAGCTCCTTCTGCGAACGTGCCCTCGGAATCGGAAGTATTGCAGCAAGCCATCGACAACGCCGGCAATGACCGCGCCGCCTTGGTCCGCAATCTCGAAGAATTTCTCAAACAATATCCGGAATCGCAGCAGCGTCCACAGATCTACCGCGCGCTCGTCGAAGCATGCCTCCAGTTACGTGATTCGGCCCGCGCCACCGACTACGCCGAACGCGTTGTCGCGCTCACTCCTGAAGACATTTCCATGACCGTTCTCGCCATTCAACTCCTCGATCGCAATGGCGATGAGGCCGGCCTTCGCCGCGCATTGAGCTACTCGACTCGCGTATTGGAATATATTGAGCGCAACGCCCTCGAAGAGAAATCTCCAAAAATCTCGCAGGAAGAATGGGAATCCGGACAAAAGCACGACAAGGTGAACATCCTCGTCCTTCGTGGCGGGCTGGCGTTTAAACTGCATGAAAATGCGGCGGCCGAAAAAGACTTTCGCGAAAGCATGGCGCTCACGCCGACGGCTACCGCGGCAGAAAAACTGGGCGAAATTGCGGAGCTGAACAAGGACTTGCCCGGCGCCATTCAGGAATATGCCAAAGCCTTTACCCTGGCGAACGCGACGGGCGGTAGCCGCCGCGAGATTCGTCAGAAACTTGGCAACGTCTGGCGTCTCTCGCATGGCTCCGACGACGGGCTAGGCGATTATCTTCTGCATGCATTCGATCAACTCGCGGCTTCCTCGGAGCCGCCAAAACAGGCAAGAAATGCGGGCGCCAAGGAGCCGTTCGACTTTATGCTTCGCAAAGCGCCGGCCGGCTCTCCTTATCCGCTCGTGGATCAAAAGGGAAAAATCGTCGTTTTAAACTTTTGGGCCACTTGGTGTGGCCCCTGCCGCGAAATGGAGCCCCATTTTGATCGCGTTGCGGCCCAGTTTCAGGGCAATCCGGATATCGTTTTCCTTGCGGCGAATTGTGACGAGGACGAGTCGCTCGTCCCTGGGTATCTCCAGGAGCAAAAGCCGCGAACCACCGTCGTCTTCGCCGATGGATTGGATCATCTTCTCGCCGTACGGGCCCTCCCCACCGTCGTTATCTTGGATCGCGCGGGGAAAATTGCCTATCGTGCCGACGGATTCGATTCCGATGCTGTGGAAGCGGAATTGTCGGGCGCGATCCGCCGCATTTTGGTGGAGAAAAACGAAACCGTGACCAAGCCCGCTCAGGGCGTCAAATCGCCGTTGTAATTCGAGATGAACTCTTCGAAGTCGTCCACCTCGTCCATGTCCTTGCCCACGAACCGGATCGTGTGGGAATCCACTCGCTGTACGATTCGTAGGTAACTCAACACCTCGGCCGGCATGTAGTTTTTGAAAGTAATCTCCAGTATTACGGGAGTTGAGATCACATAAGGCTTGAAGTCGTGTCGCCGGTTGAGCGCCGCCTTCACTCCAGCGAAGATTCTGTCGCATGACGCCGCCGGTGTCAGCGACTCCGCGGAGTGAAAACTGAGCGCTTTCTTCGTCTCCACTGTCTCGATGTTTCCAAGCCGCGATTTGAGCTCTGCCACGGCGGCATCATCGCCCGCGGCAAACACAACCGGCACTCCCTTCGCTCCGGCATACGCCGCGTTGTATTCCCCCTCGGTCACTGCATTCCCGTTCAACACCACGCGTGCGTAGTGCGCACTAGAAAACGTGTGCGCTCGCACGCCATTGGGATTCGTCGTCGATGCGTGATAACCGATAAGAATGGCGGCGCTGAAGCTGGAATCCAGCCCTGCCATCATCCCTCCGTGCCTCGGCCAGCCGCGCACCAGCCGAACGTCTTTCGGAAACTCTTCAATCAACAGGTTCTCGCCGTTTCCATGAGAGTCGCTCACCACAATCTCTCCAGCTCCCGCCTCTCTTGCCGCCCGCACCGCAGCCATCGTCTCATCAGTCATGAAATGTCGAAATCGCTCGTATTCGAATCCGCCCGGGAGGAGCTGGTCCGCGGTCACAACTCCCGCTATACCCT
Organism: Candidatus Acidiferrum sp.; assembly: GCA_049641765.1. Taxonomy (GTDB): domain Bacteria; phylum Acidobacteriota; class Terriglobia; order Acidiferrales; family UBA7541; genus Acidiferrum. Next base: position 43,448 of record JBAQJX010000082.1, read on the forward strand.
CCATATCCACCGAAATATAGACCTTGAATTTCTTCGCTGAATCCTCTGGCCCCTGCGCAAGGGTTCTCCTCGCCATCCCGAGGCCACACGTCACTAATACGCCGGCCAACAACAGTCCCCAAACATGCCGCGTTCGAATTCGCATCATGATCCGCCTCGCAGATTCTCGAATCGTCTTGGTCTCGTCTCGTGCGCCGCAGTCTACATCTGTCCGGCTGCGGATACCGAAGGAAAAGCCAGCGCCACTTCCTGCGCCGCAAGAATGGTATTTACGTGAATTCGGATTGTGTCCCCGACCACCCGCGCGTACCCCCCGGCCAGCGCGGTCGCAACGGCGATTCCGCGTCCTCGCGCTTCTTCAAACACTCTCTTATCACGTTCTTTCAATCCCTTCTTCGTAAGTGACAATCCGCCAAGCTGGTCCTCGCAAAATGGGTCCGCACCGCCCACATAAAAAACAATCTCGGGCCGAAACTCGTCCAGCGCCGTCTGCACCGCCGGGATCAGCGTTCCAAGATACTCGTCGTCGTCCACGCCGTCCGCCAGCTCTAGGTCCGCGTCCGAAGGGGGTTTGTACGCCGGATAGTTATTCGCTTGGTGGATGGAAAGCGTGAACACGGAATCATCTTTGGCAAAAATCGCCGCGGTCCCGTTCCCTTGATGCACGTCCGTATCGACGACCATCGCCTTTCGAATCTCACCATCTTGCTGCAACCTGCGAATCGCCACAGCCACATCATGAATCGCGCAAAAGCCCTCGCCATGCCCGGGGTACGCGTGATGAAACCCTCCGCCGAGATTGCATCCGAATCCGTCGCGCAGCGCACGCTGCCCCGCCAGAATCGAGCCTCCCGCCGCCAGCCAGCACGCTTCCACCGCCTCGCGCGAGTACGGAATCTCCAATTTCATGATTTCGCTTGCGGTCAGCGTGCCCGTCTTCAGCTTTTCCACCCACGCGGGAGTGTGCACGCGCAGAATGTCTTCGTCCGCCGATGGCTCGGGCGTCAGAAAATCTCCTTCCGTCGCAATGCCTTCGCTCTTCAGCGTTTCCGCAATGAGATGGAATTTTTGGGATGGGAATACGTGCTCGCCCAAGTTCAAGTCGTAGCCCTTGTGATAAATCAGTTTGAAAGGAAGCATACCGGCAGAAACTTCAATCCCAGCATCGGTTGCGCTGGGGCGCTTGCCCCGCGTTTCTTCACACCGCCCTAATTCTCTCTCTCCAAAATAAAATCCGGCAACGTCCTCAACGCCCGCGCATACTCCGAATCTCCATGCCCGTTCAAACACGCCTTGGCTCTGCCCGCAAACTCATGCGCCAAACTCCGTGTGCGCTCTAGTGCACCGGACTCGTGCACCAACGAAACAATCGTCTCCGCGCTTACCGAATGGAACTCCTTCTCCTCGAGAACCTGTGCCACCAGTCCTCGCGCTTCCCGATGCCCGTTATCCATCGCGTAAATGAGGGGCAGCGTCACCTTGCCCTCTTTCAGATCGCTCAGCACCGGCTTGCCGAGCTGCTCCGTCGAGGCCGTGAAATCCAGCAGGTCATCCACTAACTGAAATGCCAAACCTGCGTATCTTCCATACTCGGCGAGCGCTTCTTCCTCCGCGCCCTCCAAGCCGCCCAGCACCGCTCCCAATCTCGCGCACCCGCTGAAGAGGCAAGCCGTCTTGTACGTCGCCAGCCGCAGCGCATCCTCTTCCGTAACGTCGATCCGCCCGATTTTCGCCAGCTGGATCAGTTCGCCTTCGACCATCTTCTGCGTCAAGTCGATGAGCACATCCAGTATCCGAAAATTTCTCTCTTCCAGCGCCATCTGGAAGGACTGCATATACAGCCAATCCCCAGCCAGAACGCTCCGATGATTTCCCCACTTCGAATTGGCCGAAGGCCGCCCGCGCCGCGTCGCCGCGCTGTCGATCACATCGTCATGAATCAGCGTCGCGCTGTGCAGCAGCTCCACCATTGCAGCCAGCCGTATCGCTCCCTCGCTTCTCCGTCCCGTATATGCGTTGCACAGGAGCAGAAGCGCCGGCCGCAGCCGCTTTCCTCCGCCGCCCAGCAAGTAAGTCGTGATTTCCGAAACTGGTTCGAACGCGCCCGCGCTCTGTCGCGCAAGCTCCTCCTCGACCAGCACCAGATCCTCTCGCACGAGATCGAAAATCTCTTTGGCGGTAAGCAGCGCGATGGCCTTCCTCCCTTGCCCTGCAATCATCTTTGGGACTCCGCGGCCGCGGACTTCGGCGGCTCGGAAAGGTGGAAGAATCGCCGGAAATTCCCTGCTGTCCTGGCGGCGAATTCGTCCGCGGGTAAGTCTCTCACACTCGCGAGCGTGCGCGCTACTTCCGCCACGTACGCAGGTTCGTTCCGCTTCCCGCGATATGCCTGCGGCGCAAGGTACGGCGAGTCTGTCTCAATCAAAATGTTCTCGAGGGGCAAAGCTTTCGCCACATCCCTCAAATTCTGCGTTTTCGGATACGTCGAATTTCCCGCAAACGAAATCAGGAACCCCATATCGACGCCCCGCTTCGCATCTTCCAGCGTGCTCGTGAAGCAATGCAAAATCCCGCCCAGCCCGGTCGCTCTCCAAACTTCATCGAGCAGTTTCACGCAATCCGCCCACGCGTCGCGACAGTGAATGATGATCGGCAGCTTCGCTTCGCGCGCCAGCGCCATCTGCTCGCGAAACACTCTCTCCTGCACATCCCGCGGCGAATGATCGTAAAAATAATCCAACCCAATCTCGCCCCACGCGATCACCTTCGGGTGTCTCGCCAGCCGCTCCAATTCATCCAAATGCCCTTGCGTCGCATCCTTCGCTTCATGCGGATGAATCCCCACCGTCGTGTAAATCCACTCATGCGCCTCCGCAAACGGCAAAGCCGCATCCAATTTCTCCGGCCCCGGCCCAGTCCCAATCGCCAGCAGCGTCGTCACCCCCGCAGCACGAGCCCGCTCGAACATCGCGTCGCGATCTTCCGCGAATCGCGCATCATCGATGTGCGCATGCGAATCAATCAATTCCATTTTTAGGTGGCACAGGCTTCAGCCTGTGCTCTTTCTTTCCAAAATCGCCGGCCCGCTTTCCAGTTCCTTCTTTTCCTTTACTTCCTCAACCTCATTTACTTCCTCTACCTCCTTTATTTCAACCTCGCCCCAATCTCCACGTCCTCATCCGGAAATCCCACCAGCACCGGCCTTCCTTCGGGGCCCACCGACGCCGCCACAATCATTCCGTTCGACTCCACTCCTCGCAATTTCCTCGGCGCCAGATTCACCACCACCGCCACTTTCCTCCCCACCAGTTTCTCCGGCTCGTAGAACTGCGCAATCCCGGCACAAATCTGCCGGATCTCCGTGCCGATATCCACCGTCAGCTTCAGGAGCTTGTCCGCACCGACAATTCTCTCCGCGGTCTTGATCTGCCCCACGCGCATCTCGACTTTCGCAAAATCCTCGATGCCGATTTTCTCGTTCGCCGCTGGAGCAGTCGCTGCCGCCGCCCCGCTTGCGCCGGTCGCTGCCGGACTCCCGCTCGGCGCGCTCGTGCTCGCCGCCACCGGTGACGGCGCCTTCTGCTCTTCTCGTTCCATAGTCTCCATCCTCTCCAAAGCTTCTGCTTTCTCAATCCTCGGAAATAGCGCCTGCGATTTTCCAATCTGCTTGCCCGGTGCGAGCTGTCCCCAACGCAGCCCATCCAGCTCGACGGCTCCCGGCGTTCCCGCCTGCCCGAGCAGCGCCCAGACCTTCGCCGTGCTTTCCGGCAACACTGGATGCGCCAGCACCGTTACGATGCGCAAAACCTCTGCCGTCGTCCACAGCACCGTCGCGCGTCGCTCCTGCTCTTCGCTCGACTCTCCCAGCGACCAAGGTTTCTCCACCGTCAAATACTTATCCGCCGCCGCGATCAGCGCCCAAATCGTTTCCAGCGCCCGCGAAAATCCCAACTTCTCGTACTGCTCCAGCACCTCGCCAATCGTCTCCTGCGCAACTCTCGCCAACTCATCGTCTTGCGCAGATCGCGCTTCCGGCTTCGGCACTTTCCCGCCGCAGTTTTTCTCGATCATTGCCGCCGTGCGGCTCGCCAAATTCCCAATCCCATTCGCCAAATCGCTGTTGTACCGCGTCACCAGCGCGTCATAACTAAAATTCCCGTCCTGCCCAAACACCGTCTCGCGCAACAAGTAGTACCGCAGCGCATCCATTCCCAGCACGTGCACAATCGGCCGCGGCTTCACCACGTTTCCCAGCGACTTGCTCATCTTCGCGCTGTCCATCAGCAGCCAACCGTGCGCCCAAATCTGCTTCGGCAGCGGCAGCCTCGCCGCCATCAAAAACGCCGGCCAGTACACCGCGTGAAACCGGATAATCTCTTTCCCCACCAAATGCAGATTCGCCGGCCAGTAACCGCTCTTCTCATACTGCGGCCCGCCCACCGCACTCAAATACGCTGTCAGTGCGTCGAACCACACATAAAACACGTGCGGCTCCTCGCCCGGCACCGGAATCCCCCAGCGAATCGTCGTCCGCGTGATGCTCAAATCCCGCAGCCCGCCTTCCACGAAACTCAGCACCTCATTTCGCCGCGCTTCCGGCTGAATGAAATCCGGATTCTTCGCGTAAAAATCCAGCAGCGGCGCCTGAAACGCCGACAGCTTGAAAAAATAATTCTCTTCCGTCACCGTTTCCGTCGGCCGCCCGCAATCTGGACAATTCTCTCCAGGCTTCACGTCCACGTACGCGTTGTCGTAAATGCAGTATTGCCCCGTGTAGTGCCCCGGATACACGTACCCGTTCTCGCGGCACAGTTTGAAAAGCCATTGCACCGTGTGCGCGTGCTTCAAATCCGTCGTTCGAATGAACTCGTCGCCCTGCACTCCCAACTCGTCCCACAGCCCCCGCCACTGCGCCGCCATCTTCGCCACAAACTCCGACTCCGGCACGCCCGCCTTCTTCGCCGACCGCTCCACGTTGACGCCATGCTCGTCCGTCCCCGTCGTCATCACCACGTCGTACCCGCGCATCCGTTTGTACCGCCGGATCGTGTCGCACACGATCGTCGAGTACGTGTGCCCGATGTGCGGCAAGCCGTTCGTGTAGTAAATCGGCGTCGTCAAATAAAATTTTGGTTTCTCAGCCATTTTCCCCTGTGCAATCTCACCGGCCAGCCGCCCAGCTCAACTCTGAATGTCTGCCGCATTTTCTTTACTTCCTTACTTAATCACCTCTTTACTTCCCTCTTCTCGGTGCCCTCCGTGACCTCTGTGTTAAAAAACCTTCAACTCTTCTCGTAACTCCTCATCGCCGAAGCAATCACGGTCTGCAGGGGCACATCCTTCTCTTCCGCCAATTTCCTGCAATCTTCAAACTCCGGCGCCACATGCAAAATCCTTCCATTCACCCGCGACACCTTCACCCGCACATCCCCAAACTCCGTCACCACATTCACCCATTCTCTCGGCAGCACTTTCCGTTGCGCCCGGTACGTCCTCGCCCCAAACGTCGTAGTCTCCGCAAAAATCAGTTCCATCAGCGCGCTCGTGTCCTGCGGCTTGCACAAAACCGTCAGCAGCACGCCCGGCCGGTTCTTTTTCATCTGCACTGGCGTCGTGTACACGTCCAGCGCCCCCGCCCCCAGCGCCTTCTCCAGAAAGTATCCGTAGATTTGCGGATTCATGTCGTCCAGATTCGCTTCGATCACTGCAATCTCTTCATCAAATCCCAAACCTGCTTTTTCCGCCGCTTCTCCAACCATGATCCGCATCACATTGGGCTGCCCTTCCAAGTCCGCCGTCCCCGCCCCATACCCAATCGCCGAAACACTCATCGCCGGCTGCGGCCCAAACGCATCGCAGAGCGTCGCCACAATCGCCGCTCCCGTCGGCGTCACCAACTCCTTTTGCACTCCATTCGAATACGTCGGTTTCCCTTCGAGCAATCGCGCCGTCGCTGGCGCCGGCACCGGCAACACGCCATGCGCCATCTTCGCCGTCCCGCCGCCCACATTCAGCGCCGAACACGCAAACTTTTCGATTCCCAACGCCTCGAATCCGATGCACGCGCCCACAATGTCTACGATCGCGTCCACCGCTCCCACCTCATGAAAATGTATCTTCTCCAACGGCACGTCGTGAACCCGCGCCTCAGCCTCGCCCAGCTTCCGGAAAATCGCTCCCGCGCGTCGCCTAACCCCTGCCCCAAGCTGCGACGTTTCCAAAATCTCCAAAATCGTGCTCAGCGACCGGTGCTTCGTCTGATCTTCTGTCTTCACGCGCACATACGTCGCCGCCATGCCGTTCTTCCACACCTTCTCCGCGTTCAATTCCCATCCCGGCACTTGCAGCCCGCGTAGCTCCTCTCGCAAATGCTCCACCGCGCATCCGGCATCCACCAGCGCGCCAAGAGTCATATCGCCGCTAATCCCCGAAAAACAGTCAAAATACGCAAGTTTCATGGAAGTCGCCGCCGCGGGAACTGCCCGTTTTGTTCGTTCCGTTGGAGTCTTTCGATACTATCGGCGTATCAGAGGTGTGTCAAACAAGCCCATCGCCGGGTGGTGTGCCATGATGTCCGCGCCAGTCCGCAGCAAACTATAGGTCCCGCGAAACTTTCGGCTTGTAAGGATAACCCCACGCCTTTGTTGCGTGAGTGCTTCGATAGTCGTCCAAGTCTGTCTCGCTGATACGGTAATGTGCCTGCGGAGGATGATTCTCGAAAACAGCAAGCTCGCGGCGGAGCCTGAGGGAGCAAATCTCGGCGGCGTCTTGAAAGCGCACTCGTCGGGAGCCAAATGCTTCGTTTCCAATTGTTAGGGTAAATTCGCTTGTCTCGTTAAAGGCTTGCCGTACGATGAAGCGATACTCGCGCCCGAGCGCCTTCGCTTCGAAGCCAACGTACTGGACTTCAACTTTCTCAGTCATTAGAGCCTCCTCGTTCCAACATCCCAAATTGTCCGCGAGATCGGGGACACTCGCAGTCTTGGTACCGTGTCCCCTGATCTAGATTTCCTGGGCTGGCAACCGAATGTTGCTATGAGATTCAGACGATCTGCAGATCATCGGCTTCAGTCTGACTTAATCTTGAGCTACTCGATCGAGGAGAAGCGGGTCGGACAGGCTAAACATTGCAACTCGAAACCGAGATGCTCATATCGGCCTTGCGGCGTTGTCACCCAATGCCGATTAGTCCAAGGCGGATCGTGCCGGACATGCTGCTGATGTCCGCATTCCAGATCAGCGATCCAGTCGAAGCATTCATCCAAATGATAATCAACGATCTTTCGAGGAGTGCCTTGCGTTTGAGGGTTCAATATGTAGCCTGCACATATTCTACGCTCTTTCTTCGCGGTGTGCCGAATTGCTTACAGAAACCCGGCTTGCGCGATCATTTGCCATTAATGACAGACGGCTGAGGCCAAATGGAGGAAGATAGAGTGGTACAGAACATCGAGGTAGCCAATGCTGGATCTATGGTGGGCCGCGCCGCTTACCGACGAAGGTGCAAAAAATGTTCTGCTTTCCCTGAACCCGAACGCGGACGCAGTCGACATTTCTTCGACACTCGAACAGTGTAAGAAGGACGCTTGGAAAGTCGGCGTGTGCCTGAACGAATTCTTTCTTCGAAATGGTGCAAAAGCTGCGAATGACGCTCGCGCCGCGTGGTCGGAGATCGTTACGCACGACCCTGGCGCTGATCCGAATGTGAACTACGAACTTGATATGAAGTCGTTCGATTTACTAAAAGCCGATGTCCGAGCCGCTTGCTTAAAGCAATTATTCTCGTACTCTCGTTTGTTCCACGGAAACGGGCGTGTTTTGAGAATGGGAGTTGCCGCAAGCCTTTAATCAAAAGCATAAAACTTCTGCTGAGTAGCGGCCCGTGGCTGTAGCCTTTTTTCATCTTCGTAGCGGCGCGGTTACAGCGGTAATCGGGACTTGAGACTTACACAGACTCAACATGTTCTGCCGCTTGGGGTAGGATATTGTCATGATCGCCCTTGTTGAAACTACCGCCTTTGACTGGATCGCCAAAGGACGTGACGTGCCTTCTGCGCAAGGCGCTGACAGCCCGGACTGGACCGGAAACATCGTCGCCCAATGCATACCGCGAGTCTTTCCGGCCTACTGTAAACTCTTCCATCCGATTCATGAGGACCCTTCAATTCGGAACCACGACGTAACATGGGACGAAGAAAAACGTGCCAATCCCGCGCCAGTCGAAAACGAGCCCGGCAAGAAAGCGTTGGCCGCCCTATTGGGCAATAGCGTATTGGTTGCGCGTTGCTCCGGGGTTGAGGAAACACAAGATGCTCGCGTGCTGTGGCATACTCTCGCAAAGAGACAAGGCCTTGTTTTTCATCCTGAGTTCAACACCGAGTCGTTTCGGAAAGGATTCGAGACCGGAAGCTGGCCGAGATACTTGCTTGGCCCTGCCGAAGGCACCCTCGACAGAAAAACCTGTGAAACTCTGATTTCAGTACTCCAGCCGTTCAGTCACTCACAAACGATATACTTTCGATTTTCCGACTACCTGATAAACGATTTACCGCACCTTTACAGCGGAGACTTAGGCGACCTGACTTCGTTTCTGACCAAACCAAATTTCGGTGGAACCCCAGAGTGCTGGTGGCCGGAAGATAGGAGCTGGTGTGTTTTTACCGATTGGGATTTAACATTCACGCTTATCGGAGGTTCGAAGGTGCTTGTTGAAACTTGTATCGCCCACCCTATGCTGGAATGTATCGTGGTGAAACCTGAAACACGAATCGACTACCGAGCGGACGAGCTTAATCTGCCGAAATATGACCATCAGACTAGAATGTTTTGGAGTAAATAAAACGTCACGGCAGCTAACCCCTGAGTAGTCGCGTAACCGGAAACTTGCCCCGCCATCGCCTGAACCGTCCGCGTTCTCCGGACGCGCCATCGCAAGAACCTCAATGGGTTTACAACCTAGGTAGGCGGAACCGAGAGAAAAGCCTCAGTGTATCTGCTGCTCCTTGCTCAACCCTTCGTTAATCCTCTTCAGCGTCTGAAACCCATCCTTCACCACCGTCGACTTGATATTCTCCTTCGTCACCACCACTGGCTTCAACAATATCGCGGGCACATCCCTCTTCCCATTGTTGACTTCCGCATTGGTCTCCACCCTCTCGCCCTTCGCCAGCCGCACTGCTTCGTCCGCCGCCCGTTCCGCCTCTTGCGTAATCGGCTTGTACACCGTCATCGCCTGCGTCCCCTGCACAATGTCGATAATCGACTCCAAATCCGCATCCTGTCCCGTAACCAGCACCGCGCCGCCCATCTTGTGCTCGTTCAGTGCCTGAATCGCGCCTCCCGCCAACCCGTCGTTCGACGCCAGCACCGCCGCAATCTTCCCCTGCGAAGACTGAATCGCCTTCAACATCGCCAGGTACGCTTCCGTCGGCAACCAATCCTTTGTATATCCGTCCGCAATCACGTGAACGTCCCCGCTCTCGATGTGCGGCCGCAAAACCTTCATTTGCGCATCGTGCAGCGTCTTTGCGCCCGCGTCGTTGGGCGATCCCGCAATCAACACATAGTTGCCCTTCGGCGCGTGCTTCAGCAGATACTCCGCCTGCATCCTCCCGATCTCTTGCCTGTTGAAACTCACATACAAATCCACGTCGCTGTTCTGCACCAGCCGGTCGTAGCTCAGCACTTTCACGTGCGCCGCCTTGGCCGCGTCCACCATCCGGCTCGCCTTTTCCGTATCGTGTGGCAGCAAAACCAGCACCTGGATTCCCTTCTGAATCATCTCCTTCACTTGTTGTAGTTGCAGCTCGTCGTCTCCGTGCGCGTCGCTCGAGATCACCTCCACGCCAAGCTGCTTCGCCCGCGCCTCGAACGAGTCCAGGTCCGTCTGCCAGCGCTCTCCCTTGGTCGCCTCCAGCGAAAACCCAATCTTCAGCTTGCCGCCCTCCTGCGTGCGCAAACCCCGTCCGCGCAAACTCTGTCCCCCGAATGCAAGCAACAGCACAGCACACGTTGCTCCTACGCCGTAGAAGGCTCTTGTCGGCACGATTTCCCCCTCAGTATGCCGACCTTACCATGCTCCGGAGAACAAGCGCCGGCCATCTGCGCACGGGTGTGCTTTAGCAGGAAATGATTTCTACTGTATGGGTTTTATGCGTTAGACTTCCAAGATTATTCTTTGAGATTTTTGTCGCAAGTGCAAAACCGAGTCCTATTCTCATCACTTCTGCCCGCCTTGATGGTGATCATCTCGGTCTGCTCTCCGTGGCGAACCTATTGGCAATCGAAGAGTCCCACGAACACGGAAAAAACGACTGCAACAGTCCCGTTCATTGGCTGTGCGTCTGACGGCCAAACCGGGCCAGTCAACGCCCCGGCCGGCCAGGCTAGACATTTACCCACATCGACGGAAACAGCCGCCCATTTGGCGTATTACGCATCGGCACAAAAACTAGGTGTCCTCGCGCCGCGTGGCTGGTTCTGCTTCGGCACCTACGGCTCAAACGGCGCGGCGCTCTACGTTAGTCCGCAACCGTTCGATGCGAAGAACGTGCTCTCCGCGAAATGGAGAGGTTTCTCCGGTCCAGCTATCGAACTCTCTCTGAATTCTGGAGAAACCTCCGGTCGCTTCGCTGTCGCGCATGTAATTGCCCGGGTCTTCCCCACACGGAAGGCGTTCGCCGACGGAGTTATCTCCGAAGGGATTGAACCAGCCAGCTCATTCGCCTTCGGTCCCTATCCGGCTGACCAGTTAGTTTATAAGAGTAAAGACCTCGTCGAATATCGCACCCCGGCCCGAGCCGACGGGCTCGGTACACAATCGAGGCTCCAAAAAAACGACGCTCCCATCAGTGGGGTCGCCATCCTCACCGGTGAAGCCCCAGACGTGGTCTTTCTTGCCGTGCGTCTGCCGCTAGACCTTCAGCAGTTGTCTCAAGGGATCGTCGAGCAAGTCGAACGCGACATTGCGATCGCCAATCCCTGATACGCTGGCTAGTCGTCTCTGCAATTTTCTTTTCTTGCTCCGCATCAGTTCTGGCGTGAGTGCTGGCTCTATCGCTGCGGCTTTGCCTGCGCCGGCTCCTGCTTCGGCGGTGCAGGCCGGCTCGCGGGCGGGACAATTCCATTCATCCGCAAATACTCGACCATTTGTCCATAATGATCCATGGGATGCCACATTCCGACACTCGCAATCGCCAGGCGGTTCCCCAGGAACGGAAACACCGGCCTCTCGAGCGGCGTCAACTGGTTTTCCGCTGTAATCTCCGAGATCACGCGGTGCCCTAGCGCGAACGAATCCTTCAAGTACTGCACGATCTGCGCTTTCGTTTTCAGATCCGCTGGTCCATTGGCATTCTCTTCGACGGATTTAGCATCGATCTTTTCACCCGCCAGCGGCCCGAAGAACAAATGATTCGCAAACCCGATGTGCTTCACTTCCTCCGCAAACGTCCGCACCCCTTTGAAGTCTCCATTTGTCGGCGCAAACGAATATTTCTCCTCCGGCATCGCCTCCGCCGCCGATACGATCTCCTGTTCCACGATTCCATAATTCCCGTTTAGCACAGACGCCACTGTGGGCGGCTGCTTCTGTGCCGCGCCGTTCCCTTGCGCGCGAACACTCGGCACAACGAACCCTGCCGCCAATGCGGCCATCAAGACAAGATTCCTCATCGATCTCTCCTCAAATTGCTCTTTTCCGGCTCTCGGCCTGAGTCCGGTTCGATGCCGGAATCTTACCGCCTTCTTCCGCCGAAGGCCACATGCCAAAATCTTTCAAACTCTTGCGTGGACCCTTGCCGATTATTCCAGGAAACTTCCATGGGTCGTGATCCTTAGGTCGAAATGACCCGACTCGCGACCGCGGAAGTACGCCACGCCCCCAGCGTTGATTCAATAGACGTGATAGCCAGATCCTCTCCGCCAGCCGACGACGCCTCTCGAATTAAGCCCTTTCGTTTCTATTACATGTAAAGTAATCCTTGACAACGATGACCGTTATGCTATAATGACTTCTTAATTGGCACGTCGCCTGTGCCTGTCGACAATGCTTTCTCGCCGCGCGGTCTCTGCTAAACCCCGTGGCATCCTTCCATCCCGAAAAATCGCCTTCCGCGCTCTCGTAACTCCTTTGTTTGCCACTGATACAGGCCATCCGTATCAATATCATTCCAAAGGCTTTAGCATTCCTTTGTTTTCATGCTGTTACGCACTCTTTTGCCACGCCGATTTTCATATCTCCTGTGTTATCAATGCCTTCCGCACTCTTTGCGCAGAACACCCAGGGGTGGGTATAGGTACCCCCTTCTGCATCCCCGGCTCGTCGCCTTTTGACCCGGCTCCTCTGTGCCACTTATACTCGTTCGTCTCTCCTGTCGAGGAACCGTGTACCTGACCATCACAAACCGCCTCCGCGACGCCCTTGCGCGCCACATCCAGCAGCACTACGCCCAAACGCTCGATATCGTCCTCGAACGCCCGCCCAAGATCGAAATGGGCGAAGCCGCCTCTCCCGTCTGCTTCGAGCTCGCCAAGCGCCTCAAGAAAGCGCCGCGCCTCATCGCTCAGGAAATCGCCACTACTCTCGGCAAAGTTGAAGGCGTCGCCCGCGTCGAAGTCGCCGGCGCCGGCTACATGAATGCCTATTTCGATCGCTCCGCTTTCTGGTCCGATCTCTCGCCACTCGCCACTCGTCACTCACCACCTCTTTCACAGAAAAAATCTGGAAAAGTGATCATCGAGCACACCAGCATCAACCCCAACAAAGCCGCCCACATCGGCCACGTTCGCAATGCCGTCCTCGGCGACACCATGGCCCGCGTCCTCCGCCATGCCGGAAATCCCGTCCAGGTGCAAAACTACATCGACAACACCGGCGTCCAGGTCGCCGACGTAGTCATCGGCTTCCTCGATATGGAGCGGCGCACTCCCGTCAGCGTGAAAATGTTCGCCATGGATCCCCGCTTCGATTACCTCTGCTGGGACCTCTACGCCAAGACCACCCATTTTCTTGAAGAGGACAAAGCCCGCGCCGCGCATCTGCGCGGTCGCACGCTGAAAGCGATCGAGGAAGACCGAGGCGAAGAATCCGAAGTCGCGCAAGTCGTCGCTGACGCCGTCGTCAGCCTCCATCTCAAAACGATGGCGCGCCTCGGCATCGACTACGATCTCCTCGCCCGCGAAAGCGAAATCCTTCACCTCAAATTCTGGGACACCGCTTTCGAGCTGCTCAAAAAATCCGGCGTCATCCAGCACGAAACCGCCGGCAAAATGGCAGGCTGCTGGATCATGCCGTGGAAAGAAAATGCCGAAGTAAAGGACGTAAAGGAAGTAAAGGAAAAGGCCCCGTCCACCAGTTCCTCGGCCTCAAATGTGGCCACCTCTTCCTCCTTTACCTCCTCTACTTCCTCTACCTCCTTAACCTCCAATCCCGCCGACGACGAAAACATCCAAGACAAAATTATTGTCCGCTCCAACGGCACCGTCACCTACGTCGGAAAAGACATTGCTTACCAGCTCTGGAAATTCGGGCTTCTCGGAAAGGATTTTAATTACCGCAAATGGCCCAATGTTCCCGCCGGCGAAACGGTTTGGGCTACCACCACTTTCAAGAGCGATCCTTCCGCTCCGCACTTTGGCGAACCGGCAACCACCGTCTATAACGTCATTGACGCGCGCCAGTCCTATCTCCAGGACGTTGTCGCCGAAGGCCTGCGCCGCCTCGGCCACGCGGAAGCCGCCGAAAAATCCATTCACTTGTCCTATGAAATCGTCGCGCTCACGCCGCGCTGCGCCGCCGAAATGGGTTACGAGCTCACGCCCGAAGAAGCGAAAAAATCCTATGTCGAAGTTAGCGGCCGCAAAGGGTTTGGCGTCAAGGCCGACGACCTGATCGACAAGCTCGAAGCCGCCACGCTCGCCGAGGTCCAGCAGCGCCATTCCGAAATGAGCGAGGCCGAACAGAAGCAAACCGCCCACGCCATCGCCGTCGGCGCTCTGCGCTTCTTCCTCCTCAAATTCACGCGCAACGCCATCATCGCATTCGATTTCAAGGACGCGCTCAGTTTTGAAGGCGAAACAGGACCTTATTGCCAGTACGCCGTCGTCCGCATTCGCGGCATTCGCCGCAAAGGCGCGGAAACCGCGGCGGCAAATGTCACGGTAAATCCGGAAACGGCTGCCGCGCTATTCGACGCCGCGGATGGAAATGGCTTTTGGGAATTGCTGCTCAGCGCCGGTTCGCTCGATCTCGCCGTGGACGCCGCCATCGGCGCGCAGGAGCCTGCGTTCGTCGCGAAATTCGCGTTCCAGCTCGCCCAGGAATTTAACAACTTCTACCACAAGCATCACATCTTGACCGAACCCGACGAACAAAAGCGCGCCTTCTTGCTCGCTCTCGCCGCCACCGTCGAGTCCGTACTCGTGAAAGCTCTCTCCCTGCTCGGAATCGAAGCCCCGGAAAAAATGTGACGCCCTTTAATACGACAGGATCAAATGAACCAACGTCCGCAAACTCACGCCCGTCGGCCCTTTTGCCAGCCACGGCTTGGCATCATCGTTCCACGCGGTTCCCGCGATATCGAGATGGATCCACGGCGAATCGCCGGTGAACTCCTTGATGAACATCGCCCCGATCGTTGCCCCGCCGCCCTTGCCGCTGCTGATGTTTTGGATGTCGGCGACGGTGCCCTTGATAAATTCGCGGTAGTCGTCGTCGACCGGCAGTTGCCACATTTTTTCGCCGGCGGCTTTGGCGCTCGCAAGCAACTTATCGGTAAAGACCTGGTCGGAGCCAAACACGCCCACGTTAATGCCCGCAAGCGCGACGACCACGGCGCCCGTCAGCGTCGCCGAATCGATCAAATGCGTCGCGCCAAGCTGCTTCGCGTAGTGCACGCCGTCGGCAAGAATCAAACGTCCTTCCGCGTCGGTGTTCAGGACTTCGATGGTCTTGCCGGACATCGCGGTTTGAATGTCGCCGGGTTTTTGCGCCCTGCCACCGGGCATGTTTTCCGTGGACGGCACGACGCAGATGACTTTGACGCTCGGTTTCAACGCGGCGAGCGCGCGCATCACGCCGAGCATTGTCGCGCCGCCGGCCATGTCGTACTTCATTTTTTCCATGCCGTCGGAAGGCTTGATGGAAATGCCGCCGGTATCGAACGTCACGGCTTTGCCGATGAGCCCGATGACCGGCGCGCCGGGCTTGGGATTCGCCGGCGTATACGTGACGATCATCATGCGCGGAGGCTCGATGCTGCCCTGCGCGACGCTAAGAAGCGCGCCCATTTTGAGTTCGGCGATTCTCTTTTCGTCGAGAATCTCGACGGAGAGGCCGGCCTGTTTGGCCATGGCTTCCGCTTTTTCGGCGAGAATTTTCGGCGTGAGTTTATTCGAAGGCTCGTTGATCAGGTCGCGCGAAAAATTCTGTGACTCGCCGATAATGCGCCCGCGCTCGAGCCCTTTTCCCCCGGCGGCGCGTTCAGCGTCGGAGTAACCGGTCAGCACGAGCGCGTCGATTGACTTGTCGTTTTTCTTTTCGGTCTTGTACTTGTCGGATTCGAAGTTGGCGGCCAGCGCGCCTTCGACGATGGCTTGCGCAGAATCTTCGGTCGCGCTATTTTCGCGAACCAGGAAAGCGTACTTCTTCACGGAGCGCGCTTTGAGATAGCGCAGCGCAGCGCCCGAGATTTTGCGGAGAGTGGCGCCGTTAAATTGTTCGCGCTTCCCGACTCCAACAAGCAAGAGCCGCGCCGCTTTGAGGCCCGCGGGTGCGTGAATCAGGGTCATCTCGAGCGTCTTGCCCGTAAGCTCGCCGCTCTTTGCGAGTTTGCGCAGGAGGCCTTGCGCGGCCTGATCGATTTCCGAGACGCGCCCTTGCACGGGATCGGCCTCTTCGAAAACGAAGGAAACCAGAGCTTCGGTTTCCAGCGCGGCGTACGGTTTTGAATCGAGTGTGATTTGCATTTTTCTTTATCGCCTCCGATTGCGATACATGGCTTCTTCGGTTTCTCTGCGCGCTTCCTTGTTGCGCTCGTCCTGGCGGCGGTCCCACGACTTTTTGCCTTGCGCCAGCGCGATTTCGACTTTGGCGAGACCATCGCGGAAGTAGATGCGTAGAGGAATAACGGTCAAGCCCTTGGACTGGGTGCGTCCGGCGAGCTTGTAGATTTCGTTTTTGTGCAAAAGGAGCTTGCGCGAGCCGAGAGGCTCGTGGTTCCAGGGACCGCCGGGCATGTACTGCGCGATGTGGGCGTTGACGAGCCAGGCGCCACTAGGCTTGAAATCGACGTAAGCGTCGCGAATATTCGCTTTCCCTTCGCGCAGAGCCTTGACCTCGGTGCCGTGCAGGACAAGTCCAGCTTCCAAGCGCTCGAGCAGATGAAAATTATAGGAGGCCGCGCGATTTTGAGCCACAATTTGCTCGCCGGATTTATTGGTTTTAGCGGAATTCTTCGCTGGCTTCGGCACAATCTTCCATCATAACTGGAGTGTTAAATTCTGGCTACCCGCTTGAAAATGCGGCCCTCAGGCACCCATATTATCCGATGCGGGACAGCCAACCTTCCGCGCCTTGCCGGTGCTCTAAACCGGATGTTAGACTGCAAAGGCTTCGTGTCGAGGCCCCGGAGAGTTCATGCGACGTTGTTGCGGCGCCATATTGTGCGTAGGAATCGGCTTGTTCGCAGCGGGCTGCCCGAAGGGCGATTCGAATTATAACAAGGGACGAAAAGCGGAAACGATCCAAGATTACGACGCAGCGCTGGAATTCTACCAAAAAGCGCTAAAGGCCGATCCCAACAATGCGGCTTTCAAGATCCGGCTCAATCAGACACGATTCGAAGCCGGAGAAATGCACATTCAACTCGGGCTTAAACAACGGGAAAACGGGGATTTACAGAACGCCGCAGCACAATTCCAGCGAGCGCAGATTGTCGATCCCTCGAGCGTGGTTGCAGCACAAGAGCTGAAAAAGACGCTGGGGATGATGGCGGAGCAAAACCACGCGGCCGACGGCACACCGCCGATGGCGAAGGAAGACACGGACGAGTACATGGAAGCG
Organism: Candidatus Acidiferrum sp.; assembly: GCA_049641765.1. Lineage (GTDB taxonomy): Bacteria > Acidobacteriota > Terriglobia > Acidiferrales > UBA7541 > Acidiferrum. Next base: position 60,510 of record JBAQJX010000082.1, read on the forward strand.
CCACCGACGCTAAAGCCCCTTTCGAACGTGGCGATTAACTACAAAGCGACCGGGGACGCGAAAAATCTCTTTGACACGATCGGGAAGCTCGCTGGAATCACGGTGATTTACGACCCGGAATTCCCTGCCCGTCGCATTTCCGTGGATTTGAACAATTTGACGCTGGAGCAGGCGCTGGAAGTGGTCTGCATCGAGAGCAAGGCGTTCTGGAAGCCGGTGACGGAGAACATCATTCTGATTGCCCCAGACACAGTGGCGAAGCGACGAGACTACGAAGTCGAGTCGATGAAGACGTTTTATCTTGCAAATACCGTTACCCCGCAAGATTTGACGGAAATCCTAACAGGGCTGCGGCAGCTCTTCGACCTGAAACGCGTACAGCAACTCAATTCGCAGAACGCCATCGTAGTTCGAGCGACGCCGGACGTGCTGACACTGATCGGCAAAGTGCTTCAAGACGTGGACAAGGCCAAGCCGGAAGTGCTGATCCAGGTGGAAGTGCTGGAAGCGCGGACGGACCGCTTGCGGAACCTGGGCGTATCGCCGGGGCAGAGCGCATCGATTGGGATTAACCCGAACACGACAACGAGCACAACGACGACGACGACGAACAACACGACGCTGAACACGTTGCGGACTCTCAACAGCAACGACTACACGGTGACGCTGCCGAACTTTACGGCCAACGCTGTGCTGACCGATACGTATACGAAGATCATTCAGGATCCCGAGTTGCGATCAATCGATGGACAGGAAGCGAAGTTGACAATCGGCGACCGAATTCCGATCGCGACGGGCAGCTTCCAAGCCGGCGTGGGCGTGGGCGCGGTGGGCTCGGCAGGACTGGTGAACCCGCTGGTCAACACACAATTCCAATACCAGGACGTCGGCGTGAAGATTGACATCACGCCGCGCGTGCATCCGGACCACGACATCAGCTTGAAGACGAAGATTGAAGTTTCAACCGTGACCGGCACATCGACGATTGGCGGCATCAGCCAACCGATCATCAGCCAGCGCGTCGTGGAGCACGACATTCGTTTGAGGGACGGCGAAGCAAGCATTCTCGGCGGATTGATTCAGCGAACGGATACGAGAACTCTGAACGGCTGGCCGGGACTGGCGAAGATTCCGATCATCCGTTACCTCTTTTCGAGCGACAGCATAGAGCATCAAGAAGACGAAGTTCTGATCATGCTGATTCCGCACATCGTGCGGCTCCCAGAGTGGACCAAGGAGAATTTGCGAGCGATTTACACGGGCTCGGATCAAGAAATTGAAGTGCGGCGGCAGGCTTCGGTGCAAACGCCGCTGCAGGAAAAGCCCAAGCCAGCGGGGCAGGCTCCCACAGGCGTCACGCCCGCGCCCGGAGCGGTTATGCCGGCCGGCGGAAACGCACAAGCAGCGAATCCGCCACAAGGACAGCCCGGAAAACTTCGATTCGAGCCACCGGGGCTTTCGCTGAAAGTGGGCGAGACGAAGATGATTGCGGTGGTGGTGGACAACGTAAACGATTTGTTTTCGATTCCGATGCTGCTGCAATACAACCCGGCGGTCATCAGCGTGGAAGAGATACAGCACGCGGTAGGCGAGGGGCAGCACGGAGGATTCCTCTCCGGAGGGACGCAAGAAATCGCCATCGTTTCCAATGTGAACAAGGAGAAAGGACAGGCCATCATTTCCGCCACGCGGCAGCCGAACACGGCGGGCGTGAGCGGAAGTGGAACGCTTCTTGGGATTGTAATCAAGGCAGTTGGAGCGGGCACATCGACATTGTCGATCGTGCAGGAGAATGCAAAAGATTCGCAGCAGCGCCCGATTCCTCTGATTACGAGCGAGGCGACCGTACAGGTGCAGCCGTAGCGAACGCAAGAGGACCGAAAAGATGTTAAGGCTTAAGCTTTACTTGATGGATGGGCATCGTCAGCGGCGACTACCCCCCTCGGCCGGAATGACCCTTCTGGAACTGATTATCGCGTGCTCGATCCTGCTTGTTCTCTCCTCGATGGCGCTTCCGATTTTCCGGTTCACGGTGACCCGGCAAAAGGAGTCGGAGCTCCATTATGATGTGAGGTCGATGAGGGACGCGATCGACCGGTACAAGGACCTGGCGGACCAACATAAGTTTCGGACAGAAGTGGGGAGCGAGAATTATCCGCCGGACCTGGATACGCTGGTGAAAGGCGTGCAGCTCGGTGCGGGAGACGACAAGAAGCTGCGATTTTTGCGGAAGATTCCGGTGGATCCGATGACTGGGCGACCCGACTGGGGTTTGCGGTGCATCTCGGACGATCCGGATTCGACGAGCTGGTGCGGGAACAACGTGTTTGACGTGTACTCGAAGTCGACGGGCACGGCGCTGGACGGAACAAAGTATAGCGACTGGTAGAAGAAATGGGCAGGAACGTGTTGATGAAGAGATTCGGGCAAACGATGGATGCGGCGATGGCGCGACGGAGACGTGCGGCATCCCGTTTTCAGATCGGATTCACGCTCATCGAGATGATGATCGTGATCATGATTATTTTGATTTTGGTGGGGATGGCGGCGCAGCGGTACGACAAGACCGTCATGCGGTCTCGTGAAGCCGTGTTGAAACAGGATTTGTTCGTGATGCGAGAGGCGATCGACAACTACACGCTGGATAAGCAAGCGGCGCCGCAATCGCTGGACGACCTGGCGCAGGCGGGATATTTGCGGGAAGTTCCCGTGGACCCGATGACGCGGCAGAAAGACTGGGTACCACAGTTCGATAATGTGGTGATGAGCCCAGATCAAGTGACGACCGGCATGGTGGATGTGCACTCGAACTCGGGACAAAACTCGCCGTTCGAAGGAACGGCGTACAGCAGTTGGTAGAGAGTCTCACGCTTCAGCAGGACAGGATTGGAATTGTCCGCGCGACCCTCCCGGTATTATGCGTCTGTCCAAAACGAAAACGGCTCAGAGGGAGCATCCTCTAAGCCGTTGTATCTAGACTATCAAATTGTTGCGGGGGCCCGATCCGTACCGAATACACAATTACTAAGCATACCGTTCCGCAGTGAACTAAACCGCTAAACTCACTACCCTGTGTGAGTTTGAAAAACGACAGAAAACCCGAAAAGCGTGGCCGGAGACACGCCGGGACAGTAAAAAGCAGTGTGGGGGCGGTTTTTTGTGTCTCGTTTTAGCAATTAATAGGTCACACAGACCTGATGTGGAGGCTCACCGCCCGTGGAGAATCGTAGTCACTTCCGCAAAAAGTGGCTCACGATCCGAATAAATTCCTCAGGTTCCTCGATAAAAGGAAAATGGCCGCTCTTCTCAAACATGACGAACTCCGCTTTAGGCGCGTAAGTTTTGAATTGCACTGCGTAGCGAGGCAACATGCCTCGGTCAAATCGACCGGAGAGAATCAGCACCGGCATCTTCAGATCCTTCAGCTGCGTATGGAAATCTAATTTCGCCATTTGCGGCCCCGGAACAAAATCGCCGTCGTCGCCGTCAATAGCGCAGAGCACCTCAGAGTCTGGCGGTTCGCCGGTCTTAATTAGCTTCTGAAAGGCCGAATTGTCGTAGAAAAGTAAGAACCCCGGCGGCGCATCGTCAGCATCCCGATATTGCTTGCTGCAAGTGTGAAACCCCTCTCTATGGATCTTCATTACTCTTTCGTAGGTTTCGGGGTACTGATTTCGCAATTCGTAAAGAGCGTTGTCCCGATGTGCCTGCGACATCTCCCCGCCCCACGACGAATCGGCCAGAATCAGTTTTTGCACGGATTCGGGGTAACGGAGTGCGTAGGCTTGAGCCACCATACCGCCATAGGAATGGCCTAACACATCGATTTTGCCCAACCCAAGTGCCTTGCGCAATCCTTCAAGATTCTCGACATCACGCGCAAACGTGTAGGTCTGCTGTCCACTCGCACGATCAGATTTTCCTGTTCCAAAAGCGCCGTAGTAGATCACGCGATAGGACTTTGCCAATGCGGAAAAGTGTGGATGAAAATAGCTGTGCGGAACGCCCGGCCCCGCTGGAACCAAAACTACTGCTTGGCCCGATCCTTCGCTTTCGTACCAAAGCCTAATGCCGTTGACCGTCACGTAGCCACCGGGTGGGTGAAGTGCCGGACTCCCCGAAGGAGCGGACTGAAGACGCTCCTGGGAATTCGAGTTCTGGCCATAATTTGGAACCGAGAATAAAAGCAGGAGCAGTACGAACACCGTTCTTGTCATCGGTATTCCCCCAGTCGCGCCCATTGTAACGCGCACAGCCGGCCATTTGATGTTTCGAGTTTGCGTTACACCTAAGGGTGTTGGTTTTGCTTCATAGCGATAGTCTCTCGGATCACGATGCTATTGCATGGAGCTTCTTCATCCGACGGCTGCGGTTCCGCGGTTCCGCAATTGTCAATTCGGATGGTTGCGGGGTTCGCGGAAATTGCTGAAAAGGAAGGATTTTTTGGTTGCGGGGTCCTGCAACCATCCGAATTTGCTAGTGCTGCCATTCATGTTGGAACTGTCCCGCACTGCCGCTTAGGCACAACCAAGAATTAGGGCCAGATGGTTGTCACCGAGTGAATGCCGATGCAAACCAGATATTCGGGAGGGCTATCCGGTGATCAAGAATCTCTCTGCGGTTATCAATTGCCCTTCCCGAGGCATCATTCCATGTGAGGATCTCGCAGTGGACTGACCCCCGCCAGAGCCTCGCGGGATACAAGCTGAATCTGATTCTGAAGTACAGCGCGAATCCCCGGTTCCTCCGGCGCGTACTTGAGTGCTTCGGTGTATGAGCGAACGCATTCGTCGCGAGATCGTCGCTTCAAGTAGATATTTCCGAGCTCAATGTGAACGAAATATGCCGTTGGGTCGAGTTCCACGGAGCGACGAAATGCTTTCTCCGCCTCGGCATCATCGGGTTTCTCGCCATAAACCTTGTTGATTCCATGCCAGTAGAAGTCGGAGGCCGCTTCTCCGGGCAGGTAAAAGGTGCCCTGGAAGATGAATAGATTTCCCAATCGCTTCGCAGGCTTGAATTCCCGCAAAGCAGCAGTATCCCAATAGCTGCTTCGAATAAAATCGGATGGCCCGGCAAAGATCGTTCCCGACCTTTCCGGGAGTTCAATGAGCGCAGCGTCGTATTTCTCGTCACTACCAAAACATTCAATGCCTCTCGCGGCCTTTTCTTCGTCCCAAACCCAATAGAGACAGACGGGGCGCAGACCCTTTGGTTTCAGCTCCCGCTTGTAGTATTCCGCAAGTTCCTTCGACCTCTGTCCCAGGTTCACCCCTTCATCGCTGAAAGATTTATAAGCGTTCGTGGTGCCGCCCACGAATTCATTGAAATATTCCCAAGGCCGCATCTGCGGTAGTGTTGATACAGCCGCAGCCACGAAAGCCAGCCCTACCAGACTCTTAAGTTGCCAAGCCCTGGACGATAGCGCTCTTTCAAAGCCCACGCCGGCGAAAACGGCAAGCAGAACAACCACCGGCAAAGCGTGGCGGATACCTGCGTAGGTCGCGCCCGTTGAAAGAACGAGCAGAAAGAAAACCGCACTGGCAAGGACCACTCCACAAGGCAATATCCAGTCCGGCGGAAGGCGGCGGGTAATAAAGAGAAACAGACCGAGCACCATTAGCGCGATCAGACCGATGGGCACTTTGACAGCAATCATTGCGGGGAAAAAGTATCGTGGACCTCTGTAGTGGTATACCCTGCCAAAAAACAACTGAGGACTCTCTCTGCCCTCGATCCCCGCACGGATGGTGTCCGCAAAACCCCAGAGGTAGGCGCGCGGCACCACGCGAGTTGTAGCCATAGCAGCTAGTACGGCGTGATAGCGGAGCGAAGAAATGTCGTTAATTTTTTCCACCAGCGGGCGGTTGAAGGACTCGATGCCATTTGGAGTTTCCGAATAGCGAAAAAAATAGGAAGCCCACAGGACTAGCATTGCCCCGCCCAGTACCCCGCAAAGTTTCACACCTTTATGCCAGCTCGAACGCTTTGATGATTCACGCGGTTGAATTATGGCAAGCAAGGCACCTATGAGAACTATGCCGAACACCACCACCGGTGCAGAATGTTTCGCGGTCAGCGCTAGCCCTAGAAATGCGGAGCAAATAGCAAGGTCGTGCCAGCTCCACTCACGAAAGGCTCTTGCGGCGAGGACAACAGCCGTTGCCGAGAGCAGCGCCACCGGGAGATCAGTCATGACGACAGGCAGGTGCGCCGCAACGGTCGGATCAATTGCGAGGAATAGAAGAGTACCGAGAGAAACACCCGCGTTAAAAACACGCTCCAGCGCAATCGCCAGAGCGAGCAACAGGAGGCCGTTCAACCCGTACATTGCGACTCTGGCGCGCCGCTGGACCGAGTCGGGGTCGTTCTGTCGAAAAACGGCGAGGTTCGCAAAGTCACGTTCTCCTGGCTTGTCGTTGAATTGGCGGAGTGAATCCAGGCGAAATCCGGTCGCCGCCATGACACTGCCCACCCAAAGTTTTACAAGCGGCGGATGTTCGGGATTAATTCGGAAATCGTGATACTTCACGTAAGAGACGCCGGCGGCGATGTGATAGGCCTCATCGATGGTGAAGCCGTCGAGGCGGGTGGTCAGGGCCGAACGCAGGATTGCCAACACAACCAGGAGAAGTGCGAGACATATGAACACATTGCGTTTCATACTGAACAAGTTGGCCCGGGTCGCCGGCACTGGCGTGGCAAGCGGCACCTCGGACATAGGATTCGCCATCCCGGGCAGCCGAACATTCGGATGAGGTCCTTCGAATGAGCGTTTATAGCATTAGCTGACTGCAGAATGATAGGGAGATGCAGACGAGCAAATCGGAACCACAACCTGATTGAGGCGGATTAACTAGAATCTCGCGAGAACCGCACCAGATTTGGGGCTATGATCCTCCCGACCGCCGGCACCTAAGTGCATTTGGACTGCACGATTCGGATAGTTGCAGGGTCTGCTGAAGTCGCCGAAAGAAAAGAAATTTTGGTTGCGGGGGGGCAGATTTGAACTGACGACCTTCGGGTTATGAGCAGGTACTAAAAACATGCGGCCCGTTGATTCTGTGCAATTTAGCCCTTGTTTTGTGGTTTCGACTTCTTTCCCAAGTCTTTCCCGAGTAGAACCTGCAACCGCGCACAGCAAAGGTATCTGTCTGTCGCGTAAGAACGATAATCGTCCAAATTAACCGGCCGCTGCTATCAACCTCCAAGAACCCCGTTTCTGGATAACCTCCGCGTTGCCAACCATCTGTCCCAAATCCTTGCTACCAAGTGCGTTTGTCGTGCAAACCTGGGCCGAAGCTCACCCTTGACATGCAATTCGGTTCTGCCATAGTCTAACTATGTCAGAGGTGTTGCCTTGCATCAAAACGAAATTCCTCCAGGAACACTTTATCTCCTGATCTTGAAAACTTTGGCCCGCTCCGGCGAAATGCATGGATATGAGATTGCCAATTCCATTGAGCAGATATCCGATGACGTTCTGCAAGTCGAAGAGGGCTCTCTGTACCCCGCATTGCAGCGCATGTTGATCAAGGGTTGGGTGACCGCGGAGTGGGGTACGACGGCCGGAAATCGCCGGGCTCGCTATTACCAGTTGACTGCAGCGGGCCGCAAACAATTGGCTGTCGAGATGTCGCAGTTCGAACGCGTCATCGGAGCGATCACGCGTGTGATCGAGGCTGTCTGAAAGGAGCTCCGTTATGGACTGGCTGCGCGAACTGGTAAGGCGCCTCAGCATGCTGATGCATCGCCGACAGTTTGATGCCAACCTCGAAGAGGAGATGCGCCTGCATTTGGAATTGCGGCAAGAGGAACAGGTCGAGTCCGGCCTGACGGCAAACGCGGCTCGGGCCGCGGCTCGGCGCCGGTTTGGCAACGTAACCGCGCTGAAGGAGAAAAGCCACATGGCGTGGGGCTGGGAATGGTTCGAGAACTTCGCGCAGGATGTTCGCTACGGCGCGCGCATGTTGCGCAAGTCCCCAGGCTTCACGGCTGTCGCCATCCTCACCCTCGCTCTCGGCATCGGCGCAAACACCGCGATATTCAGTGTGATCAATGGGGTGCTGCTCAGTCCGCTTCCCTATAAAAATCCAAAGCAACTCGTCGTCATCAAGGAACACGATTCGCTCCCGAACGTTATGGATATCCAGAGACAGACGCGCGCATTCTCGCAGGGAGGCGGAATCAACGTCGAGAAGATGGACTACATAGGCGCAACCGAACCTGTGCAGGTCCGTGTCGGGCTCATCGATGCGGGGTTTCTCGAAACGCTAGGCGCGCAGGCGATGCTGGGCCGGATCATTTCGCCCGCGGAAGATGTGCAAGGCGGGCCGCGTTTCGCCATGGTGAGCAATCATTTCTGGCAAAACTACCTTGGCAGCGATCCACATGCGGTGGGCAACACGATTCAACTAAGCGGAAACTCTTATACGGTGATCGGCGTAATGCCCACGAGTTTTGCTCCGCCAACGGAACATGCCGACGTTTTCGTTTCACTCTGGGCCGGCGACCCGGGAGCGGGTGCTGAGCGCGATGTGCACATTATGCATACCTACTGGCGATTGAAGGAGGGCGTGACGCTCGCGCAGGCGCAGACCGAGATGGCCGCGATCGACCGCCGGCTGGCGGAGCAGTATCCGGCCGAAGAAAAAGAACGGAAGAGCCACTTAGTTCCGCTGCAAGAATGGCTGGTAGGAGACGTGCGACCGGCACTGCTGGTGCTCTTCGGAGCTGTCGGGCTGGTGCTGCTGATAGCGTGCGCGAATTTCGCGAGCTTACTGATGATGCGGGCGGTTGCGGAACGGCAGGAATTGGTGATCCGGGCGGCGCTAGGCGCGGGGCGCGGCCGGCTGATCCGAAAAACGCTGACAGAGAGCGCATTGTTGTCGGTCCTCGGGGGTGCGGCCGGGTTGCTGTTGGCGAAGTGGGGCACGAGCATGCTCCTGGCCCTGAGGCCGGAAGCCCTGGCGCGGCTGAACGGGATTCACATGGATACACGAGTGCTGCTGTTCGTCCTGGTGGTCTCGGTGCTTACCGGCATCGTGTTCGGAATGGCGCCGGTATGGATCGCGGCTCGCGCCGACGTTGCCGGGGCACTGAAAGAGAGCGGGCGGAGCACAACCGCGAGCACGATGGGGCATAGCATACGGAAAACTCTGGTCATATCGGAACTGGCGGTTGCCCTGGTGCTGCTGGTGGGGGCCGGTTTGTTGATCAAAGGGTTCTCACGGTTGCGCTCGACGAACCCCGGGTTCAATTCCGCGAACGTAATGACGATGTATCTCCAATTGTCCTCGACGCGGTACCGCGAAATCCCCAAACAAACCGAGTTTCGACGCGAATTGCTCACGCGCTTGAATTCCCTACCGGGCGTGCAAGCGGCGATGGTGAGTGATATACCGCTCGGCGGGAATTACGTGGGCCATCGTTTCGTCATTGACGGACGCCCTCCTGTGGCCGTGGGGGGCGAGCCCATGGTGCAAACCCTTTCAGTTATGGGCAGTTACTTCCACGTGATGCAGATTCCCCTGCGCGCGGGTCGCGACTTCACCCCCTGGGACCGCGAACGGCAACCACTTGTGGCGATTGTGAACGAGGAAATGGTGCGGGAATTTTTCCCGCACGAAAACCCAATCGGCATGCGCATCCGCTGGGCGGGCGACACAGATCCGCCGCAATGGATGAGCGTCATCGGCGTGGTGGGCGACGTGAAACATTCAGGGTTGAATCAACCGACGGATCCCGCCGTGTACACCCCCTTTTCGCAGAACGACGAGGCCTGGAGACAGTTTATGACGCTCGCCATCCGGGCCCCGAATGCGTCTCCTGGGCTCATTGAAGAAGTGAAGAAGCAGATTTGGAGCATGGACGGCCAGATTCCAGTGGGCGACGTGCACGCCATGGACGAGCTCATCGCTGTGTCGCTGGCGCAGCAGCGCTTCAACATGCTGCTCCTCGGACTCTTCGCCGCGCTCGCGTTGATCTTGGCTGCGGTGGGAATTTACGGAGCGATAGCCTATGCCGTGAACCAGCGAACGCATGAGATCGGCATACGGACAGCGCTGGGCGCGCAGCGGCGCGACGTGCTGCGGCTTGTTATGAGAGATGGAGCGAAAATCGCGCTCTTCGGCATCGCGTTCGGGATTGCGGGAGCGCTTGCGCTGACTCGCCTGATGGCCAGTCTGCTTTTCGAGGTGAAACCGACGGACCCCGCGACATTCGCGGGTGTCACAATCCTGCTCGCGCTCGTTGCGCTCGCGGCTTGCTACATCCCGGCACGCCGCGCAATGCGCGTGGATCCTATGGTCGCCTTGAGATATGAGTAGTCCTTCGCGCAAGTGACCGGCAGCCCTTCCTTAGAAAAAGCTCGCATAAACGTGTTGGGACTTCTGAAGCTCTCAGTCGCAGGCATGGAGACGCACAGTCCGCAAATCTGATTTGTGGACATTACTGGCGAGTGTTCGCGAGTGACGGGCAAATCTGAAGTTATTCCGGGGCAGGAGTCCCGCGGGAGGATCAGCTATCTCAAAAAACCGCGAGGAAATCTGACCCCTTTCCCAAATGTGAAATGGGAGTTGGGACGCAGCCCATAAGCCTTTTTGAATCAGTAGAATTTGCAGACCAGAACCCTCGATGATCACTGGGATCAAAAATCGCTCCGACATTGCGGGACTTGCAAGAAAGACGACGACCCAGTGCGCGTAACTTGCACAAAAGAAAAAGGCCGGAGTCCTGGGCTCCGGCCTTTAATTCACTGAATGGTTGCGGGGGTCAGATTTGAACTGACGACCTTCGGGTTATGAGCCCGACGAGCTACCAGGCTGCTCCACCCCGCGTTATAGATAGTACGCGACTTATCTCTCGCTTGCAAATCGCGGAGTCTGTGGACGGAGCCGCCAATCATAGCCGACAGACTATTTGCCCTTCGTAACCCATTCGTGAGCTAGAAGGGCGGAGTCCTGGATTCCGGCCTTTTTCGTGCGACTGCTCGCTGGGTCACACCTTTGGCCGCGCTGCTGCTCAAGAAAACTGTTCTCCGTTATCGCTCACCGTCGTTCAGACCGACACTACTTTGAACACTTATCACTCGACGCGATAGATCTTGCCGGCTGGGCCGAATACCCACGTGCATGCGGACTTATTCGCTGTTGATTCGGGCAGGATGGGGGCGCCAAAACGGATCGATCCGAAAATACAATAGACGCGATGCGAAGGAGTAGCGCATCCTCGTGTCCTCGAAAAGCGTCACCGGAACGAACTCGCTTCATTCTAGAATTCTCTTATGGCAAAGACTTACAACGCTCCAAGCATCGATGAATACCTGCGCAAGCGGCTGATGCCAGTGGAAGGGGCGATCCCCCATGTGCAAGGTATCGAGATGTACGGCAACTCCATTCCCGCCGGAACGGTCGGCGGCGACCTTTTTGAGTACATAAACTTCGAGCAACGATACGACATCGATGAACGCATTCAGAGGGCGCTGAAAAGATCAAGGGAATACCTCGAACCGCTTCCGGCAGGCGCGGCGCCGCGCAATTCCGTGGACGATCATGTCGAGTGGTTGAAATCGAAGCCGGGTTATAAACCCGGGATGGAAATCGAGTATAGGGCCGCACGGAGTTCGGAGGAGGTGCGGGTCGCCGAAGATCTGCGTGAGCTTTACACTACGGCGGGCGTCCTGTTGGTGGACGCTGAAGGACACGGAATCATCTCCGCGAAAATCGCATCGACGGTTCACGATACATTCCATGCCCTGATGCTTTCCGAGCTCGATCACCGGGGAAAAACGACAGCGGAGTTGTTCGAGAGAATCAACCTGCGATTGGCCATGTCCGTCACCGCGCGTAATGCTCTGGGACGAAGCGAGAAAGAGAGCGCCCAGGAAATTGCCACGATGCTTTACGGCGAAGTTCGCCCCTATGGATATTTTCGATTCGTGAATTTTGGACATCCACCGCCGCTGGTCTTTTCCGCCGAATACGGCAAGTTCATGGAGATCGATAGAAGTCGAATGGTGCAATTTCTGCCGCTTGGAGTGCAGATTTCTGAAGATGATCCGGATCGCAACAGGTACTTCTCCCTGGAGTCGCAAGAGAGGGGGACGCACTCCGCGGGTGTGGCAGAGCTGACGCTGATGAGCCCGGGGGACATTCTCTTCCTTTACACCGATGGGGTTTATGACGGAAGCGACAAGCAGGAACGGCAGCAGCTTGAAATCGTCGTGCGCGAGCATAAATCGATGCCGGCAAAAGACATCTGCAATGCACTGCTCGAATACGCGGTGAAACGAGATGATCGTCTGCGACAAATGGGCGAGGAAGATCGAATCGACGATAAGACAGTTTTTATCATCAAGCGGAATTGACGAATGCGAGGCTAGCCGCATTCTTCGTAAGCACAATTCCTTTCTGAGCACTAACACTTTTGTTGCCCTACCAGAAACGGTCGACGACCCATGCCCGGAACCATGACAAAACCCTGGACTAGCAAAGTGATTGACCTGTCACAGAGTTGGTCCCAGCGATATTGGGGGCCGATCAAGAAACCCCGGCTTTCCCGTTTTCTGGTGCAGGAAGAAAGGCCGCCTAAGAAGGACAGCGGATGCCGGGGGAGGCTTCCGACCTTCGAGTTCTCGCCAGAGGATTGCGAGTGCAATTGCCCCCCAGCCGCCCTATTCTGTCTTGAGCGGTTTTCAGCCCTATGCTCACAAACCGCCCTTGTGGGTAGCCAACCAGCAGGCATGACTCGGCCTGTGTTTTCCCCGGCCTGGCTTCGAAATGAGTCGATGTCGCAGAAAGGTTGCCATTCTTGGTGCAGTTAAGTATGTTTCTCCGACCACGCCGTTCTTCCTGAGGGGACTTTCCTCGTGCTAAATGTCCAAAACAGCGCGAGCCGGACCGTAACCAAAATAGGGTTAAGACCCGTCAATACACAATACGGACAGGGCCGCCACTGTCCGCAGTGAAGACAGAGATTTGTGAAGAGGGATCGACTTGCCGACAGACCACAATGAATACTCATCCTCGGGGTCGGAATACCAGACTCTCCCTTCCCCACCGGCCCAGCACAAACTCACCAAAGTCATCGTGTGGATTGGCATCCTGCTGATCTTCGCAGTTGGTTTTCTGCTTGTGCTACGCCAGCACGACGAAGCGCCGAAGACGGCGAGATCACCGCGCGGTGGCGGAGGGCCGGTCTCCCTTACAACCATAACTGCGCAGAAAGGCGACATCGGCATCTACCTGGATTCCATCGGGACGGTCACGCCCGTATACACCGCATCCATCACCAGCCAGGTGAATGGAATTGTTACCGCCGTGCACTACACGGAAGGCCAAATTGTGAAGAAGGGCGACCCTCTGATTGATATCGATCCTCGCCCTTACCAGGCAACTCTTCTGCAAGCGCAGGGCACGCTCGAACGCGACCAAAACATTCTTGGCCAAGCGACCATGGACCTGGAACGCTACAAGGACGCCTGGGCAAGGAACGCCATCCCGAAGCAAACCCTGGATGATCAAGCAAAGTTGGTGCTGCAGACACAGGGAACGGTGAAGATCGATGAAGGCACAGTGCAGTACGATCAGATTCAAGTCGAGTACTGCCACATCGTTGCGCCTATCAGCGGAAAAGTTGGATTGCGGCTGGTGGATCCCGGGAACGTGGTGCAGTCCTCTGGCGCTCTGACGCTCGCTGTCATCACTCAGATTCAGCCTATTACCGTCATTTTCACGATTCCCGAAGACAATCTCGATCAAGTCCTGCAGCGCCTGCACAAGCACGCCAAACTCGGCGTCGAAGCTTTTGACCGCGCAGGCCAAAAGAAAATTGCGGACGGAGTGCTGCTCACGCTCGACAACCTGATCGATACCACCACGGGAACGGTGAAGGCTCGCGGTTCTTTCGATAACAAGGGCTCGGTGCTGTTCCCGAATGAGTTCGTGAACGTGCGGCTGCTGGTGGATACGTTGCACGGAGCAACGTTGGTTCCCACGTCCGCGATTCAGCACAACGGCCAGACTGCATTTGTTTACGTACTACAGGACAGTACCGCGCACATGCGCACCATCAAGCCCGGCGTAACTGACGGAGGAACGACGCAGGTCACCGGAATCGACCCCGGAGATGTGTTGGCGAACAGCAGTTTCGACAAGCTGCAAGATAATTCGAAGTTTGTCGTCGCCGGCTCGGGAAAGCCCGCGCCTGCAACTCCCGCCGGGAGCAGCGCCCCTTGAGCCCATCACGCCCGTTTATTCTAAGGCCGGTAGCGACTTCGCTGCTGATGGCGGCAATTCTTCTCGTGGGGATTGTCAGCTACACGCAGTTGCCCGTTTCCGCGCTTCCGCAGGTGGACTATCCCACCATTCAAATCGTGACCTTTTATCCCGGAGCGAGTCCGGACGTTGTCGCTACGACGGTCACTGCCCCGCTTGAACGCCAATTTGGCCAGCTTCAAGGCCTGAGCCAGATGACTTCCAACAGCTCAGGCGGTAGTTCCATCATCGTGCTGCAGTTCGCCCTGAGCCAGAGCATCGACATTGCCGAGGAAGAAGTCCAATCCGCGATCAACGCATCGCAGAACTTTTTGCCCGCAAATCTTCCCGCTCCGCCGATCTACAACAAAACAAATCCAGCCGATGCCCCCGTACTGACATTGGCGGTCACCTCGAACTCGATTCCGCTCTCGCAAGTCGAGGATCTGGTGGACACGCGCCTTGCTCCCAAAATTTCTCAATTGAGCGGCGTTGGCCTTGTAAGCATCAGCGGCGGCCAGAAGCCCGCAGTGCGCATCCAAGCCAATCCCGCGGCGCTTTCTTCGTACGGCATTAATCTCGAAGATCTGCGCACGGCCGTCACCCAAGCCAGCGTCAACGCCGCCAAGGGAAATTTCGATGGCGCGCGTCAGGATTACCAGATTGATGCCAACGATCAGCTCGTCACGAGCAAGGATTACAAAAACGTAGTCGTGGCTTACCGCAATGGCGCTCCGGTGATGCTGACGGACGTGGCCAAGATCGTCGATGGCGTGGAGAACAAGAATCAAGCCGCCTGGATGGATAAGACGCCTGCGATCATCGTAAACGTGCAACGCCAGCCTGGCGGAAACACGATCAGCGTCGTCAAGCGTATAAAAGCGCTTATGCCTCAACTGGAGGCAAATCTCCCCGCAGGAATCGACGTCACTACTCTCACGGACCTTACCACGCCGATTCAGGCATCGGTTAGGGACGTCGAGTTTGAACTGATGCTGACCATCGCGCTCGTCGTCATGGTCATGTTTCTGTTCTTGCGAAGTCTTTACGCGACGATCATCCCTAGCGTGGCCGTGCCTCTCTCCCTCGTCGGCACTTTTGCGGCCATGTACGCCCTCGGCTTCAGCCTGGACAACCTTTCCCTCATGGCGCTCACCATCTCAACCGGATTCGTCGTCGACGATGCCATCGTCATGGTTGAGAACATTTCTCGCTACATCGAAGAAGGCGAACCGCCGATGGAAGCGGCACTGAAAGGCGCTGAGCAAATCGGTTTCACGATTTTGTCGCTGACCGTTTCTCTCATCGCCGTGCTCATTCCTCTTCTCTTTATGGGGGACGTCGTAGGCCGGCTGTTTCGAGAGTTCGCGGTGACACTTGCCGTCACCATCGTTGTCTCCGCGATTGTTTCCCTGACGCTTACTCCGATGATGGCTTCGCGTATTCTTAAACACAACCCAGAGGGCCAACAGAGCCGCCTTTTTCAGGCTTCCGAGCACGTGTTCGACAGCATGATCGCTTTCTATGGACGCACCCTCAAATTCGTGCTCCGCTTCCAGAACATCACCCTGTTGATCGCCTTGGCCACGCTGGTGCTCACGATTTTTCTCTACATCATTATTCCCAAGGGCTTTTTCCCCGTTCAGGACACCGGAATCATTCAAGGCATATCGCAGGCGCCACCGTCCATCGGCCCGGTCGCGATGGCAGAAAAGCAGCAGGAACTTGCGAATGTCATTCTGCAGGATCCGGCCGTGGATAGCCTTTCTTCCTTCATCGGAGCGGATGGCACGAACGTGACGACGAACAGCGGCCGAATGTCCATCAATCTAAAGTCGCTCGATCAGCGCAAGCTGAATGCATCCGATATCATTCGCCGCTTGCAATCGAAACTGAATGCGGTTGAAGGGATTCAGCTTTACATGCAGCCGGTGCAAAACATAACCGTGGACGATCGCGTCAGCCGGACACAGTATCAATACGCACTTGAGGATCCTGATCCGAACGAGCTCAGCGATTGGACTCACCGTTTCGTTGACCGGCTCAAGGAGTTGCCGGAGCTTGAGGACGTCGCCACCGACGAACAGCCCGGCGGGTTAGCCGTCTCGCTGGTTTTTGACCGTGCCACGGCCTCGCGCCTCGGCATCGCCCCGACAACCATCGACAACACCCTCTACGACGCCTTTGGCCAGCGACAAATCAACACCATGTACACGCAGTTGAATCAATATCACGTGATTCTGGAAGCGGAGCCTCATTTTCAGCTCGACCCCAATATGCTGAACAAGCTCTATATTCAGGCAAATGCGGCAGCGGGCACGAGTGGCGCGGCGGCTTCATCCACCGGGAATGGTTCGACCTCAGCGGGCTCCAACGCGGTGACAACTTCCGCGCTCTATACCCCCTCGGCAAATACGCTGGCCCCACCCGCCAACGCTCTCACCGCAGCCACATCGACCACAACATCGAGCAAAGGGTCAACTTCTGCCGGATCGACCAGTTCGGTGATGAGCAGCGCCGTTCCTCTCGGGGCCTTCTCGCACGTTGAAACGAAGACGGAGCAGCTCTCCATCAACCATCAAGGGCAATTCCCCTCCATCACCGTTTCCTTCAATCTTGGTCCTGACGCCGCGCTGGGCGGCGCCATCACCGCTATCACAAAAGTTCAGAAGGACATGCACATGCCTGCCAGTTTGCAGGCCGATTTTCAGGGCACGGCCGCATCCTTCCGGAACTCTCTCTCCAACATGCCGCTACTCATCCTTGCCGCTCTCGTCACTGTATACATCGTTCTGGGTGTGCTCTATGAAAGCTTCATCCATCCCATCACGATTCTTTCCACACTTCCTTCCGCCGGTGTCGGCGCTTTTCTTGCACTCATTCTATTTCGACAGGATTTGAGCGTCGTGGCCATCATCGGCCTCGTCCTGCTCATAGGCATCGTCAAAAAGAACGGCATCATGATGGTCGACTTCGCATTGGACGCCGAGCGTAATCGTGGCAAGAATGCCACCGATGCCATCTACGAAGCTTCGCTGCTCCGCTTCCGCCCCATTATGATGACCACTATGGCCGCGCTTCTGGGCGGCCTCCCGCTCGCCTTCGGCACCGGTTTCGGCTCGGAATTACGGCGTCCGCTGGGCATCGCCATGGTCGGGGGCTTGCTCGTCAGTCAGGTCCTCACGCTTTATACGACTCCGGTTATCTACATCTTCTTCGATAATCTAGGCCAACGGTTCTCGAAGAAATCCCATAGGCCACAACCCGCAGGCTCGCCATGAACGTCTCGGAACCATTCATCCACCGCCCGGTGGCAACGACCCTTTTGACGATGGCCATCGCCATTGCGGGCGCTATCGCCTTCAAGGTGCTTCCGGTATCTCCGCTCCCGCAGGTCGATTTCCCCACCATCTCGGTCAACGCCGGCCTTCCTGGGGCCAGCGCCGAAATCATGGCTTCCTCCATCGCCACTCCCTTGGAGCGCCAGTTTGGGCACATCGCGGGCGTCACCGAAATGACTTCCACGAGCAGCCTCGGCACGGCGAACGTCACCATCCAATTCGATTTGAGCCGCAACATCGACGGCGCTGCGCGCGACGTGGAAGCTGCCATCAACTCTGCGCGCACTTATTTGCCCGCAAATCTGCCATCCAATCCGACCTACCGCAAAGTTAATCCCGCCGATTCCCCGATCATGATCGTCGGCCTTACGTCGGACAAATATGGCCCGGACAAGCTCTACGACGAAGCGTCCACCGTCATTCAACAAAAGCTTTCGCAGATTCAGGGCGTCGGCCAAGTAAACGTTGGCGGCGGCGCGTTGCCATCGGTTCGCGTCGAGGTCAATCCCACCAAGCTGGCGAGTTTCGGCCTCGCCATGACGGATGTCCAGTCGGTCCTGCGATTACAAAATTCCGACCTCGCCAAAGGCCAGATCACCGATGGTGTCAGCACCGCCGACATCCTCGACAACGATCAGATCTCCCATGCCGTCGACTACAAGCCGATCATCGTCGGCTATCACAATGGCGCGGCGATTCACCTCGAAGACGTCGCCGACGTCGTCGACTCCGTGCAGAACGTTCGCGCCGCTGGCTACTTGAACGGCAAACGCGCCGTGATGCTGATCATCTTCCGCCAGCCCGGCGCTAACATCATCGAAACCGTCGATCGCGTGCGCGCTGAATTGCCATCCGTCAAGGCTTCCATCCCGCAAGGCATCGATACGACGATTGTTCTCGATCGCACCACCACCATCCGTGCGTCGGTCAGCGACGTCGAGCGCACCCTGATCATTTCGATTCTGCTCGTGATCATCGTCGTCTTCGTCTTCTTGCGGAACGCCCGCGCCACATTGATCCCCGCCGTCGCCGTTCCCGTTTCTCTCATCGGCACGTTCGCCGTGATGTATCTCTGCGGCTACAGCCTCGACAACTTGTCGCTGATGGCTCTTACCATTTCCACGGGGTTCGTCGTCGACGACGCCATCGTCGTCATGGAGAACATTACCCGGCACCTCGAGGCTGGCATGGAACCCTTCGCAGCCGCGCTCAAGGGCGCGCGCGAAATCGGTTTCACCGTTCTCTCCATCAGCATCTCCCTGATTGCCGTGTTCATCCCTCTATTGCTGATGGGTGGCATCGTCGGCCGCCTCTTCCGCGAATTCGCCGTCACTCTCTCCACCGCCATCATCGTCTCCATGGCGATCTCGCTCAGCACAACGCCTATGATGTGCGCCTATTTGCTGCGAAACGAGCGCGCCGAAAAACACGGCCGTCTCTACATGGCGTCTGAACGATTTTTCGATGGCGCTCTCTCCTGGTATCGTCACAGCCTTCGCTGGGTTTTGCAAAACGCCACGCTTACTCTCACCGTTCTCTTCTTGACCATCGCTCTCAACGTCGTCATCGTTATCAAGATACCGAAAGGCTTTTTCCCGCAGCAAGACACCGGCTCGATTGCCGGGTCCATTCAAGGGCCGCAGGATTCTTCCTTCCCTGCTCTCAACGACGCCATCCAAAAACTCGAGCATGTCATTAAGGAAGATCCCGCCGTGCAAAACGTGATCGGCTTCACTGGCGGTGGTGGCGCTACCAATACGGGATTCCTGTACGTGACGCTGAAGCCTCTCTCCGAACGAAAAATCGGTGCGCCGGCGATCATCAACCGCCTTCGTCCCAAGATGAACAGTCTTCCCGTCGCGTCCGCTTTTCTTCAAGCCGCCCAGGATCTCCGCATCGGTGGCCGTTCCAGCGCGGCGCTCTATCAGTACACCATTCAGTCCGACACCATCGCCGATCTTGCCACCTGGGGCCCACGCCTCTTCGCGGAAATGAAGCACGTTCCCGGCTTGCAAGATGTGAACTCTGACCAGCAAAACGGCGGCCTCGATATTCTCTTGAACTACGACCGGGTCACCGCGGCACAGCTGGGTCAAACTGCTCAGTCCCTCGATAGCGGCATCTACAGCGCCTTTGGCCAATCCGAGGTTTCGATCATCTACACGCAGTTGAATCAGTATTACGTCGTTCTGGAAGTCGATCCTCGCTATTCCCAAACGCCTGCCGGTCTCCAGAACATTTATTTTCATCCCTCGGGGACGAGCAGCGTCACTGCCGCGGGCAACGTTCCGCTTACCGCTATTGCCTCAACCCAGGCCAATACGATTCCGCTCGCTCTCAATCACACTGGCCTTTTTCCGTCCGTCACGGTCTCCTTTAATCTCGCACCCGGCGTCTCGCTCAGCGACGCCATCTTACGCATCGCGCAAATGAAGCAGCGTCTCGGTGTCCCTTCCAATGTCATCGGTCTTTTTGCCGGCACTCTTCAGGCCTACCAGCAATCTCTCGGCACCGAGCCCATTCTCGTCCTGACTGCTCTCCTCGCCGTTTACATCGTCCTCGGCGTTCTCTACGAAAGTCTTGTCCACCCGCTGACGATCATCTCGACTCTTCCCTCCGCCAGTGTCGGTGCCATGCTCGCCCTCATGCTTTTCAAGGTCGACCTCAACGTCATCTCCATTATCGGCATCGTCTTGCTTATTGGCATCGTCAAGAAAAACGCCATCATGATGATCGATTTCGCTCTGCAAGCCGAACGTGAAGGCGGCCGCAACACCGAAGAAGCCATCTTCGAAGCTTGCATGCTCCGTTTCCGGCCGATTCTCATGACCACCATGTCCGCACTGTTCGGCGCCTTGCCGCTCGCGTTTGGAACCGGCACCGGCTCCGAGCTTCGCCGCCCTCTTGGCATCACCATCGTCGGCGGCCTGATCATGAGCCAACTCCTTACGCTCTACACCACTCCCGTCGTTTATCTCGAACTTGATCGTCTACGCCTTCGCATTCTCGGGAAGGAAAGAGACACATTCCGTGCAACGGATGCGCCTGCTCCATCCGCCGAAGCGTGACCTAGGAAACTGAGAGCTATGAATAATGTTCGACAAATAATTTTGCTGGGCTCCGCGATCGCGGCACTTTCCCTGGCGGGCTGCGTCGTCGGGCCCAAATATCACGCGCCCGCGGCCACCGTTCAGCCGCCTCCCGCCTCCTACAAGGAATCGCCCACCCAATTTAAAGATGCCGGCGAATGGAAGACCGCCGATCCGCAGGACGCCATGCTTCACGGCAAGTGGTGGGCGATCTACAAGGATCCCGAACTGAACGCTCTCGAGGATCAGCTCAACATCAACAATCAGAACATCAAACAGTTTTTTGAAAATTTCATGGAAGCGCGCACGCTCGTTGCGCAAGCGCGCTCACAGCTCTACCCTACGGTCGGCACAACGCCTTCCTACCAACGCTCCCGCACTTCGGCCAATTTGAGCACGACTTCCGGCGGATCGTCTTCCGGAGGGACCGGCGGAACGACAAAGCCGAATCTACAGACACAAATTTTCTCTCTCCCCGTTTCCGCTTCTTGGGAGCCTGATCTCTGGGGCAAAGTTCGCAACACCATCCATGAATTTCAGTACAACGCGCAATTAAGCGCGGCCGATCTCGAAAACGAACGCCTTACCGAGCAGGCAAGTCTTGCCGTCTTTTTCTTCGAGCTTCGGGGCCAGGACGCTCTTCAGAAGATCTACGACGAAACCATCGATGCGGATGAAAAGTCCGTCGAGTTGGCTCGAGCCCGCTATGAGACCGGCGTCGACGATCAGATCTCTCTCGTCGAAGCGCAGAACGCGCTCGATAGCGCGCGAGCCGCGGGGACAAACCTCGGCATCGCTCGCGCGCAGTTTGAGCACGCCATCGCTTTGCTCATCGGCACAACGGCATCCAGCTTCTACATGCCCGTCAAGCCGCTGAACGCCCAGCCGCCCGCGATTCCGATTGGCGTTCCGTCGCAACTCCTCGAACGCAGACCGGACGTTGCCGCCTCCGAGCGGAGCATGGCTGCCGCGAATGCGCAAATTGGAATCGCCGTCGCCGCGTACTATCCGAACCTGACTTTAAGCGGCGATGCAGGCTTTGAAAGCTCGACCATTCAGAAACTCCTTGCTTGGCCAAGCCGCATCTGGTCCGTTGGCCCTTCTCTCTCCGAAACTATTTTTGACGCCGGCCTGCGTCGCGCAACCGTGCAGCAGAACATCGCTCTCTATAACGCCGACGTCGCCAATTATCGCCAGACTGTCCTCACTGCCTTTCAACAGGTGGAAGATAATCTTGCTGCCGTGCGCATCCTCTCCAAGCAAATCCAGCAGCAAATCGAGGCCGAACAATCGGCCGAACGTTATCTCGAGTTGGCGAAAGCCCGCTATTTTACGGGCGTCGATACCTATCTCAATGTTCTCGTCGCGCAAACCACCTTGCTTGCTGATCAGCAAGCCCTGGCCTCTTTACGTACTCAGGTGATGACTTCTTCCGTCCAATTGATCGAAGCGCTCGGGGGCGGCTGGGATCGCTCGCAGCTTCCCACTCCCGAGCAGGTCACCAAGAAACTCACAAAAGCGGATATCAATCTTCAGCAGTAACGCCATGCGCGCGTAACCGGGATTGCCCTGGTTAACTTTTTTTTGGGATCGTCGAGGATCGCGTTAGTGGCCGAGCCCTTTATGCTCTTCATCCAGCGTGAAGAATATTTCGTGTCGCTCGTCGGTTTGCGCCGAAGGCACTGTACCGAAAGCTTGGTGTGCTGCTCCCAGCAAGGGCGCGTCTTCATTCAGAACAACCGAAATCGGGATTTTGGAGAGTATGGCGCTCAGCCTGCCTTTATCGGCAAACGCACCGCAGAAATTGCTCTTCTGAAGTTTGGGCAAAATCTTCAAAACGATGCCCCCGGCAAAATATACGCCGCCGTACGCCAGCACCCGCAGGGCAAGATTGCCTGCTTCGGCGCCGAAGGCTTCGATCCACCAATCGAGCACTTCGACGCACACGGGGCAAGCCCCAGCCAGCGCATTCTGCGTGATTTCGCTGGCGGACGCGCCCTCCTCTTCCTGAAAGGTCGCATGAATCACGTTCGGATTGATAAACTCGTGCAGCTTCCGGAAGCCGCGGCCTGAGAAAATCTCCTCGCAGGAAACCCGCTCCATCCCGTTCTTCGTCTTCAACGTATGCAGCAATCCAATCTCACGCTCCGTTCGCGGCGCATAATCGGCTGAACCGCCCTCGGAGGGCGACGCGCGATACTTGCCGCCATCCCAAAACATCATCGCCTCGCCGAGCCCTGTCCCGGCGGCGATCAGCGCCTGATTCCCGTGAAATTGGGGAATACCCGCGTTTAAGACCAGGTAGTCTTGTAAGGTCAGATGCGGCAACCCATAAGCTGTGGCAACCAGGTCGTTGATCAGTCGCAATTGACCAAGCGGGAGATTCAGATAACCAACCAATGCGGAAGCCGTGAGTGTCCACGGGATATTGTTTGCCACCAGCCGCCCTTCCACGACCGCACCGGCAACTCCAAAGCCAGCCGCCGCGATTTTTCCTTTGGGAGCCGCGCCTGTCTCCGCCGCACATTCACCGAAGAATTTTTCTAACAGCTCTTCAAGACTCGCGAATTCGCGCGTGGCATAACGGCGCTTGAAAGCAAAAACTAGGGTTGGCCCGTGTTCTTCGAACACCGCGAGATTGCATTTGGTGCCACCGATGTCTCCCGCGAGAATCATTTGGCTCTTTCGGTGGCCATCCATCCGATGGCCATTTCTTGCGCGCGATCCCGGCGACTCATCCATCCACGTCTTCTGAAAACAAATCTATTCTCATCCATCGCGCTTATCCGCCGATCTTCGACATCTCTCATCATCGGAACCGCCGGATCACCAGATTATGGCGGTCCGACCGGTAAAAACCGAGCACATAGAGAATCGCCTTGCCGCTCGTCGAAAAAATAACTTGTCGAATACGAAGTAGCGGCTCGCGTCGTGGCACATCAAGCAGATCCGCCGTGCGTGGATCCGCTGCCGTTGCGTCCACCTCCTCGTCGGCATACCCGATTTCCACCTTGTACTCGCGTTCCAGAATTCCGAACAATGATTCCTTTTGTAGCGGCGCCGAGAGCAATCCGGGGAATTGCGCGGCGGAAAGATAACAGGTCTCCAGCGCAAACGGCTCTCCGGCCGCATGCCTCAGCCTCTCTAGCTTCAGGACACCACTCTTCGGTGAAAGGGAAAGCCGGGCGTTGGCCTCTTGCTCGTCGTCGATAATCTTTGAGAACAGCACCTTGGAGCCCGCCGTCATGCTTCGGCTGGCCATTTGTTCCGTGTAGCTCATCAATTTGTTGAAGTGGATTTTAGGCGCCGAGACGAACGTGCCGATTCCCCGCCGGCGCTCGACCACGCCTTCGCGCTCCAGCGTGGCTAGCGCGTGACGCGCGGTCATCAGGCTCACTTGATGAATTCTTGCCAGATCTCGTTCGGAGGGCACCGCGTCCCCCGTGCGCAAATCTCCCGCATCGATGCGCTTCCGGATGGTTCCTTGAATTCTCTGGTAGGCGGGTAGCCCATTGCTTCGGCTTTTCGAAGGCATTCTCGCTCCCATAATGTGCAAACACCCTACAACAATCCGCTGTTGTCTCGCAGCCTCTGGCGTGTAAAAAAACTCTTTGTGTGGTGTCTCGTTGGATTTCCGTGTATCAGATTCACGGCGCGGCCAATGCCTGTCCCGCATCGGCAGCCTCCGGGAATTTCTGTGGGCTTGCCCCACATTTCGCTTCCCCGGCAACCCTCGACACTACTTCGGTGATATAGAGCACGCACCAGAGCTGCTATACATCACCGCCACCGACCGCTATACATCCCCACTTCCACTTTCCTTATAAATCATTACTTTTCGCTTGACAAGCCCTAATGCGTGCTATATAGCTATGCGGCATCGGGCTGTTTACTGCTATGGGGGTGTGCCATTCGATTTCAAATCGGCAAAAGACGGTTGCTTGGCTGCACGCAGCAACCTGTTTTGAGGGGAGCAATTCTTATGAATAGATTGCGTCTGCTTTGTGGGGTTCTTTTTAGTGCCGTGCTCATCTTTCTTTCTTTTGGGGCGCATGGCGTTCTGGCTCAGGATGTCACCGCTTCCATCTACGGAACCATTACGGATCCGAGCGGCGCTGCTGTCGTAGGCGCCACCGTCACCGTCAAATCCGTGGAGCGCGGCGTCACCTATACGGCCGTTACGGACGCCTCGGGTCTCTATCGTGTTTCGCAACTGCCGGTCGGCAACTATGAACTGCGCGTTGAAAAACAGGGATTTCAAACTACCGCGCATCCTGCCTTCACTCTCGTCCAACTTCAGAGCGCTCTCATCGACATTTCTTTGAAAGTCGGTCAGGTCAGCCAAACGGTGGAAGTTACCGGTGCTGCTCCTATCCTCAAGACCGAGGCGACCCAGGTCGATACCGTCATTGATGCCAACACCAACGATGCGCTTCCTCTTGCCACGCGCAATTACGTTGAGCTGACTCTCCTTTCCCCCGGCGCTATCCACCCCGACCCCAGCAGCTTCAACAACGGCGACAACGTCAATGCTGGCGCCCGTCCCTTCATCAACGGCAACCGCGAGCAGTCCAATAATTTCCTTCTCGACGGCATGGACAACAATGAGGTCTCCGACAATCTTCTCGGTTATACGCCCTCGCCCGACTCCATCGAGGAATTCAACCTCATCAGCAACAACGCTCCGGCAGAGTTCGGCAACTTCATGGGCGGCATCGTCAGCGCCACCATCAAGTCCGGCACCAACAGCTTCCACGGCGACGCTTGGGAGTTTTTCCGCAATGACGTGCTGAACGCCAACCAGTGGGAAAACAAAATCAACCCTACCGCTGAACTGGGTCGCGCTCCTCTCCGCTGGAACATGTTTGGTGGCACTCTCGGTGGTCCCGTCCTGAAAAACAAGCTCTTCTTCTTTGTCGACTATCAGGGCCAGCGCTTTGATCACCCTCCCGCCGCGAGTTTCATTTCCGTCTTCACCCCCGCGGAACAGGCTGGCGATTTCAGCGCCCTCTGTACAAGCGGTTTTACCGGCGGCGTCTGCAACGACCGCACCTCCAATTCCGGCAACCCGCCTCCTTCGGGCTCTCCCTGCGTTTCTGGAGATACTCGCGCCCAGTGCGTGGTCGCGAATCAGCTTTATAACCCTTGCGCCGCTGGTACCGGTGTGAGTGGTGTTGCATGTTCGCCTTCCGCGGCAGCCAACCAGATGCGGCCGATCTTCGCAGGCAACCAGATTCCTGGCACGATGATCAACCCGGTGGCGGCGGCGCTGTTTGCTTCTTCGCTGTACCCTAAAGCCATAAGCAACGGCCTTACGAACAACGCCATTCAGGAAATATCAAACCAATACAACCAGGATCAGGGCGACGTTAAAATCGACTACCGAATCTCCGACAGAGATCAGCTTTCTGGCCGCTTCACGCGCGCCTTCCAGATCGACCCGGAGACCAATTCGCAGGCTCTCTTGGGCAATGGCCAAGTCACCGCCCCCATCTGGAACACCGTCGGCGACTGGACCCACACCCTCTCCCCAAACATGCTCAACGACATGCGCTTTGGCTGGAACCACATCGTCCTTAATACCGGCTCGACGTGGGATCCCTCGGTCGGAGCGTTCGGTCAGACGCTCGGAATTCCTAATTCGAACCCCGGCGGAATGGCGGGCCTCATTGGCCTGGTTTTCGGCGCAGGCACGCCGTCCAGCCCCGGCGATGGCACCATTACCAACATCGGAAACAGCATGGTCGCGCAGAACTTCAACAGTAAGGTGTACCAATTCGATGACGGCATCACCTGGACTCACGGCCGCCACACCTTCAAGTTTGGCGGACAATATTGGTACGACAACATCACCGTCTTCTATTCCGGCAACAGCGGCTCGTTGGGCAACATCATTTTTGGCCCCAACTTCACTGCCTCTTCCGCCACTTGTACGGATGCCGCGAACTGCGCGTCCACGAGCCCGGTCGGCGGCAACGGAATGGGTGATTTCTTCCTCGGCTTGCCCAGCGGTTTTGGCCGCGGCCTCAGCAGCGGCACTTGGACGCAAACCTCCAATATCTTCGCCGGCTATGCGCAGGATACTTGGCGCGTCAGCGATCATCTGACTCTCAACCTCGGCTTGCGCTACGAAGCTCACACTCCTTGGGTCGAGAGCAACAACCAACAGGTTAACTACAACATTCAGACGGGCGAGATCGAATACGCCGGCCAGGATGGCAATAGCCGCGCCCTTTACAACGGCGTCTACGGCGCCAAAGACTTCCAGCCGCGCCTCGGCTTTGCCTGGACGCCTGGTGGCCGCTTCGGTGACCGCACGGTTGTCCGCGGCGCCTTCACCATCTCCGACTATCTCGAGGGCACGGGCACCAACCTTCGCCTGCCTCTCAATCCGCCCTACGATGGTGGCGCTACCGCCGGTGGCGAATTCCAAACGCTATACACCACTACGGGTAGCACAACGTACACCCTGCCTCTCACCACTTTGTCGCAGGGCGTGATTGCGCCCCCGCCTACGGGCCTTTCCTGCCCGAACTTGTCATGCTACGACGACTCAACCTTCCGTCTATGGGATTCGAACGTTCAGCCTGCGATTTCCGATCAGGCGAACCTGACCGTTCAGCACCAGTTCGGCAACGACACTACGCTCCAGGTCGGCTATGTCGGCCAGTTGGGCTACCACTTGATGGTTCCTTTCAAGTACAACCAGCTCGTGGCATTGCCCGACAGCGCGTGCGGCGCGCCTCCCTGCACCGGCCCAAGCCCATTCTTCGCCAATGGCGAAGGCCCGCAGTTGGCCTCCATCATCGATTCGACAGGCGGCACCGTTTCCGGCACGCAGTCAAACGGAAGAATGATGTACAACGCCATGCAAGCCGTCTTGAAGAAGACCATGAACAACGGCTTGCAATATCAGGTGTCCTACACCTTCTCCAAGTGCATGTCCAACAACACCGGCTACTACGGCACTTGGACGACGGCTAGGGCTTCTTCCACGGCTTCGCCCTACTGGCAGAACGTCTATGACCCGCAGGCGGAATGGTCGCCCTGCTATTACGACTCCGCGAACACCCTGACCAGCTACGCAATCTACGAATTGCCCATCGGCCAGGGCAAGCGTTTCGGCAGCAGCATGAACAGCGCGGAAAACGCAGTCGTCGGTGGATGGAAGATCAGCCCGATCCTTTCCCTCCACTCCGGCTTCCCTCTGGCCCTTTACAACAACTCCGGCGACCCGACTGGTACTCTCTCCGGCGGCATTCGCCCCGATTGCGACGGCACCAACAAGGTTCTTGGCAGAACTCCATACTCGGGTAGCGGTGGCGGTATTCTCTGGTTTGATCCCAGCAACTACACCAACAACACCAGCGGTTTTGGCACCTGCGCTCCACAGCTCGCTGGCTTGCGTGGTCCGGGTTATTACAACTGGGATATCAGCCTCCAGAAAGACTTCCACGTCTCAGAGCGCTTCAAACTTGAATTCCGCTCTGACTTCCTGAACGCCTTTAACCGCGTCAACTTGGCCGTTCCTAACACCACCGTGGCTCAATCCACCACCGGCGTCATCACCGCTTCTCAGCCGGCGCGCAATATTCAATTTGCCCTGAAGCTCTACTACTAAGAAAGCAGAACACGGGCAATGAGGCAGGCGTACACCCCCGCCTGCCTCATTTTGTTTTCTGGCGCTACTTTCTGTCAGAATCTAATTCCAGGGGATGCAACGCCAGCTTCAACCGGCGCAACCTAAAACCGAAGACCTATAAGACCTGAGACCGATGCCCAGAATTTCCCGCATGTCCGCCATCCTACTCCTCTGCGTTTCCCTATGGTTCTCCTCTTCTTCCCTCCTCGCTCAAGCCCCTAAATCTTCTTCGACGTCCGCAGCCTCTTCTGCGCCTTCCGAACAGCAAGCCGCCGCCTTCGCCAAGGAAGGTCGCTGCAAGGAAGCTCTCCCCGGACTTCAGCGCGCACTGAACTCTTCGGGCTCTCCTGAATCAAAGAAGGACACCGCCATTCTCGGCCTCCGCTGTTCTCTCAATCTGGACAATCGCGAGTCTGCTCTCGATTTCCTCCATTTCCTCGGCCACCAGTTTCCTCACGACCCCGAAGTTCTCTTCATCGTCGTTCACGCCTACTCCGACCTCTCCACGCGCACCGCGCAGGATCTCGGCCGCACCGCTCCGCAATCTGTCGCTGCACACAAACTCAACGCCGAAGCTCTCGAGATGCAGGGCAAGTGGGACGAAGCCCAGCGCGAGTACGAAGCCATCATCGAGAAGTACCCCGACACACAGGGCATTCACTACCTGCTCGGCAGGCTTCTCCTCTCCCGCCCTGACGCCGATAACAAATTCGCGGCCCGCGCAAAAGAGGAATTCGAAAAGGAGCTCCAGCTCGACCCGCACAATGCCGGCGCCGAATTTATTCTCGGAGAAATGGCCCAGCAGGACTCGCAATGGGACGACGCCATCGCCCACTATACGCGCGCCACAAAACTCAATGTCACCTTTGGCGACGCGTACATGAGCCTCGGCTTCTGCCTCGTCACACAAAAACGCTACGAAGAAGCCATCGCTCCTCTACGCGTCGCTGTACGCCTCCAGCAGGGCAATCCTGCCGCCCATTACAATCTAGCCGTGGCTCTCAGTCGCACCGGCAACAAAGACGAGGCCGAGAAAGAGTTTGCCCTTCAGCGCCAGTTGACGCAGACCTCCGCGCCGGCGGACCAGAAGCCACAGTAGGGTTAGGGAGCGACTCTTTTTGCCAAAGTCTCCGCACGACTCTGAAATTCCAATCATCGGCGGCCCGCACTCCCTCGCGCGCCGCAGCCTGCTCAAAGCTCTCGCTGCCTCCGCCATTTCCGGCGCCTGCCCGCGAATTCTCGGCGCGCTTCCGATCCCTGCTTCCGAGTTTCCTTTCGAGCAAGTTCCCGCCTCCGCCAGCGGCATCACCTGGCGCCACGTCAACGGCAAGTCTGCCGAGAAATACTTGCCGGAAACCACCGGCGCCGGCTGCGCCTTCCTCGATTACGACAATGACGGCTGGATGGACATCTACCTCGTGAACAGTGGCAAGTGCGATTTCTACTCTCCCGATCCGCCTCTTCGCAACGCTCTGTACAAAAACAATCGCGATGGCACCTTCACCGACGTCACCGAGAAAGCCGGCGTCGCCGCTGGCGGCTTCGGCCAAGGCGTCGCCGTCGGCGACTACGATCGCGACGGCTTTCCCGATCTCTACGTCACCCAGTACGGCCGCAGCATTCTCTATCGTAACAATGGCGACGGCACCTTCACTGACGTCACCGAAAAGGCCGGCGTTGCCGCTCCAGGTTGGGCCTCCAGCGCCGTCTGGTTCGATTACAACAGCGACGGCCTGCTCGACCTTTTCGTTTGCCGCTTCGTCGATTTCAGCAAGCAGAAAAATCAGTATTGTGGTGTTCCCATTGACGGCAAGCGCCACTACTGCATCCCGCGCATCTATCAACCCATGCCCAGTTGGCTCTTCCGCAACAATGGAGACGGCACCTTCACCGACGTCTCCGCTTCCTCCGGCATCGCCTCTCAACTCGGAAAAGCTTGGGGCGTCGTCGCCACCGACATCAACAACGACGGCTGGATGGATCTATTCGTCAGCAACGACACCGTCGCCAACTTTCTTTTCGTAAACAACGGCAAGGGCAAATTCGCCGAGACGGGTACCGAAGCAGGCGTTGCGTACAGCGTCAACGGCCGCCCTCGCTCCGGCATGGGCGTCGACTCCGCCGATTTCAACAACGACGGCTGGCAGGATCTCTTCGTCGCCAACATCGATCGCGAAGACTACGCCATCTACCAGAACAATCACGACGGCACTTTCGACGATCTCGCCATTCCCACCGGCATTGCCAAAGCCACGCGCTTCATGAGCGGCTGGGGGTTGAAATTTTTTGATTACGACAACGACGGTAACCTCGATCTCTTTCTCGCCAACGGAAATCCCGACGACCTCATCACTTCCCTGCACGGCGAAAGTTCCTACGAAGATCCCCTCCGCCTCTTCCACAACACCGGCAAATCTTTCGAAAATCTAAGCGCGCAAAGCGGTCCTCTTTTTTCTACGCCTTTGTCCGCGCGCGGCCTGGCCATCGGCGATTTTGATAACGATGGCGCCGTCGACGTTCTCGTCTCCGTCAACAACGCCGCCCCGCTCCTTATCCGCAACAACGCGGGCCGCCAGAATCATTGGCTCGGCATTCAGATGGTAGGGAAAAAGTCGAATCCTGACGCCATCGGCGCCCTCGTGACCTATCAGGCGGGAGACCTAAAACGAAGCCGCATGAAAGTCGGCGGCGGCAGCTATCTTTCTTCGCATGACCCGCGGATTGTCCTCGGCCTTGGCAAGCGCGAAAAAGTGGATTGGCTCGAGGTCAAATGGCCGCAGCCCAGCGGCCTCGTGCAGCGTTTCACAGGACTCCCTGTCGATCGCTACGTCAAGATCGTCGAAGGCGGGTCTCGCTGGACCTGAACTCTACTCCGCGCCACTCGCCCACCCTATTCGCTTCCCAGAAACGCGTAGCGCAACAAAAACAGCGCGCTTAGCACCCAGATCAGCGGGCTAATCTCGCGAAACTTCCCCGTTCCCACCTTGATGAACGTGTACGACAGCAGTCCCAGGCTCAGTCCCGTCGCGATGCTGAACGTCAGCGGCGTGGCCACCAGTGTCAGAAACGCCGGAAACGCCTCGCTGAAATCGTTCCATTGCACTCGCGCCACTGCTCCGCACATCAGCGCACCCACCAGGATCAACGCTGGAGCCGTAGCATAGTTCGGGATTGCTGCGATCACCGGCGCGCAAAACATCGCCACAAGAAAAAGTCCCGCGATCACCAGGTTTCCCAGTCCCGTTCGCGCACCTGCCGCCACTCCCGCCGCGCTTTCGATATAGCTCGTCACCGTCGATGTTCCCGTAAGCGATCCGAAAATCGTTCCAAACGCGTCCGCCAGCAGCGCGCGGCTTGCCCGCGGCAGTTTTCCATCGCGCAGGAATCCGCCCTCTTCGCAAACGCCCACAAGCGTTCCCACGTTGTCGAAGAGATCCACAAAAAAGAAAACGAAAACTAATTCACCCAAGCCCAGCTTTGTCGCCGCGCGTAAATCCAATTTCAAAAACGTCCCGGAAGGATGCGGCAGCGAAACCAGGTGCGCCGGCCAGTGCGCCAGCCCAAGCGGAATCCCCGCCGCCGTAATCGCCAAAATTCCCAGCAGAATCGCGCTGCCCACCTTCCGCGCCATCAGGATCGCGATGAAAATCAATCCCGCACACGCCAGCAGCACCTGCGGATCGCTGATCTTCCCGAATCCCACGAACGTCGCCGCATTCGCCACGATGATTTTCGCGTTGCGCAATCCGATAAACGCAATGAAAAGCCCAATTCCTCCCGCCGTCCCATACTTCAGACAATCCGGAATTCCGTTCACGATCTGCTCGCGCACGTTCGTCAGCGTCAGGATCAGAAACAGCACGCCGGAAAGGAAAACCACTCCCAGCGCCGTTTGCCACGGCACGCCTCGTCCCAGCACGATCGAATATGTGAAGTACGCGTTCAGCGACATCCCCGGCGCCAGCGCAATCGGGTAGTTCGCCCACAGCCCCATGATCAGCGTCGCTGCCGCTGCCGAAATGCACGTCGCAAACAGCACGCCCTCCATCGGCATGCCCGCTTCCGACAAAATCTGCGGGTTCACCACCACGATATACGCCATGGTCATGAACGTCGTCAG
>JBAQJX010000084.1:0-71539 GCA_049641765.1 Candidatus Acidiferrum sp.
CGGGAGACAACGTGAGTTGCGAAGTGACGCTGATCACGCCGGTGGCGCTGGAGAAGGGTTTGCGGTTCGCAATTCGCGAAGGCGGCCACACCGTCGGCGCCGGCGCCGTAACCGAAATCATCGAATAACGATTTTCCCCTCGCGCGCCGAGGGCTGAGCAGGAGAAGGGACAGAAGTAATGCGAGAAATCATCACGTTGCAGTGCGGGGATTGCAAGAACCGCAACTACACGACGACGAAGAACAAAAAGAAGCACTCCGAACGGGTGGAAACGAAGAAGTTTTGCAACACGTGCCGGAAGCATACGGGGCATAAGGAAGTGAAGTAAGGGTCCGTTTTTGGAGCGAGCGCCGGGCGGAACGGTTTTGGGTTTTTAGGGGAGTCGTCCAACGGTTAGGACTCCGGTCTCCAAAACCGGGTATGGGGGTTCGAATCCCTCCTCCCCTGCCAGAGATCAGCAATGGGCGGAAACGCCTGTTGAGTGAAGAGGACGAATGGCCACGCAGGCGGCAAAAGTGAAGAACGACGAGTCGCAAGGCAATGCAATCACGGGAGCGGCGGCCGGAATTGGCGGCAAGGTCACCGGCACCGTTCAAGATACGAAGCAGTTTCTGCACGACGTCCGGGTGGAAATGAAGCAGGTTACCTGGCCGACACGCGAGGACGTAGTTTCAACGACAGGAGTCGTGATCGTGACGGTGTTTTTCTTCGGGGCGTTCCTGGCGACGGTCGATTGGCTGGTGCAGCTTGGAGTACAGCGTGTCTTCAAAATCTTCGGCGTCTGAAGGGGATCACAGCTTGACGGCGATGCAGTGGTACATCATTCATACGTACTCGGGCTTTGAACGGAAAGTCAAAGAAAGCCTGGAAAGCCGCGTGTCCGCGTTCAGCCTGCAGGACAAGATCGGGCGCGTGCTGATTCCGATGGAAGACGTCGTGGAAATGCGCGGCGGGAAGAAAGTGGTTTCTTCGCGGATGACGTATCCGGGTTACGTGCTGGTGGAAATGGATCTGGACGAAAACACCTGGCACATCGTGCGCTCGACGCCACGGGTGACGGGATTTGTAGGCTCGGCGACGGCGCCTTCGCCGCTTTCCGAAGCGGAAGTGGACGCGATCATCAACCGCGTGCACGTTCCTACGGATCGGCCGAAGCCGAAGGTGGTGTTCGAACGCAACGAGCAGGTGCGCATT
The DNA here is from genome assembly GCA_049641765.1 of Candidatus Acidiferrum sp. Taxonomy (GTDB): domain Bacteria; phylum Acidobacteriota; class Terriglobia; order Acidiferrales; family UBA7541; genus Acidiferrum. The sequence continues at coordinate 1,195 of JBAQJX010000084.1, forward strand.
GTGGACGGCCCGTTCGCGAATTTCAACGGCACGGTGGAAGAGATCGATAACGATCACAGCCGGCTAAAGGTTTCGGTGACGATTTTCGGGCGCTCGACGCCGGTGGAACTGGACTTCGCGAGCGTGGAAAAGCTGGGGTAGGGCGTGGCGCGCAAACTGAGCGCGCAAAAGAGAGATTGAGGCAGGGACATGGCTAAGAAAGTACAGACGACGATCAAACTGCAGTTGCCCGCGGGCAAAGCGACTCCGGCCCCTCCGGTCGGAACGGCGCTCGGTCCGCACGGCTTGAATATCATGGATTTTTGCAAACAGTTCAACGCCAAGACGGCGAAGGAACCAGACGGAATGATTTTCCCGGTGCTGGTGACGGTGTATACCGACCGCACGTTTACGTTCATCCTGAAGACGCCGCCGGCGTCGATTTTGCTGCTTCGCGCGGCGGGGATCGTGAAGGGCTCGGCCGAACCGAACCGGAACAAAGTCGGGAAGGTGACGAAGAAGCAAGTGCAAGAGATTGCGAAGATCAAGCTTGTCGATCTCAACACCACAAATCTGGACTCGGCGGTGCGCACCGTGATGGGTACGGCGCGCAACATGGGTCTGGAAGTCGTGGAAGCCTAGGAGTTCAGGCGCTACGAGGTCGCAAAGGCAGAGGCGATGAAGAAGCTGTCAGGCAAACACGTAGAGAACGCGCGCAAGAAGGTGGAGGCGCGCCCGTACAAGCTCGCGGAAGCCAGCGAGCTCATCAAGAAAACGCACCACACGAAGTTCAACGAGACGGTGGAGTTGGCGATTAACCTGGGAGTTGACCCGAAGCATTCCGATCAGGTGGTTCGCGGCACGGTGGTTTTGCCGCACGGGCTGGGCAAGAAGGTGCGCGTGCTGGTGATTGCGAGCGGCGAAAAAGTTCGCGAAGCGCAGGAAGCAGGCGCGGACTTTGTCGGCGGCGACGACATGGTGCAGAAGATTATGGGTGGCTGGACGGATTACGACGCGGTGATTGCCACGCCGGACATGATGAAGTCGGCGGGAAAGCTGGGCAAGGTGCTCGGCCCGCGCGGATTGATGCCAAACCCGAAGACCGGCACGGTAACGTTTGAAGTGGCGAAAGCGATCAAGGAAACCAAGGCAGGCAAGGTGGAGTTTCGCGTCGAAAAGGCGGGAATCGTTCATTGCGCTATCGGGAAAATCCAGTTTGACGCGGCGCATCTGGCGGAAAACGCACACGCCGTAATCAACGCAGTGATCAAGGCGAAGCCCGCGGCGGCGAAAGGCAAGTACGTGAAGAAGATCACGCTGACCTCGACGATGGGGCCGGGCATTCCGATCGATTTGACCGAGTCGGAAGCTTTGGCAGCGGCGGCTTAAGCGAAGAGGGCAAGGAAACGGGATCATGAAAAAGCGCAGCGAAAAACAGCAGGACCTTGACAAGCTGAAAACAGAACTGGAGAAAGTGTCGACGGTGATTCTGACGACTTTCCAGGGGATCACGGTCGAAACCGATACGAAGCTCCGCCGCGCCGTACAGGCCGTGGGCGGCAAATACCAGGTTGTGAAGAACACGCTCGCGGAGCGCGCCGGAGCCGGCACGCCCGCGGAAAGTTTGCTCAAGAACCTGACGGGAACAAATTCCATCGCTTACACGCAAACCGACGCGGTGGCGCTTGCAAAAGCGCTCACCAAGATTGCCAAGGACACACCGGCATTTCAGTTCAAGTCCGGCGTGGTCGAAGGGCGCGTCATTTCCATCGCCGAGATTCAGCAGTTGGCGAATCTTCCTTCTAAGGAAGAATTGCTCAGCAAGATCATGTTCCTGCTGAACGCTCCGGCGCAGCGTATCGCCATGGCGTTGAACGCCCTGCCGCGCAATCTGGCGGTAACCGTCAGCGAAGCAGTGAAAGCCAACAAGTTTGGGTCCGGCGGAGCAGGTTCCGAGCCTGCTCCCGCAGCAAGCCCTGAAGCGGCCCAGTAAGTTCAATTTTTAATTTTGAGAGGAGAAGAAAGAGTCATGTCGAAAGTGGAAACGATCCTGGAAGAAATCAAGGGGCTGACGCTATTGGAAGCGTCGGACCTCGTGAAGAAGATGGAAGAAGCCTTCGGTGTTTCGGCGGCTGCGGCTACGGTTGTGGCGGCGGGCGGCGGAGCGGCAGCAGGGGCGGCACCGGCGGAAGAGAAGACGGAATTTACGGTCGTTCTCACCGACGTCGGCGGCAACAAAATCAACGTCATCAAGGCGGTTCGCGAAGTGACGAGCCTGGGCTTGAAAGAAGCCAAGGACCTTGTCGATGGCGCGCCGAAGACCGTCAAGGAAGGCGTCAACAAGGAAGAGGCCGCGACGATCAAGAAGAAGTTCGAGGACGCGGGCGCCAAGGTCGAGATCAAGTAGTTTGATTTAGTTGTACGGGCTTCGAGAGGGGGCGCGGCTGCTGGCACTGGCTGGAATGAGGCTGGAGCAAGCGTGATCCGCCGCGCCAAAGGAATCACGTACGCAAGTCGAGGCTGGTTATATCCACAACTCTACTGGTCCTTTTTGGACCAAATGCAGCCGTGTGCTCGCTGACTTCGGGCAGGAAGCGCGCCTCACGGACTGCATGCCTCTCTCCGGTTTTTCCGCTATTCGCCCGAAAGGGAAAAGGTAGACCAAGCAATGGCAAATAGTCACCAGCACGTCAGGGAACGCGAGCGTCTAGATTTCGCGAAAATTCAGGGCTCGATCCAGATTCCGAATCTGATCGAAGTCCAGATGAAGTCCTATCAGCGATTTTTGCAGATGGACCTCCTGCCGAGCGAACGCGACGACGGCGGGCTGCAGTCCGTGTTCACGTCCGTGTTTCCGATCAAGGATTTCCGCGAGATGTCGCAGCTGGAATTCGTGGACTACTCGATTGGCAACTGGGAGTGCAAGTGCGGCAACCTGAAGGGGCTGCACCACCTTCGCGCCACGTGCCGTAACTGCGGCGCTTCGGTTGTAACGAATCCGTACCAAACCGGCGATGTGATCTGCCACAAGTGCGGCACGTTCAACAAGAACACGCCGACCTTCTGCAACAAGTGCGGCGACCCCGTAGCGATGCAGTTGAAGTACGACGTGAACGAGTGCCAGGAGCGCGGCATGACGTATTCCGCGCCGCTGAAAGTCACGATTCGCCTGACCATTTACGACAAGGATCCGGATACGGGCGCTAAGACCATTCGCGACATCAAGGAACAGGAAGTTTTCTACGGCGACATTCCGCTGATGACCGAGAACGGCACGTTCATCATCAACGGCACGGAGCGCGTCATTGTCAGCCAGTTGCATCGTTCGCCGGGCGTTTTCTTCGAGAGCGCCAACAACCGCACCTACTTCCTTGGCAAAATCATTCCGTACCGCGGGTCGTGGGTCGAGTTCGAATACGACACGAAAAACATTCTTTATGTGCGCATCGACCGCAAGCGCAAATTCCTCGGCTCGATTTTCCTGCGCGCTCTGGGCATGAAGTCGAATGAGGAAATCCTGCGCACGTTCTATCAGGTGGAGCGCGTTTCGCTCCGCGACAAGGATCTCTTCTGGAATGTTTCACCGGGGATGGTAGATCGCAAGCTGGCCCACGAAATTCGCAACCCCCGTTCCGAGGAAGTGATCGTAGGCGCGCACAAGCGCATCACCGAAACGCTTTTCAAGGAACTCATCAAGGCGAAGATTTCGCAGGTCCGCGCCGCGTTAACCGATCTCGAAGGCGCGTACAGCGTCGCCGATGTGGTCAACCGCCAGACGGGCGAAGTTCTACTCGAAGCCAATAAGCCCTTGACGCCGGAACTCTGGCAGGCATTTGCCGAAGGCGGCATCACGGAAGTCGATGTTTTCTTCCCGGAGCGCGACGATATCGGCTTGGTGCTTTCGCGCACGCTGGACAAGGACGCCATCCGCTCCTCGAAAGAAGCGCTGATCGAAATTTACCGCAAGCTGCGTCCTGGCGATCCTCCGACGCTCGAAACGGCCACGAATCTTTTCCGCGGCATGTTCTTCGACCCGCGCAAGTACGATTTCAGCCGCGTCGGCCGCCTGAAGTTCAACATCAAGATGGGGTTAGATACGCCTCTGGATAACCGCACGCTCGATACGCCGGATTTCGTTTCGGCGATCAAGTACCTCTTCAAGCTGCGGAAGAACATCGGCGTGGTGGACGACATCGACCACCTCGGCAACCGCCGCGTCCGCGCCGTCGGCGAACTGCTTGAAAATCAGTTCCGCATCGGCCTGGTCCGCATGGAACGCGCGATCAAGGAAAAGATGAGTGTGTACCAGGAAATGTCCACGGCTATGCCACACGACCTGGTGAACGCCAAGCCGGTCATGGCGGCGATCCGCGAATTCTTTGGCTCATCGCAGTTGAGCCAGTTCATGGACCAGACCAATCCGCTCAGCGAAATCACCCACAAGCGGCGTCTTTCCGCTCTTGGACCGGGCGGTCTTTCGCGTGAACGCGCGGGATTCGAAGTGCGCGACGTACACCCGACGCACTACGGCCGCATTTGCCCGATTGAAACGCCGGAAGGTCCGAACATCGGCTTGATCAGCTCGCTATCGTGCTTTGCGCGCATCAACGATTACGGCTTCATCGAGTCGCCGTACCGCCGTGTGAAGGGCGGGCGGATCATCGATTACGTGCACATCGTCAACGCCGGAGACAGCGAATTTAAGGCCGGCGAAATCGTGGAGAAGGACAAGGTCGAAGAGCTCAACGAAGAGCTGAAGCGCCGCAAGGTCGTCTACGAGCCGTACTGCTTCTATCTTTCCGCATGGGAAGAGGACAAGTACGTCGTGGCACAGGCTAACGTTTCGCTGGATGAGCGTCTGAAGATCACGACAGAGCTGGTGAACTGCCGCCAAGCAGGCAACTTCGTTTTGAAGAGCCGCGACGAAGTCGATTACGTCGACGTTTCGCCGAAGCAGCTCGTCTCCGTGGCCGCCAGCCTCATTCCGTTCCTCGAGAACGACGACGCCAACCGCGCGCTGATGGGATCGAACATGCAGCGCCAGGCGGTGCCGCTGATTCGAGGCGAAGCGCCGCTCGTCGGAACCGGCATGGAGCGAGTTACCGCGCGCGATTCCGGCGCGGTCGTGCTCTGCAAGCGCGAAGGCATCGTCGACCAGGTCGATTCCGAGCGCATCATCGTACGCGTCGAATCGGATCACTCCGGCGTGCTCAGCCGCGAAGTGGGCGCCGACATCTACCAGCTCATAAAGTTCAAGCGCTCGAACCAGAACACGTGCATCAGCCAGAAGCCGTTCGTTCGCGTCGGCGATCGCGTCAAGAAGGGTCAGGTTCTTGCCGATGGTCCGTGCACGGAGCGCGGCGAGCTCGCCCTTGGACGCAACGTGCTCGTAGCCTTCTTGCCCTGGCGCGGCTACAACTTCGAGGACGCTATCCTCGTCAGCGAAAAACTGGTGAAGGACGATTACTACACCTCGATTCACATTGAGGAGTACGAAATCGAGGCGCGCGACACCAAACTCGGGCCCGAGGAAGTCACTCGAGATATTCCAAACATCAGCGAGTCATTCCTTCGCAACCTGGATGAGAGCGGCGTCATTCGAATCGGCGCGGTCATCAAGCCGGGAGACATTCTGGTCGGCAAGGTTACGCCAAAGGGCGAGACCACGCTCACGCCGGAAGAAAAACTGCTTCGCGCAATCTTCGGCGAAAAGGCCGGCGACGTTCGCGACGCTTCTCTTTACTGCCCGCCTGGCATCGAGGGAACGATCGTCGACGTGAAGATCTTCACCCGCAAGGGTGGAGAAAAGGACGAGCGGCACAAGGCCATCGAAGCGACGCAGGTCTTCAAGCTGGAAAAGAACCTCGCCGACGAAATCCGCATCCTCACGGATGAGCGCCTCAAGCGCCTCTCGGATCTCCTGGGCGGAAAGATTCTGCAGGCCGACTTGCACGACGAAAAGACCAACAAGCGCCTCTTGACCAAGGGCGTCGAGTTGACGCGCGACCTGATCGAGAAAATTTCTACGCGCAACCTCAAGCGCCTCAAGCTGAACGAGAAAGATCCGCTCCTCATCGAAAAGATCGAAGAGATCGAGGAGATGACCTCGCGGCAGATCGACGTGCTCCGCAAGATCACCGAGGAGCGCAAAGAAAAGCTCAAGAAGGGCGACGAACTGCCTCCGGGCGTCATCAAGCTCGTCAAAGTCTACATCGCCATGAAGCGCAAGCTTTCCATCGGCGATAAGATGGCCGGGCGCCACGGCAACAAGGGCGTCATCGCCCGCATCGTGCCGCAGGAAGACATGCCGTACCTTCCGGACGGCACTCCGGTCGAAATCGTTCTGAATCCTCTCGGCGTTCCTTCGCGTATGAACGTCGGGCAGGTTCTTGAAACGCACCTCGGCTGGGCTTCCAAGGAGTTGGGCAACAGCCTCAAGCGCTTGCTCAGCAAGGAAGTCAAGGCTGAAGCGTTGCGCCGCTGGTTCCGTGAAGTCTTCACGGACACGACCATTTGGAAGACGCTGGCGAAACTCAGCGATGAGGAATTGCTCGACTACGCCGAAGGCTTCCGCGACGGCATTCCCTTCGCGACGCCGGTTTTTGACGGCGCGCGCGAGCCGGAAATCCGCCACTTGCTGGAAGTCGCGGGCTTGCCGCATGCCGGGAAGATCAATCTCTTCGACGGCATGTCGGGAGACCAGTTCGACCAGCCGGTCACGGTCGGCTACATCTACATGCTGAAGCTTTCGCACCTCGTCGATGACAAGATCCACGCGCGTTCGATCGGGCCGTACTCGCTCATCACCCAGCAGCCGCTGGGCGGCAAAGCGCAATTCGGTGGACAGCGCTTCGGCGAAATGGAAGTGTGGGCGCTCGAAGCGTACGGCGCCGCGCACATTCTGCAGGAACTACTCACGGCAAAATCGGACGACGTCTATGGCCGCGCGAAGATTTACGAGGCCATCGTTAAGGGTGAGCCGGGAATCGAACCCGGCGTGCCTGAGTCGTTCAACGTTCTCGTCCGCGAGCTGCAGTCGCTCTGCCTGGATGTGGAGTTAATGAAGCGCCAGAAGACGCCAACGGAGAAAGCCGCGGATTAGCGCTCTCGCATCGTAGGGGCACGATATATCGTGCCCCTGCAATGCAACATTTCGTGAAGTAGTGAGTTTCGGTTTTTTGGGTTCTCAGCCGGCCCGGTGCAAAACATCAGGCCGCGGCCCCTGGCGAAAGCCGGGGGAGGGAGGAAACAACCTTGTATCGCAGCAGCCCTTATGATCGCGCCAGTTTGATCGCTGATTTCGATTCGATCCGCATCAGTTTGGCGAGTCCGGAAAAAATCCGCTCCTGGTCGCATGGTGAAGTCACCAAGCCGGAGACCATCAACTACCGAACGTTCAAGCCCGAACGCGACGGCCTTTTCTGCGCAAAGATTTTTGGCCCCGTCACCGATTGGGAGTGTTTGTGCGGCAAGTACAAGCGCATGAAGCATCGCGGCGTTATCTGCGATAAGTGCGGCGTGGAAGTCACTCTGAGCAAAGTTCGCCGCGAGCGTCTCGGCCACATCGAGCTGGCTTCGCCTTGTTCGCACGTGTGGTTCTTCAAGGGACTGCCGAGCCGCATCGGCTACTTGTTGGACATTTCCATGCGCGATCTCGAGCGCATTCTCTATTTTGAAGCTTTCGTAGTCGTCGACGCCGGCGAAGTCGCGGTGCTCCGCGAGCGGGAAGTCCTGCTCGAAGATAAATACCGCGAACTGCAAAAGGAATATCCCGGCCAGTTCACCGCCAAGATGGGCGCGGAAGCCATCAAGGAACTGCTTCGCCGCGTCGAAGTGGATAAGCTCTCGGAAGAACTCCGCGAGAAGATGAAGACCGATCCTTCGCTGCAAAAGCGCATCAAGTTTGCGAAGCGGCTGAAGGTGCTCGAAGCGTTCCGCAAGAGCGGTAACAAGCCGGAGTGGATGATTCTGGACGTGGTCCCGGTCCTTCCGCCGGAATTGCGCCCGCTTGTTCCTCTGGACGGCGGCCGTTTTGCCACTTCGGATCTGAACGATCTTTATCGCCGCGTCATCAACCGCAACAACCGCTTGAAGAAGCTCATGGAGCTTCGCGCGCCCGACGTCATCGTCCGCAACGAAAAGCGCATGCTTCAGGAAGCGGTGGACGCGCTGTTTGACAATGGCCGCCGCGGACGCGTTCTGCGCGGCACCAACAATCGCCCGCTCAAGTCTCTGAGCGATACGCTCAAGGGCAAGCAGGGCCGTTTCCGCCAGAACCTGCTCGGCAAGCGCGTCGACTATTCCGGCCGCTCCGTCATCGTGGTCGGCCCGGAGCTGAAGCTCAACCAGTGCGGTCTGCCTAAGAAGATGGCTCTCGAGCTCTTCAAGCCGTTCATCTATCACAAGCTCGAAGCGCAGGGGCACTGCACGACCATCAAGCAAGCCAAGGAAATGGTCGAACAGCAAGAGCCAGTAGTGTGGGACATTCTCGAAGACGTCATTCGCGAACACCCCGTGCTGCTCAACCGCGCTCCGACGTTGCACCGGCTCGGCATTCAGGCGTTCGAACCGGTCCTTGTTGAAGGCAAAGCCATCCGCATTCACCCGCTCGTCTGCACCGCGTTCAACGCGGATTTTGACGGCGACCAGATGGCCGTGCACATTCCGCTTTCGCCGGAATCTCAGGTGGAAGCGTCCGTGCTCATGCTCAGCTCCCGCAACATCTTGTCCCCCGCGCACGGTCTGCCTCTGGCCGTTCCGTCGCAGGACATGGTTCTGGGCATCTATTACTTGACGAAGGCCAAGCCCGGCGCCAAGGGCGAAGGCCGCGTCTTCGGCAACGCCGAGGAAGTTGTGCTCGCACTCGAAGCCGGCGAAGTCGAGCTGCTCACTCCCATCCGTCTGCGCTATAGCGGCGAAGTGATTGACCTCACCACCGCTTACGACGACCAGGACGTGCCGCACACCGAGCCCGTCAAGATGGAGCGTCAGTTCATTCAGACCACCGTCGGCCGCGTGATTTTCAATTCACACCTGCCGGCAAAATTCCCCTTTGTGAATGGCCTGCTCAAGAAGAAGGGCGTCCAGCAGCTCGTCTATTACGCCTACTTGCGCTATGGCCTCACGGACACCGTCGTCCTGCTCGATCACCTGAAAGAGCTGGGCTTCATGTACGCCACGAAGTCCGGCATCTCCATCGGTATCGATGACATGCTCATCCCCAGCGACAAGTACAAGCTGGTGGAAAACGCCGAGAAGGAAGTCGTCAAGGTGCAGCAGCAATACCTCGACGGCGCCATCACGAACGGCGAGCGCTACAACAAAGTCATCGCGATCTGGGGCGACGTCACCGAAAAAGTCGCGGACGAAATGTTCAAAGCCCTCGAGAACCAGGACAAAGAGGGCAACATCAACCCCGTTTACGTCATGGCGGACTCCGGAGCTCGCGGTTCAAAACAGCAAATTCGCCAGCTTTCCGGCATGCGCGGTTTGATGGCCAAGCCCAGCGGCGAAGTCATCGAAACGCCCATCACCTCCAACTTCCGCGAAGGCCTCACCGTACTGCAGTACTTCATCTCGACGCACGGCGCGCGTAAGGGCCTTGCGGATACCGCGCTCAAGACCGCCGACTCCGGCTATCTCACGCGCCGCCTAGTCGACGTCGCTCAGGACGTCATCATCAACGAGCGCGACTGCGGTACGAACGACGGAATCTTCGTCGAGCCCATTGTCGAAGCTGGAGTCGAAGTCGAGCCGTTGCGCGACCGCATCGTTGGCCGCGTATCTCTCGATAAGATCAAGGACTTCGAGGGCACGGTCATCGTGGACATCAACCAGGAAATCACCGAAGACCTCGCCAACCAGGTGCAGGCCGCAGGCATCGAGCGCGTGCGCATTCGTTCCGTGCTCACTTGCGAGTCCCGCCGCGGAGTTTGCGCTCTCTGCTACGGCCGCAACCTCGCTTCCGGGCGCATGGTTGAGCTTGGCGAAGCCGTCGGCGTCATCGCCGCGCAATCCATCGGCGAGCCCGGCACGCAGTTGACCATGCGTACGTTCCACATCGGCGGAACCGCAACTCGCGTTTCCGAGCGCTCCACGCTCGAAGCGCGCAACAACGGCGTCGTCAAGTTCGTGGACCTCAAGTTCGTCGAGGGCCGCGGCGGAACGTCCATCGCCATGAATCGCTCGGGTCTCATCTCCATCGTGGACGAGAAGGACCGCGAGAAGGAGCGCTACCACGTCGTTTACGGCGCGCGCCTCCGCGTGGTTGACGGCGAACATGTCACCCACGGCCAGATTCTTGCCGAATGGGATCCCTTCACGTTCTCGATTCTCACCGAATCCGCCGGCTCCGTGAAGTTTGACGACCTGCGTCCCGGCCTGACCATCGAAGAGCAAGTGGACGAAGTGACCGGCCTCTCCCAGGACGTCGTCACGCTTCCTCCGGGCGACGAAAAGCATCAGCCCGCGATTCTCGTTCGCGATTCGTCGGGCAAGGTCCGCAAGAAGTACCTGATGCCTTCGCGCGCGCACTTGATGGTCAAGGACGGCGACGAGGTTCAGGCCGGGGACGTGCTCGCGAAGATTCCGCGTGAAACCACCAAGACGAAGGACATCACCGGCGGCCTCCCGCGCGTCGTCGAACTTTTCGAGACGCGCAAGCCGAAGGATCCGGCGGTCATCAGCGAGGTCGACGGCGTCGTTCGCTACGGCGATATCGCCAAGGGCATGCGCAAGGTCTACGTCGAGAGCGAGGATGGCAAGACGACCAAGGAATACTCCATCCCGCGCGGCGTGCACATCAATGTGCAGGAAGGCGACCACGTCAAGGCCGGCGAAGCCCTCATCGATGGCCCGCTCAACTTGCACGACTTGCTCGCCGTTCTCGGCGAGAAGTTCACTCAGGCCTATCTGGTGAACGCCATTCAGGAGGTCTACCGGCTCCAGGGTGTCAACATCAACGACAAGCACATTGAGACCATCTCGCGTCAGATGATGCGCTGGGTTAAGGTCGAAGACGTGGGAGATACCACATTTCTCCTGGAAGAGCAGGTGGACAAGTTCCGCTTCCGCGAGGAAAACGACCGCATCATCGCCGACGGTGGCCGTCCCGCGACAGGGCGTCCGCTGCTCCTCGGCATCACCAAGGCGTCGCTCTCGACCGATTCGTTCATCTCGGCTGCGAGCTTCCAGGAGACCACGCGCGTGCTCACCGAAGCCGCCGTCGCCGGCAAGGTGGACTACCTGCGCGGCCTCAAGGAAAACGTCATCATGGGCCGGCTCATTCCCGCTGGCACGGGCCTCGAGCACTATCGCAGCATTCAATTGCTGACGGAAATGCCGGCGCCTGCGCCAATCGAGGAAATTCCGGAGGCTGCAGAGCTCACTGCGGAAGAAGCTGCGGCGCTCGACTTCCTGCAGAAAGACACCGAAGCCGACGCCGCGACCGAAGGCTAGGCAGTTTCGACGGCGAGGTCATTCCGGCTCGACCAGGTTGCAACCAAGCGTCCCGGCTTTGTCCGGGACGCTTTACTTTTTAGGCAATAGGAACAGGTACCGTTCAGGCAACTCGCGCCGACCGCGCCGTTGCTCAACTTTGGCGCCGTTTTCTACAATGATTTGGGCGGCTCTAGTGCGGCGTGCGGGCCGGTTTCGCCGCTCGTTTCCAGGTCTTCATGGCTGAACACGACAAGTTATCCTCCAACTCGGCGAAGGACTCTTCGGCCGGCACGGGCCGCGCGAACATCTCATCGCGCCTCGAGCAATTTGAAAGGCGCCAAAGCGAACTTTGGCGTCTGACATTCGTTCTGCTTTTGATTCTTTCGATCGTTTTTGCCTTCACCTCCTGGGGGACGATTCGCTCGCTCGCGCATCGATTTGAGGCCTTGCCCATTGGGCTTGTCGTCCTGGTCATGCTCTTTGGCTTCTATGCCTGGAAGCGCACACAGGAAATTTCCGAACTGCGCGGCCTCGTCCGCGGCCTGGAGCATCACGATGCGGCTCCTCCGAGCGATCGGCAGATGGACCAGCTCTTCGATGTCATTTCCCGCTCGCAACAGGGCTATCGCGATCTGATCGATTCCTTCGACGATATTCTTCTGGCCATCTCGCTCGAAGGCGAGATTCGCGCCGTGAACCGCAGCTTCGCGGATCTCGTGGGCGCCACCTATCAGCAGATCATCGGCCGCCCCGTGACCGAATTTCTCGAGGAAGGCAGCGGCGAAGGGGGCGAGATGATTCGCCGCGCCATGCCGCGCTTTCTCGAGCGCCGCCATTGGTCGGGAATCATTCAGGTCCGGCTCAAAAAACAAAATTCCATCTGCTATTTCGATTGCGTCGCGCATGCCATGACGCGCGACAACAAGGTTCATGGCCTCACCGTTCTCGGCCGCGACATCACGGCTCTTCGCAAGAATGAAGCTCGCTTCACCGAACTTTTCGAAACACTCCAGGAAGGCATCTATATCACCACGCCCGACGGAAGCATTCTCGACGCCAATCCCGCGCTCGTGCGCATTCTCGGCTACGACTCCAAGGAAGAGCTGCTCTCGAAGAAAGTTCCGGACATCGTCGCCGACCACGCCGAACGAAAAGCTCTGGTGCAGGAGGTCGAGCATCAGCCGGCTCCGCAAGGCCGCGAAATCAATGTGGTGCGCAAGGACGGCACCGCCATCGTTTGCCTGAATACCACCACTGCGGTCCGCGATACCACAGGCCGCGTCATTCGTTATCAAGGTTCCGTCCTGGACGTCACTGCCCGTCGCCAGATGGAACGGCAGTTGCACAAAGAACAGGAATTTGCGCGTCGGCTCGTGGACAGCTTCCCCGATCTGATTCTCGTCGTGGATTCCAATTCGCGCTACACCTTCGTGAGTCCGCGCTGTACCGATGTTCTGGGCTACGAACTTTCCGAGGCGGTCAGCATGGAATTCGGCGAGCGCACTCACTCCGAAGACCGCCCTGTCCTCATTGCCTTGTTCCAGGACATTCTTGCCGGACGCCAGACTTACGGCTCCGTTGAAGTTCGTGTGCGCCACAAGTTAGGCGAGTGGCGCCGCATCCGTTTCAACTTCAGCCCCTTGGCCGATGAAAAGGGAAAGATCGAGGGAGTCGTTCTTTCCGGCCGCGATGTCACCGAATTGAAGCGCCTCGAAGAGCAACTCATCCAGGCGGAAAAGCTTGCCGCCATGGGCCAAATGCTGGCCGGCGTGGCGCACGAGTTGAACAATCCTCTCACCGCTATTCTGGGCGTCACGGAGCTGCTGCGCGAGGGGCAGAACGACCAGGAAGCTACCAAGCGGCAGCTGGAAATTACGCACCGGCAAGCCCGCCGCGCGGCCCGCATCGTTCAGAATCTTCTCGAATTCTCGCGGCCCGCTTCGCCGCAGAAGAAGCCGGTCGATCTGAATAGCATCATCGACCGGACGCTGCAGTTGCACGAACACTCGCTCCGCAGGAACAACGTCGAAATCGATTTTCGTCCGCAGCCGGATCTGCCCGGCGTTATCGGCGACGCCAATCAGCTCATCCAGGTTTTTCTCAATCTCGTCACCAACGCGGAGCAGGCCATTCGCGAAGTGCGCGAATCCGGCCGGATCCAGATTCGCTTCACGCGCATCGGTTCACGTGTTTCCATCACGTTTCAAGATGACGGCGTCGGCATTCGCCCGGAGTCTGCCGCCCGGCTCTTCGATCCTTTTTACACTACGAAGCGTCCCGGCGGGGGCACGGGCCTTGGCCTCAGCATTTGCTTGTCGATCGTTCGTGAGCACGGCGGCAACATCGAGGCGGAAGCACTTCCCGCAGGCGGTTCGGCCTTCACCGTTTATCTTCCTCTTGCTCTTGACCAGGAGTCTCCCGCATCATCTCCACGCGAAGCTGTCGGTACGGGATCGGGAGCCGCGCCAGTGCCCAATCTCAACTTGCTCAAGGGCCGGTCCGTTCTCGTGCTCGATGACGAGGAGAGCCTGCGCAGCCTGCTCTCGGAAGGGCTCAGCGCGCGCGACATACACGTGGATTGTGCCGCCACGCTTGAGGAAGCCCTGGTCTTTCTCGCCGAACGTTCGCACGACGCGATTCTTTGCGATCTGAATCTATCGAAGGATGGCAGCCATGTCAGCGGCAAGGTCGTCGCCGAGCGCCTGCTCGCCGCATCTGGCGAGCGCAAACCCGCCGTAATCTATATGTCCGGAGACCTCATCGAATCATCGGCGCCTCGCAGCCATAACGGGCCTCGCCACCTGCAGAAGCCGTTTCGCGTTTCCGATGTTCTCGCCATCTTGTTGGAAGTGTTCGCGTCCGAGTCACCGGATAAGTCCTCTGACTGACGCTTCGACCTCCTCGTTTCTCAGCTAGACGTCAGCCTCTGAAGTTCTGCAAATGGAGGATCTCCATCCGTAGGCCGCGCCAGCCTTCGCCCACAGCAGGCGCAGGTCACTGGTCACTAGCTTTGCTTTTCTCTTGATGAGTTGCAGGTGGAATCCGACCTCAACGAGGAGCTGGTTCTGTCGTAGGCGCCGCGTCCACTCCGAAATCCCACACATACATGTTCAATCCATCCTGCAAGACTTCCGCCAGCACGTACTCTCCCGGCGGCAGAGGCGCGCTGAGCGTGAACCGGTAGATGTCCGGAGCCACTTCCCATCTCTGAACGGAAATATCGTCCCGGCTTTCGGAGAGTTCCTGCCCAAACATGCTCTTGATGGATTCCAGCACGCGCTTGTTTCCTTTGACCTTCGCGCGCACCAGCGCGACGTCCGGTCCGGACTCGCTCTGCCGGCCGCTCCTCAGCACGGTCGAATCCTGGATCGGGTCTGATGTTGGCTCGCGCAGATAAAACTCCGGCACTCCGCCGGTCAGCCGAACGGCCGCCTTGGAGCCCGGAATTTCAATGTTGTGCTTGCTTGGGACGATGGGGATCGGCGAGAGAATCTGTTTCAGAACGGTCTTCTTGTCCGTTTTTTCCTGAGATCCTACCTCCGTCAGCTTCTTGATGGATTTCCCCTCGAACGCGAACATGCCCTGCCCGTCGGGCAAGAACACTCCGGGGGCGACCAGCAGGCTCGCATCCACATCGACCGGCGTTTCCGCTTTCGCTGCGGCTTCCTGGATCTGGACCTTGTGCAAGAGCTCCGCGGACGTTTCTTCCGTCGCCGCTTCCGCCTTCTTGGTCGCGGCCCAATCCACCATGGACGCCGGGATCACCTCCCACTGGTCTCTTTCCAGGCTGTAATAGCGAACGCGGTCGCCGTCTTTTTCATAGCTCCTCACGAGTTGGTAGCTGCCATCGGTCAGCACCAATTTCTTGCCCTTCGGCAAGCCCGTCAGCTCCTCCGCTGGGACCTTCTGACTTGGGGTTTGTCCCGTAGTTGGTGTGGTGGCTTGTGCGGAACTCGGCGCAGCCTGTTGAGAGCTAGAATCCGCGCGCGGAGCGTTCTGCCAGGCGGTTCCTGCCCACCCCAGCATCACTATCGGCAGAATCGAAGCAAGACTGGAACGCAGGCTCATAGAGGTTTCTGGCTCATCGGATGCCGGCCCAAAGAATCTGTTTGCCCTTCAGGGAGCATACCTCTGGCTCTGTGCTGCCGCAACTGTCCCAAAAAGCAAAAGGCCCTTTCCGGTGTTCCGGAAAGAGCCAGTTTCGAGCGAAGCTCGTTTTCGTCTTAGTGCGTGCAGCGCGGAAAAAGCGTCACCAGCACCATCAGGTCGGACAGAGTGAACAGCCACTGGTCAGCCTGCTTGCCGGCGGCTTCCGCCGCCCTTGCGATGAAGCCCAAGTGCCGGCTTTTCGCGAAATTACGGATGTGATCGACGCAAATGCCGGTCAGGCTGGCGATCTCAACGTCTGTAAAAATCTTTTGGCTCGATTTGACGGTAACCATGGCCTTGTCCCTCTAACTATCTGCCACACCGCGCATCTGATAGCCGCCTTCACTACCTTTGATGCTATTCGCAGCGTACGCGATGCACTGTTTCAAGAGCAATAGTCGTTCCGTTCTCCCAATCTAAAACGAGAAGGCTAGTACTTTTGTTCCAACTCCCTGTGTAAAAAGACATTACGCAATTTCCCTCATTTCGGCGCACACCAGTACGCCTCAACCTGAAGTGGAAATCACAGTGCAATAATGTCCTACTTTTGCAAACCTTCTACGATTTTCGGTAGATTCGCCACGATTTCACTCATCTGTTTTGCGTGTCGGACTTCGTGCGCGGCGATAAAACGGATCCATCCATGGAGACTCAACATTCCCAGCGCCGGGTGCGGCCACCAGTATCCACTCAGGTCGCGATCTCGCGTTTCCTCAAGGAACGCCCTCGTACGTTCTCTCGCTTCTCGCAGCTCCGCCAACATCTCTTCTTTGCCCCTCAATAGGCCCGCGTCAAGCGGCAGCGGAGATCTGCGCCGGACTAGCCGCATTTCGACCAGCGCCATCGGAAGGTGAATCTTTTTTAGTAGGGGAATTCGCTTCGGCGATTTCTGCGAGACGTGATCCGCTTTTTCGATGACCGCACGCTCCACCAAAGTCAGGTGTGCAACCACCTCAGCCGCAGACCATCTCTCCGCAGTCGGCCTGGTTTTCCACGCGAAGGCAGCCACGGCGTCCGCGGCGCACAAGAACTCAAACTGTGCTTTGGTCAACTGGGCGAGCAGGGAGTCCAGCTTGGTGGGCACGTTCGGAATTCACTCCGGCTAACTAGACCGAGCCGCCGCCAGCCTGTTCAAACGCGTTCGCCAATTGCAGGACGCTGGCTTCGCCAAAGGCAGGCCCGAAAATTTGCAGGCCCACAGGCAGCTTTCCATCGACCTTCCCGCATGGTACCGAAATGCCTGGCACGCCTGCCAGAGATCCAGTAACTGTATATATATCAGCAAGATACATCTGGAGAGGATCGTTCGTCCGCTCCCCCAGTCGAAACGCCGGGACCGGCGACGTCGGCGTTACGATGACGTCGACGTTCGTAAACGCATCTCGAAAGTCCTTCGCAATCAGCGCTCGAACTTTCTGCCCCTTTAAGTAATACGCGTCATAGTAGCCCGCCGACAAAACGTAGGTTCCCAGCACAATCCGCCGCTTCACCTCGGCCCCGAATCCCGTCCCCCGCGTCTTTCGGTACATCGTCAGCAGCGAGTCGTCATCCACGCGCAGGCCGTACCGCACGCCGTCATACCTCGCCAGGTTCGAGCTCGCCTCCGCCGTCGCGATGATGTAGTAGGTCGCGATCGCATAATCCGTGTGCGCCATCTGGATTTCGCGCAGCTCGCAGCCGAGTCTCCTCAGAACCTCAATTCCCGCTTCGACCTTCTTTCGGACGCCGCCATCCATCCCATCGCCGAAGTATTGCTTGGGTATCCCGACGCGCAGCCCCCCGGCGCGCAGTTCTTTAACCGGCTTCTTTAAGGCGTCGAGATAGTCCGGCACGGGCTCCGTGGTCGACGTCGAATCATTTGGATCTCGCCCCGCGATCACGCCAAGAATCGCGGCCACGTCGCGCACGTTCGTCGCAAACGGCCCGATCCGATCCAGCGAAGACGCAAACGCAATAAGTCCGTACCGCGAAACTCGCCCGTAACTCCCCATCATGGCCGGAATCCCGCAGAACGAACCCGGCTGCCGAATCGATCCGCCCGTATCCGTCCCAAGCGAAGCAACAGCCAGCCCAGCCGCAACCGCTGCCGCCGATCCGCCGCTCGAACCTCCCGGCACGCGGTCCGTCGCCTCCGGGTTTCTCACCGGCCCGTACGCGGAGTTCTCGTTCGAACTGCCCATCGCGAACTCATCGCAATTGGTTTTACCCAAAATGACGGCACCCGCCGCTTCGAGCCGTTCCACAGCCGTTGCGTCATACGGCGGCACGTAGTTCTGCAGGATCTTCGACCCGCACGTCGTCCGCACCCCTCTCGTGCTGATCACATCCTTGATGGCAATGGGCACTCCCGCCAGCGCAGGCAGCGGCTTTCCCGCAGCCACCAGCGCATCCATGCGGTCCGCCTGGGTGTAGGCGCGTTCCTCGGAAAGCGTCAGGTAGGCGTTCAACTCCGGATTTTTCTTCTCAATTCTGCGGTAGTAATCCGCCGCCAGTTCTCGCGCCGAAATCTTCTTCGCCGCCAGCGCTTCCTTGACCCCGTCGATCGTCCAGTTCGCTGTCATTTTCGCCAGTTCGCGAGTTCCGCTATTCTCCCTGCCTTATCTCTCGATTACTTTCGGCACGCGAAAGTACGGCGGTTCCGTGTCCGGCGCCTGCTTCAAAATCTCTCCTGCCACGCGGCATGGGACAACCACATCTTCGCGCAAAGTCGCGTCCGCCGCCTGCCCTTCCGCCAACACCTGCGCCATCGGCTCGACGTTCGCCGTATCCAGCTCGTTCAACTTCCCGATGTATTCCAAAATCTCGTCGAGCTGCGCACGATACATCTCCAGCTCAGCCTCGCTCAAGTCCAGATAGGCCAATTCCGCAACGCGTTCCACATCTGCTCTGCTGATTTTCATGGAAGCCTTCAGTTTCCCGCCGGAGCCACCACTTCCGCCGTCTTTCGCGGATACTTGTTCGCAATGTACTTGTCCACGAGCGCCTGAAACGCCGCCGCCAGCTCGTCGTAAGTTCCTTCGAGCGTCACGTCTTTTTTCCCGTCGATATAAATCGGGCAACGCGGCGCTTCGCCCGTCCCCGGCAAACTAATCCCGATATTCGCGGCTTTCGATTCGCCCGGCCCGTTCACGATGCAGCCCATCACCGCCAGCGTCATCGTCTCCACGCCGTCGTATTGCGTCTTCCAGATCGGCATGTTGTCGCGAATGTAGCCTTGAATGCGCTCCGCCAATTCCTGAAACGTCGTGCTGGTCGTGCGCCCGCACCCCGGGCAAGCGGTCACGCTAGGCGAAAACGACCTCAGCCCCAGCGCTTGCAACACTTCGCACGCTGCGTAAACTTCTTCGCGCCGGTCGCCGCCGGGCTTCGGCGTCAACGAAATTCGAATGGTGTCGCCAATTCCCTCGTACAGCAAAACACCTAGCGACGCCGCAGACCAGATCTGCCCCTTCATTCCCATGCCGGCTTCGGTCAAGCCCAGGTGTAGCGGCTGCTCCGTCTTGCTGGACAAATCGCGGTAAACCGTAATCAAGTCCCGCGGCCGCGACGTCTTGCACGAAATGATGATTTGGTCCTGCCGCAGCCCGCTCTCCAGCGCCAATTCCGTCGATTGTAGCGCCGAAAGCACCATGCACTCGTTGATGATCTCTTCGGACTCCTTACCCAGATTCTTGTCCGTGTTCTCCTGCATCTTCTGCATCACGAGCTCTTGGTTCAGCGAGCCGCCGTTCACGCCGATGCGCACGGGTTTGCCGTTATCGCGCGCAATCTTGCAGATCGTCGAGAATTGCTCGTCGCGCCGCTGTCCAGCGCCCACATTCCCTGGGTTGATCCGGTACTTGTCCAGCGCCTTCGCGCACGCCGGATATTTCGTCAGCAGCACGTGCCCGTTGTAGTGAAAATCTCCAATGATCGGCGCGCGGCACCCGGCATCCAGCAATCGCTTCTTGATCTCCGGCACGGCGTCCGCCGCTTCCGGCACGTTCACCGTCCAGCGCACAATCTCCGAACCAGCCTCTGCCAATTCCACGGTCTGCTTGTACGTCGACGCTACATCCGCCGTATCCGTGTTCGTCATCGACTGCACGACAATCGGCGCGCCTCCGCCGACCATGACATGCCCGACGAGCACGCCGTAGGTCTTCCGCCTCGGCCGGCCCGAAGCCGCCGCATCCGTTCCCTGAATTTGGGTAAGCATTACTACTTTATTTTAGCCTGAGTTTGATTCGAATACGAAGCCGCGTCCGGCAATTTCCGCTCTCCGGCAAACCCCTCCCTCGGCACGCGCCTGCCCGCGCAAAGCTGCTCTCAAATTGGTTGGCTTGTTTTCGCCGCAATCTCAAGCGCGCGGCACAACCGCTTCCACGGCCTCGCAGAACTTGTCGACTTCCGCCGTTGACGTGTACACATTCGGGCTGACGCGGATCCCGTTGAATCCCGGCCCGCCGATAGGTGTCGTGAAAATATTGTATTTTGCCAGCAGTGCGTCGGTCAGTTTTCCCGGCTCGATCGTCTCGAAGTGGATCGTCCCGAACGCGCCGGACTGGTCTGCGTCCAGCTTCACCAGCATTTGCGCTCCCGGAATCTGGCTTAGCCGATCTGCCCACCGCTGCTTCAAATAGCGCAGCCGCGCGAATTTCCTCTCCGCTCCCATTTGATCGTAAAACTCCAGCGCCTGCAAAATCGCGTTATGCATGGCCGCGGGGTGCGTGCCGATCTCCTCGAACTTGCGAATATTCTTGTCCATCGAAGGTGGCGCGGCCATCAGCGCCCAATGCTTCTCGATGCGGTCCTTCCGCACGTACAGCATTCCCGTCCCAATCGGCGCCGAGAGCCACTTGTGCAGGCTCGACCCGTAAAAATCGCAATCCACATCCGAAAACTGGAACGGCACGTGCGCAAACGCGTGCGCTCCGTCCACGATGCTCGTGATGCCCCTGCTTCGGGCCAGTGCGCAAATCTCTTTGATCGGGAAAATCTGCCCGGTCATGAACACGACTTGCGACAAGTGAATCACGCGCGTGCGCGGCGTAATCCCTTGCTCGAACATTTTCACCAGGTCCGCGGGATCGTTCACCGGCACTTTGAAGTCCATCTGCTTCAATACGATTTTTTCGCGGCGCTCGCGCTGCTGCCACGTCGTTATCATGCGCGGATAATCCTGGCTCGTCGTCAGCACTTCGTCGCCGGGCGCCAGGTCCAGGCCAAACTGCGCGATTTGCAGCGATTCGCTCGCGTTTCGCGTGATCGCAATGCACTCCGGGTCCGCATTCCACATCTTCGCGAGCCGCGTCCGCACATCCTCTATTTTCGGCTCCAGGTCGTGCCACATGCGGTAGCTCGGCAGCCGATTGCTGTACCGGATCGCCTCGATCTCCGCTTCCAGCACGGGTGTAGGCGCCGGCGCGACGCCTCCGTTATTGAAGTTCAGCAGTTGCGCGTCGCCTGTGTACGCGCTGCGGATTCCATTCCAGAAGGTTTCGTCTGTGGCGACTTCCTCCGGCGAAAGATGCGCGTAGGCGCGATTCAAAAACGCGGCAACGACCAGTGCTTCGGTTCCCAGCAGAAAATGGCGGCGGTTCATTTCGGTTTTCATGGCTGTAAATTCCCACTAACGGCTTCGAATTGCAAGCATTCCTTGCGGCGGCCACGCAGCATTCCATTCTATTTTGGATACCCCTCGCAGGCCTTGATCTCTTCGATCTGCTTTGCGTGCCGCTCGGGATGGTATGCCCCGATCAGCAAGTTCTGATACACGTCGAACTCTCCCGCCGGGTGTTTCACGCGCAATCGCCGCAAATCTGCTTGCGTCCGCTCGACGAACTCGATGGTTGTTTGCCTCGCGTTTCGGAACGCGGCCACCGCTTCCGCCGTGCTTCCATAGCGTCCGCAAGGTCGCATCTCCTCCGGTGCGGGAAAGGGCTTTGCGCGGTTTGCCGCGTTTCGGTGGATTCGCTCGTCCATGCGCGGATCGCTCTCTTCGCCCGAAGCCGTCGCGCCCGCCGCCAGCTTGTACGCGAACTCTTCCGCGATGGCCACGTGCTCCGCGATTTCCATGATCGACCAGCGATCCGCCGCAGGCTTGAATGCCGCCTGCTCTGCCGAGACATGTTCGAGTGTCGCGAGGTAAAGCGCTGATGTCCGCTGCAAGAGCTGCAGCAGGGCTTCGCGTTCTGCGTTTGCCAGGGTCGTCGGCGAACTCATCTTCATTCCTCGTCCGGCTAGCTGCCCGACTGCGCCGTCTGCGCGCCGGGTTGCGTGCCCGTTTGCGTGCCGATGTTTCCGCGCAAACCCAGCGCGTCCGCTTGCTCGCGCATCGCCGCGATGCAAAAGCCGATGTGCACTTCGAGAGGTATGCCCAGCTCTTCCGCGCCATTGCGCACGTCGTCGCGGCTCACGCCCTTCGCGAACGCCTTGTCCTTCAATCGCCGCTTCACCGAATCCACTTCGAGGTCCAGAATGCTCTTCGACGGCCGCACGTACGAGCACGCCGTCAGAAAGCCCGCAAGCTCATCGCACGCGAAAAGCGTATGCTCGAGCGCGGACTGCCTTGCCACGCCCGAATAGTCCGCGTGAGAGAGAATCGCTCGAACAGTCTCCTCGGAATAGCCCCGCTCGCGCAGGATTTTCGCGCCTTCCGCCGGATGCCCCGCATCCGCCGAATGCTCGTTGTTAGGCCAGCGCTCGTAGTCGAAATCGTGCAGCAGCGCGGTGATGCTCCAGAGGTCTTCGTCCGCCCCTTGCTTTCGCGCATAAGCGCGCACGCACGCTTCCACCGCCAGCATGTGCTTGCGCAGGCTCTCCGATTCTGTGAATTCGCACAGCAATTTCCACGCATCGTCCCGTGTCGGCATCCTCTTCTCCCAATAAAGACGCCCTAGTGTAACGCAGTCCCCACTGAGTAGAGGACGCGTATCGGCATGTAGCTAGTGTCCGAATTTGGAGTGCGGGAGCCCTGCTCCCGCTTTTGGGCATTATGACGCGGAAAGAGCTTCCGCTTTTCAGCGCACCACGCGTAGATGGTGTGTTTCGAGACGCCCAGCTCGCGCCCACATCCTCAGCTTTCCGTCCCGCGTCCAACTACTCCAACGCCCCGATGATCTCTGCTTCGCCGTGTTTTCCCTTCGCCATACCGCTCCTCCTCCTTCGCCAGAATCATATACACTTTCCTGCGAACCGAGGGGAGCAGACCAGACTCGTCCACGAGTTCCTCGAGAAATAAAGCGTGAGGATGGATCGTGACATTCGAAGGACTTCTTACATTCATCGGGGTTCTCGTGGCTGCCTTGGCCATTGCACGCCCGGTTCAGCGGCGCTCGTTGAGCTTGTTCGTACCGACGTGGTTCTTAGGCGCTGCGACTGTTCTATCGTTGATTCTCATTGTCTTTCGGGAGGCCCCATTCGGCGTGGCTCCCCCTTTTCGGTGGCGTCTAGATTTGGTGCTATTTGGCCTGACTTTTGGTGCATTCGTTCTACCGGTTGGTGCTGCCGTGTGGAGTTGGATCTCGTGGCATCGAGCCAAGCTCTCTGGCAACAAACTTGCACGTGTTGAGGACGTTTTTCAAGCGGCTCTCCGCGAGCGCGAATTCGACGAGGTGGAAAGGATTCTTCGAAAAAACCAACAAAGACTAATACATTTGCCTGCGGGCGCGGCAACCGTTTTGTTCGATCCAGCCATGGTCGAGGCGCTGCTCAATTCGCATTCTCTAATTCATCTCGAATTGCTTGGGAATGTTCCATTTCTCAAATCACTTGAAAATCGTTTTGCTGCCGTAGATGTGGTTACTCGCGCTTTGCTACGATCCGGTGTGTCACCGTTGCGATCTGCCGTCGTGTCAAGGTATGGCGGACTGGAGCACCTTGTTCACTCTGAGGCCAACCAAGCTTTAATCGAAAAAACCTTTCAAAACCCTGAATGGTACTTTGATGCATCAGCTCACTATCCGCTCGTTATTTCAGCCGTGGAGGAGCTGAGAAGCGGTAAATACGATTCTAGCTATAACGATGTAGGTCGCGACTACGAAGCATCTCAGGGGATCAGCGCTCGCGCTCGGTGTCCAATCTACCTTGCAGCCAAGACTGAGGTGCTTGCTATCAAGACCGCCCTTGAGGCGCGGATCGATAAAGATTTTTACGTCACAGACCTGTGGGATGTCTTTCGTTCAATCCAAGAGCGATCCACATTCGACAGAAATGTTTGGGAAAGCCCTTTAAGTAATTCCGAATTTCCAACCCCCTACGCCTATCTGTTGTATACGTTCGCTGCAGACCTCCACGATTTGTCCGCCACGGCAGCGCGAACCGCAACCTCCAAGACCGACCCACCAAGGATAGAGCGCCCCGGTAGGCTCGCAAGGGATCTAGCGCTCGCTTGGTCCTTCTGCGTTTGGAGCATCGCCGACTCAGAAGCCCAAGTAGCACATGAATTCAGAAACGCGATAATCAGAGAATATCTGGTGTTCATATTGGAACTCGGTTGGGGGGCGAGTGAGATTTACTTCGGTCAGATACAGGATGCAGAGAGCCTGGACACTTGGCGTGATTTGTTTTTGCAGGAATTGCAACAACGGTTTCGAGGCGATTCAGCCCAAAAATCCGTACTGAAGGAAGCTATGGAGTCCCTGGACCAAGGTAAATCCTACGTGTCTGACGGTTATAAATGGCTTGAAGAAAACCTATTCGGCAGACCTGAGGTCGAAAGCTAGCCATTGCCCGTCGGAAACCGGGGACGGAAACCCGGGGACGAAACGCGGGGACAGAAACGCGGGGACAGACGGGACGTTCAGCGAATAATCGATTGCCATTCCGTCTCACCAAACTACAAAAATCTCTGCAACCCCTTCCATCCATTCCGCTTCCGCGTCTCACGTTCGAATGATAAAATAATGGTACTATTACCTTGACAACAATCCAAATCCGTGCTACCATTCTCCATGATTCGGCGTCGCTCCAAGTTCCTGCACTCCCTCTACTCTCGGCTCACTTCCCGCCGTTCCACTCCCTTTCTCCGCGTACACGCAGGAAACGCCGCAAACCCTTTCCTCTCATACATTTACTTCATAACTTGCGGACACCCCGGGGGTAGGGGCCCAGTGGCACAGCCAATCCTGGCTGTGCTCTTCTTCCTTCCAGCAGAGACTTCAGCCTGCGCTCTTTCAACCCCTTTAAAATCAACACCTACTCCACCGTCTGCAACTATTGCATCAAAACGACTTACAAAAACGCTAAATCCTGCAGATGCAACACTTACAAAAAAAGGGAGGCCAGTGGCACAGGCTTCAGCCTGTGCTTTTCCAAACCATTATTATGCCGCGAGCGCTTTCGCCCAACTCGAGGAACTGCGCGCAGTTCCAGCGCCGCAGCACAACTCGAAGGTCTCAAGATGACAAGAAGAAAGGAGAAAATGGACGAGCCTGGACTTGCGCAACCAGGCAGAAATCTGGCTCAGCGAGCGGACGTGCTAGTGACGGCGGCAATCGGCTATGCCGTGGCGGATTGCGATGGGGGCCGCGCGGTCTTCGACTCCCACGTCTTGCGCAGCTCTTCGCGGTGCTTCAGGACAGACGCTTTGGCGGCCTCGAAGTTGGCATACACTTTCGTGCCCTTGATCGTGTTGCAAGGCGTGCAGCATGCCACCAGGTTGCTTGGGTCTTTCTTGCCTTTGCGCGCGCGCGGAAATATGAAATCCACGCGCATCACCAGGGCATTTTCAAAACTGGCGCGGCCGTCGAGCCCGCAATATTGGCAGCGGTATTCGTCGCGCTCCAAGATTTTCAGGCCTTCTTGCACGGATACCGGAGAAGCCACCAGGGAAAGGGTCGAAAGGCTCAATGGCATGGGACACCTCCAAAGCGGAAATCTTATAAAGCAGGCGGGAACTTGCGACTTCCACTTTCTACGAGCAAACAGTAGGTCAGCCCGCGTGGCGTGTCAAGAGTCGCCAGTCCATTCTGCTGCCGCGCAAGGAAACAGGCCGCGCGCTCGCCGCGAATTGCAACGGAGCGTTACAATTCTTGCGAAGTATCGCGCGTGCTCTATTAGCGAGAAAAATCCGCCAGGCCAAAACGCATGGAAGAAAAAACAGCCGGGATTCCGCGAAGGATCACCGGATTCCATTTGGATGAGCATAACGATTGGGTTGCGGAATTGGATTGCGGCCACGGGCAACACGTGCGCCACAATCCTCCGTGGATCGAGCGCGTTTGGGTTACGACCGAAGAAGGCCGCCGCGACCATCTTGGGCACGAACTGAAGTGTCTAAAATGCGCGAGAGGTGAATAGCGTGCAAATCGCTATTGCCGCGAGGAATCACAACGGTGCCCAAATAAAAATCGGCGCCCTTCCGAGGAGAGCAGAGAAGGGCGGCGATACAACGCGGACTGGGCGAGAGTGCCTCGGAGACGGCGCTCCGAGATTCATTCCCGCAGAAATCAAAGCTAGCCCGCCGCAGCGGAGGAGGACTTGACCATGTTGGCGGTCCACTCGGCCGAACGGCGTTGCATCTCGTCCGGTGACACGTCTTCCACGTGGGTGGCGACTCCCCAGCTATGGCCAAACGGGTCGGTGATCTTGCCGTAGCGATCGCCCCAAAACATGTCGGTCACCGGCATGCTGACTTGAGCGCCGGCGGCGACCGCGCGATTCACGACGTCGTCTACTTTCGGTGTGTACAGGAACAGATAGCCCGAAGGAATCGCGCCGGGCGTGGGGGCTGCCGACATTCCGGGAAATTCGTCGGAAACGAAAATCACGGAATCGCCGATGCGCAGTTCGGCATGCATGATCATGCCGCCGGGGCCTGACATGCGATTCATCTCGGTTGCGCCAAAGGCTTCTTTATAGAAGTCGATGGCGCTCGCCGCGTTCTTGCAGGTGATTGCAGGGGAAAGGGAATGATAACCAGCCGGAATAGGTTGAACATTGTCTGGCATAAAGGCTCCTTGCAATTTTGGACGTTCGCGCGGCAAAACCAGGGAGGCAGAGGCGGGACGCGCTTAAGGGATTTAATACGCCAGGCCGGGGAAGGTGTCAATCTTTGAGGGAAGGTTAACAGGCCGGGCAAAGATTACTTCTCGGTGAAGGAGCAAACTCTCGCGGAACAAACCATCTGCGAATGATGACAATTGCCTCCGCCGATTTCTCGGCGGAGGCAACGCGATTCACGATCGCCGCAGAAGACCAGCCACGAGCGACAAGATGAATAGAATGACGAAGACGAAGAACAGGAGTTTCGCAATGCCCGCCGCGGCTACGGCAATGCCCGTAAATCCGAATACTGCGGCGATCAACGCGACGATGAAGAAACCCAGTGCGTAACGTAACATGAATCCTCCTTTTTTGATTCGATCAACCAACCTGCTTCCCGACACGAAAGCCACGACCTACTTGACGATGCGGCTCTCCTTCGCGCCGGAGGCGAGTAGAACGACTCCGCCGATCAGCGCCACGCAGCCGAGAACCGGCGGCAGGGGAACCGTGTGCTTTTCCGCCTCGGTAGCGTGAATAGAGCCGATGTCAAAGACTCTCTTGTGCGTGGTGTAAGTGATTCCCTGGTACGCCAGAGAGATAATGCCGAGCAACAGAAGTACGATTCCAGCGATCGTTGCCGTTTTCATGGAGCGCTCCTTTTTGCGCGAAGAAGTGGACCTGCCGAATAGAGCGACGAATCAACTCGCATCCATCCAGTGTGACGGGACCCATGGCACTGCAACTCAAACCACGAAAATGCAGGGCGCTGCAACGCAAGGCACTGCATTCCGTAGCGATGCGAGAAAACTTGTGAAACTAAAGGTGCAGCAAACAGATCGTTCTTGCCGGCGGCTGGATTTTCGGATTTCGTTCAGCGCTGGCGAGCGGCGCGCTTTTTTGGAGCGGGCTCATCCGCTAGCGAATCTATGAATTCATTGGCGCGCTTTTCCGCCTCTTCCTTGGCGATGCCATAGCGTTCCTGCAAGCGGCCGATGAGCTGATCGCGGCGGCCGGCGATCATTTCCAAATCGTCTTCGGTGAGCTTGCCCCACTTCTCGCGGAGCTGCCCCATCGCCTGTTTCCATTTACCCTCCAACCGGTCCGTATTCATCGCTCTATCCCTCCGAAGTTTTTTTTGCGGAACGCGAAGCCACGCCTGTATTCGAATCGGAGGCGCGTTTCCGCAGATCCCAATGCGGCATAGACGAAAAAAAGTGCCGCGAAAAAATCCGTTTCTCAATTCCAAAGAGTGAGAAGCACAGGATTGGCCAAACAGAAATTTTATTTCGAAGTCGCGGGAAGTAAGGAACTTACAGCAATAAGCACGCGCACGATGAGGTTCTCCTGGTGGTACTAGCACCGGCAGATTTCTCGCAATTCCTGTGTTTTCTGCACCGTGCGAAAAAGGATGCAGAAAAACGCAATTATTTGCTGAGTTTATGGCATGAGTGAGTTTGTGGCGATGGCACGGCGGGTCAAAACGCCATTGAGACCACGTCCGGGATCGAAGAGGAGCGCTGGTAGTCGCCGAAGGGGCTCTGGTTGACGCGCGGAATCGAGGGAGCGAAGATGCGAGACGATTTTTCATGGGGCGGCGAGCGATGAGATACGACTTTCTCGTGGAGACGTACGAGACGGAACGGGTGAAGGTGGCGAGCGTGTGGAGCGAGTTTCGAGACGACGATCTGGAGTTTCGGCCTAACGAAAAGGATGTGCGAGGCCGGAGCGTGCGCGAGCAGATGATCCATCAATGCGTGAGCGAGGATTTGTGGTTTCGCAACATGCTGGGAATCGAAGCGGGTGCGCCGCCCTTGCCCCCGGAGGAGACACGGATCGAATTCATCAAACGTTACCTGGAGTTCAGCAGCAAACGGCTCGTGGCTTTGCGCGAAAAGGACGAGTCGTGGTTCGAGGGCGAAACGATGTTCTTCGACGTGAAGCGATCGCGGGCGTGGGTGCTGACGAGGAGGATCGCGCACACATCGCATCACCGAGGACAACAAATGGCGATGCTCCGAATGCTCGCGCACGATCTGCATAGCAATTACGGGCCAACGGCGGATACCGGGGGACTGATGCAGAACCACGCGCCGACGATTTACGCGTATCCGAGCATCGAGACGTTATTAACAGGCGAAGCGAGCGGCGGGCAGAAGAGCGTGTTGCCGGGCAGTGGAGGTAAGCCGGTGACGGAACGCCCCCAAAAAAGTTAATAGGGGCGCTCCGACGCGGCGATTTCGTCAGGGTTTTGTGACAACGCCGCAAGCGATGCGGGCGGGGGCAGCGGATTCGTTGCCTTCGGACACCGCGTGAATCACGATCGCGGTTCCACCATTGCTGAAGACGGAATGGTCGTCATCGCCGAGGGTGACGTTGGGAGCGAGGACGGAAACGTGAGCGGTGCCATCGGCACCAACGATCAGCGAGAAATTCGGTATGTCGCCTGCAGGAGCCCCGTCATGATGGTGCTCGGCGCCGCCGGGATTGAAGTGCGGGCCGGCGGACTTGAAGTCTGGAGGATCGCACTTGGCAAATTGGTGGATGTGGATGGAATGTTCGCCTGGCGGAAGATCTTTCATGTCCAGGGTGATCTTGACGCCCTTGGGGGTACTGGAAAGAACAGCAGTACCCACATTCTTGCCGTCGGAGTTCTTGAATTCGACGGTGGCGGTTTTAGCATTGGAATGGCTGTGAGATTCCTGAGCCGAAGCCGCAAATGGCAGAGCGAAGAACACACAAGCCGCGCATAGGATTGCTCGCATCGAGATTTCCTCTTTCCTTTTCTGGTTAACTTTTCTTGACTAACGGGACATCCAGGCACAGCGAGAAACTGGCCTAATCCACTCTAGCTTGAGTCGCGAGAAGGCAAATACAAGCTGTATTCATTCAGATACCTGCCGGGAGGGGAATGGGGATGGAGGGGTGTGTGCTGGCAAGCAAGCGAAGTTCTTGGCCCCTAAAATCATTCATCCCGATAGAGATTGGGGAATTGGTTTTTCAGCGCGGTGATTTTGGGCAAATCGTTGATCATGATGTAGGGCTCGTACGGATGAAGTTTGAGGTAGTTCTGGTGGTAATCCTCGGCGGGATAGAAAGCCTGAAGAGGAACGATCCGCGTGACGATGCGCTGCGAATAGACCTTCGCGGCGTCTAGCTGAGCGACGTAGGCCTTGGCGATTTTCTCTTGCTCGGCGTTCGAATAGAAAATGGAAGAGCGATATTGGGTGCCGTAGTCCGGGCCTTGGAAATTGAGTTCCGTGGGATTGTGACCGACTGCGAAAAAGATCATCAAAATCTGGCCATAGGAGATCTGCGAGGGATCGAAGTCGACCTTCACGGATTCGGCATGGCCCGTTGAGCCCGTGCTGACCTCTTCATAGTGGGCCGTATCCGCCGCGCCGCCGGAGTAGCCAGAAGTGGCGGTGACCACTCCTTTCACGTGTTGAAAAACGCCCTGAATGCCCCAAAAGCAGCCCCCGGCGACGACAGCCGTTTCCTGGCCCTTTGCAGGAGCAAGCGGAGCATCGATGGCGGGCTTGGGAAAAGCCAACTTCGAATTGGCTCGGCCATCATTCGGCTTGGCCGTGGCCCAAGCCAAAGCGCCAAGGCCCGCGAAGATTAGAACCGCAAACCCAATCGCTCTCACGATGTGCACTCTCTCAGTCCAATGCTACTAAATTATACGCTGGCGGCATCAGATTGGATGACACGCAGGCTGTTGCGTTATGGGGGGCTCAATGGACAGCGTGAAGAAACGCAGGCGGGCTTGGGGAACCAGAGAACTCCGCTGGCGGAATGGGCTCAGAGGTGACCACGGTGCAGGGAAGAGTGCAAAAGCATTTCGCGGCAGGCGGATTGCTGGTGGCAGGCCTGTTGACGGGAGCCTGGGCGGCACAGAGGTCGGCGAAATCGAGTGTGCCGCGAGTGGATGCAGCGGCGGGCAAGCAGGTGTTCGAACGGCATTGCGCCTTGTGCCACGGGATGGACGGCAAGGGCGGCCGAGGGCCGGCTCTCAATCGAGCGCATCTCGCGCACGCTCCCGACGAAGAATCGTTGAGAGCGGTGATCCAGTACGGCATTCCGCCCAACATGCCGGAGGGATACTTTCTCAATGAAAAGGACATCACGAACGTTGCAGCGTTTGTGAAGTCGTTGAGCGCGGTGCCCGCGGACAAGCTGCCCGGCGATGCAGGACGCGGCGCGAGCGTTTATGCCAAGAGCGGTTGCGGAGACTGCCACGTACTAAATGGAGCCGGACAAGGGTACGGGCCGGAATTGTCGGGCATCGGGGAACGTCGGAGCGCCTCCTTCCTGGAACAGACCATTCGCAAACCCAGCACAACGCTGCCGGAGGATTTTCTTCTGGTGAAGGTCACCACCGCATCCGGAGAAGTCATCGAAGGGATACGCGCAAACGAGGACACATTTACGATTCAGATCAAGGACGCGGAAGGGCAGTACCATAGCTTGCGCGTTGCGGACCTGCGTGAATTTCGGAAGCTTCGAGGAGAGTCGCCGATGCCGGCATTTGAAGGCGTGCTCGGCGCGGCTGAAATGCAGGATCTGGTGGCGTACCTGGCATCGCAACGAGGGAAATCATGAGAGTGCTCGGCGGAGTGATCTTGAGCGCGGTACTGGCTACGCTGGCTCAGGGGCAGGTGCCGTTCGAACGCATCGTGAATGCGGATAAAGAGCCGGGCAACTGGCTTACGTATTCGCGAGATCTATCGGGGCACCGGTATTCGCCGCTGGAGGAGATCGACACGAAGAACGTCGGGAAACTGAAGGTGCAGTGGGCGTTTCAATTTCCCACGGAGTCGAACGAAGTATCACCCATCGTCGTGGATGAAGTGATGTACCTGACGGGGCCGAACTGGGCGGCGGCCGTGGATGTGCACACCGGGCGAAAGCTCTGGAGCTGGAATCGCACGATTCCCGACGACTATCACAACATCGGATTTGGGCGGGTGAGCCGCGGACCGGCGGTGCTGGACGACAAATTGTATGTAGCGACGTTGGACTGCTACCTAGTGGCTTTGGACCTGAAGAGCGGAGCGGAACGCTGGAGCACGAAGGTTGCGGATTACAAGCTGGGATACAGCATGACGGTGGCGCCGCTAGCGATCGAGAGAAAAGTGGTTGTGGGAGTGAGCGGCGGAGAAGCAGGGATTCGCGGATTTTTGGATGCGTACGACGCTAAGACGGGCAAGCAGACGTGGAGATTTTGGACGATCCCCGGACCGGGCGAACCCGGGCACGACACATGGCAGGGAGACAGCTGGAAAACCGGCGGAGGGCCAACGTGGGTAACGGGTGTGTACGACCCGGAATTAAAGTTGGTGTATTGGGGCGTGGGGAATCCGAGCCCAGACTGGAATGGAGACGCGCGGAAAGGCGACAACTTATATAGCTGCTCGTTCGTGGCGCTGGACGGGGACACCGGGAAGTTGCGCTGGCACTTTCAATTTACGCCGCACGACACGCACGACTGGGACGCGGCGCACACTCCGGTGCTCTTCAATGCGAAGATCGACGGACGCGAGCGCAAACTGATCGCGAGCGCGAACCGAAACGCGTTTTATTATCTGCTGGACCGAATGACGGGAGAGTTCATCACCGGTCAGCCCTACGCAAAAGAGACGTGGGCGAGCGGATTGGATGCCAAGGGGCGGCCCATTCGAACGGCGAATTCGGACCCGACGGAGAAGGGCACGCTGATCTGGCCGAATCTGAATGGGGCGACGGTGTGGTTCAGCCCTTCCTATAGCCCACAGACGGAGCTTTTCTACGTAGCGGTGCGCGAGATGGGTGGGGTGTTTTTCAAACGTGAGGCCGAATACAAAGTTGGAACGTTCTATGCGGGAGGCGGCGAGGACGAGCTGCCGCCGGACGAATCGTGGGGAGAGATTCGCGCGCTGGATGCGAAGACCGGAGATACGAAATGGAGTTTCCGATTGCACTCGCCGCCGTGGTCGGGAGTGCTCTCGACAGCGGGAGGATTGGTTTTTTCGGGGTCGAGCGAAGGGAATTTCTATGCGCTGGATGCGCGAACGGGGAAGTCGCTGTGGGATTTTCAGACGGGCGGCTCGATCCGTGCGAATCCGATTTCGTTTACGGCGGACGGAAAACAGCGTGTGGCGATCAGCGCCGACCGCGTGCTGTATGTGTTTGGTCTCTGAGAAGGCGACCGCGGCCGGGAGGCGAGATGGCCGCAATTCCCGAGACAATTCCCGCTAAAATCCCCAGCAGAATCCCCAATACGATTCGAAGCTGGCACGAAGCGCGGTTACGCGGCATCATACGGACGACAGGAAAGTAGGACGGAGGGGAGTGACATGAACAGGACCATTCGCGCTCTTACCGCGGTGGGGGCTTTTCTGGTTGTGCCGGCAATGCTACCTGCGCAGATTACGCACGGGCAGAAACCGAACTTGCCGGCGCCGTATTTCACAAAGTCGGCGGACAACGGGCCAGATAGGGAAGCACCGCCAGCGGGCTTCCTCCCAACGGTGCCCGAAGGATTCCGCATCAGCGTGTTCGCGTCGGACTTCAAAGTGCCGCGCTGGATGTTCGTGGCGCCGAATGGAGATATTTTTCTTGCCGAGACAGGCGCGAATAAAATCGACGTACTGCGCGATCCACAGAACACGGGTGGAGCGCAAGAACGGGAAGTTTTCGCGACCGGCACGACGCGAGTGTTCGGCATCGCGTTCCACGATGATTATGTTTACGTGGGGACGATGACGAAATTGATGCGCTTCCGGTACGACCCGAAGACCTCGAAGCGGCTGGGCGAAGCGGAGCCGCTGATGAAGTTGCCCGGCGGCGGACACATTACTCGCTCCGTGGCGATTGCGCCGGACGGCAAACATTTGTTTGTTTCCGTCGGATCGGGGTCGAACGTCGAAACAGGCGAGCCGGCGATTCGCGCGGCGATTACGATTTGCGATCTGGACGGAAAAAACGCGCGCCAGTATGCGACGGGGCTGCGCAATCCGGTGGGGCTGGCCATCGAGCCGGTGACGGGAAAAGTGTGGACGAGTGTGAATGAGCGCGACGAGTTGGGGGACAACTTGCCGCCGGATTATTTCACATCGGTGCAGGACGGCGGATTTTATGGATGGCCGTACAGCTACATCGGGAGCAACGTGGACGACCGTGCGAAACCGCAGAAGCCGGACCTGGTGGAGCGAGCGATTATTCCCGATGTGCTGCTGGGCGCGCACGTAGCGCCGCTGCAATTCGCGTTTTACACGGGGAAGCAATTTCCCGAACAATATTGGGGCGGAGCCTTCATCGCCGAGCACGGCTCGTGGAACCGAGCGACGCGCGCGGGATACCAGATTGCGTTTGTTGCGTTCAAGGATGGGGAGCCTTCTGCCGATCCGGTGCCGTTCATGACGGGACTGGTGCCGAATCCCAGCGGACGGGACGTTTACGGCAGGCCGGTGGGAGTGGCGGTGGCACCGGACGGGTCGCTGCTGGTTTCCGACGATGGCGCGAACAAGATCTACCGTATCTCGGTCGCGAAGTAAGAAGGCGACGCGCGTCTACTGCACGGTTAGCGTCAATTGAATAGGCTGGAGTTGGAGCGATTGCCCGTTGGCGGCATTCGCCGAGGGTGTGACCACGATACTGGAAGTGCCTTGAGGCGTGACGATTGGCGGGGGAGTTGTGATTGCAGAATTCCCACCGCCGCAACCTGCAACGGTCCAGAGAGCAGTCAACACCAAGCAAGCGAAGAGGACAAAAGTTGTGGCGCGGAGCGCGCGAGCAAAAGCGAGGTGCTTCGGCCGCGGATTTGCATGGGCCACGACGCTGAAGGCCAGCAAGAGCAAGAGGAAAGCAAGAATGAAGCCTGAAACTTCGCGGAGGCCGGAGAAGGGCGTCGCGGGCAGCTGATTCGAAAAGGGAACGAAGAGGCTAGTGGCACCGCTGGTCGTCACCATCACGGTGAAAGGAGCCGCGTTACCGTTTGCGATTTGTAGAGAGGAAGGCACTTGGCAGGTGGCCCCCAGCGGGGCGCCGCTGCAGGAGAGCGAAACCGTCCCGGTGTAGCCGGGACCCGGAGTGATTTGAAGATTGAACTGGGCGGTTTGACCGGCGGAGACGGTTGCCGAGGTGGAAGCAGAAGGAGCCGCGCCAAGAGTTACGGCGGGATTAGCATTGCCGCCCACATTGATGACCTGGGGAGAGTCGGAGGCGTCGTCCGAGATGGTGATGGTTTCGGAACGTTGGCCGGCGGCGAGTGGCGCGAAGGTGATCGTGATGGTGCAGGTGGCTTTTACGTTGATGGTGCCGCTGCAGCCGTTCGTGGTGGTGAAATCGCCGACGTTATTTCCGCCGATCGCGACGGAAGAGATGTGAAGCGCGGCGGTGCCAGAGTTTGTGATGACGAGCGAAGTCGGGCTGCTGGTGGTGCCTTGGGTGATGGTGGAGAAGCCGACGGGATCGGGGGATGCGCTGACAGCGGGCGCGGGAGGAGGCGGAGCGACGCCAGTGCCTGTGAGCATGACGGATTGGGGGCTGCCGGGAGCGTTGTCGATGATCGAGAGCGTCGCTTGCTGCGAACCAACGCCGGTGCTTGTTGGCTGGAAGGTGATGCTGACGGAACAGAATTTGTTGGGCTGAAGGACGGAGGGGGCTTGGCACGTGTCTGTTTCCACGAATTGGCTGGAGTCGGCGCCGCCAATGGAAATGGAATTGATGCTGAGCGCCTGGCCACCGTTGCTGGTGAGCGTGAGCGCTTGCGGCTGGCTCGCGGAGCCGGTCTGAATCGAGCCGAAGGAAAAGTTCGAAGCTGAAAGCGAGATGGAGGGGCCGCTGATGCCCTCTTGGCCGGGAGGAATGCTGAAGGTAAGGGCGCCGGCGAT
The DNA here is from genome assembly GCA_049641765.1 of Candidatus Acidiferrum sp. Lineage (GTDB taxonomy): Bacteria > Acidobacteriota > Terriglobia > Acidiferrales > UBA7541 > Acidiferrum. The sequence continues at coordinate 36,603 of JBAQJX010000084.1, forward strand.
TTGCGGGACGGTGAAGGGAGAATTGGCGGTGGTGATGAAGTAGCCGGTGAGCGGATCGACGGCGTAGGCGATGGCGATGTTTTGGTCGGTGCCGAAGCCATAGTTGAAGGAGCCCGTGCGGTCGGCAAAGTAGGGAGGAATGGCAGTAAAGCCGGGCAAAGGGGAACTGGCGGTTTCGGTGAGCGCACCGGTCTGGAGGTCGACGGAAAAAATATTGATGACGACAGGATTTCCGAGATCGGAAGTGGCGACGTAGAGAAACGCGCCTGTGCTGTCGATCCAAAGAGCGGTGGGATAATTTTGCATGGGGAATTGAACGTTGCCGGCGAGGCTGTTGCCGTCGAGTCCGAAAAGCTGAATCATGCCAAATTCGAGAAGATTGTCCTGTGTGCCGGTGACGTAGTAGCGACCCTGAGGGTCCATGGCGAAGCTATCGCCGCGCGAGGAAACTGCCGCGTCCTGCTGGTAACCGGTGAGGAAACCGGTCTGCGGATCGATGGCGAGCTCCTGAAATTCGGAGCCATTCTGAATCGTTTGATCGGGAGACTGAGGATTGGCGCCGAGGAAGAGAAGAAATTCCTGGTTGTTGGGAGGCTGCGCGAAGCCGACGGCGGTGGAGTCAAGTTCAATGTTCGAGCCTGAGACGGGGATTAGCGCAGGACCGCCGGTGGCCGTTGGGGAAATCTGAAACGTTTCGACGAGACCATCTCCCGGATTTTGACCTGCCTGATTAACCACGGCGATGTACTGGCCGGTCGGCTCGACAGCAATGTAGGCCGGGTGGTTTGTATTCGACGACGCGAACGGCGAGTGGGGGACTTCCTGGTAGGCGCCGGTTGTGGGATTGGTGATCTGGTACATGTGGATGCTGTTTGTGCCGATGGAAAAGAGAAAGCGGCCTTGGACGTCGATGACGAGAGCCTGACCGTTGGCCGTGAACGGAGAGCCGCTGACAGCAGTGAGAGCGGCGGTTTGGTCGTTGCGCACGGCAACGGCGCCGCCGGAAGAAAAGACCAAAGGTTGCTGGAGTTGCGCGAGGGCGCGTGGGGCGCATGTGATCCATGAAGCGAAGCACGCGGCGAGCATTAAAACTTTCCAATACTTTTTTGAGGACAAGGGGGAGGCGTTTGTCATGCGGAAAGAGAACGCGCGTGAAGGGACCATGCGTCTTCCTGGGCCGTTCGAGAAAAGCGGCAAATTGTCCGATTCCGAGAGGGAAACGATGACAGTTTCAACATAAGCCGGAAACGAGACGGAGTCAACAAAATATACACAAATGTGTAATACACTGAAGCTTTAGAGTTTAGAGGCGTTGCGCAAGAATAAGGGCGGTTCGATTATTAATGAATATTAATGTGAGAGCGCTTGCGGCTGCGTTAGCTTGGTGCACCTATGCAACCAGCACATCTTGATTTGGAAAAGCTCTCCTCAACAAATGGAAACAACCTTGTCACGCGGTTGAACGGGAGGCTCAGTCTCGAGACGGTTCACAACTTTATTCAGACGCTGCGGCCAGAACCTGCGGCGTACCTCGTGCTCGACATGAGCGGGGTTTCTTTCCTGGACTCGGCCGGAGTCGGAGCGTTGGTCTCGATTTTCGTCAGCAGGCGCAACCACGGGAAGTCTCTCGCGCTGGCTGGGCTTACGCAACAGGGAACAGCTGTGCTGCAAGTGGCAGGGCTGACGAAGTTGATTCCAACTTTTCTCACCGTTGAGGCGGCGCTCGGAACACCGAATTAATCGAGCGCTTTAAGCAGAAGCTCGAAATCGCAGAAGGACTGCTTCCAGCGTTTGACAATGGACGCCGATCTTGCCGCTTTTGCTGAGATTGTTCTCGCGATTTCAGGTTTCGCGAAGGATGCGAATTAGCTCGGCGGCGGCATGAGGCAGACGCGCGCCGCGCCGCGAAACCAGATAGACGTGCCGCGGCATGTTCATCTGCCGCACCTTCACTTCCTTCATCCAGCCGTGTTCGATCTCCCATTGCACGCACATGCGCGGCACGATAGCCACGCCCATGCCCATTTGCACGAAGCGCTTGATGCTTTCGATGGTGGGCATTTCGATGGGCATTTTCAGTCCGGTGCGATTTCGCGCGAAAAGCTCGATGACACGGCGGCGATAGGGGGATTCGACGCTATGCGCGATAAAATCTTCGTTGCCAAGATCCTCGACGTCGACCTCCCGTTTCTTCGCCAGCACGTGTTTGGGAGGAACGACAAGAGTGAGTTCGTCTTTCAGGATTTCGGTCGCCTGGAGCTGCGGTTCCTGCGGAACGTAGGAGACGGCGCCGACGTCGAGCCGGTAGTTGAGCACCTCGTGCGGAATATCACGCGAAAACATGCGATGAACGCGCACGAGAACGCCCGGGTGCAACTGGCGAAATGTCGCTAACGCGGGCAGAAGCGCGTGGATGGAGCTTTCGTTCACGCCTAGAGAAAGCTCACCCCGCGTCAGGCCTTCAAGCTCCGTCAGCCCTTTTTTCACTTCGTCGCGAAGATTAATCAACCGCTCGGCGTAATCCTTGAGCAGCACTCCGGCATCGCTGAGGCGGACCGGACGCGCGCCACGCACGAAGAGCGGCTGGCCGAGGCCTTCTTCGAGTTTGCGAATCGTGAGGCTGACGGCGGGCTGGGTGCGATAGAGGCGTTCGGCGGCGCGCGAGAAGCTGCCTTCCTTGGCCACCATCAGAAATACCTGGAGTTCTCCGAGGTCCACGACGATTCCTCCTGGCAGGGGAGTATAAGATAGAATTATCAAAAGTAGAACAAAGATAAATTTGACCGTGGGCGGTCTTTCTGTCCTACTACTACCTTGGAGGGACTCCATGGACTCCGTACGCATCTTCGACACGACGCTGCGCGACGGCGAGCAATCGCCGGGCTTCTCGATGAACACCGAGGAGAAGATTCGCATGGCGCGGCAGCTCGCGGCGCTGGGAGTAGACGTCATAGAGGCCGGGTTTCCGATTTCTTCGCGCGGCGACCTTGAAGCTGTGCGGCAAGTGGCGCGCGAAGTTCAGAACGTGCCTATAGCGGCTCTGGCGCGCGCGAGGAAAGACGATGTTCATGCGGCGATTGAGGCGCTGGAACCAGCCGCAGCGCCTCGGCTGCATATTTTCCTGGCAACTTCCGACCTCCATCTTCAGGTGAAGCTGAAGATGACGCGTGAGCAGGCGCTCGAAGCGATTGACTCGATGATTCGTTTGGGGCGGCAACACGTCGGCGAAGTGGAATTTTCGGCCGAGGATGCGGGACGCACGGACATCGGATTTTTGTGCCAGGTTTGCCAGACGGCGGTCGCCGCGGGAGCGACCGTGCTGAACCTGCCGGATACGGTCGGATACGCCGTGCCGGATGAATATGGCGCAATGTTCGAGCAGGTGCGCGCGCACCTGGACGATCCGCAAGGCATTACGCTCAGCGCGCATTGCCACGACGATTTGGGATTGGCAGTGGCGAATTCGCTTGCGGCGGTTCGCGCGGGAGTCCGGCAGATCGAATGCACCATCAATGGGATCGGCGAGCGCGCGGGGAACGCGGCTCTCGAAGAAATTGCCGTCGCGCTGGCGGTGCGCAAGGAAAGTTTTGGAGTGACGACGAACATCAAGCTGGAGGAATTGTTCCGTTCGAGCCGGATGCTTTCGGAAATTACCGGCGCTGCCGTGGCGCCCAACAAGGCGGTTGTGGGAGCGAACGCATTCGCGCACGAAGCGGGAATCCACCAGGACGGAATTATCAAGAATCCGCTGACCTACGAAATTATTTCGCCGGAAACGGTGGGCGTGCCTTCGCGCTCGTTTGTGCTCGGGAAACACTCCGGGCGCAACGCGCTCAAGGTCAGCCTGCGCAACCTCGGTTATGAACCGAACGAGGCGGAACTGGCGGAGTGCTACAAGCGCGTGACAACGCTGGCCGATCAAGCCAAGCAAGTGCGGCCGCGCGATCTGGTCGCGATTGCACATGAAGTGATGCGGCGGCGTCCGGCGGCGGCGATGGCCGCTGAAGCGACCTCTGCCGCGTAGGCGATCAGCGGAACGAGCCGCGCTCCGAGAGTTTCAAGTTAGTGGGGACCTAGATGAAAAAGACGATTGTTCTATTGCCAGGAGACGGCATCGGACCGGAAGTGTCGCGCGCCGCGGCAACCGTGCTGCGCGAGTGTGCGCACGAATTCAACCACGAGTTTGAATTGCACGAGTTTCCGATCGGCGGCGCGGCCATCGACGCCACGGGCGGACCCTTGCCCAACGAGACGCTGGATGCTTGCCGGAAAGCCGACGCGGTTTTTCTTGGCGCGGTGGGAGGAGCAAAGTGGGACTCGCTGCCCGTGGGCAAACGGCCTGAAAGCGGTTTGCTCGGTTTGCGGAAGGGACTCGGGCTTTACGTGAATTTGCGTCCGGTGAAAGTGCTGGAGCCTTTGCGCGGGATTTCTCCGCTGAAGCCGGAACGCCTGGGCGACCTGGACATCGAAATTGTCCGCGAGCTCGCCGGCGGAATGTATTTCGGCGAGCGCGGCAATAGAACGGAGAATGGCGTCGAGCGGGCCTGGGACACGGAATCGTATTCCACGCCGGAGGTCGAGCGCATTGCCACGTTTGCGTACGCGCGGGCGGAGAACCGTTCGCGGCGCGTGTGTTCCGTGGACAAGGCAAACGTCTTGATGAGCTCGCAACTGTGGCGGCGGACGGTGAGCGCCCTTGGCAGCGTCTACTCGACGGTGAAGCTGGAACACATGTACGTGGACAACGCGGCGATGCAGCTCACGCTGAAGCCGTCGCAATTTGACGTAATGCTGACGAGCAACATGTTCGGCGACATCTTGAGCGATGCGGCAGCAGCGCTGGTGGGCTCGATTGGGCTGATTCCTTCGGCGAGCTTCGGCACCGGCGCGCCGCTCTTCGAGCCGATTCACGGCTCCGCGCCTTCGCTGGTGGGAACGGATTCCGCGAACCCGGTTGGGTCGATTTTGAGCGTGACGCTGATGTTGCGGGATGCGTTTGGACTTTCGCTCGAGGCGGATTGGGTCGAGCAATCGCTTCACCGCGTTCTGGCGGGCGGATACCGCACTCTGGATATCGCACAGCCTGGCGCGAGCACCATCGGCGGATCAGTCTTCACTGAGATGTTGCGGGAAGAGATGCAGCGCACGCTGGAGCACGCCGAGCGTTACGGCTGGGGTGTCTGAGGCAGGTCGGCGCGCATTGTATTCCCGCACTGAAAGTCATTTTGATTCACATCTCGCGTTTTCGGGTAGTGTTGATTAAAAATATCTGGATACAAATCTGAACCGTGAAGAGACTCCTTCCAATCCTGCCATGCGGACGGAAGATAATCGCATGGCAAGTCGCAGCCCCATCCAGGCTTTATGAGGCACCGGAAAGAAAAATCGAAGGCACGTTGTCTCTGAGCCGGAGTGGCTTGGGGATCGAGCTTTACTAGCAAGTATGGCTTGCCCACCGGGGTCGGAAAATAATAATGAGAAGATGAGCCCCAAGAATCTTTTGTATGCATTGCATTTTCTTCTACCATTCCAGCAGATGCTTGAAAGGTGGGGTATATGTCCATGGTACGAAACAGACCCGCACCAATTTGGCTGACACTCCCGTCCCGGACGGTGATCCACGACTTGAACCGTGTAGCTGGCTCAAGTCTCATAGCTGAAAGCCACTTGTTCCGGATCTCGAAGGTAATCGTGTTAGTACGTTGGGTGTCGTGGTGATCGGATATGTATCGCTTATACCGTCGCGCAAGTTGCTGAACATCGAGCTCCGTCGATGCGCCAACCCTCAACGAGGTGATGTCATTCAACAAGGCCTCGGCTCGCGCTTTGATGACCAGCGCGTAGCTCGTCAAAATGATGGTTGCGGCACCCTGAGCGATGGCCGCCATGGCGGCCAGCCTCTTGGGGATTCGTAAAGTCCGTAACTTCTCGACGGTGCGCATGGAATCCCTGTTGCTGAGGCAAACTAATCCGAATGATTAGACACCAATACGCATCAGTTCGGCCAGGCCCCCTGACCGGGCCGTAGAGATCGTTTTAGCCGGCTTTCGAGGCTCGGCTTGCCTTGCGGTAAGCCGCTGAGAATGCTACTTTTGCACTTTCTTAGGCAGCCGACGCCTGCCCAGTTCGGGGCACACGGATGGGTGTGGGAGCAGGACGGGGATTGGTATTTGATCCTGATGGAAGCCAGTTAGGGTGCACATCATTTTTCAATCTTGCAACGAAGAATTGCTTGATCCTGATAGAGCGACAGCGCGGCCCACGGTTGGCCGGCTAGTTCCGATGGCTAGTGTCCGATAGCAATGGCTGACCCAGCTTCCAACTCGGTACACGTTTCCAGAAACGCGGCGTCTCGCCCAGCAACATACTGGCGTGTCGAAGGCTCGTTGCTGGAACTGGGCGCATTGCGTCCGGTGGGATTTTTTACATGGAACGCGCAGAGCTTTGCGGAGCGGTGGGCGCGGCGGGCGGGCTTTGCGTGGATGACGATGACCCGGCCGATCGACTATGCGGTGAACCGGACGCTGGCGACGCGGTTGCTGCACACGCTGCTGCGAGGCGTCAGCCGCGACCGGCTCGACCTGCTTGGCGAAGAATACTTTCACTATGTGCTGAAGCCGCAGCTTCGAAAGGAAGCGGTCGAGAAGCTGATCGAAGGGGGGCGGAGCGGCGAGCGAATCGTGCTCGTGGGCCAGCTCCTCGACCACATTTTGCGGCCGCTGGCTCAGCATCTCGGCGTCGAGTCGTTTATTTCCAACCGCATGGAATTTCGCAACGAGCACGCCACGGGCCGCCTGCTCGATCCCATTGTGCGCCCGCGCGGGCCTTTCGCTTGGCTGACGAGCGGCGCTACGGATGGACGCGTCCCGCGCGAGAAACTCTTGAAGCGGCTCGGCTGGTCGAAAGCGCCGGAGCAGCTCGAGACCGCCGTGCAATCGGCGGTGCGCCCCGCGCGGCCGGCGAGCAAATCGGTTGCGTTGTTTTCAGAAGGCGCACGCAATGGTCCATTGGCGGTTCGCGAGACGCTGGCGAACCGGCACATCTTGTTGATTGGCGTGACGGGATTTATCGGCAAGGTCTGGCTCGTCGATCTTCTGGAAAACGTGCCGAACCTCGGGAAAATCACCCTGCTGATTCGCAGGAACAGAACGACTTCGGCGCACCGCCGCTTCCAAAAAATTGTGGAAGAGTCGCCGGCGTTCGATGCGCTCCAGGAAAAATACGGCCGAAAACTGGGCGCCCTCCTTGAGGAGAAATTAGTGGTTGTCGAAGGCGATGTCGGCCTGCCGGGGCTTGGCCTGGAGGAAGCTGTGCAGGCGCGGTTGGCGAAATCGCTTGATTTGGTGGTGAACAGCGCGGGGCTGACGGACTTCAATCCGGATTTGCGAGACGCGATTACGTCGAATGTGGATTCGACGCGGCATTTGCTGGAGTTCTTGCGCAAATGTGATCACGCAGGGTTGATGCACCTATCGACTTGTTACGTCGTGGGAATGCGCGACGGGCGAGTGATGGAGGAGTTGCAAGCCAACTATAATCCTTCGCGCGACCCGGCGTTTGACGCGGAAAAGGAAATTGCTTCCTTGCGCGAGACGATCCGGCGCGTCGAGGAACGCGCGGAGAGCCCGGAGCTTTCGAGAGCGCTTCGGAGGCAAGCGCTTGGCAAGGGAGTTGATCCTTCGGCCGTGCCCGCGACGGAATTGGACGGCGTGTTGAAGCGGAATCGGTTGCGCTGGGCACGAAACCGTTTGGTGCGCATCGGCCTGCGCCGCGCGCAGCACTTGGGCTGGCCCAATACCTACACGTTTACGAAGAGTCTAGGCGAATCGATTCTTGCGCACAGCAGCAGCGAATTGCCGATCGCCATCGTGCGGCCATCGATCGTCGAGAGTTCGGAACGCTCGCCATTTGCGGGATGGAACGAAGGGATCAATACGTCGGGGCCGCTTTCGTATTTGCTCGGCACGAATTTCCGGCAACTACCTTCAAATGAACGAAAGTGCCTCGATGTGATTCCAGTGGACATGGTTTGCCGCGGCATGACGCTGATTGCCGCGGCCGTGATTTCGCGACGGCACGCGCCGCTGTATCAGCTGGCGACTTCGGCGATCAATCCAGTGAACATGGGCCGCAGCATCGAGCTAACCGGCCTCGCTCATCGCAAGCACTACCGGACGCAGCAGGGAATCGAGCACTGGCTCAAGGTCAAATTCGAAACAATCCCTGTTTCGAAGCAGCGCTACGAGCGTCTCTCCATCCCCATGCAGAAAGCGGTCATCTCGCGGATCAATCGCGCGGCAGTTTCGCTGCACATGAAGAAGGCGCCGCTCGCGAGGCAAGAACGCGACCTGATTCGTGCCGAAAAGCTGATCGAGCTGTACGAGCCGTTCATCCTTCACAACGAACACGTCTTCGAATGCGAAAACACGCGGCTGCTTTCCGCGGCGCTTTCGCCCGAAGAGAAAGCCATTTTTGATTTTGCGCCCGAGTCGATCGACTGGTGGGACTACTGGATCAACGTCCACATTCCCGCGCTCCGGCGATGGTGTTATCCCTTGATGGAGGGCCGCCCCCTCGAGTCGCGTGCGCCGCGCGAGCTGGATTGGTCTCCGGAAAACGCCCGCGCCGCTGTCGTTTCCAATTCCGCGACGCCGTCGGACCCACTATGGCGATCTTCGTAACCGGCACGACCGGATACCTGGGTAGCTACGTCGCTGCCGGACTTTTCACCGAGCACCGAGACCAGCTGAATCTTCTGGTGCGCGCAAAAAGCGATGCGGAAGCGCGAGAGCGGCTGTGGACTTCGCTGCAACTCCATTTCAGTTTTCAGGAATTTTGTGAATATCTTTCCACGCGCGTGCGAATTTTCCGCGGCGACTTGACGGGCGATCGGTTCGGCCTTGCCGACGACGATTACCACGCGCTCGTGGACACGACGGATTCCATCATTCACTGCGCGGCTTCGCTGAACCGCAAATCGGAGAAGCAGTGCCTCAACGTCAATTTGCGAGGCGGGTTGGAAGTGATTCAGCTGGCGCGGCGCGCGCAGAATCGCAACGGGCTGCGGCGCTATTCGCATGTGTCCACGGTGGCTGTCGCTGGGCACCGGCGGAACGAAGTTGTCACGGAGGACGCCGCGATCGATTGGGCCCGGCCCGACTACGATCCTTACGCTCGCACAAAAAAATTCGGCGAGCACATGATTCATCAGCTGCTTGCCGACGTGCCGCACACGATTTTCCGTCCGGCAATCGTAATGGGAGACAGCCGCCATGCGGAAACTTCGCAGTTCGATATGGTGCAGGCGTTTGACGTGCTCGTGCGGCTGCCTGTTCTTCCGCTGCGCTCTCGCGATAAAATCGATATCGTGCCCGCAAATTATGTCAGCAAAGCCATCGTGACGATTCATCAGAAGTCTGAACTCGCGCATGCCATCTATCATTTGTCCTCCGGGACTGGTTCTCAGACGTATAAGGAATTGACCGATGCGCTCGCGGAAACCGGCGGCTGGCGGCGGCCCGCCTACTGGCCCTGGCTGGGCGGAGCGTTTTCCCGCACGGTGAATTGGCTTTCGAGACGGGAAGGCGGCGTTGCGCGCGGCGCATCTCTATTGAAGGTTTTCTGGCCATACTTGGATTGGAACACGGTGTTCGATAATTCTCGTGTCGTGGCCGAACTTGGGGAAGCTCCGGCGAAATTCTCGACGTACGCTTACCCGCTGCTCAAATTTTGCCGCCAAAACAAGTTTCGTTATCCGGCAAAACCGTGGCCGGAGATGGAGCTGCCGGAAAAATCCGCGGCTGTGGGAGGCGCTCGCGCATGACAGACTTTCTTCTTGTCGCGTGGGTCAGCGCGCTGATCGAGGTCAGGCGCCTTGGCTGGGTGTTTGGAATGGGCAAGCGGTGGGCGCCCGGCGAAAAGCTAAAACTGCTTTTTGCCGGCTACAACGGCACGCGCAACACAGGATCGGACGTGCGCGTCCAGGAAATGCTGCGGCAAGTGCGGCATGTGCTTGGAGCGGAAAAGGTCGACTTCAGCGTGATGACGCAGAATTTCGACCTTACGCGCGGTTATTTCGACGGCACGAAGCAGGTTTATCTTCCCGACGTGTTTCCGCCGTTTTTGTTCCGCGAGGTGCGGCAAAATCACGGAGTCATTGCGTGCGAAGGTTCGATGTTCAAAAGCAAGTTCGCCAATGCGCTGACGACCATGATGATCGGCTCGCTTGGGCTGGCTTCCGCGGAAAACAAACTTTCGCTCGGCTATGGCGGCGAGGCGGGCCACATGGATCGGCTCATCGAGAAAATGTGCGAGCGTTACGTGCCCGACTCTCTCGTGATCACTCGTAATGAGGAATCGCAGAAGCTTCTCAGTTCTCTCGGCGTTCCTACCGAGCTGGGAACGGATACGGCCTGGACGTTCGAACCGCACCCACCAGCCTATGGACGCAAAGTGTTGCGCGATGCCGGCTGGGACGAAAAGACTCCTGTGCTCGCTGTTTGCCCGATCCATCCGTACGTGTGGCCGGTAAAAGCTTCGATCGGAAAATACATCGCGCGCGCGACGACCGGCGCGTACAAGGACAGTCAGTATCGCACTGTCTATTTCTTTCAATCGGGGTCGGAAGTGGATGCAAAGTATCGTCGCTACATCTCGGCCTTCATCAATGCAATCCGTTCCTTCAGGGAGCGTCACAGAGTTTTTCCGATTCTCGTAGCCATGGAGAGGCTGGACGCCGTCGCGTGCCGAGACATCGCGGCGGCGCTTCCGGGCATTCCAGTTTTCACTTCGGACGACTACGACATGTTCCAGATCGTTTCCATCATCCGCGAAGCGGCCTACATGGTTTCGTCGCGCTATCACGGAATCGTCACGTGCATGCCGGCGCTCGTGACTTCCGCGGGTGTCACAATGGACGAACGCATCCGAAATCTCATGTACGAACGCGGCCATCAGCATCTCTTCTTGACCGTCGATGATCCCGAGCTCGAAGCCAAACTGATAAAAATAATGGATGTGTTGGTGGTGGAGGCGGATTCCGTGCGTGACGGCATTGGGAAAACGGTTGTGCGCAATCTCAAGGTCATGGCGCGCATGGGCACTTTCCTGGAAGACGCTATGCGGCGGACCTATCCGGAATTTCCGCTTCGCTCGGGGGTTCTTTCCTGGGAGGACTATCTGCCGCCCTTGAACGGCACCTTGCTGCAACTTGCTGAGCAATACGATGCCTCCGCGGTCGTCCCGCAGCATTCCGTTGCAGGAACCGCGTCGCGGTGATGACCGGCTCCGATATCATGCCGAACTTTCTGGAAGACATTTTCGCGCAGTTGAAGCGTGCCGATAGCCGGGTCGTACTTCGCGAAATTCACGGTGAGAATTTCGTCAGCGTTTCGGGAAGGGAATTGCTCGAACAGGTGCGGCATGTGCGTGCCTTTCTGCGGCGCACGGGACTTCAGCCCGGCGAGCGTTGCGCGTTGCTAGCACCCAATTCCGTTCGCTGGGTGGCTTTCAACCTCGCACTGCTCGCTGAAGGCGTCATTGTTGTGCCTCTGTACGCGCGGCAGTCGCCGGCAGAGCTTGCGGCCATGATGAAAGACTGCCTGCCGCGGTTTTTGTTCACCAGCGATCCCGCGCTCGGCGAAGCGGTGGCGAAAGAGTTGCCTTCTCAGTGGTCGAGTTCCAAACGCCTGATACTCTTCGATGCCGTTTTTCAGCCAGCCGATTCGGGCACGGCGATGCCGGAAGAACCGAATCCGCGGGCGGACGCGGAATTCGCCAGCATCATCTACACGTCTGGAACCTCGGGCGAGCCGAAAGGTGTTTGCCTGAACACAGGCAACGTGACCTTCATGCTTTCCCGCACACGGGAACGCCTCGAGCTGCTCATGGGGACCACGCATGAACCCGACCGCGTATTTCATTACGGTCCGTTCAGTTTCGCCGCCTCTTGGATGACTTTGCTTACGTGCCTTTCGCGAGAGAGCGTTTTGACCCTCTCCACCGACCTGACGAAGCTCGCCGATGAAATTCGTCTGGCCTCGCCGCACTATTTCCTGAATGTTCCCACACTTCTCGAACGCGTTCGGCGGGCCGTGGAGGAGGCGATGTCAAAGCGGGCCGCGCCCATTCGCTCGCTCTACGCAAAGGCGCGTGAAGCGTGGTTGCGCAAGAATGCTGGTCAGGGGCGCGCGACGGATGCGATGTGGCTCGGCTTGGGGCGAAAGCTGATCTTCAAGAAAATCAAGGAAAGATTCGGCCCTAACATTCGCGCGCTCATTTGCGGATCGGCGCCGCTTGCGCCGGAGACGCAGCAGTTTTTCCTCATGCTTGGCATTCCCGTAATGCAAGCCTATGGCCTCACCGAGACTACCGCCATTTGCACGCTTGATGATCCTCGCGATCCTGTTGAACCTGGCTACGTCGGCACGGCGATCAGCGGTATTGAGATGAAGATCGGCGAAAACGAAGAAATTCTCGTCCGAGGACCGAATATCTTTCCCGGCTACTGGAACCGCCCCGAGGAGACCGGGCGCGTGCTTCAGGATGGTTGGTTTCACACTGGCGACCAGGGCGAAACGAACGATCGCGGCAATTGGCGCATCATCGGCCGCATCAAGAATCTCATTGTGCTGAATTCAGGTCACAAGATTACTCCTGAGCCGATCGAAGAAAAGCTCGCTCGCTTGCTGCCCACTGCGCAGCATACCGTTATCGTTGGCAATGGGCGGGGCTACCTCTGCGCGCTCGTCACCGGTTCCGTTGAGCCTGCGGCAGTGCAAACCGCTCTCGAATCCCTGAATGGCGAGCTTCCTCACTATCGCCAGATTCACAATTTCACCGTGCTGGCGCAGCCTCTCACACCGGAGAGCGGCTTGCTGACCGTCATGGGCAAGCTGCGACGCGACGCCATCAGCGCGCATTTCGCTGCGGAAATCGATGCTATGTATGCCAGCCCTCGCGAAAGCAAAGCGGCAGCCGGGAGCCCGTCGTGAAGTCGTTCTCTGGCGAGGCGCTTCGATGGGAGTGGCGCGATGGCGTCATTGAATTGATGCTGGATTACGAGCCTGCCAACGAAATCGGGACGGTCATGTTGGCGGAACTCGAACAATTTGTCGCCGCCTTTCCTGCGTTCATTCCGGAAACTGCGGCCTGCATTATCTCAAGCCGCCGCAAGCATGGTTTTTCCGCAGGCGCCGATCTTCGCGAGCTTTACCGCGGCGCGGAGCGACTCTCGGAAAAAGAACGGCTTGCGGGCGTTCGGGCATTTCTCGAGCGCATCCACGCTGTCTTCGACGCCATCGACGCGGCGCCTTTTGCGACTATCGCAGCCGTTCACGGCGTCTGTTTTGGCGGTGGGTTCGAATTGGCGCTTACCTGCGACATCATCGTGGCTGACAAGATGGCTCGCTTCGCGTTCCCCGAGCTGCGGCTCGGCCTGATTCCCGGTTTTGGCGGCATCCCGCGGCTAAAACGCGATCTTGGCAATGCCGTGGTTCGCGATTTGCTTTTAACCGGCCGCAGCGTCAACGCCGCACGCGCCCAGTCCGTCGGACTTGTGGCGCAACTCGCCGCGGAGGGTGAAGCTCTGCGCATCGCGCAGGCGACAGCCGCGCAGGTGGTCAAGTTTGATGGAGTGACTCGTGCATGCGCGAAAAAATTCATCAAGCCTATTCCGCAGGATGAACTTCGGCGAGAAATCGAGATCTTCTGCGAGCTCTTTGCGCGGCCGGCCGTCATGGCCGCCCTCAAAAAGTTCGTCGAGTCCACCGGCGCGATGCCCTATTTGCCCTGAAGTCTCCGCCGGATTCGTCGCCTCGATCCGCGGCTAGCTCAATTCCTTTCTTTCCCGCGAAAGTGGTAAATTTAATCTTCCATGCGCACACTCGAACAGACAACCCAGGAAATCCTCGAACTGGCGACGAAGCATTTCAACGTCCCGGCCGGCTCTCTTGCCCCGGAAGATGACTTCTTCAAGAAGCTCGGCATCGACAGCCTGCAAACTCTCGAGATGTTGAGCCGCCTCGAGAACCATTTCGGCATTGAATTGCCCGACTATGAAGTGCAGGGCGTAAGCGATTTCCGCACGCTCGCCTCGAGAATTCAATCTCGCCTGTAATGCTCGACTTATCGAAGTATCCATCCATCGGCGCAGCTCTCAAGGATGCGCTCGATCAATTCGCGAATGAAATCTGTCTGGTCGAGGCGGACCGCGAACCGGAAAAAGAGCGGCTCACCTATCGGGATTTCAAGAATCGTGCGCACCCGCTTGCCAGAGCGCTCCAGGAGGCGGGTTTCGCCGCTGGCGATCGCGCCAGCATCATCATGACCAATCAGTCCAAGTGGCTGATTTCCGCCTACGCTATCTTTCATGCTGGCGGCGTTCTGGTTCCGCTCGACTATAAGCTTTCTCCCGACGAGCAATGGCAATTGCTCAAGCACTCCGGCGCAAAAGTTCTCGTCACCGAATATCCGATCTGGCGCCAGTTGAGTGTCGCCGCGGGCCGTGCCGCTGCGCGAAATCTGCAAACGGTTCTTGTGACGGAAGCTCCCAAGGACGCGAATCTTGCCGGAGCCCAGCGCTGGGAGGAGTTCCAACGCGCTGGCGAACCAACCTTTGTGCCGCGCGAGCGCCGTGATGTGGCGTGCATCGTCTACTCCTCGGGGACCGGAGGACAGCCGAAGGGCTGCATGATGACGCATGAAAACTATCTCGAGCAATGCGTTGCTCTCACCTCCATCTACACGTTTGCGCCGGGCATGCGCTATCTGAGCATCCTTCCCACGAATCACGCGATCGACTTTATGGTTGGATTTTTCGGCCCTTTCATCTGCGGCGCGGCCGTGGTGCATTTGCGCACGCTTCGTCCGGAATATGTGCGCGAGGCCTTTCCAAAGTACAAAATCACCTACGTCAGCCTGGTTCCGCTTGTGTTGAAGAACTTGCAAAAAGGCCTGCAGGCGCGTTTCGACGCGCTTCCGCCCGGCAAACGAAAAGTGTTTCATGCGCTTCTCGCAGTCAACAAAACGCTGACCAAGAGCCGGCCGCGCCTCAGGCTTAGTCGCCGCCTTCTGAAACAAGTTCACGATGCATTCGGAGGCGAGCTTCGCGCCATCATCGTCGGAGGAGCTTTCACGGAGCCGCAGACGCTGCAGTTCTTCTACGACTTGGGAATCCCCGTCGCCAACGGATACGGTCTGACCGAAGCCGGTACCGCGATCACCGTGAACGATCTCCATCCCTTTCGCGCCGATACCGTCGGCAAACCTCTGCCCGGTATGGAAGTTCGCATCCTGAATGCAAACGCCGACGGCATCGGCGAAGTCTCAGTCCGAAGCAAAACGGTCATGTCCGGCTACCTGGATGAACCGGGAATGACCGCCGAAGCGATCGTCGACGGTTGGCTGATGACCGGCGATCTCGGTCGCTTTGATCCGACAGGCCATCTCCAACTCTTCGGGCGCAAGAAAAATATGATTGTCACGGAAGAAGGCAAGAACATCTATCCGGAGGATATCGAAGCAGTTTTCGACAGTCTGCCCGTAAAGGAATTTTGCGTTTTTGCGGCCAACTACGTTTGGCCGCAGCGTTCCATGGTGGGAGAACAGCTCCTGCTTGCGCTCCATCTCGACCCCGGCCAGAATTACTCGGAGGAGCTCCGCGCCGGGATTTCCGCGCGCAACAACAAGCTCCTGAACTACAAACGCATTCATGGTGTCGTGTTGTTCGACGAGGATTTTCCGCGTACTGCTTCTCTGAAGATCAAGCGGAATGTGCTCGCCGAGCGGCTTGCGAAGCTTGACCGGGCCACGGCGTTTCTGCCCTTGTGACGTGGGCCAAGCGGGAACATTTCGTTTGAGGCACTAAGACGCCTTTGAAAACTAAATTCTTTGCAATCGTCAATCCGGCCGCTGGCGGTGGCCGCTCGGCCAAGCTCGCTGGTCCTGCCCTCGCTGGGCTGCGGGAAAAGGGCTTGAAGATTGACGTTTTCGCTTCAACCGGGCCCCGCCACGCCGTGGAGTTGGCGCGCGAAGCCTACGACCAGGGATATCGCCGTTTCATCGCCGTCGGC
This sequence comes from Candidatus Acidiferrum sp., assembly GCA_049641765.1. Classification (GTDB taxonomy): domain Bacteria; phylum Acidobacteriota; class Terriglobia; order Acidiferrales; family UBA7541; genus Acidiferrum. The sequence continues at coordinate 52,673 of JBAQJX010000084.1, forward strand.
GGCGACGGCACCGCGCACGAAATTCTAAACGGTGTTTTCGAACGCGCTCGCGGCAAGGAGCGCATCTCTCTCGGTTTTCTCCCGCTTGGCACCGGCAACTCCTTTCTGCGCGACTTTACGCAAGAAGGCGCCGATGCTTCTCTGCAAGCCCTTGTCGAAGACCGCAAACGCTCCGTCGACCTCATGCGCCTCACGCACGCCAAAGGTGAGGTTTATTCCTTCAATCTCCTCAGCCTGGGCTTCACGGCCGATGTGGGCTCCCTGACAAATCGCTATTTCAAACCCTTCGGCTATCTCGGTTATCTCTTGGGAGTTTTCGTACGCGTCATTCAATTGCGCCGCCGCGCCTTCCGCTTGCGTTGCGACGACGATAAAGACTGGAACGAAAGCCGCTGCCTCTTTCTCTCGTTCAACAACAGCAAGTTTACCGGCGGCACGATGCTCATCGCGCCGCAAGCCGATCCCACCGATGGCCTGATCGAATTCGTCCGCTGGGGCCCTGTCGGACGCCTCGCGCTTCTGCGCATGCTTCCCAGGCTCTATGATGGCACGCACATCCAGCATCCCTTGGCGTCGCGCCGTGCCGTTCGTCGCGTCGAGTTTGGCACGCAAGTTCCCGTCGACGTGCTCATCGACGGCGAAATCGCCACTCTGGAATGCGTTTCGCTCGATGTCATCCCCTCGGCCTTGGACATCTATATATGAAGCGCGCTCTGCTTGCCCTGCGCAGCGCATTTCTCTGGACGCTCAGCCTTCTGCATTTTTTCCTTGTCGCACCCCTCCTCGTGTTTCTTGGAGTCTTTCTTGATCCTCACAAACATGATTGGCTCCAGCGTACTTTTTGCCGGCGCATCGTTTTTCTTTCTGGCGCTCGCGTGCAAGCCGTTCGCTCGCCGGGGTTCGATCCGCATCGCACCTGTTTCTTCATGGTCAATCACGTCAATCTCTTCGATCCCTTCATGCTCTACTGCGCCATCCCACAATACGTCCGCGGCTGGGAGTTGGAATCTCATTTCAAAATCCCGGCCTACGGCTGGCTCATGAAGCGTTTTGGCAATGTGCCTGTCCCTGACGTGCGCCGCCCCTCCGATCTCAAGCGCATGTGGCGCCTTACGCAAGACGCCATCGACGGCGGCACCAGCCTCATCATTTTTCCGGAAGCGAAACGCACGCGTGATGGCCACGTCGACCAGTTTGAAGAAGGCGGCTTCCGCGTAGCCCAACAATTGGGCATTCCGATCGTGCCTGTCAGTTTGGTCGGTTCTTTCTGGCATCATCGCACCGGCCATTGGATGCTTTGGCCAGCGACCGTCACCGTGCATCTCCACGATACGATTGAGACAAAAGGAATGACCAAGCGAGACGTGGAGGCTTTGCGCGAGCGGGTACACCAGATCATTTCCGCGCCAATTGAAGCAGCGTTAGACGAGCTTCAACCGAAATGATGCAAACCTTCCGAGACGACGTTGAAAAAGCAGAACGAGGCAGCTACGAAGGCAACTTGATCCACGGAATCGTGCGGCCCGCTTTCGTTTCGCGCCACGTGAAGACGATGCGGTCGATCACTGTGATCGTTGAAACCACCGCGATGACCCAAAGCACCGGGCCCATCCGGTTCGTCAGCCCGCCGATAATCAGCAAAACCAGCCGTTCTGGGCGCTCCATGAAGCCCACCTTGCACAGCGGAATGAGCGACTCCGCGCGCGCCCTGGCGTAGCTGACCATCACCGATCCCGCCGTCGCCACCGCTGCGAGCACCACATACGGCGTGCGCCCGCTCACCGAGTAATACACGAGCAAGCCCATGTACAGCGCCATGTCCGCGTAGCGGTCGAGCGTCGAATCGTAAAACGCGCCAAACGCCGTCACGCGATTTTGCCGCCGTGCCACTTGCCCGTCGAGAATATCCAGGAAGCCTGCAAAGAAAATAATCAGCGCGCCGATCCGGAAATTTCCCAGCGCAAAATTTGCCGCCGCGACGAAGTTCACCACCAAGCCGAGAAACGTCAATAAATTCGGGTTAACGCCCGTCGCCGCAAGCACGCCGACGATCTTGTCGAGCAGCCACTTGCTTCCCGTTCCTATCGCGCCTGTAAGGGTAGCCATTCTATTGATGCAATCAACCTGGTGTTTGCTTTTTCCCCTGCGTGGTCAAAATCGTACACTAGCCCCGCAACTCTCCGCAATTGCGCCCGGCCATTCCGTCTGATTGTCTCTCGCGCCTCTTCGATTTTCCCTTGACCGAGTTTGGATCACAGCATACATTCACCCTGCTCCGGTCGACCCGATCATCCGTATGAAGAACTCTCTATCTCGCCGCGAAATTCTGTCTCAGGGCCTTGCGGGCATTTCCGCCGCGTGGGTTTCCGCCCACTGGCCGGCCATGCTTTCTGCCGCCGCTCATGCGCGTCACGCTGCCCAGTCCGCCACGCCTCCAAAATTCGAATTCCTCTCTCCGGAGCAAGCCGTCGAAATCGACGCCATTTCCGCGCGCATTATCCCCACCACGGATACTCCCGGCGCTCACGAAGCGGGCGTCGTATTTTTCATTGACCGCTCTCTCGCCACGTTTGCCAAGGACAATCAAAAGATTTATCAAGACGGTCTGCCCGAATTGCAGGCCCGCGTCCGCGAAATGTTTCCGGGCACCGAGAAATTTTCCGCCGCGACTTCCGAGCAGCAGGATCAGATCTTGCATTCCCTCGAGGAACATTCCGCTGGTAACGAGAGTGGTGTCTTCCGCAACGGCTCTGCCGCCCCATCCTTTTTCGAAACGATCCGTATTGACACCATCTCGGGCTTCCTGATCGATCCCGATTCCGATCGGCGCGGCAATCGCGATGCCGTTGGCTGGAAATCGATTGGTCGCGACCCCGCCCACATGTTCCAGCCGCCGTTCGGCTACTACGACAAAGACTATCCCGGCTGGCAACCGAATCCTACGGACACGGACAAATCCAAGTCATGACGCTCGACCAGCCCAAATACAAAACTTCCGACGAAGTCGACTTCGTCGTTGTCGGCTCCGGCGCCGCGGGAGGCATCGTTGCAGAGGAGCTCTCCAGCAACGGTTTTCGCGTTGTAGTGCTCGAGCAAGGCCCCTACCTCACGGAAAAAGATTTTGTTCACGACGAAATCACCGTCTTTAATCAGGATCTCCTCACCAATCATCCCGACTTGCAACCGAACACCTTTCGCAAGACGCCGGAAGAAACAGCCAGGCGGCAACGCGTCGTGGCTTACGGCCGGATCGTCGGCGGCACCAGCGTGCATTTCACTGCGAATTTTTGGCGTTTCCACGAAATTGATTTTCGCGAAGTCAGCAGGTTTGGCTCCGTCGCGGGCGCCGATTTGGCTGACTGGCCCATTTCGTACGCCGACCTCGAGCCGTATTACACGAAAGTCGAATGGGAAATCGGCATCTCCGGCCAGGAAGGCGCGAGTCCGTTTGATCCCCCGCGCTCCAAGCCTTATCCCATGCCTCCGCTTCCCACGAAATCTTCGGGCGTGCTTTTTGAGCGCGCCGCCCGCAAGCTCGGCTGGCACCCGTTTCCCGCGCCGATGGCCATCCTCTCGCGCCCGCGTCCAGGACGCAGCGCCTGCATCAATTGCGGCTTTTGTTTGGGTTTCGGTTGTGAAGTCGGCGCAAAGTCCAGCTCGCTCGCCACCGCCATTCGCATGGCGGAAAAAACCGGCCGCTGCGAAATCCGCCCAAACTCCTACGTGCATCGCATTGAGTTGGACTCCAACGGCCGCGCCACCGGTGCCGTCTACTTTGACGCGGAGCGTAACGTCCATCTACAAAAAGCCAAAGCCGTCGTCGTTTGCGCGAACGGTGCGGAGACACCTCGCCTCCTTCTTCTCTCCGCCAACAAACAATTTCCCAACGGCCTCGCCAATCGCAGCGGCGTCGTCGGCAAGCATCTGATGTTCAACAGCAGCGCCACTTCCATGGGCGTCTTCGAGCATCCTCTGAACGATTACAAAGGTTTCGCCGTGAGCCGCATCCTTCACGACTTCTATGAGCTCGATCCGGCCAAAGTCGGTTTCCGCGGCGGCGGTGGCCTCGATGCGCGTTTCGATATGACTCCCATCAGTTTTGCTCTCGGCAGTCTTCCGCCTGGCACGCCGCGATGGGGCAAGAATTTCAAGGACGTCCTGAGCCACAACTTCACGCGCAGTGTCGAGATCTTTTGTCACGGCACCTCGCTTCCCGTCGCCAACAACAGTTTTTCGCTCGATCCCGACCTCAAGGACGCCTGGGGCCTTCCCGCGCTTCGCATGACCTATAAAGATCATCCCGACGACATCAAGCTATGCAACTGGCTGAATATTCGCGCGGTCGAGCTTCTCAACGCGGCGGGCGCGCAAAAGGTTTGGTCCAGTCCCGTCGAAGAGCAGCAATTCAGCGTGCACCTGCTTGGAACCTGCCGCATGGGCAACGATCCCAAGACCTCCGTCATCAATTCCGATCACCAGACGCACGACGTAAAAAATCTTTTTCTCTGCGATGGAAGCAGCCTGGTCACTTCCGGCCGCGGCCAGCCTACAATGACCATCGAGGCGCTTGCCTTCCGCGCAGCCGACCGCATCACCGCACTCGCCAAGCGCGGCGATCTCTCCGCCTAATCCGCTCTGTAGGGTCATCCTTCTGAGGATGACCGCCTCCTGAAGAAGACTGCCCCCGCTTTCTGCTACACTTCTCCTCGAAAATTTATGGCTTGGGGGCTGAAGATGATTTCGAATCGGCGCAACGTGATACTTCCTTTATGTGGCCTGGTCTTGGCGACAGGCTTGGCCATCCTCGGCGCCAAAGCCCAATCCACTGCTCCTGCAACTCCCGATAAGCCCAAGCTCGCCGAAGAGCAATTCAAGAACATTCAAGTCCTCAAGGGCGTCCCAGCGGATCTGATCTTTCCTTCCATGCAATTCATCACCGCTTCCCTCGGCGTCGAATGCGAGTATTGCCATGTTCGCGGCGATCACGGCATGGAGTTCGATAAGGACGACAAGAAGCCGAAAGTCACCGCGCGCAAGATGATGAAGATGATGTTCGCCATCAATAAGGACAATTTCGAGGGCCACCTCGATGTCACCTGCTATTCCTGCCATCGCGGCGCGGCTGATCCCGTCGGGACTCCCATCATCTCCGACACGGAGCCCGCGCCGGAACCGGAACACGCGAAAACGTCCGCTGAGGCAAAGCCGGTGCTTCCTCCCGCCGATCAGCTTCTCGATAAATATCTCGCCGCGATCGGCGGCGATGCCGAGCTGCAAAAAGTCACCAGCCGCGTCGAGAAGGGCAACATCACCGCCAATGGCCATCAGCTTCCTATCGAGGTCTATGAAAAGGCGCCGGACAAGCGCCTCTCCGTCATGCACCTGCCCAACGGCGACAGTATTACGGCCTTTGACGGCACGCAGGGCTGGCTCAGCAACAATGGCCACCAGCATTTGATGTCCGCCGCTGAAAACGCCGCCGAACGCATCAGCGCCGACCTGCATTTCGCTTCGGACGTCAAGACGCAATACCAGAAGTTCACCGTTCTTCCAGGCGAGAAAATCGATGGCCACGACACCTATCTCGTCGTAGGCCACAACGAAGGCCAGCCGCCTCTGCGCCTCTACTTCGATCAACAATCCGGCTTCTTGCTCCGCCTCGTGCGCTACGCAGAAACCGCTCTCGGCCGCAATCCTACGCAAATTGACTATGCCGACTATCGCGGCCAGGACGGCTTGAAAATTCCTTTTCGTTGGACTCTCGCGCGTCCCGGCGGCCGCTTCACCATTCAAGTCGATCAGGTCCAGCAGAACGTCCCCGTCGACGACGCCAAGTTCGCCGCCCCGCCCATGCCGCCGCCGGACGCCAAACCGTCGGGTCACTAGATGGAAGGGTGGGTCCCGGGCAATGATTGCTAGGAGGGAGTCTTTGCGGGATTCCTTTAATCGAGCTGTCCTTTCGGCCAGTTGATTTGGCATCCCCTACGCGTATAATTGTTTCAGGCAGTATTGCGAATGTTCTCTGCGGCAGCCGGTCTGCCGCCTTTTTTATTTAGTGGCAAGTGCAGTGGCACAGCCGACGCTTTCCCTCGCGCGGTCCATGCGCGATGGATCCTGTCTGTGCTCCCCTTGAAGGATTTGAGCAATCTCGCAATTCGGCAGACGAGCATAGGCCGCCATATGCGCCCACACGAGCCCCGCCGCGCGCTCCCTTAGCTCCAGGGCAAAACTCGTCATGCCTTCAAATGCACCGCTTACCTGCTTCCCAGAGGGAATTTTGAGCGCATATCTTGCTTTTTGGTAAGTTCTTTAGAATCAACACTTGCAGTTTCGCCCGCAAGTGTTGATTCTAAACGACTTGCCAGAATGTTAAGTCTTTTAGAATGAACATTTACAAAAAAACAGGGGGAGGGGGTGGTGGTTATGGTTAACTTTGTGGTCGCTGCAAATCGACGCCATCTGATTCAACGTGTGACCGCTGGCCACGGACCGGCGCGTCTGATCTTGTGCATTATTACTAGGCATCCTGGGAAATCGGCTAAGGCCCGTCAGCCGTTTCGTCGTTAACTCTCTTCTGGATTCATCGTCTTCCAGCTAAGGACCGGTGTATAACTGGTCTCAAGGACCAACTGCCCTAACTGGCTGTTCCGCGAGGTGCTCCATGGCCACCCTCTGGCAAGATATTCGATACGGCTTGCGCGTGCTTGCAAAATCGCCCGCGTTCAGCCTCGTCGCCATACTCACGCTCGCTCTCGGCATCGGCGCCAACACCGCGATCTTCACCATCGTCTACGGTGTCCTGCTCCGCCCGCTCCCGTTTCCCCATCCCGAGCGCATCGTCGAACTCGCAGAAAGCTACAAAGAGCAGAGCGATGAAATGGACATTGATTATCGAGCGCTGAAGCGATTGCAGACCTACAAGGAGCCTTTCGAGAATATCGCCGGCTACACCGCGGTCGGCTACAACCTGGCCGTCGGAAATGCTGCCGAGCACTTGCGGGGCATGCCCGTCGACTCCTCCTATTTCAGCGTCCTCGGAATCCACCCCGCGCTCGGCCGCGACTTCACGCCCGAGGACAACGCCGGTGACGGCCAGCGCGTTGCCATCATCAGCCACAATCTCTGGGCCCGCCGCTTCGGCTCCGATCCCGCGTTAATCGGTCATAACATCCTGCTCAATGGCGAGTCATTTACTCTGGTTGGGGTGATGCCCCGCGATTTTGCCGCAATCGCCATTGCCACCGATCTCCCGAACAGCGGCTCTGCGGATGTGTGGACCCCTCTCGCGCTCGTCGCTGACACCGCGGGCAGCGGAGGAAACATCGGCGTGCTTGCTCGCCTCAAGCCGAACGTCACTCCCGCGCAGCTTCAAGCTCAAATGAATATCGTCACGCAAGACTTCCGCCGCGAATTTCCCGAGGTGGTCGGCAAGGAACTCGTCATCAGCTTCCGGCCGTATCTGCAAATGATCGGCGCTGAAGTCCGTCCCTTTCTGTTGCTGCTTCTCGGCTCCATTGGCTTCGTGCTGCTGATTGCTTGCGCCAACGTCGCCAATCTCTTCCTCGCGCGCGGCAGTTTGCGCGGTCGAGAGATTGCCGTACGCATCGCGATGGGCGCGTCTCCCGGCCGGCTTTTCCAGCAGTTGCTCACGGAGAGCATGCTCGTCGCGCTCGCGGGTGGCGCGCTTGGCCTGCTCGTCGCCTATCTCGGCCTGGGTTCGCTTCTCGCGCTCGCTCCCGTCGATCTACCTCGCACCTCCGACGTTCATCTCAGTGGGCAGGTTTTCGTTTTCACATTTCTCATTTCCATCTTGACCGGAGTTCTCTTCGGCCTCGCTCCCGCTCTCGAAGCCAGCCGCACCGGCATCAACGAAGCTCTCAAGGAAGGCGCTGGCCGCTCCAGCGCTTCTCCCGGCCGCGCTCGCCTCCGTCAGCTTCTGGTCGTCGGCGAATTCGCCATCTCCGTAATTCTGCTCGCCGGTGCTGGCCTGATGATCGCCACATTCTCAAAACTCCTTCACACCGATCCCGGCTTCAATCCTCACCAGATTCTTTCCGCGCAGTTCTGGCTGATTGGCTCGAACTACAATTCCGAATCGCAAATCGCCACCTTTGACCGCGCCATCGTTCAGCGTCTCGAAGCCATTCCAGGCGTGGATGCCGCCGCCGTCGTCGCCGCAGGCCTCCCGCTCGAACGCGGAGGAAACGAGGGCGTCCGAGTTACCAATTCAACGGAGGCCTTCAGCACCGATTATCGCGAGATCACTCCCGGCTACTTCCGCGCGTTGGGCATCCCGCTTCGGCAGGGCCGCTTCTTTTCCGACTCGGACTCCGAGACCACCAACAACGTGGCCATAATTAATCAGGCGTTTGCTCGCAAACATTTTCCAGGCCGCAATCCAGTGGGTGATCACATTTTTCACGGAAAAACTGTCTGGGAGATCGTCGGCGTAGTAGGTGACGTGAAGTCTTATCTCGACCGGCCCGCGCCGCCAACGACTTTCATTCCAGCGGCGCAAGCTTCCTATGACGTCTCGAAGGTATTTGAAGGCTGGTTTCCCCGGAGTATCCTCGTCCGCTCCAGCGTCGACCCTCTCAGCCTCAGCCGCAGTGTCCGCGACGCCATCGCCGCCGTCGATTCCACCGTTCCCACGGGCTCTGTCCGTTCCATGGAGCAAGTGTTGTCCCACTCCTTGGCGTTGCGCAGCTTCATGATGTTTCTCTTGGGATTGTTTGCTTCTCTCGCCTTGATTCTGGCGAGCGTGGGCATTTACGGCGTCATTTCCTTCGCCGTCTCGCAACGCACTCGCGAAATTGGCGTACGCATGGCCCTCGGCGCCCATCCGCGCGATGTCCTTCGTCTGATTTTGGGCGAAGGTTTAAAACTTGTTTTGGCAGGCGTGGTCCTCGGCATAATCGCGGCTCTTGCCTTGACCCGTCTTCTCTCAACATTGGTTTACGGCGTGAGCGCGACGGACCCATTTATCTTTTTGTCTGTCGTCACGCTTCTCGTCGCGGTCGCTCTCGCCGCGTGTTTCGTTCCGGCGCGCCGCGCCATGCGCGTCGATCCGATCGTCGCTCTGCGCTATGAATAATCCGCCGGTTCTCTGCCCTTAAAAATGGAATGCCACTCCGGCCACAAAGCTTCCGCGGCTCTGGTAGTTGTGTACCTTCGCCTCATAGCAACCATAGAATGGATCGCAATACTCAGCCAGCGAGGAGTTCGCATATGTCGGCAGGTAGCGCGCATCTCCGCGAAACGCGATGTGCGAGTTCAGGTCGTACTTGATTCCGCCGCCTATGCTGTACGCGAAGTCCGTTCGGTCCGGCGTGCCACTGCTGTTGAACTCATGCGTGAATCCCAAGCCGCCAACGCCGTAGGGCCGCCACTTGTGTTGGCTGCCCAGAAACATATAGAGAAATCCGAACTGGTATTGATCGATGTCTGAGTTGTACGCCTTCACGTACCCCGGATTCGGCGGTTGCAGTTCGCTGTACGACGTTGGGTTCCTGTTCCACATGAAATCCACTTGCGCGTTTTCCGAAAGCGAGTAATCCACAAAACTTCCGAAGTTCACTCCGCTGTTCGCGCGCACGTTGGTCACGGCGACCGTGTTCAGCGTCGGAGTCAATCCGTAGCTTCCGCTTGTTTCATATCCGACGAACGGCGTCACTTCCCATTTGTCTTGGTACCACTGCGCATTTGCCGGCGCGTCCATCATCAACCCCGCCAGCATCACCATGAGCCATACAAAGTGCCTTCGCATTGTGCCTCCATGAATTTGATCCCATCGCCGGAGCACACCAAACACTCACGCCAAAACCCTCGCTTTCATTGCTTCAAAGTTGGATGCAATTTTGACAGCCGGGGTTCCGCTGGTGTTCTTTGCCGTTACTTTTTGTTGGTTGGGTTTTCTGCGGGTTTCGCTGGTTCGTCCGGCGGTTTCACGTCTGCCGGTTTCGTATCTACTGGTTTCAAGTCTGCGGGTTTTGCATCTCCCGGTTTGACTTCCGTCGTCGGCGTTGCATTTTTCTTGTCCAGGTACTGCACGATCAGCGAAATTCTCCGGTTCGCCGGATCGAGCGGATCGGCTTTGACTCGCAGCCTCTGATCGGCGAATCCACGCACTTGCGTCACCTGGTTTTCCCCGATCCCATTTCTCTGCATCAATCGTCGCGCGGCATTTGCGCGGTCGGAAGAAAGCTCCCAGTTTCCGTAATTGCTGCCCTCCGCGTAGGGCTTTGAATCCGTGTGCCCCTCGATCGCCAGTTTGTTCGGCAGCTTTCCCAGCTCCTGCGCCAGCATCGTCAGCAACGCGCCTCCGTCGTCGCTGATCTTCGGGCTTCCGCTGTCGAAGAATGTTCCCGCGGCCGATTCTGTCAACTCGATGCGCAATCCTTCGTTCGTCACCGTCATGTCGATGTGGTTTTTCAGCTTGTCGAACTTCGGCACTTCCTTGATCGATTTTTGAAGCTGCTCCTTCAACTCTTCCATGTTGTCTTTGGACAGCACGAAATTATCCGCCGCGCCCACTTGGTCGCTTCCCACCTGCTTCGCCGTTCCCGTTGGATCCTTGAAGTATCCGCCCACGGCTTCCTGGATCTGTTTGCTGCTGTTCATCAGCCAGAGCACGATGAAGAGCGCCATCATCGCCGTCACGAAGTCGGCGTACGCCACTTTCCACGCGCCGCCGTGATGCCCGACATGGCTGACTTTTTTCTTGATGATGATCGGCGGCAGCGGATTCCCCATTCGAGTTCTCCGCTCTTACGCTGCCGCTTCCGCAGCGGGCTCGGCTGGCGCTCCGCCCGTGTTCTTGATGTGCTTCTCCATCTCTTGAAACGTCGGCCGTACATGTCCGGGAATCGCTCGCCGCGCGAACTCCACCGCGATGCTCGGCGGCGTTCCCTTCATGAACGACACCATCACCACGCGCAGCACGTGATAGTACGCGTGCTCTTCATCCGCGCTTTTCGCCATGTTTGCCGCCACCGGCCCGATCAATCCATAGCACAGCAGGATTCCCAGAAACGTTCCAACCAGCGCCGCCGCCACCTTGTGCCCGATCTCCTCCGGCGGCCCGCCCAGCGCTCCCATCGTGATCACTACTCCCAGAACCGCCGCCACGATTCCCAGGCCCGGCAGGGAATCCGCCATCGTCGAAAGCGAAGCGATCGGCTGCCCCGCTTCGTGATGGTGTACGTCCATGTCCAGCTCCATCATCTGGTCCACGTCAAATGGTTCGACTCCTCCGCCGGAAGCCATCCGAATTGTGTCGCAAACAAACGCCAGCGCGTGGTGGTCCTTCAAAAAGTCCGGATATTTCGAAAACACAGGGCTCTTGTCCGGCGCGTCGCTGTCTGTTTCGAGCGCCATCAGCCCTTCTTTCCGCGCTCGCGTGAACAGCTCGTACATCATCTTCAGCGTGTCGAGGTATTTCTGTTTTCCGAACCGGCTTCCCCCGAACGCTCCCGCGATTCCTCCGATGATTTTTTTCAGAATATGCAGCGGGTTCGCGATCAGCACCGTTCCCGCCGCCGCTCCGGCGATGATCACCAGTTCCGCCGGTTGGATCAGCACTCTCAAGTTGCCGTGTTCCATCAAATACCCCGCCACCACTGCCCCGAACACCACGACGATTCCAATGATTACGAACATGGTGAATCGACCCTCGAGAACCTTTCCATTTTCAATCGTTCCACACGATCATCCGGTTTCCGCCCGCAGCGATGCCCTCGCGCAGCGCTCCTTCCGTTCTCCGCACGATTTCCGCGACCTTGTCTCCGCCTTTCACCGCCGTCGCTCCCATCGAAATCGTCACTGGCAGCGAATCTCCCCACCACGTGATTTTCGCCGCCGAAATCATTTTTCTCAGCCGCTCGCAAACTCTTGGAATCTCCTTGATGTTGCATTCCGCCACGATCGCCAGGAATTCGTTCTCCTGCCATCGCCCAAGCGAGTCCGTGGGCCGCAAACTATTTGCCAGCGTATGTCCCGCGATGCGCAAAACCGCCGCGATCGCTCCCGTGCCGTAGCGCGCCTTGACATCCTCCAGATGATCGAATGCGATGCTTGCCACGCAGAAGGGAAGTTGCTGCTCCACAAACGTCGCCAAACACTCTCGTAGCCGCGATTCCACCATCTTCCGGTTCAGCACTCCGGACGCCGTGTCCAGGCATCCGTACTCCGCCAGTTTGTCGTGCCTACGGTTCCATTCCGCTATTCCCACCATCTCGTCGAAGCATTCCGCCGCCCCGATAATGGTCCCGCTCGCGTCCCGCATCGGGATCGCCCGCAATCGCACCGGCACCAGGTGCCCCGATTTGTGCCGGAACGAAACCTGCGACTCTGTCGCCTTCCCATCTCGCAATACCGCTTCCAGCGCCGCCGCGGCTGGTGACGCCTCTTCCTGGCTTCCCTCCGCGTTCCCCAGAAAATCTTCCCGGCACGCGTGCCCCACGACGTCCTGCCTCAAGTGCCCCGTGATTCGCTCCGCGCCCCAGTTCCAAAACAAAATCTTTCCCGCGCGGTCCACCAGATACACGCCTGTCGGCAGCTCCTCCAGCACGCCGCGCAGAATTTCCGGGTCGTCAATCCGTGCCATCGAGGGTTCTCGGTTGCATCATCGCGTAAGTTAATCGCAACTTTAGTTCCAACATTCCCGCGTTTTCTCAGCTTCTCTCGCTCTCAACTCTCTTTGTTTCCTTACAAGTTCAGCGTCGCGTCCACTCCGCGCCATACGAATGTGGGAAGCCCTGTGCCGTTTTGGAACTGGCCCCATTTTTCTCCGCTTCTGCGGTGCCGTGAACTGGCGGACGCGGGGGAGGGACGAGGCGAGAGTAAGTGAATATCTGTGCAGAATCACTGCGGAGGGAAGTCTTTGCGCCGACTAATCGGCACTAGCAATTAAGCACTAACCCCACTAGATCACCTGAACCATTGCCTTGTCCGATCCACATCAGAGTCAAGTGCGAGTGGCGGCAATTTGAGAAGCGGAGCGCCTTGTGTACAAGCAGCGGCGTGTTAAACTATTTCCCTACGTTGTGAGATGGGCCTGTAGCTTAAGAGTCTGTTGTTGATTCTGCGTTGCTTAGGTCCATTTTCAGGCCCTTCAAACCCGCCTTCTTGTACACAACTTGTACATAAATCGTGACCGCGGGATGCACTTCAGGTCGGCGCTTAGAAAGCTCGTCAAGCCGCTTCTGAGTCTGCGCTATTTGTTTGCTGGAAACTTGAGCTTGACCTCTCATTTCGATCACAAAGGGAATCATCCCGCCGGCTTTTCGTAAGGGAATTCTGGACCGGAATAACTTCCGGTTGGCTCGTGATCCTCCCGCCTTCAGAGGGAATCTGGCAATCTCAAAGTTGCGCCTTTGAACCATCACGGGAATGAGAATAGGACGGTCCGATACAAGGAGTGGACAGGCCCAGCGCGGACCAAATCGAGCTTCAAAGTTCAGACAATTCCATCATTGGCGAGGACGCCAGAAAAACGGGGCTATTGCCCTTTCCTTGCTGCCGAAACGGCGGCAGATGAGATTTTGTTGAGTTTCTCGTATTCCACTTTGGCTTGACGAAGTATCGGGATACTTGGGTCTGCATCCTTCCAAGTGGCGAAGAAATCGTCGTAGGCCTTGCGGCTTTTCTCGCGGTCGCCTTGTTTCGCGTAGGCCTGCGCCAGGCCAAGTTGCGAAAGCGGCTCAAACGGTTCCCAGTCCGGCCAACCCGGGTTGTCAATGACGGTCTGGAAGTCGGCGATAGCCTTGGCCTGATCTCCCGCGGCCATATAGGCGCGAGCGCGATTGTAGAAGACCACGACATTCGGAAACTGAGTGACGGGCGAGAGTAAGTCCACTGCGGCCCTAAGATTTCCCCGCGTTCGCTGGATGGTGGAGTGAGTGATGGGAAGGAGGACCTTCTGCTGGAAAGTGTCCTCGGGGAAGAGCTCATTCAGTTTCGCGGCAAGTGCTTCTGCGCGGGATGTGTCCGCGGCCTGCCCGAGAGCGTGCGCGCACTTAAAAAGTCCGAGAGCGCCATTATTCCCGGCTTCGTCGGCCTGGGCGCACAGTCTGCGGGCTAAGTCATAGTTCCCAAGGTAGGTCTCCGCGTCGGCATGGTAGGCGAGTTCCGTGGCAACGTTTTCCATTTGGTTGGCCTTCCTCTGCCGACTAACCAGAGCATCGCTGAGGGAACGAAGTGTCGCGACATCGCCGCGAAGGAATGCCAGGTGCATTTGGAGATGGACCCAGGGCGCATCCTCGCCGGAAGTTTGATGAGCGAGCTGCTGGATTGTCGCGCCGTCCTTTTCGAAAAAGGCGATGCGGTAACGCAACGTGATTTGAAATGGTGTGAGCGATCCGCCGCGGCGCCATTGGTCAAGCATTCCCTTGGCATCGTCAAAGCGACCTAAGATCATGAGCGCTTGGCTGGTGTTGGAATTGTACTGAGCAGAAGGAACAGGAGAATGATCGATAGCCCACTGGAACTCGTGCAGGGCGTCTTGCGTTTTGCCCATGATGGCGTAGTTGATGCCCAGGAGATTGGCGGCATCCACGCTGCGCGGGTAGATTTGGCGATACAAAAGGACGACAGTGGCTTCTTTTTCGAGATTGCCGGTGATGGCCGAATAGTAGAGCGCGGTAGTTTCAAAATTCTCCTCCTGGGTGAGGCGGCGATCCTTGAGCTCGAAGGCTCGCGCGAAGCTGGCCCGCTCCTCCTGGCTTTGGCCTATGCTGTGTTGCGCTCTGCCGAGCAGGTCATAGGCAGAGCAAAACTGGGGATCGAGTTCGACAGCTCTTTCAAAAAACGGGATTGCTTCCCGGCGCTTTCCGGAGCGGTAGAGGGTAAGCCCGGAGTGGTAGGCTTGCAAAGCCTCGAGCGAACTGGTGGTGGCGAGGTCAAGGGGCGCGTCAAATTTTTGGAGAGAGCTTAGACTCTCGCCAAGCCGTTTTCGCAACTGCGAGCCTGCTTTGCCCAGGGCAGCGACCACTTGATGCTTGTTGTTTGCCTCGACTTGCTGCCGCGCAATGAGTTTTTGGTTGTACGCATCAATCGCATCCAAAGTGATGACATAGGTGCTGCCGATTGCGGCAATTTCGGGCACGACGAGTGCCTTCAGCCCACGGCGTTTGCAGATTTCAACCCCCAGATCTTGAGTCACGCGCTCGTCGGGATTGCGGCGCATCATCCGCATGGTAGAGGCGACGTCAGCTTCTGAAAGAAGGCTGAGGAACGGGGATTCGGTAAGTTTGACTTCGAGAGGTTTATCGAGGGAGTTGTCAAAGATGGGATCACCCGTCTTGTTGACGAAGCTTGCCAGAAGGATGACGTCTGTCGCGGTTAGCGGGGGCCGCGCAAAAAAGACGCGCCAAGTTGTCAGAGCGGCAGCAATGAGGACCCCGGCGATAGCAGCCTCCACGATGATGCGACGTTTGTTCGAAAGTTCAGGCTTTGGCCCAACGGGCGGAACGGTTGCGAGGCGTTTTTCGATGGAAATCGGAGCAGGCAGGTCGCCATTTTCGACGTGAGCGATGAAGCGATAGCCGCGCCTAGGCAGAGTCTCGATGTAGCGGGGCTCCTCGGCCGAATCGGCCAAGACGTCGCGCAGCTTCTTGATGGCGCTGTTCAGACCGGTATCAAAGTCAACAAAAGTGTCTGCAGCCCAGAGTTTCTGATGCAGCTCCTCGCGCGTAACTACGTCACCGGCACGCTCCAGCAGAAGCGCTAGCACCTGGAAGGGTTGGTCCTGAAGCTTCAGGCGGATGCCGTGTTTGTACAACTCGCCCGAACGCAAGTCCAACTCGAAGGCGCCGAAGCGCGTCTTGCGGGTTCGTAGAGGGGCTTCCATAGAAGGCTTCGAACTTACGGGGAGTCTATCACCAAAAGCTTTAGGTCGAACGAATATGTGCCGCGGGTTCACTGCAACTCCCCTGAATTCAAAGGGCTACACCATCAGAACCAGAACATATACAGACCATTCGCACGCCATTGTGCCTCAAACCACTTCGCGGCAATGTCTGCGAGTCCGGGCAAGTCCACGATCGAGGAAGTAGCCGAGGATCCGGTTTCAAACTAGGAGATCTTATGAAAATCAGAACTTCGTGGTGGGTGGTAAGCATTGGAGCGGTCTTGGTCCTGGCGGTAGCCATCGGAACTCTGGCTCAAGATGGGACGCCGACGCGCTTGAGCGGCGTAATTAACGACTATAGCCCCATAAGCGGGGGCACCACGGCGTGGGAACTTCACGGGCCCTGGAGTTTGACATTGAACAAAGAAACCGGAACAGCCCATTTCTCATCGTCGTTGACGATGGGGTTGTCAGTCCTTGGACAAAGCTCTACGAACGTCCAAGCGGTCAACTTAGCACAGCATACTCACGACATCACGATGGATGGCACGGTCACTTACAATCCGACTGACTGCCCTCCCGCCGCCACCACCACGCCACCCTACGTCGCCCGCATTGAGATTAATAGCACCGCCAGCGTTTTCGCGAATGGCAGCATCGCACCGTTCGGGCAGTTCTCACAGTTGCAGGTTTGTATTGCGGGAGGAACAGACGAGCCGAACGTGCCATTTTCGAATATCACGCTGGTATTCCAGAAGCCAGCCGCAACGCATTTCGGGTCGCAGCCGATCCACGGCGTCGTTCGCAAGGTGAAATACTCCGACCGGGGCAACTCACATTGATGAGGGGCGACGGACACGTACGGGGCGGACGTGTGCCTCAAACCACTTCGCCGCAATGTCTGCGAATTCGGGCAAGCCCGTCAACCCTTGATCTGAGGTGAAGCATGCAATATTTGCGCACCCTTAGGCGACCTGGATCATTTACAGTCCACGGATTGCATCAGGGTGCCGTTGCACTGGTTATCGCCGTGGTGATCGGCGTGTGGGGATGCGGAGGCGGCACGAATCAGTCATCGATCAATCAGCCTCCACCCAGCGGAGCTAGCACGACTCCGACAATCACCACAATTTCGCCGAACGGTGCCGTGGCAGGCGGTGCGGCTTTCACGCTCACGATCAATGGAGATAATTTCGTCGCAGGCTCCACGGTCAACTTCGGAGTGTCGGCGCCCGCCACCACGTTCGTCGACTCCACGCAGTTGACTACGGCCATCCCTGCTTCCAGCGTCGCCTCAGCCGGTACGGTGGCCGTAACCGTGACCAACCCCGCGCCCGGCGGTGGAACTTCCAATGCGATGAACTTCTCCATCACCAGCGGCCTTAACCCCGTCCCGGCGATCAGTTCTCTCGATCCAGGCTGCGCCATCGCAGGAGAACAGTTCGTTGATTCGGTAAATAATCAGTTGACCGTAGTTGGGTCAAATTTTGTGGCGGGTTCAGTCGTGCGCTGGAACGGCAGCGACCTGCCGACCACTAGTAATGGCAGCATTAACGGACTTACCGCTCAGATTTCGGCGGGCGACATTGCCGCAGCCGGGACAGCGGCGGTCACAGTCTTCAATCCTGCACCCGGCGGGGGTAGCTCGAACTCGTTGACCTTCACCATAACGACAGGAGCAGTTGATCCGCAATCAATCGCTATGGACCCTGCCGGAAAGTTCGCCTATGTATTGAATGGCGGCTGCGATGGCGATGGTGGCTACGTGTCCATGTACACGATCAACCCTACTACCGGGGCCCTGGCCTCCATAGGACCACCGGTTTCAACAAACGGTTTCGGTGTCTACCCCGGGTCCATCGCCGTAGAACCTTATGGCAAGTTCGCCTACGTGACAAATGAGGGGGATCCATGGGGTTATGAGGATGGCGCTAATGGCAGCATCGCGATGTACAGCATCGACGCTACGACTGGGGCCTTAACCTCCACAGGAACGATAAACGGAAATTGTCCGGGACTTTGCGATCCCTCGTCCATGGTCGTGGATCCATCCGGCAAATTCGCTTATGTGGTGACTGGCGGCGCCGGTATTCCATTCAACGTCGCGATGTACACCATCGAGGCCACGACCGGGGCCTTAACGTCCACGGGGACGATCGCCACAGGAGGAGTCCCTGTCTCCGTAGCCGTGGATCCTGCGGGCAAGTTTGTTTACGTGGCGACGCAGAACATCACGCCTGGGTTGGCCGGCAGCGTGTTCATGTACACGATCAACGCCGCGACCGGAGCCTTAGCGTCGATAGGGACGATTGCTGCGGAGACTTACCCGGCCTCCGTAGCCGCGGATCCTGCGGGCAAGTTCGCCTATGTAACGAATTCCGGCTCAAACGATGTCTCGATGTACACCATGAACGCCACGACCGGGGCTTTAACATATATAGGCACGATCGCCGCAGGAACAGAACCTGTCTCCGTAGCCGTGGATTCTTCGGGCAAGTTCGCCTATGTGACGAATTTCGAATCGAACGATGTCTCAATGTACACCATTGACGCCACGACCGGCGCATTAACACCCATAGGTACGATAGCTGCGGGGCAATCTCCTACCTCGATAGCCATCCATCCGTCCGGCAAGTTCGCCTATGTGACGAATTCCGCCTCAAACGACGTCTCGATATACAGCGTCGATGCTGCCACCGGTGCCTTGACGCTCATAGGCACGATGGGCACATGAAAAGGTCCCAGCTCTTGCGGCTGTGGATCACGAATAATTGCGAGACCAGCTCTCGCAATTCTACCAATCGCGACTGCTCAGCAGGCCGCAGTTGGTGTCGATTCCCGTTGAACTCCCGTATTGTGCGCGAGTTGTCGGCAACCCTTACCTAATGGCGCTACGGCAGAGTTACCCGTGACACGGGCATCGTCCCGATTAAGACGAAGGTTTGCCGTACGGTGTTATAGGCTTCAACGCCATGAAAGCGACGCTGGTCCCTGCGATCCTTGCGTGCGCATACGCAGCA
>JBAQJX010000093.1:0-46785 GCA_049641765.1 Candidatus Acidiferrum sp.
GCCTTTCCTCCATAACACTGCTCTCTTTCCACGGCATCGGCGCTCCTTCCTCCTAGCGCCTGCCATTATTCACAGTGTCAGGAATCCTCCCGGTCTATTCTGTCAGCCATCCCCCCGGTCCGTACCCCATAACGGACCCCCTCCCCCCTGGTTTTTTCGGAAGTGTTGATTCTAAAGAAAAGGGAGTGGCTGCAAGCGGTTTAGAATGAACACTTCTGGACCGTGTCGGAAGTGTTGATTCTAAAAGGGTTGCCGAAGATATTATAGGACGCGAGATTTCGCAGTTGGGAGTATTTGCGGTGGTTACGGATAGAAAGGAATATGGCCACGCAAACATAGAGTATCTTAATACGAATATACACGCGATGTCAAGTCAATTTTTAGTTACGATTCGAATCGACGCGGAAGTGATTGAGGGCATTGGTGTTGGCATCGTGGAAATCTTTGCGCGGAGATGGGCAGGGCAGAAAGCGCAGGGCGATCAGGCGTTGCCGCCCGCCAGCGAAAGAGCTTCGGAATAAGAGGTTCACAGTCGACAGTTTAAAATTGAAAGTGTCCGGAGCGGCACCCTCACCGTGCTAAGCGGTTATGGGTTTGCCTCCCAGTTGGTACTTACCAGCTAAGAGACTGCGACCCGCCCGCCCGGCCGCTCACTGGACGTTCTTGGGAGGTGGCGGAGGAAAAAGAACATCTCGGGGAGGTGGGCCTCCGAATTGGAGTGTCTCAAATATCTTCAGCGCCAATTCTTGTTGCGTGGGGGTAAGGTCTTTCCCAAAGAGGGTCAGCGCACTCGCGTTACCCGCGTTGCGGAAATACACACCCGTGATCCCATGACCCGGTGTTCTTGGACTCACTATTTTTGCGCGACGTCCTCCGATGGACTTATGAATAACGACATATGCAGGTTTTTTTTCTTCTTTAAGGGGGTATGAATATCCGCCAAAATCAAACTTCAGCACGACACCTTCACCAACAAATTCGCCGATATAGGAATCAATGCCCTCTAACTGGCGAAACTTCCAGCCCGACGGAGCCAGAATCGAAAACGGGCCAGCGTCAACTTTGTGCCAATCCGACTCCTTGGCCGCGGGCTGCTGGGCATTTTTGCCATGAATGGCGGATTCTGCTGAAGCCTCGTCGCCACTTACCGAAGACAGCGAGGCAAGAAGACCGATAAGCACCGCGCCGCAGATGGAATTGGTTAGTCGCATTCTTCTCTAGGGTTTATCTGGGTCTGGATCACGTACCCCGCATCATTGATCAGGGGCGGATTCCGACTGTTCAATTTCGCTTGGGTGCTTCTGCGGTGGGCCCAGCAACTCCCAAGCTTCCGCGTACTTTTCCGTCCAATTCGGCCCGTAAAGTGGATGATTCACGCCGAACACCTTCGTGTAGTCCGGCAGGAATCTCCTTACCTGAGAGTCCTTATGAGACCGCCCGTTCACGCCCGGCGTCTTTAGCCAGTGATGGTGCGATTCTCGAATCGCCGCTGCCACGACGCCGCTTGGGACGACGTGGGTTTGCGTGCGGTCTTCGAGTCCATTGCCAAAGTTCACGAAACAATAGAACAGGGAGTCTGAGATCAGGCGCTCATGTTTCGGCTTCATGTGCCAGCCCTTGTCCGCTCCGATGTTGCGCCGGGTCTTGACTTGAATCGCAAGCAGACGTTGGCCTTCCATGTCCGTTATCAGAATATCGGCGTTTGGTACACCGAGCGGGGCTAGTGCGGCTATGTATCCTCGCCTAAGCAACTGACACAGAACGTAGTGCTCGCCAGCCGCGCCAAGCAGTGTGGATTGTGATGCCATCGCCGGAGCGTACCACCCTGGCGGGTGGGCGGCAATCCGAGGACAAAGCTCAGCTAGGCCATGAACTCAACGTAAGCTTTTTCTAGGTCCACAATCTGCGGAGAAGAGCGGCACCGGCGCTCCTTCCATGCGCGGGTGCCCAGAAAAAAGATCCGTCTCCGCGCCACGCGCTGGATTATAGTGGGCGAGGCGAATCGGACGCCGGGCCATGATTTGAAAGGAGATCGTCATGTCCGGAAAAGGTCGTCATCTTCCTGCGTCGCCTCTTCCTGCGTCTGCTCCGACGCGCCGATTGACGAAACAACCCAGCCTGGAACAGTTACGGAAGCAAGCAAAAGATCTCTTGAAACAATATCGCGCAGGCGACGCGGCCGCGGTTGCGGAAGTGGCGCGGTTTGAGCGGCGGCCTGAGCCGGCGACCTTTGCACTCCATGACGCGCAACGGGTGTTGGCGCGGGCTTACGGTTACGAGAGTTGGCCGAAACTCAAAGCGTTCGTGGATGGAGCCAACGTAGCAAGACTTGCCGCGGCCGTGAAGACAGGCGATGCGGCGCAAGTGCGCGTGCTGCTCAGCGCGCGTCCCGAGTTGGTGAATATGGACATGGCGGGGAACGACGAGCGTCGCGCGCTGCACTACGCGGTGCTGCGGCACGATGCGGCGATGGTGAAGATTTTGATGGAAGCGGGAGCCGACGCGCGCAAGGGAGTTTTTCCGCATCGGGACGCGACGTCCGCGCTGACGATCGCCAAGGATCGAGGTTACGGGGAGATCGCTGCCGTGATTGAGGAAGAAGAGCGATTGCGGCGCGAGGAGATGAGCTGTCCGAACGCGACGATTTCTGAGGTACAGGAGCAGGTTCACCAAGCGATTCGGAAGGGCGATGACACGGCGGCGATGCGTTTGTTGGAGGCGGATGGGTCGCTGATCCAGGCGTGCGACCGCGATGGAAGAACGCCGCTGCACATCGCAGCGCAGCAAGCGAACGAGAAAATGACGGCGTGGCTGCTCGGGCGGCGAGCAAGCGTGCGCAAGCAGGATCTTCGCGGATGGACGGCGCTGGATTGCGCGGCGATGGCGGCGAATCCACAAAACGAACATGCGAAGCGATTTCCTGCAATGGCCAAGCTGCTGCTGGAACAACGCGCGGAAATGACGATTCGCGCGGCGGTGGCGTTGGGAGAGGAGGCGCGCCTTCGCGAACTGGTGCGGGGCAATCCCGATGTGCTGCGCGAGATCGATTGGTCGAAGGGAGGGCTGCTGAGCCTGGCGGTGAATCACGGACAAATTGAGATGGTGAGGCTGCTGCTGGAGCTGGGCGCTGACGTGGACGAGCGAACGACGCTGGAGGAATTGGAAGAGCCGACGCTGAGCTGGGGTACGCCCCTGTGGTACGCAGCGCTTGCGGGACAGCGCGAGATGGTCGAGCTGCTGCTGGACCGCGGCGCCGATCCGAATGCGAACGTGTACGCGTCCGGGTGGCCGCTGCGGAACGCGTGGGGACACAAGGATCAGAGCGTGAAGCGGTTGCTGTTGGCGAGAGGCGCGAAGCCGCAGCCGTATATGGTGGCAGAAGCGCATGACGTGGATGAGGCAAAACGATTGTTGGAGGCCGACGCGAGCGAGGAATTGGCGCAGGAGCTGGCGTGGTCAGCCGCGGACCATGGATGCGCAGCGATCGTGGAGATGGCACTGGCGCGATTGAAGTGGGCTGCGAGCGATGCGCGATGGCACTGGATTTTGATTCAGCCTATTCGAGGCGTGGGAACGAATCATGCGGACCACGAAGGACACTTCGCGTGCATGGAAGTTTTGTTGCGGCATCGCGTGGACCCGAACATGGCGCGGCTTGGGCAAACGGCATTGCACTTTGCGGCGGCAAGGCAAGGGGAGTTAACGGGAACGGAGCGCGCGCGATTTGCGGCGATGTTGTTGGATCACGGAGCGAGGCTTGACGCGCGGGATGAAATGC
Source organism: Candidatus Acidiferrum sp. (assembly GCA_049641765.1). Lineage (GTDB taxonomy): Bacteria > Acidobacteriota > Terriglobia > Acidiferrales > UBA7541 > Acidiferrum. The sequence goes on from JBAQJX010000093.1 coordinate 3,779, forward strand.
TGGAGTCGACGCCGCTAGGCTGGGCGTGCCGATGGGGAAGAAAGGAATTGGTGGAGTTGCTGATTGCGCGCGGAGCAGCGGTGCAGGAGCCGGAGGCGCAGCCGTGGGCGACGCCAATGGCGTGGGCGGAGAAGATGGGACACGAAGATGTGGCAGCGGTTTTGAAGAAGCACGAACTGAAGAGTGGCAGACACCTACCTTAGGCGGAGACGGTCGAAGTCGCCCCAGACGGACATGTCAGATTGAACGATTCGATCGCCTTCCTTGAGTCCACGGAGAACTTCGATGTAGTTCTCGGAGACGGGGCCGAATTTGACCGTGACCCTTTCCAAGTTACTGCCGCCGCCAACGACTCTGAAAATTCGGACGTTGGTGTTTGGTGCAGCCTGCACAGGACGTTCCACGTACAAAACGTTCCTTAGCTTTGGATCTGTCAAAGAGATTGAGCCTCTCTTCACCGCGACGATTTGAAGCGTGCTGGCATCCACCGTAGGCGGAGCCACTCTTGGGACGGAGAGTGCAAGCACGAAGTAAACAACAAAGACTGCTAAGAAGCCCAGAGAGACAAACCTTATAGTTCGGGACATGTGTGTGTCCTCTACTTAGAGGACGGAGCAGAAAACGTAGCGTTTCATTCTTCGCGGAGAACTTGCATGGGCTCGACGCGGGAAGCGCGAACGGCGGGAATGAGAGAGGCGGCCGCGGCGACGGTGAGGACGAGAAGGATGACGGCGAAGAGCGTGGGAAAGTCGGAGGGAGAGACGCCGTAGAGAAGACCGGCGAGGAGGCGGCCGGAGGCTGCGGCGAGAGCCCATCCCGCGAGACAGCCTGCGATGCAAACAGCGAGGCCTTGCCAGAGGAACTGCTTGACGATCTGGCCGCGAAGGGCGCCGAGAGCGAGGCGGAGGCCGACTTCGCGCTGGCGAATGTTGACGTTGTAGCTGAGAGTGCCGTAGAGGCCGACGCAAGCGAGGGAGAGAGCGGTGGCGGCAAAGATGGTGAGCAGAATGGTGCGAAGGCGATTTTCGTCGAGGGCATCGGAGAAGTGCTGCTCGAGTGGAGCGAAATCGTAGACGGAGCGTTGAGGCTCGACGTTGTGCACTTGTTGGCGAATGGTTTCGGCCATGGTCATGGGAGCGTTGTGGGTTCGAACGAGGAAGAAGGTTCCGGGCTCGGCGATGGGAGCGCACCAGTAGACCGTGGGAGTTGGGAGCTGATCGAGACCGGATTCGCGAGCGTCGCTGGCGATGCCGACGATTTCGGCGGGGCCTGAATAGCCGAGATTCTGGGCGAGGAGATGATGGCCGATGGCGGAGGAGCCGGGGAAGTAAGCGGTCGCGAAGGAATGGTTGACGACGATCGTGAGCGGGCCGTCAGGGTCACGGCAAGTCTCACCGGCGAGCATAGGAATTTTCAGAGTAGAGAAATAGCTGGCGGAGACTAAGCGATTATCGGCGATGATTTTCGGTTCGGACTCCGCGCGGCCTTCGGCGAGCTTCAATTCCGTTTGAAACTTAAAGGGGACGCCGGGAACACCGACGGAAATCGCGGCGGCTTCGACACCTGGAGTGGAGCGAATGGCGTCCAAGATGCGGTCGGTGGTGTGGCGAAGACGCTTCATGTCGCCGGTCTCGCCCCAACTGGTGCTGACATGCATGGTGAGAATGTGGCCGGGGTCAAAGCCGGGCGAAACGCGGCCCAATTCCTGAAAACTGCGAAGAAGAAGGCCAGCGCCGGAAAGCAAAGTGACGGCGAGAGCAACTTGTATGGCGACGAGGAGCCATTGAAGCGGGTTGCGCGCGGAAACTTGAGTGCGGCTGACTTGGGCGAGGGAAGCGGAGAGGTTGCGGCGCGTGCCACGAATGGCTGGGAAAAGTCCACCGAGAATGGTGACAAATATGGAGCATGCGAGGGAATAGAGGACGATGCGGCCATCGAGGTGGATTTCCTCGACGCGCGGGAGATCCGCGGCGAGAGAGCGAAATACGCCCGACGCTGCGCCGGCAACGAGCAGACCTAAAGCGGCGCCGAGGAGAGCGAGGATAAATGTTTCCGTGAGGAGTTGCGCGATGAGCGTGCCGCGGGGAGCCCCCATCGAAAAACGTACCGAGATTTCGTGCTGGCGTTGCGCAGCGCGAGCCAGAAGCAACGCAACGATGTTGGTACACGCGATGAGAAGCAGCAGAGAGACCGAGCCGAAAAGAAGCCAAAGCGAGCGACGGGAGCCAGCGACGGTGATTTCTTTCAGAGGATCGACGCTGACGGAGAGATCGCCGTCCGTTTGGGGGAATTGGCGGCCGAGGTCGCTTTGGACGGTGGCGAGATCGGCGTGAGCCTGCTGGAGGGTTACGCCGGATTTCAGACGGCCGATGACAGTGTACCAGGTGGAATCACGGTGCTGCGAAATGGGCGAGTCCACAGGAATCGGAGACCAGAAATCCACGTCGCGAATGGGAAAGAAAAAAGAAGCGGGCATTACACCGACGATCGTGTAAGAGAAAGTTTCAATGCGAAGCTTTTTGCCGATCACATTTGGATCGGCGTGGAGTTGCCGGCGCCAAAAGCGATCGCTGATGAGAATGGCATCCGGGCCGCCGACGTGTTCTTCGTCGGGAGCGAAATCGCGGCCAATTGCGGGAGAGATTCCCCAAACCTGCAAGAAACGAGGAGCGACGAAAGCCTGGGTGAATTCTTCGGGAAGAGCGCCGGAAAATTCCGAGACGTCTTGCGTGTAGTAACCCGTAAGCGACTGGAAGGTGGAGCTAAAGCGATTCCAGTCCTCGAGACGCAAAGGAGAGACGAAAGTCTGCGGGTTGGAGATTTTGATATGGTGCTGCTTGACGAGCATGAGCTGGTCGGCGTGGGGAAAAGGCAGAGGGCGGAGGAGGATGGCGTCGATGGCAGAGAAGACAGCACTGTTTGCGCCGATGGCGAGCGCGAGAGTGAGAATGACGGTGGCAGAAAAGGTGGGGGATTTGCGAATGAAGCGAAAAGCGGATTTGAGATTGGAGAGCGAGGCGTCGAGCAAACGGATGCGGTAGACGTCGCGAAGATCTTCCTTGAGCTGTTCCCGGCCGCCGAATTCGAGATGGGCGCGGCGGCGCGCTTCTTCCGGTGACATGCCGGCGGCAATGTTTTCGTCGATGAGCTCGTCGATATGGAAGCGCAATTCGGAGTTCATTTGCTCGTCGGAAGCGCGTTTGGGAAAGAGCGATTTCCACCAGGACATAAGCGGCTCCTATTGGACGGTTTGCAGAATGTTGGCGACGGCGCCGGCGAGGCGATTCCAGTTGGACTCCTCGCTTTCGAGTTGCCTGCGGCCCTTTGCGGATAGCCGGTAGAACTTGGCCTGGCGGCCTTTTTCGGAAGCGCCCCAATCCGCTTCTAGCCAGCCGCGCTTTTCGAGACGATGCAAGGCGGGATAGAGGGAGCCTTGCTGAACCTGGAGAACTTCCTTGGAGATTTGGCGGATGCGGAGAGAGATGCCGTAGCCGTGGATGGGACCAAGGGCGACGATCTTGAGGATGAGCATGTCGAGAGTGCCTTGGAGGAGGTCGGACTTTTCGATGGGCATGGCGTCTCCTAGACGTTCTACACGTATACAAGGGGATAGGTAGAATGTCAAGGAGAGAGAAGCGGGCGAATTAGAACGCTAAGCCAGGCCGAATGGAAGACGGCTGACGCTATGGATTCAAATGCCGCAAGAGCAAGCGGACGCTGTTAAGAGTTCCATGGGACGTGCGAAAGCTGCTTCTTGCGCGAGTCCCATTCGGTGCCGCTGAGAATGCGCGGGGCGACGTCGATCAGGCGTGGAATCAGGCGGAAGACGGTGGCGGAGGTCCAGGGGCGACCGTCACGAGTGTGGTAATCGCGGACGTTGAGGGCGTCGGCCATGCTAGTGAACGAGACGTCCTGCACAATGAGTTCTGCGAGGAATTTGAGCGTCTGGGTTTCGAGAGGGTCATCTTCGAGATGGTGGCAGTCGGCGGCGATGCGCAGGCCAAAAGGAATCTCTTCGGAGGAGACGAGTTCCTCGACAGGTTCCGGCGTGGAGGAGGTTTCGATTTCGCGTTCCCACTCGAGGGCGACGAGGGACCATCCGGCGTCATGCATTTTGGATAGGTAGATTGAGGTGGGGAGAATGGTGACCTTTTCCCGGATGCGTTCGTGTTTTTTCATGGGCACCTCCTTGAGAACGACGAGGAAACAAAAGTGTAGCCTGAATCGAGAATTATTCGCAATCGAATAGCCGATTTCGGAGCTTGCGTAACTGGCAGACAAATAAGTGTTTATGCGATATCGAATGCTGCGCATCGACGAGGAGTTGCGCGGTCGTGGGATGTTCGGGCGATAAAAGTGTCGCGTTGCCGGACACTTTGCATGGTAGGGCACAATGGGCCTCTTAGGGGGCGAAACTACTTGACCGTTTGCGGGGTTGGAAGCGTATGATTTGGCAGCCGTTGACCCACCTCAACGTTTACAAATACATACACGTATATCCCGGCCTGGAAAGAATCGTGGTGTCCCATGGATAGCGCAATACGGCGAGTGGAGGATCGTGCTTCGGTGCACGTGACGGTGGACTTGTCTGGATTGGATGTACATACGGCAGCGCAACAGGGTGTGACGGAAAACGTGAGTGCAAGGGGAGCCCGCGTGGTGACGAACAAGGCTTGGCACCCGAACGACCACGTGAAAGTGAGATCGCTGCTGGGCAGCCTCAGATCGCGGGCGCGAGTGGTTTATTGCCAGCCTTTGGGAAAAGACTCCTTTGCCATCGGGCTGGAACTGTTCGTAACGGTTGGCGAATGGACCTTGCCGCAGGCTGCAAATCGGCGCACTGCCTAGCGCGCCGATCGCCCGCCGGTGTTAGTCGACGCAGATTATTGTGTGAGAAAAGTGGCTTCGCCTGGGCCTGCGCCGCCGGGCAGCACCAGCTGATTGCAAGCCAAGCGAAATGATTCATACCAGGTCCTTGTGAAACTTGCGAGAAGCTCTTCGACGGTTTTCCCACCGATAGAAATCCCGTTGTGCACAATCTCACCCCAAGTGTGGACGCGCGTGCCCTCGAGCGCGCGATCCTCGAAAGTGACCCATTGCGCGATAGCCACGCCAATGGCGTGATCAATCCAACCCACTTTCTTTCCTGGCACGCATGTGGTAATGACGTGGTCGATTACGGCGTTTACGGGACGGAGAATCTCAATTTTGAGGCGGCTGCCCGGTTCCCAGGGGTAGCCATCCATCCAATGCAACTGGCCATAGACGTTTGCAAACGAGTTCCAACGGTGAAGATCGGAAAAAACGAGCCAAGCGAGCGCGGGGCTGGCCTTGGTGAAAACGGAATACTCAAATCTAGACATGGCGTGCTACTGACTTCTCCTTGCTGAACTTTTTTGAATTGGGGGCCGAGCCAACCGCAAAAGCGGGGGCAGGGGATATTTATACGTTGTTGCTTTAACGATGTCAAGAATATAATTCAGGAAACGCGAGACCAGGAGGGCCGCAGAATGCCACGGAAAGCCGACGCACACTTGGAAAGCCGGATCGTTGATGCAGCGTACCAGTTGTGGAGCAAGGGCGGGGAGCATGCGCTGACGATGCGCGCGGTAGCGCTGGCGTCAAAGACGACGACGCCAACGTTGTACGAACGATTTCACGACAAACACGATTTGATTGCATTTTTGCGCGAAAGGGCGCGTCAAAAAATGTTTGCCGCGATGCTGGGCGCGAAGTCAGCGGTCGACGCTTGCCGATTAGGGCTCGACTTCACGTTGAACAACGGCAACGAATATCTCTTGCTGACCTCCGATTGGGCGGAACGCTTGGGGCGGAACGAGCCGATGCCGTCGTACGAATTCCTGCGGAGGAAGCTCGCGGATGATCTTGGAGGAGAACCGGCGGATTACGCGCAGCTGGCGTTATCTCTGGTCGGGCTGGTACATGGAACGGCGATTCTGATCCTGGCGGAGGGTGTTGAGCCGAAGATCGCTAAACAGTTTAGGGATGCATGTTTGGAGGGGTGCCAGACGTTGATCGAGTGCGCGGGGGAAAGAGTCGGAAGCGGTTCGAAGCGGTGAGATTGCCGGTCAGCCTGAAAACACGCCTTAGAGTTTTAGCGGGTCACTGTGTTGGAGACGCTGCGCGGCGTTTGGCTTTGAGGAGAACGTCGACGGAGTCGGGCCGGCCATTCCAGAAATCGAGGCGGATCCGGGCGTCCAGTAGTTGCGTGACGGTGGCGGGAATGGCGCTGGCAGTAAGGTACCAGCCCGCTGGAAGAACCACGGCGTTGCGCGCTCGTCCCAGGCTGCGATCGAAGACCAGTTCATCACCATCGAGCCGGTAGCTGGCTGGCGCGGCGTACGTTTCGGAAATTCGAAGACGGATCGATTGGCCTTTCTTGACCGGCGGGAACGGAATCAAGACAACTTGGGTGGTGGGAGTGAGTGGCTCGCCAGCGTCAATTTTTGCGGCCACGAGTTCGGCACCGGTCATTAGTTTAGTGGAGAGTTTTTCGCCGGTATCGAGAATGTAGGCGGAGGGATCAGAAACGGTGCTGCCCTCGCGGACGACATTCAGATACTTGTCCGCACCCTCATGCGATTCCGTGTAGTCGTGGTAAAGGCTGAAGGCATGGGTTTCCGGCTGCTGCAAGAAGTAAACGATGTCGCGGTCCTGATACGCACGCTCGGAGAGGCGTGAGCGCTCGGTTTCTCCGGCGAAGGGAGCTTCCCAACTGTGGGCTTGCGTTGCAGGATGCGGCACAGCGGCTGTGCCCGTTTGGGCGCCTAGCTTAGCGCGGAGAATCAGCGGGGCTTCGCCGGCGCTCGCGTTGAGGAAGCTGATGGCGATGCGTCCGTCAGGCTCGGACAAAACCTGAGAGGGCACGTTGCAGGCGACCAGCTCGTAGCCGGCAGGGAGAACCACTTTGTTGCGCTTGATGCCGAGCGGGCGATTGAAAACGATGGCATCGCCATCGCGATAGTAGCTTTTTGCATCCTTGTAAGTTTTGAGGACAAGAACGCGACCCTGGCCCTCGGGAGGAACAGGACGAGCGAGAGAGATTTTGATGTAGTTGGTACCGGCATCGGCGCCGGACATCAGCGGATCTTTCTGAGCTTCCATTCCGCTGACGACTTCGAAGCGCAGCGGCTCTCCGGACATGGAGTCGAAAACGGATTCGTCACTGGCGGTGCTGCCCTTGCGAATCGGGTTGTAGAAGAATTTCGCACCGGGCGTGACGGCGGTGACTTCGTAATAGATTTTGAAGCTGGCGCTTTCCGGGGCAAGAAGCTCGTAGCGCGTATATTCGTCGGTTTCGGTTTGCTCGGCGGATGCAGTTGCAGAGGTGGAAGGTGTAGACGCTTGTTGCGCACACAGCGCCGGTTCGACGAAGAGCGCTAGAAGCAACGCCGCAACGGCCGATTTTTTGCCCATGAGGTTTCTCCTGATTTGCGGTGCGAAGGCCAATTCGGAGCCAGCATCATGCTCGACCTGGAGCGGAGTGTAAATAGCGAGGTCTTTTATTTGGGGAAATTCGGCCGCCGAGGCAAACAAAAACCGGGAATACAAAGTGGCGCACAGAAGGTAGAATGACAAGCGAATCGAACCAAGGAGAGAACGATGGCAAAGAAGCCGACTGCGGATGAGGCTCGCCTGATTCTTGAGCTCTACAACTTAAGGCGTGAGGCAGAGATGCGGAAAGCCCGGCAGTGGTGGGTTGCGAAATTCTGGCCGAAGACGGTGGACGATTACATAAGGTTGGGAATGGTGCCAGGCTCGGAAGAAAACAACTGGCTGAGGCAAGTGTTGAGCTATTGGGGAATCGGGTTGTCGTTCGTGCGGACGGGCATTTTGAGCGAGGAGCTATTTTTCGATCCCTCGTTTTGCGGAGAGTTGTATTTCATCTATGCGAAGCTTCGGCCGATCTTGAAGGGGCTGCGCGAAAAAACGAAAAATCCCGAAATGCTGCTGTCGTTTGAGAAAACGATTCAGGAATCGAAAGTGGCGAGAGCGCATTTTGCAAAGATGGAGCCGCGCGTTCTGGCGATGTGGCCGAAGGATTAAAGCGAAGAGCGGGGAAGTAACGAAGTAAAGACACTTCCAGAGGTTCCATTGCGACGATTTTCCATTGCGATTGCAGCGACGATTCTGCTGGCTGGCCTGCTGTACTCTGCCGGTGCGGCGCGCGCGGAGGATTGCGGTAACGGAGTCGCGCTGCGGCTGAGCGCGCCGGACGCGGCACAAGGAAGCCTGCTGTTGGTGACGATACGCAGTGCGCAGCCGCTGAATGAAATCGCAGGCAAGTGGAGTGAGCGGGAAGTTCCGTTCTGGAGTTCGGGGGAGCGCAAGCGTGGAACAGCAGGCGCGGACGTGCGCCACGCGCTGCTCGGAGTCGATCTACAGAAGTCGGCGGGGGAATACGAGTTCAGCGTGTCGGGCAAGCTAGCGAGCGGCGAGGAAGTGAGCTGCCGCGCACTGGTGGAGGTGGAGGAAGGCCACTTCGCGACGGAAAACCTGACGGTGAAGCAGCAGTTCGTCGAGCCGGACCCAGCACAACTGGCGCGTGCGGAAGAGGAAACGAAACGGCTGCGCGCGATTTACGATCACGTGACGCCGGAACGGTTGTGGAGCGGGCCCTTTCGCGTCCCGTTGGATGGCGTTTTTAAAGGCACTAACTTCGGGCGCCGGCGCGTTTTGAACGGACATCCCGGATCGCCGCACACCGGCGTGGATTTTCCCGCGGCCACGGGCACGCCCGTCCATGCATCGCAGAGCGGGCGCGTGGTGCTGGCGGAGGGACTTTTTTTTTCGGGGAACACGGTGATTGTGGATCATGGATTAGGGATCTACACGTTCTACTGCCACTTTTCCGAGATCGATGCGAAGGTCGGCGACGACGTCAAAGCTGGAACGATTTTGGGTAAGGTCGGAGCAACCGGCCGCGTGACAGGGCCTCATCTTCATTGGGGTTTGACGGTGGAACACGCGCGGGTGAACGCGCTGGATATTGTGAGAGTGCTGGGAAAGGGCTAGCGGCGGCGAGTGACAAAGAACTCCCTGGAAGCAAGCCCGGTCCTGTGTGAATCATTTTGCCAAAAGAGAGAAGAATTCTCGGACTGATTTCGGATACGCACGGTTTGTTGCGGAAAGAGGCGTTGCGCGCATTGCGGGGTTCAGATTTGATACTCCACGTAGGAGACGTCGGCGGATCTGAGATTCTTGAGGAGCTGAGAACCGTGGCTCCTGTGATTGCGGTGCGCGGAAACGTGGATACGGGAGTATGGGCTCGGAACTTGCCCTCGACTGAGATTATTGAGACAGGTCTCGCCACAATCTATATGTTGCACATTTTAGGAGACTTAGATCTTAACCCGGCGGCTTCTCGGATTCAGATTATGATCAGTGGGCACTCCCACAAGCCGGGGCAAACCGAGACTGACGGCGTTGTGTATATAAATCCCGGCAGCGCGGGGCCTAGACGGTTTCAGTTACCCGTCACTGTGGCTCGCCTGAACCTTGCGATTCAGCCGTGGAAGTCTGAGTTCATTGAATTGGACCCGAAAGATTGAACCTCGCAACGACAGGTTCTTCGTAACATATTGAAAAAAGGATGGTTATATAGTATTGGACGTTTTCGACGCTGCGGGGTTGGGCGAAGAGGTGCACGGCAGGTCCAAATCGGGAATTTTCTTGTGGAAAAATGAAACGAGTGGTGGCCAGCTTGCACTACCATCGAGTGGTGCATTCCCAGTTTGGACTTGAACTGGGCTGGGTAACGTACTAAAGTACCGGGGCAATAACGGTTATTTTGGTACCGTCCCTCTATTGCTGGGAAATGGGCCAAAACTCAGAATTACAAGCAATGTGGACGATGTTCGTACTTGTTTCCTCGTTGGTGTCGACCGTTCACTTCAGCGCCATGTTCATCAAGGTCATGACGCTGAGGCCAGTCCTGTTTGGGCAGGCTTAGGTCCCCAAGTCGTCCATCTCAAGCGAGAGGATAGAGTCTCTCATGGCCATACTTCATTTTCGGTGTAAGGAACGGCGACGGACTTTGCGTGTGAGCATCACGGTTCCCGTCACCGTGCACGGGCAGGATCAGAACGGCGACAAATTCCGCGTGAAGGCCAAGTCGCAATCGGTGAATCGGCATGGAGCGCTGCTGCAACTCGAGGAACCGGTGGTTGTGGGGCAGATGCTGATTCTGGTGAATGAGAACGGCGACCGGACGGTAGAATCGCGGGTGGTTTCCGTCAAGCGCGACAAGGACAGCAAGACTTATGTTGGTGTCGAGTTTGTCTCGCCGGATTCGAATTTCTGGCACATGAGTTTTCCGCTTCCAGGGGCGAGGCCGCTTCGCAAAACAGTTGATTCGAAAGCTTCTGCATAGCCGTTTGTAGAAAAAACGAAATCTAGATTTAGAGAAATTCGAGGCCTTCTTTTCAGCGAGAGGGCTTTTTCGTTTTGCGCCGAGGCTTTCTCGATGTGCGCGCTGATTTAGTCTTTCGGCCGGATTGCTTGCGCTTGGTGGACATGCGGCCCGCCAGGGCTTCGCGGCTCCTCTTGGGGAGCTTGGCGACGACCATATCGTACGACTCGCGCAATAGGGACGCGAGTTCTTCCTGCGTGAGCACATCCCTGCTTTCGAGTGCGACCCATTTCGCGCGGGCAAGATACGGTGCGGGAATGATTCCGGGGCGTTCCGTCAGCTCGAAGAATTTTTCCGGCGAAGCTTTGAAAGAAAGCCAAACCGCAGCCGGATGAAGAATCAGAATAGCGTGGATTTTGCCCGCGACCTTGAAGACAAGATTTTCTCCCCACTGGACGTGTTCGGTCGTGCCAGGAAACGAAAGGCAGAGATCGCGAATCCAGTCGGCGTCCATGGACTGTGAACTACGCAGGCCGTTCGCTGCGGAGCGTGGCGATTACGCCGGCAAACGCCACTCCGAAACAGGCTCCGGAGGCTAGCAACTGCACGACATCAACCGTATGGATGGATGCGAAGCGCGGTCTTTCCATCAGGTTGAAAAGCCCGATCATACCGATGAGAAATGGCGCAAATGCGAAACCCGTGATCCGCTTTAGTTTGGTCACCTAACCCTCCTTGCAAGTTAAGGAATTGCGGCAGCCCATGCAAGACCGTCGACGCCCTTCGTCAACTGGATCGGTTCGATGAGCTTGTTGCCTTGGATGTCGAACACTTCGATCGCGCCAGTTTGCGGACAGCTCACGAAAGCAAACTTGCCGTCGGGCGTGACGAGCAGTTCACCGGATGCGGCGGGGATGTCGAAGGACCGTTCGATTTTGGAAGTGGCTAGATCGATGACGAAGAGCTTTCCGGCAGGAGAAGCGGCCAGCAACTTAAGGCCATCGGGAGTCGGCGAAGAGGAATAGACGGTGGAAGGAACAGAAATCCAACCGCTGACTTTGTTTGAGGCGGTGTCGATAACGGCGATGCGTGGAGTCTCTTGATCGTGGGTAAAGACGCGCTTGCCGTCCGGCGTAATCGAGATGCGTTGGACGGTTTTTGCGACCGGAATGACGGTGACGAGAGAACGATTCTTGAGGTCGAGTACGCTGACGCTGCCGGGGCCGACGTTGGCGGTGTAGGCCCTCTGGCCATCCGGCGAAATCACGAACATATGAGATTCCATTGCGCCAGTGGGAATTTCAGCGAGGACTTTTCGAGTGGAGGGATCGATAACGTCGAGAGCTTTATCAAGTTCGGCGGAAACGTAAAGCAAGCCGTCGGGACCAAATTGCGCGCGATGCGGGCGAAGCGGCTTGCCGAGGTCGATGGTGGCGACCATTTTGCGTTCATGCAAATCGATGATGTCGATGGCGTGGCCATCGGTGCCCGGTTTGCCGACACCGGAATTGCCGTAGATGGGAACATACGCGAGACGAGAATCGGGCGAGACGGCGACTTCGTGGCCGTTGACGCCGACGGTTACCTTCATCAGTTGCTGGCGCGATTGCGGGTCGATGAGCAAAGCGGTGTGGTCGCCTTGATTGGCGACGACGAGCATGCCGTGCGTGGAGGAAGCGGGATTTCGGCTGCCTCCAGCGGCAAGCGCGAGAAACAAAATGGAAGCGATTACATAAGACATCGGTGCGGACATTGAGAGCCTCGACTGTAGATTTTGCCACGAGAAGAAAACGGCAAATCGCGCGGATTATAACAGCCTATGGGCGCGTTGCCATCTGGATTCACGGGCCCTCATGAGGGAAGGCAGGTTGAGCAGTTCAGATTCAAGAGCTGCGCCAAAACGTTCAGGAGTAAGATACGCCTTCGCTGGAAGCGCTGTTCAGGGCGTTTCTGCAGGAGACGCAATGCGGGACTTTGGTCCGAAAAGACTTTCGAGCGGCGCGCTGACCGCTTGCGCTGCGCTCGCGATGTCTAGTTTTCTTTTCTTGGCCTTGTACGTCGAACGTGCTCGGGCAGCGCAAGAGGGCGGTGGCCTCGCGATTCAGCGGGCAGACGCGGGCGGCAAGGATTGGCCTGCCTATGGCGGCGCGCCCGATGACGCGCATTATTCCAGCCTCGCACAAATCAATCGCGCAAATGTCAAGGAGCTCCAAGTCGCGTGGAGTTTTGATACAGGTGAGGTGGGCGGACTGGAGACTAGCCCCTTGATTGTGAATGGTGTGCTTTATGGAATTACACCGACACAGAAGGTTTTCGCACTGGATGCCGCGACAGGCAAGGTTTTGTGGAAGTTCGATTCAGGTATCACGGGCGCACAACCGGACCGTGGGCTTGCGTACTGGCAGAATGAAAAAGACAAGCGCATTCTGGTTGGCGTGATGAATTTTCTCTATGCGCTCGATGCAGGCACGGGAAAACCGATCGCATCGTTTGGGGAAGAGGGACGAGTTGATCTGCGCGGCGATTTAGGTCGCAATCCGGAAAAACAGTCGGTGGATCTGACGAGCCCTGGAGTCATTTACAGAGACTTGATTATTGTCGGGGGACGGAATCCCGAAACTTTGCCGGCAGCGCCTGGAGATGTGCGCGCCTACGACGTCCGATCGGGGAAACTGCGCTGGTCGTTCCATACCATTCCGCATCCGGGCGAATTTGGCTACGACACCTGGCCGAAGAATGCGTGGAAATACAGTGGAGCGGCAAACAATTGGGCGGGCATGGCGGTCGACGCGAAGCGCGGAATCGTGTACGTGCCGACGGGGTCCGCCGCGTTTGATTTTTATGGCGCCAATCGCGCGGGTGACGATTTGTTTGCGAACTGCCTGATTGCGCTGAACGCCGAAACCGGCGAAAGAATCTGGCATTTTCAAGGCGTGAGACACGATCTCTGGGATCGCGATTTTCCTTCGCCTCCGGTGCTTGTAACCGTGAACCGCGATGGCAAGGAGATTGATGCTGTAGCGCAAACGACGAAGCAGGGATTCGTGTATTTGTTCGACCGCGTCAGCGGAAAACCGCTATTCCCAATTGAATACAAGCACTATCCCTCGAGCAACGTACCAGGCGAGGTGGCGTCCGAGGAACAGTCACTCCCGACCAAGCCCGCCCCGTTTGCGCGCCAGTTGCTGACCGAAAACATGTTGACGACACGCACGCCGGAAGCGCATCAGTGGGCGCTTGAGAACTTCCGCAAGTTTCGCAGCGACGGACAATTCGTGCCGTTTGGCGTGGGAAAGGACACTGTGATTTTTCCGGGCTTCGACGGCGGCGCGGAGTGGGGCGGTCCCGCCGTCGATCCGCAGACCGCAATTCTTTACGTGAACGCCAACGAGATGGCGTGGACGGGCGCGCTGGCACCAAATACGGGAGAGAACAGTCCGAAAGCGCTTTACGTGAGCCAGTGCGGCGTATGTCACGGCGAAAAAATGACTGGTTCGCCGCCGACGTTTCCTTCGCTCGTGGGAGTGGGGGGCAGACTGTCGCCTCGGCAAATCGAAAGCACGATCAAGAACGGAAAAGGAAGGATGCCCGCGTTCACGAATTTCGACGATGGGCAAATGTCCGCGCTGGTCGATTTTCTACTGAGCGGTGAATCCAAGGAATTGCCCAGCTCGGAACCTCCGCCACCGGACATGAACTATCGCTTCACGGGTTATCACAAATTTCTGGACCCGGATGGCTATCCCGCGATCACTCCGCCGTGGGGCACGCTCAGCGCCATAAACCTGAATACCGGCGAATATGCTTGGAAGATCGACCTGGGCGAATATCCGGAGCTTGCCGCGAAGGGACTGAAAGATACTGGCACCGAGAATTACGGCGGACCGGTCGTGACGGCGGGTGGATTGGTTTTCATCGGGGCCAGCGATTTTGACAAGAAATTCCGCGCGTTCGACAAAGCAACGGGCGAACTGCTTTGGGAAACGACGCTGCCTTTTGCTGGCAATGCGACTCCCGCCACGTACGCCGTGAATGGACGACAGTACGTGGTGATCGCCGCCGGCGGAGGCAAAGACCTCAAATCTCCATCCGGCGGGGTCTACGTGGCTTTCTCGCTTCCGAAGTAGAAACGATACGCAGTCTTCAATCCTTCTAACCCATGCCAATTCCGGACAACGCAAAATTCCCGTCCAAATGGACAGGTGTTCTCTGATTGTGCGCAGACCGAAAACTTTCTCCTGTTCTTGTTTTGCGAACTGACTTAAGAAGGATAGAGGGAGCCTGCTCGAGTGAGCCGGGCCTGCCTCTTTGGCGCATTCGCCGCGGCCAGGTTGGACGATTCGTCGCGGGGAACGTGCAGACGGGGATTGGGGAACTCAAGGCAGTCCGAGCCTAAATCGGACGAGGAGGAGTGGTTTTATGAAGATGAGAATTTTGGTTATTTTTGCCGTACTGGCACTCGCAGTTGGATTTGCTTATACGGCGTCGGCCCCGGCCGCTCCGAATGCAGCCACCGCGAATGCTTTGCCCGCACCGGCTCCGCAGCCCAATGCTACGGCGATACCTGCGGCCGATCACCCGGAAATCCACGATGCGCTCGCGTCCTTGCGCCATGCGAGAGAGCACCTGGCACACGCCGCGCATGATTTTGGCGGCCACCGCGAGGATGCGCTCCGTGCAACGGACGAAGCGATTCGCCAGCTCGAAATCTGCTTGAAGTACGACCGATAAGCACGACAACAAGCAAACGTATTGCCAGGCAGCGTCTTGCGAACGAAACACGTAAGACGCTGCCTTTCGTCTTTTCAGGCCCTCTTCACAAGGTAGTTTCGTTTAGCGGGTCGTTAAACGAATCGCAGGATGAACAAGATGGGATGGAACGAAAGCGCACTTGAAATCGTATATGAATCCAGGAGAGCGCGATTCAGGTTGATCTCCTGACGGTCTATTTCTCGTTTCTCGCACGATTCGGCGTGCAAGTCGTGAATCCATTTTGTGCGACGTGAAGTGGAACACCGTTACGAAGCGTAGAAACTATTGAAGGCAGCAGCGCCTGTGGCAATTGACCGGCAGCGAGAGGCCAAGTAGGATTTGCGCAATCCACGATTTCAAAGGCCGCGAGTGTGAGGAGGAGACTCCGTGTACTGCTCAAAATGTGGAAGTGAGATTTCTTCAGCGACGGCGTTTTGTTCGCAGTGCGGCCAAGCCATTTCCGGCGTCGCGATGGCGCTCCCTTCGCTATCTCCCGTCGCGCCAGCACCACCCACAACAGTTGTGCCCGCCCCGCAAACCTACGCCTACTCTGGCGGCGTCGAATACGCCGGCTTCTGGCTGAGGCTTGTGGCTTACATTATCGACGGCATCATTTCGTGCGTCGCGTTCGTGATTCTGCTCATTCCACTCTTTGTGCTAACAGGTGCGGGCGCTGCGCTCGCCAGGATCATCTCCGATGACGACGTTGGCGACGATTTGGGCGCCTTCATGGGAGTCGGGTTCATCCTGGGTTTCTTTGGAATTGTTTTGGTCGTCAGCTGGCTCTACAACGCGCTTTCGGAAAGTTCCTCCTGGCAAGCCACACCGGGGAAAAAGATGCTCAACCTAAAGGTGACGGACATGAGCGGCCAGCCAATTACGTTTGCGCGTGCTTCCGGACGCTACTTCAGCAAAATAATCACCAACATGATTCCTCTCGGCATCGGCTACATCATGGCGGGCTTCACCGAAAAGAAGCAGGCCATCCACGACATGATCGCAAGCTGCCTGGTCTTGCGGAAAGTGTAGCCCGATTCTCTCACTTGTCCTTACCAAGTCCGGGAGTTACAGCCCCTTTTGGATTGCGTAGCCCTTTTCGACCCAGTCCGCCGCGAAACTTTTTGGCAAGACCAGAACGCGTACGCGGGTGAAACCCATCTCGTGGAGGGCCGAGTAGGTGGGGCGGATGTTTGGGCAGTGGTCGAATGGGCAGCATCCGCAATATACGATCAGATTTGTAGACCGTGGCAGTTTGGTCGCCCAGGTTTTCAGATCCGCGAGACCGTCCTCTTTAGAAGCCGTTCCATGAAAAGTTGCACCCCGGATGTGGCCGCCCTCGAAGAGCGTGCGGAAGCCCACATAAACAATCGTGGGGGCAGTGTCTTTGGCTGTTTGCAACTCCTCAGCGAGCTGGGCCGGAGGCAGCAAATCAGCGCTACTCCAAGGCTCCGTCTTCTTCTCTTGACTCGCGGCGCCACTTTGGGAAGTTCGAAGCACAGAAGCAAGTGGCAATGCTGCGGAAACACCAAGCGCTAGCAAAGCAGCGACGATGCGAGCAGTCGAAGGAAAGAGCATTCTGGGGAGCCTCCGAATCCGATTGTAGGGCGCAATCGCGGACACGGCGACACAATTCCAACTTGGCAAAACGCGGGGACGCGGCTCGCATCCTCAAGAGACTATTTCTGGGTTTCTGCGCGCGTACGTTGCAGCTTGAGAGCGGTCGCGCGCAAAGTTTCCGGCACGTTTTTGTTGCTCGTCAACCGCTTGAGGTCGATGGAATTGATCATCGGAAGCATGTGCAGCGAAACGTCTAACGGGGTCTTGGGATTGTTCAGAAGATTTCGCACCACAGCATAGTTCTTCCGAAACTTACGGTTGCCGGCGATGAGCCGCAGAATCTCGTCCGTTAAACTTGTCATGGCCGCGAAGGCTTCGACCTCTTGGTCCGTCAAGCGAGGGGATTGCAGGACAGCGCGCTGGACAACTTTGTTCGAGTCGCGAACCAGCGTGCGCCGGGCTTCCGATCCGCCCTTGATCGCGAACTGCACGCGCTCTGCAACCGTCATCTTTGCGACGCGCTGAATGAGCGTCTGGCGTTTGGTGGCGTCCGGCTCCGCTTCGGCAGCGGCCTCAGCAAGTGCGGCTTCATCAATCGCCGTGCCCATTAGCTCGTGCAATTGACGTTTTTGGTCCGCGGTGATCGACGAAGAGTGTTCGAGGGCGGCCGCGAGGGCCGGCGAATCGCTGACGCGATCCAGCTCTTCCATGAGCGCATTGATTCCGAGCGACGACAAGTGCCGTGCAATGGGCACCAGATATTCCGCCGAGCAATTTTTGTTTTGTACCATCGCGTCGCACACGCCAGGCTTATCGGCAAGGTGTTTCCCGGCATAAGCAAAAAGCGCGTGGATGGCTTTTTCGCGCTTGAGCGCTTCCACAAAAGCTTCCGTCGGTTGCGAGAGAATGGCTTCTTGAGCGCGCGTGGCCACCATCTCATCCGCGTCTCCGGCAAGCACGCTTAGGATTTCCGCGCGATCGGCTGGCAAAAGATGCGCTCCGCCAGAGCAAACCGCGATCTTGCGTTCGCGTGCGGCGCGGCCTGCGCGCAGATCCTCGATGACCTCAGGGCTGAGTGGTTCCACCGGACGCCTGCCTCAAGTCTTTCTCGCTAAGCACTATTGTACCGGAGGCTCCGGGTGCGCCAACGGGCGGCATCGCTTTCCCGTTCAATTCCAGCAACACTGCCGAAGAATCGCCCGCTGTGACTTCGAACTGCTTCTTGGCGGCAAAGTGGCGCGTCTCGCCGGCGGGAAGTTCGATGTCCAGCAGCAGTGTGCCGTCCGCGACGATGCGAACACGCGTGGCTGCCGAACTCGAAACGACGAGGTCCAACGGAACAGTTGAGGAAGCGCTCACGCCTGCCGATGCCCCTTTAGGCGCAGTTGCCGCTTCGGTTGCCGCTACATTGCTTTGCTGCACGGGAAGCAAAGACGTCGAAGAAGATCGTTTCGTGGCGCGATACGCGGCCAACCGCCGCCATCCATAGATACCGCCCGCCACGAGCCCCGCGAGTATCGCCAGTATGGCAAGTACGGTGACGACCGGCATCCAAAGCGGCGGGCGTGGGATCTTATTTTCGTAAGGCTGCGGGACAGGCAATCCCTGCTCACCGCGCGCGAGGTCGTACTCGGCGAGCAAATTCTCTTCGTCAAGCCCGAGATAGCGCGCGATCGAGCGAACAAACCCGCGGTTGAAGATGCCGCCCGGCAGCTTCGCCCAGTCTTCATTTTCGAGCGCTTCCAGAAAGCGCGACCCGATGCGCGTGGCCACGGTGACTTCGTTCAACGAAACCTCGCGCATCTCGCGCTCGCGCTTGAGGCGTTCGCCAAAATTCCCCCTGGCCATGAATCGAAACCTGTCCTCGCCGGTACACTTAGGGCAGTGCAGCGATCGAACTCCAGGTTGATCGCGAACTAGCCGGCTGTGGCCGGCGCCCTTCTTCTCGTGATGACCGCTGCTTGGGTGGCTCGGGTGCGGCCGAAGAATCCTTCTTCGCTTCACCCGTGCGCTCGCGCTGGAAAATAGTTCGTTCCACGCAGGGCGCGAAAATCCCCTCGACCGCACTATAGAAGGTGTCGCGCGGCAGTGTCAAACAACCTGTACTTCGCTTCGATTCCGAAATTCCACGGCGGATTTGGCGTGGGCACATTCGCTCGCAAAACGGCAATTCGGCAGACGCAGCGCGCCTCCCGGTACCCCCTGTACCTGCCGATGGCAAGATAGCCACGCCTGTACCACGAGATTCTTGCGCCCCTTTTTCTGAGGCGCCTATACTGGAAAAAGATTCGCGCACCAGCCACGAATCGCGCTCGTGGTGTTGTCTTCCGCGGCGTTGACGGTCTGGCCTGTAAAACTTTCAAAGCAGGGACCAACTGAGCGTGGACGAAGTAAAGCAGTTTCCGGCCGTGGAACGCCGCCGCAATCCTGCGGTCTCCGCAGACCAGCGTGAGGCGGGCGAAATTGCCATCTTCCAGGAATTGGGGAAGGCGCTCACCTCTTCGCTCCAACTCGACCAAGTTTTACGCACCATCATGGAGAAAATCGACGAATTTCTCCGCCCGGATAACTGGTCGTTGCTACTGCTTGATGAAGCCAAGCAAGAACTGTACTTCGAGTTGGCCGTCGGAAAAGCGTCGCAAGCTCTGAAGGACGTTCGCATCAAGATCGGGCAGGGTATCGCCGGTTGGGTCGCGCAACACGGGGAAACCGTGGTTGTGCCGGACACTTCCAAGGACACGCGCTTCTTCGGCAAAGTCGACGAAAAAACGAAGACGGAAACGCAGTCAATCGTCGCCGTGCCTGTCAAGTTCCGCGACACATGCCTCGGTGTCATCGAACTGATCAATTGCCTCGGCCCGGAGGGATTTGACGATCGCGACCTCAAACTGCTCGAAGCTCTCTCCGATTTCGCTGCCATCGCTCTTGAAAATGCCCGCCACGTTAAGCGGATTCACGAGCTCACTATCACGGACGATTGCACCAGTCTCTATAACGCTCGCCACATGGGCTTTATTCTCGAGACGGAAATCTACCGCTCGCAGCGCTACAACTACCAATTTTCGCTGGTGTTCATCGACCTCGATCACTTCAAGCAGGTGAACGATACGCACGGCCATCTCGTCGGTTCGCGCTTGCTCGCCGAAATCGGCAACGCGCTCAAGGCTCATTGTCGCCTGATCGACTTTGCATTCCGCTATGGCGGGGACGAATTTGTGATTCTCTTGCCCCAAACCGCAAAGGACAACGCGCTCAACGTCGCGCGTCGCCTCCACAAGCTGATCCGCGAAACGTTGTGGCTCGAACCCGAAGGCCTGGGCATTCATGTGACGCCAAGTTTGGGCGTCGCCTCCTACCCCACCGATTCGCGCACCAAAGAAGGTTTGCTGCACCTCGCCGATGAAGCCATGTATCTTGTGAAGAACACCAACCGCGACAGCGTGGCCGCGGCAAATATCGGCATTCTTGCGGATACAACTGCCGCCGCTGCCGAATCCGCCGGATAACTCCTTCCGGTGCCGGCTGGTCGTCTCTGCCTCTTGTATACAGCCACTATGAATTTTGCTTAACTGAAGCTATGCGCAGAAGCGAAGCGGCGCGATACGCGCGATGGTCGGCGGCCGTGGCCTTGTTGCTAGCCAGCTTAACCACCGGTGTGTATTTAAAACGCGGCTGGCAAAGAATAATCGAGCGCAGAAAAGCCCCGCCTCCGGCACCGCTCAACGTTGAAAAACAATCCAGTGGCCTGACGCTCTCGAAAATGGATGGCCCTCGCAAGATTTTTACCGTCCAGGCCTCAAAATCGACCGACTTCAAGGACGTCGAAGAGAGCCTGCTTGAAAACGTAAAAGTCACGGCGTTTGGCAAAACAGGCGATCGCCACGACATCATGCAGACGCAAAGCTGCCAGTATGGAAAATCGAGCGGCAGCATCACTTGCAGCGGCGAAGTCTTGATCGACCTCGAAAGCCAGGCCGATGCCGATCGCATGGCCAAAGACCCGTCGGTAACGCCCCAGATCGTCCACATTCAGACTCGCGCCATGGTTTTCGACCAGCATACGGGAGCGGCGAAAACCGATCAGCCCGTCGCCTTCACCTTCCCCAGCGGAAGTGGCACCGCCCTTGGGGCGGAGTACAATTCCGAGGAAGGGACGCTCCATCTGCTGCAAAACGTTAAGCTCAACCTCAAGCCACCTTCCAAGAACGCAAAGGGAAAATTAGCTCCCGAACCAGGCTCGCAAGAAGAAGTGCAGGTGACGGGCACTAGTCTCGATTTCGGCCGCGATCAACGAACGATTCATATTCAGGGTCCCGCGGAAGCGGATTCGGACACGACAAAGTTGACCGCCGGGGAATTTACGCTTGAGATGGATGAGGCATTTCGGGCGCGGCGGCTCGTAGCCATCGCGGGCGCAAACGGCAAGGCGCCTGAGCTGACCTCCCAACGAGGTCCCGATTCGATGCTTCTCGACGCGGACAAAATGACGGCGCTCTTCACACCCGAAGGTTGGGTCGATCGAATGGACGGGGCCGGCAGTGTGCGCGGCTCTCGTCATGGCAAATTGGAAGAGGACGAGTTCCATTCCGACTCTGCGTCCCTTGATCTCTGGCCGCGCGTCAATCAGGCGAAAGAACTGAATCTGACCGGCGGAGTTTTTGTAAAGACAAAAATGACGAAGAACGGCGATATGCGAGTTCTTCAGACGGGCGCCCTTCGTATGGAGTTCACAGAGGGCAAAGAAGGCCAGTCGAACGAACCCACCAGTGCGGAAACGCTCACCGCGGGCAGTATGGAATGGACGGACGCAGTACCTCAAGCGGACGCTGCCCCCACTCGCACGAAATTGCAGGCCGACAAGCTGCAGTTAGCATTTGACGACGACGGCAAGCCCAAGCAACTCGACGCCACCGGCAACGTGCAAACTGAACGCGCCATTTCCGGCCATGCGCTCCAAACAGCTGTCGCCAAGAATGGCGTGGCGCAGTTGCTTCCCGCAGGTGGCTGGTCACAGATGGATCTCCAGGACGACGTCAAGTTGAACGAGGCAGACCGCAGCGCGCAAGCCGATCACGTAACGTTTATGCGCGTGGCGCAGACCGCGCTCTTAACCGGGCCCGCGGTGGCCCGCGACGCCACCACCGAGACGCGTGCGCCGCGAATCGAATTCATCGGCGCGAATGGCGACATGCGCGCCGAAGGCGGCGTGCGCTCGACCGATTTTGCGCCCAACGGAAGTACGGTGCACTTCGCTCAAGTTCCGGCAAACATCACTTCGGACAACATGCAGGGCAATTCGAAAGCGGGCCGTGCTTTGTATTCCGGGCACGCGCGCCTCTGGCAAGGGGATTCTGTTCTGGAAGCGGATTCCATCGAACTCCTTCGCCCCACGAAAATCCTGAACGCCGCGGGAAAAGTGCGTGCTGTTTTTCCGCAAACTCCTGCGCCTGCGCCCGGCGGCGCGCCGCAGGCCGCCGCCAAGAAAACTGTGATGTGGCACGTAACCTCCGGCACCCTGAGTTACAACGACGCGACTGACATCGCCCATCTCGAAAAAAACGTTGTCGTTCAATCGCCTGACCAGCGCATTCGCGCTCCCGAGATGGATTTGTATTTTACGCATGGCACAACCAATCCAGCGCCTAGCTCCAACGACGCCACTGCAAAGTCCGGTGCGCAGCAAATCAGCCGGGCAGTGGGAACCGGCGGCGTGGTCGTCGATCAAGATGGTCGCCGCGCCACGGCCGACCATGGGGAGTACACCGCGTCCGACGGAAAATTCGTGATGAGCGGCGGAAATCCCACGCTTTATGACGGTTCTTCCGGCACCACCACCGGCCGTCAATTGACCTTCTTTCTAGCGGATGATACGATCATCGTCGACTCTGAAAATGGTTCGCGGACGTTGACGAAGCACCGAGTCGAAAAGTGACGCGGCCGCCGAGCGGCCGTTCGTGACGAGGTATGCTGAAACTCCAGGCCGTCGAATTGAGCAAGTCGTATCGCGGTCGCAAGGTCGTTGATGGCGTTGAACTGGAGATCGGCCAGGGTGAAGTCGTCGGGCTCTTGGGACCCAACGGTGCAGGCAAAACCACCACGTTTTACATCCTAGTTGGTCTCGCCCGCCCGGACTCCGGCCGTGTTCTCCTGAACGACGGCGAAATCACCGACCTTCCCATGTACCTCCGGGCCCGCAGCGGCATCAGCTATCTCCCCCAGGAACCCTCGGTTTTTCGCCAACTGACTAGTGAAGAGAATCTGCTCGCCGTTCTCGAAACTCTTCCTCTTACACCTGAGCAGCAACGCGATCGCCTGGAAGAATTGTTGGTGCAAATGGGGCTCGAAACCGTCCGAACGAGCAAGGCCTACACCCTCTCCGGGGGTGAACGCCGCCGTCTCGAAATCGCTCGCTCGCTCACTTTGCAGCCCTCCTTCATCCTCCTCGACGAACCTTTTTCCGGCATCGACCCTCTAACCGTGAAGGACCTCCAGGAAATCATCCGCGATTTGAGCCGCTCGGGAATAGGAGTACTGATCACCGATCATAACGTCAGGGAAACACTCAACGTGACGGACCGCGCATACATCGTGAATCATGGCAAGATAATGGCGAAGGGCACGCCCCTCGAATTAAGCACTGACGCGGAAGTGCGCCGCGTTTATCTCGGCGATCATTTCCGCCTGAACTAGACTTCTGGCAGGGAACTGGGAAGGAACAATCGGAACCGACCATGGCTTGGCAGGGACTCAAGCTCAACTTACGAGTGGCTCAGCGCCAGATTCTGACGCCAGGCCTCGTCCAAATGGTCAGCGTCCTGGCCCTCAACCGTCTCGAGTTGCGCGAGATGATCAATCAGGAGATGATCGCCAACCCTGTTCTCGAAGAGCTCAGCGAAGAACCCACACAAACCGACAACTACAGCGACGAAACCTTCCTCAAAGCCGAAACCGAAAAGCTTCCGGAAAAGCCCGAGTCCAACCCTTTCGATGAATTTGACGTCGGCTCTTTCTTCAACAAATATCTCGACACCGGCGGCGACGGCGGCCAATCCCAGGAACGCGAAGTCTCCGAGCGGCCTTCCTTCGAAAAGTTTCTCTCCTCCCCCAGCGGACTCACCGACCACCTCAACTGGCAATTGAGCCTCACCATCTGTTCGGAGAAAGTCAGCGAGCTCGCCGAATGCATCATCGGCAACCTCGACGAAAATGGCTACCTGACCGCTTCGATCGAAGAGCTCCTCCAGAGCGGCAAGTATTCGCAGGACGATCTCGATGACGCCCTCGCTGTCGTCCAGGACTTCGATCCCATCGGCGTCGGCGCGCGCGACCTCCGCGAGTGCCTCTTGCTCCAACTGAAAGCCTTTGATCCGCAGAACACGCTGGCCCAGCAGATCGTGTCCGAGCACCTGAAGCAGATCCAGTCGAATCAGCTGAAGGAAATCGCCCGCGCGCTGAACCGTCCGCTCGAAGTCGTTAAGCGCTCCCTCGAAGTCATCAAGAAGCTCGATCCGCGCCCCGGCCTGCGCTACAACAAGACCGAGCCGCGCCTCGTCGAGCCGGATGTTTATTTCCGCAAAGTAGACGACCTGTGGCAAGTCTTCCTCAATGAAGACGATATGCCACAGCTCCGCCTCAGCCCCACCTATCGCCGCCTGCTGGCTCGCGATGCCGCCGACCGCGACGTGCGCAACTACGTTAAAGAGCGCTTCACGGCCGCCATCCAGCTCATGAAAAATATCGAGCAGCGCAAGCACACCATTCTGCGCGTCTGCCAATCCATCATCGCGCGCCAGGGCGAATTTCTAGACCACGGCCCCGATGCTCTAAAGCCCATGATGATCAAGGAAGTCGCCGAAGAAGTCGGCGTTCATCCGTCGACCGTCAGCCGCGCGGTCGCCAGCAAGTACGCGCACACTTCGCAGGGCGTCCTCGAGCTTCGTTCCTTCTTCAGCGAATCCGTGAATGGCCCCGAAGGCGGCGGCATGTCCCTCCTCACGCTCAAGCGCTTGGTCAAGAAAATGATCGAGGAAGAAGACACGGCCAAGCCTCTCACCGACGAGCAAATTGCCAAGAAGCTCGATGACGCCGGCATTCACGTCACGCGCCGCACTGTCGCCAAGTATCGCGAAGACATGCGCATTCCCAGCACACACCAGCGCCGGGTAAAAAGCTGAGCCGCCCAACTCCGTGAAACCGCAATCTAGACACGACGCGCGCCATCTCGTTATTCTTACGGGCGTTTCCGGCTCGGGAAAAAGCACGGTCCTCCGCGCCTTCGAGGACATGGGCTTCTACTGCGTCGATAATCTTCCCGTCGAGCTCATCCCCATTTTTGCCGAGCTGCACGCCGCCGGCGAGGGTGACTTCACGCGCGCGGCACTTCTCGTCGACGCCCGCGAAGGAGCCCAGCTCGAAAAGCTCCCTCCTCTCTTGAAGCATCTTCGCAAGGATCACCCCATCACTCTTGTCTTCATCGATGCCAGTGACGACGCATTGCTTCGCCGGTTCAGCGAGACGCGCCGTCCTCACCCTCTCGGTAAGGCGCTCTCCGTCCGCGAAAGTCTTCGCCACGAGCGCACTCTCATGGAGCCCATCCGCAAGCTCGCCGACGTGGTGATCGACTCCACACAGTTCAATGTCCACGAACTCCGCCAATTCGTCACTGGGCGCTTCAAGAATCCCGGCACGCGCCCCATGCTCGTCTCCGTCGTCAGCTTCGGCTACAAGTACGGTGTCCCCTCGGACTCTGACCTCGTGTTCGACGTGCGTTTCCTCCCCAACCCGCACTTTGTCCCAGGTCTGCGCCGGTTCACCGGGAGAGATCCCAAAGTCCAGAAGTACATTCGATCCTTTCCGCAAACCTCCCAATTTCTTCGCCGCATCGAAGGTCTACTCATCTATCTCATTCCGCATTACATTCGCGAAGGCAAGAGCTATCTCACGATTGCCTTCGGTTGCACCGGTGGAAAGCACCGCTCGGTCATGCTTGCCGAACAGGTAAAGAAATCTCTCGAACAGCGCGGCTTCTCCACCAAAGTCACTCATCGCGACATTGAAAAATAAAGCTTCTCGTTGCTTTCGAGCTGCACTCACGCGCGCAACGAGCTGCTCCCATCCTTAACCGCTTTCCGCTATTGCCGACTCCGCCCTCCAAAACTTGACACACCCTTAGCCGCCGCACTAGCGTACCAAGTACGTTTCGCAGGGGATTCGGACGCGTGGCTGCTATCGTTTCACCACAACTTCGGCGTTTGCTGGCTTATGTGCGACCACACGCGTTTCGCCTCGCTATTGGCATTATCCTTCTGACTTTCGTTGCTCTTGCCGAAGGCGTCGTCGCTCTCCTGGTTACGCCCGCCGTTGATCATGTTTTGAATCCCAGCGTCGTCGGCCGCTCGCTCAAGCTCGTTACCATCCCCTGGACCGGCAAAACCATCTACCTCAACGATTTCTTCCCGCCGAGCATTCACAACGTCTGGACGATTTTCGCCTTTACACTTGTTTTCGTGTATGTCGCCAAAGCCGTTGCCGAATATCTCGGCACAACCGAAATCTATTACGCCGGTTTCGCCGCCGTCACGGACTTGCGCAACTCCCTTTTCGCCAAAATTCTCCGCCAGCCCATCGGTTTTTTCCGCGATCATCCTGCCGGCCGCTTGGTATCCGTCGCCATCAATGACGTCGAGCGTACCCGTCCAGCCATGGGTGAATTCTTGGTGGACCTCTTCCAAAAGGGCCTCACCTTCCTCGTTTTTACCGTGATCCTCTTGGTCATCAACTGGAAAATGGCCGTCGCCTGCGCCATCCTGCTTCCTCTCGTCGTTCTCCCCATCAGCAAGTTCGGCCGCAAAATCCGCCGCTCCGCGGAAAACGGTCAGTTGCGTCTCGGCGATCTCAATCAAATCCTCCAGGAGACCACCGCCGGCAATCGCGTCGTCAAAGCGTTCGGCATGGAAGATTTCGAAATTCGCAAGTTTCGCGAAGCCGCCAGGCGGCTCTTCCGCGAAAACATGAGGTGGATCCGCGCTGGCACCATCACTCCTCCTCTTATGGATCTGCTCGGCGCCATCGTGATTCCGCTGCTCCTGCTCTTTGCGCGCGATCAAATCAAGCGCCAGTTGATGACCTCAGGCCAATTTTTCACCTTCGTCTATGCCATGTTCAACGCGTACATGCCGCTCCGCCGGCTCGGCACCGTCATTCAACAATTTCAAACCGCTCAGGGCGCCAGCACCCAGTTGATTTCCTATCTCGATTTGCCCGAAGAAGTCGCGGACGCGCCGGGCGCTCGGATCCTGCCGCCCTTCCAAGGCGAAATTGAATATAGGAACGTCGGCTTCGCCTACGATTCGAACCCCGTTCTTCGCGGCATTTCCTTCGAAGCGCATCGCGGCCAGGTGATCGCTCTAGTCGGCTCCAGCGGCGCTGGAAAAACGACGCTCGTGAATCTCTTGCCGCGATTCTATGAGCTCACTTCCGGCTCCGTTCGTATCGACGGCAACGAAATTCGCGAAGTCAGCATCCGTTCTCTCCGCGAACAAATCGCCATGGTCGCCCAGGAAAATATTCTTTTCCACGATACCGTGTGGAACAACATCTGCTACGGCCTCAGCGATGTTCCCCGCGACCGCGTTGTCGCTGCCGCGCAAGCCGCTCTCGCTCACGATTTCATAATGGAGTTGCCGGTGCAATACGACACCGTCATCGGAGAACGTGGAACACGCCTCAGCGGTGGCCAGCGTCAGCGCATCTCCATCGCGCGCGCCATCCTCAAGGACTCGCCTATCCTTATCCTCGACGAAGCCACTTCCGAGCTCGATTCCGAATCCGAGATGTACGTTCAGAAAGCTCTTTCGAATCTTATGGTCGGCCGTACCACATTCGTCATCGCTCATCGCTTGGCTACCATCCGCCGTGCGGATAAGATTCTTGTCCTCGAGGAGGGCCAGATTCGCGAAAGCGGCACGCACGCGGAACTCATCGCTCGCGGGGGTACCTACGCGCGTCTCTACGATTTGCAATTTGCCGATGATGACGCTCTTGCAGCGGCTCCGCCCGCGCCGGCAAACGTCGCGGCCGCCGCCGAAACCTTATGACTCAATCCTCAGCTTCATCAAAAAAAGGCGCCGAAACCTTCTCCATGACCGGGTTCGCTCAGGCGCGCAGCGAACAAAACGGCTGGGCCGTGCGCGTCAGCGTAAAAAGCGTGAACCATCGCTTCCTCGACCTGAAGCTACGCCTTCCCGAAGGGTTTGATCTCTATGAGCAGCGCTTGCGGCAGCTACTGCGCGACCGCATTCATCGCGGCCATGTCGAGGTCTACATCAATGTCGACCCTGCCGTCGCTGCTCCCGTGCAGGTCAATCGCGAGCTCGCCCAAACCTACTTGCGCGTCGCGGAAGATTTCCGCCAGCAGTCGCGCGCCGCCGCGGATGTGGATGTCGTCGCCATCTTGCGCTTGCCCGGCGTCATCGCTGGTCTTTCCGCCGCCGTTCCCGAATCGGAGGACGAGCAAGCGCGCCTCGGCCAGGCTCTGGATGCTTGCTTGGTGGAAGCGCTTGCCAAGTTGGACGATATGCGCAGGGCTGAAGGTCGCCATCTCGTCGAAGACTTGCGCGCCTGTCTAAAACGCATCGGTGAACATGCGGAAAAAGTCCGCGAGCTTTCCGCCTCGCTTCGTCCCGCGTTCGCGCGCCGCCTCGAAACGCGCCTGAAGGAATTGCTCGGTGGCTCGTCCATCGATCCCGCCCGTCTTGCCCAGGAGGCTGCACTCCTTGCGGAACGGAGCGATATCAGTGAAGAATTAGACCGCCTCCGCAGCCACCTTCAGCAGTTCGCAAAGCTTTTGGATGGCGCTGGAGAGATGGGTAAAAAGCTGGACTTTCTGCTTCAGGAAATGCATCGCGAAGCGAATACATTGTTGTCGAAAACGCCCGGTGTCGAAAGCGAGGCCCTGGCCATCACCGGCTTGGCTCTCGAAATCAAGTCGGAGATCGAAAAACTGCGGGAGCAGGTGCAGAACATCGAATGAGCGCGGAGAGAAAGCTTCCCCCGCTGGTGCTGATCGTTTCAGGCCCATCGGGCTCGGGAAAGTCGACGTTGGTCCAGAGGATTTTGGAATTGCCGGGAACCATGCCGTCCGTCTCGTGTACCACCAGGGCGCGTCGCGCGACCGAGAGCAGCGGGAAATGCTATGATTTCGTCACGGAAGCGGAATTCGACGCCATGGTCGCGCGCGGCGATTTTCTCGAATACGCGCGCGTTTTCGGCAAGCATTCATACGGTACGCCGAAAAAATGGCTCGACGAATCGCGGAAGCAGGGTCTCGACCTCGTCCTCGAGATTGACGTACAAGGTGCGGCTCAGGTAAAGGAAAAGCTGCCGGAATCGGTAGCCATTTTCATCTTGCCTCCGTCGCGTGCCGAGCTCGAACGGCGGCTGCGCAGCCGCGGACAGGATTCGGACGAAGAGATTTCCCGGCGTTTGGCGAAAGCCCGGGACGAGATTGCGGCGTTCGGTCGTTACTACGATTATTGCGTCGTGAACGAGGACGTCGATCGCGCGGGACGCGAAGCGCAGGCCGTTGTGGTGGCCATTCGCTGCTCGGCCCCGCGCCGTAGAATTCGAGTGGAAGAACTTCTGGCATCGTTTGGAGGGAAAGACTAAATGACCGTGCAGACAAAAGCTCCTCAGAGCCAGTTCGCCTACGTGGTGCTGGCGGCGAGGCGTGCCCGTCAAATCATGGCCGGCGCGCCCTCGCTCATCGAAAATCCCAGAACCCTGAAGGCGACCCGTATCGCCTGCGAGGAACTCGAGCACAGCCTCATCGAGTACGAATTTACCGAGCCTTCTTCGATCGACGAAGACAAGGACGGAAACAAGCGGCGGAAGTAATCCCCCGCAGGGCCCCTGCATCAAATCTGTAGGGTAGGGGTCTGTAGCGGCACGAAATATCGTGCCCATGCTTGGCATGGATGTAGTGGGTAGAGAACCAATGCGTATCACTCTTGGCGTGACCGGCGGCGTGGCGGCTTACAAAGCCGCTGAGCTGGTTCGTCTGCTCCAACAAGATGGGTTCATCGTCCAGGTTGTGATGACGCGCGGCGCGCGCGAATTTGTGACTCCCCTCACGTTTGCCGCCCTCAGCGGCCAGAAAGTCATCACGGATCTTTTTGAGAAATCCGAAGCTGGCGAAGCGAATCTGGAAAGCGCCGTCGAACATATTGCCGTCGCGCAGCGTACCGACCTCCTTCTTGTCGCGCCCGCGACGGCCGACGTCCTTGCGAAATTTGCGCGCGGCATCGCCGACGATTTTCTGACCTCCCTCTATTTGGCGGTCACTGCTCCTGTGGTCGTCGCTCCCGCGATGAACGTAAATATGTGGAACCACGCGGCCACCCAGGAAAATATCGAAATGCTGCGCGCCCGCGGCGTGAGAATCGTCAATCCAGACGAGGGCTATCTGGCTTGCGGCATGACCGGCGCGGGCCGCCTTGCCGGACAACAAGAAATAATCGCCGCCGTCCGCGAGGCGCTCCATGCGCAGCAGGACCTGGCCGGCCAAACGATCCTCATTACTGCCGGACCGACCTGCGAAGACATTGATCCGGTCCGCTATTTGACGAATCGCTCCTCCGGAAAAATGGGTTACGCTGTCGCCGAAGCCGCCGCCCGCCGCGGCGCCAAAGTAATCCTCGTCAGCGGTCCGGTAAATCTCGAAACACCGGCAGGCGTCGAGCGCATCGACATTCGCACCGCCGGCGAAATGCATCGCGCCGTCGCGGAAAAGTTCCCCGGCTGTTCGGTCGCTATCTTTGCGGCCGCTGTCGCCGATTACCGTCCAGTGGAAACCGCGGGAGAGAAAATCACACGTAACCGCGAAACGCTCTCTTTGACGCTCGAACCGACGCCGGACATTCTCGCGAGCATCGCGAGCCGCAAAGGCGAAGCGCTCGTCGTCGGTTTTGCCGCTGAAACACAAAGCGTTGCCGAGAATGCCCGCAAAAAACTTGCCGCAAAAAACGCCGATCTCGTTGTGGCGAACGATGTGACCGCCGAAGGCGCCGGCTTCGATCACGACACCAACATCGTCACGCTCTTTGCCCGCGATGGCCGCGATCTCGCTCTGCCAAAACTGAAAAAGAGTGAAGTCGCCCAGCGTATACTCGACGAAGTTGTTCGCTTGCGAAGTCTCCGCGCCAGGCAACATTCTCCTGTATGATGCGTGACATGTCCGAGCGCTTTCCCGAACTTCTCCAAAAGAAAATTTCCGAACGGCTGAGTTTCTACGACGAACTCGGGATCCGCCTCTTCTACAAAGAGCGTGGCGCTGCTTCCGTGATGCAATCCAAAGTGCTGGAATCCGATTCGCAAGTGCCGCCATCACCCGGAAATCATGTGCGACAGAATGTCTACTTTGAGGAACCCTCCTTGCCAAAACCGATCCGCAAGCCGGAAGCTTCGCAGCCCGTTCGTTCTTTGCAGCAAGCGGCTCCCAAACTCGAGCCGCTGCCGGCGCCTTCCGGCCCGTCCCTCTTTGAGTCCTTCGACAAAGTGCCCGGCGACACGCTGTTGAAAATTCGCGAAGATCTCGGCGAATGCACTCGCTGCAAATTGCACAAGACGCGGAACAAAATCGTCTTTGGCGACGGCAACCCCAAAGCGGAACTGGTTTTCGTCGGCGAAGGGCCCGGCCACGATGAAGATGTTCAAGGCCTTCCGTTCGTCGGCCGCGCCGGAAAACTTCTGACGCAGATGATCGAAGCGATGGGCTTGCAGCGCAGCGACGTCTATATCTGCAACGTCGTGAAGTGCCGCCCGCCGGAAAATCGCCTTCCGGAAAAAGATGAAGTCGCCCAGTGCTCTCCTTTTTTGTTGCGTCAACTCGACGCCATCCATCCCAAAGTTGTCGTTTGCCTCGGAGCCTGCGCTGCGCAAACGCTGCTCGAAACGACTCGCGGCATTTCCAATTTCCGCGGCCAGTGGCTCGAATTTCGCGGACTAAAATTGATGGCCACGTATCATCCCGCTTACTTGCTTCGCAATCCCAGCGCGAAAAGCGAAGTTTGGAAAGATCTGCAAAAAGTCATGGCCGCTCTCGGCCTTGAAGCAAAAAAAAGCAAGCCTGCTGCGGCTGGCAAGACTTCGTAATCCGTCATGGGAATGTTGCTGGGCCTTTTGACGGCTCTCTCCTGGGGCGGTTCGGATTTTCTCGCCCGTTTTGCAACTCACCGCATCGGAACTCTTCGCACTATGTTGTACATGCAGTTCACCGGTTTCCTCCTGCTTTCCATTGCGCTCCCCTGGCTCGGCGGCTGGGGCCACCTCGCCGACGGCTCCGGATGGCATCCCTGGGCGTGGGGAGTTCTCGCCGGAATTCTTAATTGCGGCGCGACTCTTTCGCTCTACCGTTCCTTCGAGGTCGGCAAGCTCGCCGTGGTTGCGCCGATTTCCGCGAGCTATCCTGTGCTCACGGTGCTGCTCTCGTTGTTCAGCGGCGAGCATTTGAAAATGGCGCGTGCCGCGGGAATCTTGTTCACGCTGCTCGGCGTGGTTCTCGTCGCGGGCGGCGAAAAAGCGCAAGACGCGACAGATCCGGCAGTTGCGCAGCGCGGCGCGAAAGGAATTGGCTGGGCGCTCTGCTCGGCCATTGGATTTGGAATCTTGTTTTGGCTACTTGGCGTTCGCGTTGTACCCAGCGTGGGAGCGGCACCGGCAGTGTGGATGATCCGCCTGACGGGATCGGTCCTCACGGCGGCATTGATTCTCGCGATCCGCAAACCCATGAATCCGCCGCCGGGCCGCGTGGGCGGGTGGATTCTCGCGATGGGTCTTACGGACACAGGCGCGTTTGTCATGAACAATTTCGGCATGCAACTCGAACAAGTCTCCGTGGTAAGCGTGCTGACTTCGCTCTACGGTGCGGTGACGGTCGCGCTGGCCGCAGTTTTCCTCCGCGAGCAGATTTCCCGGGGGCAATGGCTGGGGATCATGGCGATTTTTTCAGGCATTTTCTTGATCAGCCGGTAGCGGTTCGCTTCCTTCAAAATCACAGCAAGCTGAGCGGGTCCATATCGACCAGCACGGCCGTCTGCGGGATTTCCTTCGCGTCGCAATAGGCCAAAGCGCCGCTCAACAGTTTCGTCAGGATGGAGCGCTTCGGCGATTTCAGCAAAAACTGGAAGCGATGCTCCTTTTTCAATCGCGCAAGCGGTGCAGCCGCAGGGCCGAGGATGCGGACCTGATGCCCGTCGTGCGGTGAGAAATACTCCGAGAGCTTTCGCGCAAAGCGAAGAACTTTCTCGAGGTTGACGTCACGCACGATGACGTTGGCGAGCGAAGTGAGCGGCGGGTAGGCCATCATCCGGCGGAAATGCATTTCGCGCTCGAAGAAAGAGGGGTAGTCCTGCTTCACGGCGTCTTGAATCGCGTAGTGCTCTGGATAGTAAGTCTGAATCAGCACGCGGCCGGACAATTCGCCGCGGCCGGCGCGTCCCGCGACCTGCGTCAACAATTGGAAGGTGCGCTCAGCGGCACGAAAGTCAGGCATGCTCAGCGAGGAATCGGCGGAAACAACGCCGACGAGAGTGACACGCTGAAAGTCGTGTCCCTTGGCGAGCATTTGCGTGCCGACGAGAATATCGAGAGCTCCGGCGGCAAACGCTCCGAGCGTTTCCTGATATTGGCGCTTGGTGCGCGCGGTATCGCGGTCGAGCCGCGCGATGCGCGCGCCAGGAAACTCCTTGCGCAGTCTCTCTTCGAGGTGCTCCGAACCTTCGCCGAAAAAGTAGACATATTGCGACTGGCATTTCGGGCATTGCTTGGGCACGGGTTGGATGGAGCCGCAATAGTGGCATTCAAGGCGGTTGCGGTGCTTGTGATAGGTCATGGAGATGCTGCAATTGACGCACTGCACGCTGGAGCCGCAACTGCGGCACAAGACCGACCAGGAGTAACCTCGCCGGTTAATGAGTACGAGCGCTTGCGTTTCATTGGCGAGGCATTCCTGAATGCCCGCGTGGAGCGCCGCGGAAATGGGGCTGGTCTCGTGCGTCTGCTGGAAGTCTTCGCGCAGATCAACGACTTCGACGCTGGCGAGCGAGCGATTTTCGACGCGCGAAGCCATGGTGAGCAGCTCGTACTTTC
Organism: Candidatus Acidiferrum sp.; assembly: GCA_049641765.1. Taxonomy (GTDB): domain Bacteria; phylum Acidobacteriota; class Terriglobia; order Acidiferrales; family UBA7541; genus Acidiferrum. Next base: position 37,605 of record JBAQJX010000093.1, read on the forward strand.
CGTTGAGCGCGTGATGATACGTTTCGAGCGAGGGAGTTGCCGAGCCGAGCAGCGCGAGCGCGCCTTCACTTTTGGCGCGGACGATGGCAACGTCGCGCCCGTGATAGCGAGGCGTTTCTTCCTGCTTGTAGCTGTTTTCCTGCTCCTCATCGACGATAATCAGCCCGACGTTTTGAAGAGGCGCAAAGATTGCGGAGCGCGTGCCGACGACGACCCGCGCCTCACCGTTGCGCACGCGCCACCATTCGCGGGCGCGCTCGACGTCGCACAGAGCGGAATGCAGAACGGCCACGCATTCGTACTTGGCTCCAAACCAGGAACGGCACATGCGGCCAATCCACAGCGTGAGGGCAATTTCCGGGACGAGGATAATGGCCGTCTTGCCTCGCGCGAGCATTTCCTGCACGCAGCGCAAATAGACTTCCGTTTTGCCGCTGCCGGTCACGCCGTGCAGCAACTGCACGCCAAATTCGCCCAGCTCGAAGCGCGCGCGAATGGCTTTCATGACGCCTTCCTGCGACTCGTTGAGCGCATTGGCAGGCGGCGTGTAGCCCGCGTCAAACGGATCTTCGGCGGGATCCACGGGCTCCTCCCAGCTTTCGAGCCATCCGGCGGCGAGCATGCGAGCGATGAGGCCGCGCGCGACCTGGGCAAGTCTTAGAATTTGCGGCAAGGGCAGCGGGCCGCGCTCGGTTTCGAGCAGCGTGCGAACCCGTTCCTCCTTTTCCTTTAGCGGTTTTTCGGCGCCCCCTTGAAATCCTTTCCAAGCGACGATCGTTTGCGATTTTCGTTTGGTGTCCCGCAGACTTTCGCGGATTTCGATGAGTCCGCGCTGCTGGAGCCGCTGCAAGGCGGCGGAAGAGATGCCCATTTTCGCGGCCATGCCAAATGGAACGAGGGCCTTCTTTGCATTCGCTTTTTCGAGAAAGGCGGCTTCGGCGGCGGCGATTCCGTGGGAAAGCTCTCCTCCGCCGAGGCTTTCGGCAGCGGCGCGGCCATTGGAGGTCAAAATAATTTCGCGGCGAACGTTCAACTCCGTGAGCGGAGGTAGCATGGCGCGAAGAACTTCGCCGATGGGCGCGAGGTAGTAGTTGGCGATCCACTGCGCAAGTTCGATCAGCTTGGGAGTAAGGGCAGGAGAGAGCTCCATGACTTTTGTGATTTCGCGAAGCCTGGTGTTGGCGGGCGGCTCGCTGGAAAGCTCGACAACGACGCCGACCAAGGATTTCTTGCGAAAGGGAACAAGCACGCGAGTGCCGGCTTGCAGCGTGGCGCGGAGAGATTCGGGAATGGTGTAGGTGAACGTCGTCCGGAGCGGAACGGGAAGTGCGACGTTGCAGAAGGGGGCGGACATTGCGCGATGTAGTTTACCAGCAGCCGAGAGGGCGACCGAGCGGCATGGAAGTGGCTGGCCCGGAACGTCGAAGAGTGTAGGGAAAGTTGGAAGATACGAAGTGAACAAGCAACGAAGCAGAGCAAAGCTGGGATCCACGGCGGCTGGGTGAGAAGAGGAGCGGCAAGCTGTGGAAAATGAGGGAAGGCACTGGGTGGAGGGGAGTGCAGAGGTGGTGCCACCCCCGGTGTTTTGCAAAAGAGTGCGCAACGACTTGATTTGGAACGAGTTACGAGGATACTCATTTTGGAAGAGTGCGCAAGAGATAGAAAACGAGGGAGTTAACTTTTGTCGATGATTGCCAAAGAGTGAAAAAGAGCGAGGGGAGTGCAAAGAGGGAGAGGGGCAAGAGAATCGCTTGTTGCGCCTGACTGCAGTGGACATGTTCGGGATGCCAAGAAGGGAGGTCGGAGAAGGCGGGATTGAGACGGCTGAGTTCGGAAGGGGAGTGAGCGACTAGAACATGGAGAATTTTACTACGAATATACAGCTTATGTCGAGTCAATTATCAGTTATGATTCGAATCGAGGCGGAAGTGATTGAGGGCATTGATGTTGACGTTGTGGAAATCCGGGCGTGGAGATGGGACACGGCAGAAGGTTCAGAGCTAAAAGGTGTCGCCACCTGCAAAACGGAAACGAGGCGGAAGGGCGAAAGGATTGCGAAGGGTACAGCGAGGGTGGTACTTCAGGTCCATATGCGCGGAGGGAGTGGAATAATAGTGTATTCGATTCACCCGTTTGACAGGCAAACTGCGGGGAACTAGGTTACTAGTTACCGCCGTCGGAGAGGTCTGGAAGCCGTCTTGGGGCCCCATGAAAGGGGAGGCAACCGATTCTATTCACAAGGGTAAGCCGCGCTTTGAAGGCTCTGCTCGAGAGCCATACGAACCTGCGCCTGCGGACCAAGCTACTTGTCTCTCTCGTGCTGTTTACGGCCGTGCTGACGTGCGGAACGCTTCTCGCGGTGCGCCAATCGGCGCAAAGCCAAGTTCAAAGACAAATTGAAGAAGACGCGCGCAGCGCCCTGCTGACCATTCAGGCGGTCGAACACCAGCGCGACCTGATGCTGAGCCGGAAAGCGAACCTGTTGGCGACGCTGGCCCTCCTGAGAAACGGCGACCCATCGACGATTCAGCAAGCGAGCGCGGACCCATGGCAATCCGGCGAATGCGATTTGTTCGCGCTGGCGGACAAGTCGGGCAACATCACCGCGCTACAAGCGTCCGACGCGACGCTTTCCGTTGCGGAGGCGCAAGAACTGCTCCGCCGCACAGCAAAAGAGGAGAACGGAGTAGGGTGGTGGTTCGGCGACGGACATTTGTATCAAGTGGTGCGCCAGCCGTATTTCGAGGACGAATCTCGAAAGAACTACCTGCTGGGAACGGCGATCGTGGGGCGCGAGCTGGACGCGCGCGACGCCCGCGAGCTGGGACGGATTTCGTCAAGCAGCATCGTATTACGGCATGGCAACGATGTGATGATGAGCACGTTTTCGGTGGCGAAGGAACAGGAGCTCATACCGCAGTTTCTTGCCAGCCCGGCGGCGAATAAATTCAAAGTCGGCAACGAACGCTACTACGCAAGCACACTCGGGCTAGCGCCAGGCGCCCCGCAAGACTTAACGCTTACGGTACTGATGTCGTACGACGAAGCGGCGGCTTCGCTGAAAAGATTGAACCAACTGTTACTTGGATTGGGGCTGGCGGCGGTGCTTGTCGGAGGGGCCCTGGTTTTTGTGATCTCGGAGCGGTCGACGCGGCCCCTTGCTTGCCTTGCAGACGGTGTGCGAGCGCTGGAGCAAGGCGATTTCAACTATCCGTTGAAATCGCGCGGCGGAGACGAGGTGGCGCAAGTGACGCGGGCCTTTGTGGACATGCGCAGCACGCTGCAGAGGAACGAAGCGCAACGGCAACAGGACGAGGCGCAGAAGCAGCAACTGGAAGGCCAGCTCCGGCAAGCGCAGAAGATGGACGCGATGGGCCGATTGGCGGGCGGCGTAGCGCACGACTTCAACAACCTTTTGACGGTGATCAAGGGAAACAGCGGCCTCCTGGTGGAGAAGCTGCAATCGGATGAACGCATGAGCGCGTGCACGCGGCAGATCGAAAGCGCCGCGGATCGGGCGGCGTCGCTGACGCGGCAACTGCTGGCGTTTTGCCGAATGCAGGTTCTGCAGCCGAGAATTATCGACCTGAATATGCTGGTGTCTGAGATGTGCAAGCTGCTGAGGCGGCTGATCCGCGAAGATATCGCGTTCAATTTTCACGCGGGCGAGTCGCTGGGGCGAGTGAAGGCGGACCCTGGGCAGATCGAGCAAGTCATCATGAACCTTGTGGTGAACGCGGGCGACGCGATGCCGACAGGCGGGACGTTGAGCATCGAGACGCGCAACGTAACCGTGGACGCGGCGTATGCCGCCGCCCGGCCACCGATCAAGCCGGGCGAGTATGTGTTGCTGGTGGTTGCAGACAACGGGCTCGGAATGGGTGCGGAAACGAAGGCGCGGATTTTCGAGCCATTCTTTACGACCAAGGAACAGGGCAAAGGAACCGGGTTGGGACTCGCGACGGTTTATGGAATTGTGAAGCAGAGCGGCGGCTGCGTTTGGGTGGAGTCGGATCCGGGCAAAGGAGCGCGATTCGAGGTGTACCTGCCGCGGGCCGCGGGCGCTGCGGAGTTGGATGCGCCGGAAAAAGCATCAAGCGCGCCTGCCGGAAGGCGCAAGACTGTGCTTATCGCGGAGGACGAAGAGGCGGTGCGAGAGCTTGCGGCGGAATTCCTGGAGTCGGCGGGATTCAAGGTGATTGCGGCAAAGGATGGCATCGAAGCGGTCGGATTGGCGGAGCGGTGGAAAGAGCCGATTCATTTGCTGCTGACCGATGTGGTGATGCCGAAGATGCGCGGGCCAGAACTCGCGAAACGGCTGAAGGGACTACGGAATGGTTTGAAGGTTGTGTACATGTCGGGCTACCTCGAATACAACCGAGGGAATGAAGACTTTTTGGATGAGGGATTCTTTCTTCAAAAGCCGTTTTCGCGCGAGATGCTGGTGAGCCGCGTGAGCGAAGCTCTGAAGAATCACGCGAAGACGACGGCATGAAGCCGTTCCCGCCGAATTAAAAGCTCGAAATTTTGGGCAGAAAAGCTACTCCTTGAGTTTCTTGCTGGGAGTGGCTTGCCGTTGGTTTTGCAGCTCGATGATATCGGCGCCGGTGTCGTAGGAGCCGAGAAGCCAGTGGGCGAAGAAATCACCGCGAGCCATGTCGACATAGCTAGCGATGGGCATATAGGAATGGCGCATTCCGGGATAGACCTGAATCTCAAAGCGCTTATCGGCTTTGATGAGAGCGTTGGCGACGCGCATGGTGTTGACCATGCTGACGTTGTTGTCCATGTCGCCGGTGGTAAGCATGAGATGGCCTTTTAGATTTTTGGCCAGGTCGGAATTCTTGTCGATTTCATAGACATACTTCAGCGTGCCGTCTTTCAGAGTTTCTTCGCGTACACCGTGGTATTTCTCGCTCCAGTCGCGGTTGTAAACGACGTTGTCATGGTTGCCGGATTCGGACCAGCCGGCTTTGTAGAAATCGGGATATTGCATGAGGGCCGCAGCGGTCATGAAGCCGCCGCCGGAATGTCCCCACATGCCAACACGGGACAGATCGATGTAAGGATGAATGGCGGCGAGGCGCTCGGCGGCAACTTTTTTGTCGACAAGGCCGTAATCGCGAAGATTGCCGTAGCCGTAGCTGTCATACCACTTGTTGCGCTGAGGGCTGCCGCCGCGCGCGCCGACCTCAATGACGATGAAGCCGAGCTGGGCGAGGGGGACGTTGGGACTCTTGGGGGCAAAAGCTTTTTCGACCTCCTCGGTTTGCGGGCCGGGATAAACAAATTCGATCAGCGGGTATTTGCGAGTGGGATCGAAGTCGAATGGCTTGTACATTTCGCCGTAAAGGTCGGTGACCCCGTCATCGGCTTTGACATGGAAGACTTCGGGGAACTTGAAGCCAGCTTCGAGCAGTTGAGAGACGTCGGTGGTTTCGAGATCGAGAAGATGATTCCCCTGGGCATCGATGAGAATGGATTTCGGAGCCGTGTCGACCCGAGAGAAGGTGTCTTCGAAATATTTGCCGGAGTCGGGAGCGCTGAAAGCGCCGGAGAAATTGCCGGGAGTGAGAAGCTGCAAGCCGGAGCCATCGAGATTGATGCGATAGAGATGCATGTAGTAGGGATCTTCGCCACGCTCGCGGCCGTTGGCGGTGAAGAAGAGCGTGCGGGATTTGTCGTCGAGAGAGACGACCTGATCGGTGACGTACTCGCCGGAGGTGATTTGGTTTTTGAGTTTTCCGGCGGAATCGAAGAGATAGTAGTGGCCCCAGCCATCGCGCTCGGACCACCAGACGAGTTCCTGGCCGTCGTTGACGAGGCGGAGAGACTTCGCGCTTAGCCAAACGTTGGAGCGCTCTTCGATAAGAGTCTTCGAAGTGCCGGTGGAAGTGTCGGCGACGCAGACGTCAATCTTGCGAAAATCGCGATTGGTGCTGGTGAAATAGATTTTGTCGGAGGTGTCCGATAGCCAGCGCTGCGTGACGCGCGGGAGAGGCATGGGCGCACCCTCCTGGTTGCCTTCCTGTTCTCCGCGAAGCTCCTCGCGGTCGCGCTCGAGAAGCGGCGCATCTTCGATGCGAAGCTCTTGCTCGGAGAAGTTCTTGGCTTGAACGACGACGAGCTGCTTGGTGGCGACGTCGAGCACTTCGAGTTGATAGCCGGGCATGGCAGTCTCGCCGGGAAGCGGATAGGGATACGCTTCGAGGATGGGACGAGGATTCGCGAGCGAGTGAATGACCCAGAAGTCGGGAATCTTTCGTTCATCCTGGCGGACGACGGCGAATTTCTTGGAGTCCTTGGACCAGTGAACTTGAATTGCCGTGGAACGGATTCCGGTCTTGTTGGTGTCGCCCTTGTCTTCCTTCTTGAGCTGGTCTTCCTGTTCGGGCAGAAGCCGGCGAGCATAGCCGAATTTTTCGACACCGTCTGTCGTGAGCTGTGTTTCGGCGATTGTGGAGTCGCCGGCCTTCTTGAGAGCTTTGGCGTAACTATCGCCGTCCATCATGTATAGATTTTGGCCGCGCGCGAAGACGACGGTTTTTTCGTCGGGAGAGACGGACGCCCAAAGAGCCCGCGGCTTCGTAGGCTCGGCGTCATCGAGGCGAGTGACCTTGGCGGTGGCGAGATCGTATTCAAAAACCAGCGTGCGGGTTTCTTCCTTGGGTTCGGAGGGTTGCGCGGAAGCATCGGCGCGCTGGCCCTGCTGATCGGTCTGCATATCGCCGTTCTGCTTCATTTCAGTTTCGTTGCCTTGCTGGCTGCCATCGTTTTGGATTTTTTTCTCGGGCTCGTTGGGAACGACGCCGTCCTTGCGGATCTCGACTTCGAAACGCATGCGCGTGTCTTTGTCCACGAGCTTGAGGCGCTTGACAGGGAGATGCTGCGCGTCATACGGAAAGTTGGTGAGAACGGAAAGAGCGGCGGCGACCTTGGCGTTATCCCAGAGAGGAGATTTTGACTTCCTGGCGGGATCAACAATGTAGTAGCGCGTTCCGTCGCTTGTCCGATAGCTGTACCAGAATTTGTCGGAGAGCTCGAACCAGTGAGGCGTGACGGAAAGGTCGAAGACAAGTTTGTTCACGCTGGCGGGAAGAAAGCGAGCTTCGAGTCCGTAGTTCGGCGCGTGGACAGGAGCGGGGTCGGCCACGGTTGCGGCAGCGCCAGTGGTCTCCGCGCTCCCGGCATTGTTGGGAGTTTGCGCGACCAGCGTGGCGATCAGGCCCGCGGAACATACGAGCAGCGCAGCTAAACTCCAACGAATCCAACGGTGATCCCGCGACGACAAAGACACCCACAGATTCGCCAATTTCATGGCTGCACTTCCTCCCTATTGAGCTGCTGATGCGCGTTCAGGCTGTCCACTCCGGCGGCGGCGCATTATAAACCAATGAGACGGAGATGCAGCATGGCAGGTTGCAGGAATTGACCGCGGAACGATGGTGGCGACCAAACTGGCATTGAGGAGTGCGCAAGCACACTTCTGATCAAGGGTCGCGGCGCACGGAAAATTGTGGGCTGGGAGATTATGGGCGGGGCGCGAAATCAGTGGAGAGCGCGCTTGAGGTGCTTGGCAGTTCTCTCCAACTGGCGCTTGAGAGCTTCGACCTGGCGGGAAATGTCCTGGAGCTCTTTCTTGGCGAGGGCTTTCGCTAGTACGACTTTGTGAGCTTTGCGGTCGGCTTTGCCTAGCGCGCCACCGATGCGAACAGCGACTTGAGTGAGCTTGCTCTTCCTGGCCATGTGGTTCCTCCTTGGCGTCACAAAAATATCGTATACCGAAGGCGGCAGGAGGAGTTAGCAAAGACTTGAAGCAGCCGATGGCCTGCTTGCAGAGGGTCTTCCATGCGTGGGCTATTTGCTTGCTGCGCCGAAGGAGAAAGGGCCTAGCTCGGTGCGAGTTTGCATGACGCGAAGGATGGAATCGCGGCTAACCATGCCGATGATTTGAGCGGCGCCATCATCCGAGCCGGAGACAATGGGCATCTGATTGACGTCGGCGGTCAGGAGGCGTTCGAGGAGTCCGAGGAGCGGCTCGTCGGGCGTGGCCCAGAGAATGCGCTCTCGAGGAATCATCACGGCCTGGACGGAGTTGTGGGCCCACTCATCGCGGGGAACGGTATTCAGTTTGTGGACATTCATCATGCCGACGAGCCGGTCGTCGGTGATGACCAGGTGGCAGCGGCGGCCCGTGCGCAAGACTTCGGTGCTGTAGTCTTCCAACGAAATGGCCCGGCCGACTGTGGGAACCTCGTGGCTCATTACGTCGGCAGCGCGAAGACCCGCCAGTGTTTCGCGAATGGCGGTCTGCGCGACACTTTCCTGCGCCGCGTTCAGCAGAAAGAATCCGATCACGACGCTCCAAAGACCCTGGCCGACATAACCTTTGAAAACGCCAAAACCGCCCAGCAGGATCAAGGCATAAGCGATCATTCGGCCGCTGGCGCCGGCAACACGAGTAGCGCGCGAAAAATTCTTGGTCGCGCCCCAGATCATGGCGCGGAAGATCCTGCCGCCATCGAGTGGAAAGCCGGGGAGGAGATTGAAAACCGCGAGCAGAAGATTGGTCATCCAAAGCCAGGTGCAAACAGCGTTCACGGATTGGTTTGACGGAAACACCTGTACCACGCCGAAGAACAGCGCGCCAAGAAGGCCGCTGGCCAGCGGGCCCGCGATCGCAATATTAAATTCCTGCATCGCCTTGGAAGGGTCGCGCTCGATGCTGGCGACGCCGCCAAAGATGAACAACGTGATGGAAAGAACGCGAATCTTATAGTGCTGGGCCACAACGCTGTGGGCGAGCTCATGAAAGAGGAGCGAGGCAAAAAACAGAAAACTGGTGATCACTCCGACGCCCAAGACTTGCGCAGGCGGCCAGGAGGGATTCTGGGCAGCGAATTCAACATAAAGAAAGTACGTGATGCCGGCAAAGATGATGACCCAGGTCGAATGCAAATAGATGGGTATCCCAAGGATGTTGCCGAGCCGCATTCCAGAGCGTTGAGCCATGTCGAAACTTTTTGATCGAAGCGAAAACCGCCACCAGCAAAAAGCGGCGAAATGGGTTCGCGCTTCGTCCTTCTCTCCTCTTTTCCAGACACTACTACAATAGCTCCGATTGGCTTCGAGGCCAACCGGCGGCGCTGCTTGCGCGTCCGGCTGGCCACGGCGTGTTCGC
>JBAQJX010000096.1:0-43127 GCA_049641765.1 Candidatus Acidiferrum sp.
GCAGGGCTTGCCGCAAATCCCCTTTCAAGAAAGAACAAAAGCGCCCCTCCAAACCATCCATGGCGGACATTTCAATATGGCAGAAAACCGGACATTTCTACTTTGCGTTGACACCCTGGGGTCGGGAACCGGCCACCATATCCATGACGGCCACTTCGACAACACTTACATTACGGGTAATGGGAGTGCCGGACATCTGTATATGTGCGGGTCGTCAATTAACAGCAGCCCGACAATCAAACGTATCGGATTCACAAATGCAGGGAGCACCTTCGCGAATCCAGTGGGCACAATGAACAGCGCCGTAGACGCGGTGACGCTTGCTGTTGCCAGCAACAGCGCGGAATGCTCCCCTGTAACCGAATTCTTCAATGCAAATGCTCCTGCTGGCTCTCAGGATCTGATTTTCTTCGGTGTCCAAAACCTGGGTTCTGGAGCTAACTGTGGTGGGGGCGGCTGCGTCATGTCGATCAACGTGACGGGCACCCCTGGAACGCTGACGATTGCGAATTCAATTCCTGAAATCGACGGTCCTAGCGGAATCATCGTATACAACGACGCGAACACCACGACCTATCCGCAGGCATCGAGTCTCTATTTCTCGAACCAAGGGAACAGTACATCTGGCGTCCCTTGTGGTGCTACTGTAGGTGTGGGTTGTGCGGTCAAGGTGACCCAGGCTGGCCTAAAATGAACGGCGCCAAGAGTTGCCCTGCAAGGTAGTTGACTTGTCTTCGGACGCACCGACCCTCGAAACCCGAGAAACCGGGGGACAGGCTGGCCGCTGCCCGAACTAATCGTCACCACACCGTCCCACCAAACTCTCAATTCCGCACAACCTCTTAGAATCCATCCACTTCCGCGTCGATTCGAATCGTAACTAACATTTGACTTGACACAGAGTGTATATCCGTAGTAAGATCCTCTATGTTCTCGTCGCCGTCTCTTTCTCTACCCGCACCCACTCCAACCTCCTCCCACCCCGCTATTCCGCGTCCGATAATGTCTGGCGTAACCCCTTTGGAATCAACACTTCCAACACTCCTCACAAGTGTTCATTCTAAACGGCTTACAGCCGCCCTCTTTCCTTTAGAATCAACACTTCCAAAAAAACCTAGGGGGAGGGGGCAATTATTGTTAACCAGACACGCGACGAGGCGTGTCTGTCCCGACCGACCTTCGGGACCGAGGGAACTCTCTGCCCATCCGATGAGCAAAGCGAGGAAGGGACCTCTCTGCCCATCCACACCGTTCCCATGTCTCCGGCCACTTCACACCGTCCACCTCCCATGAAACGCCCAGCATTTCTCTCGCGTCACACCCCATGCACGCGGTACCCTGCATCCGCTCCATTGAGAATCTGAAAAGTAAAGCCGGAAACGGAGGAAATTGTGCGTAAGCATGTGAGTGTGGTGGCGATTCTAGCGTTGCTCTTGGCGGTCGTCCCGCTGAGTGCTCAAGCCCCGGCGGTCAGCCAGACCGACCTGGCCGCGATCCACAAGATTAGAGAAGAAGGCTTCGATCCTAGAACGTCGAAGATTATGGAGACCCTCAGCTATCTCAGCGACGTTTACGGCCCGCGCCTCACCAACTCGCCCGACATCAAGGAAGCCGCTCAGTGGACCACCGACCAGATGAAGCAGTGGAATCTCTCGAATGTTCACCTCGAACCGTGGGGCCCGTTCGGCCGCGGCTGGTCGAATGAGCGCACTTCCGTTCAAGTCATTTCGCCGCGCCCATTTCCTCTGATCGCCTACGCTAAGGCTTGGACTCCCGGTACGAACGGCGCCGTCACCGCGGACGCCGTCTATGCGCCCATCACCAAGGAAGAAGATTTCGAGAAATATCGCGGCCAGCTCAAGGGGAAGTTCGTTCTCACTGCGCCCATTCCGGACAGTCCGGAGCGTTTTGATCCGCAAACGCACCGCTACACCGACGCCGAACTCGCCGACCTGGCGACGCAGCCCGTTCCCGGCGCGCGTAACGATTTTGAAGAGCGCATCGCGCAATTCCGCGCCCTGCGCGATTTCCAGCAGAAGGTTCAGAAGTTTCTCGTCGATGAAGGCGTCGCCGCCTGGATTGAGCCTTCCCGCGGCGATGACGGCACCGTATTTGTGCAGCAGGGCGGCGGCCGCGACAAAGAAAAAGATCCTCCGGCGCCGTGCCGTGTCGCCGTTGCCAGCGAAAACTATGGACGCATCGTGCGCATGCTGGAGAAGAAAGTTCCCGTCACGATGTACGCGGACATTCAAAACAAGTTCTATGACGACGACCTGAACTCCTTCAACATCGTCGGAGAAATTCCCGGTTCCGACAAAGCCAAGGCCGACGAAGTCGTCATGCTCGGCGGGCACTTCGACTCCTGGCAATCCGGCACTGGCGCCACCGACAATGGTGCCGGCTCCGCTGTGATGCTGGAAGCGATCCGCATTCTCAAAGCCAGCGGCCTCAAGATGCGCCGCACCGTTCGCGTCGCGCTCTGGACCGGCGAAGAGGAAGGCCTGCTCGGTTCACGTGCGTACATCAAGCAGCATTTCGGCGATCCCAACGCGGAAGATCCCTCGACGCACCTGATCAAGACTCTTCCAGAACACGCCAAGCTCGACGCCTACTACAACATCGATAACGGCACCGGCAAAATCCGCGGCGTCTATCTCCAGGGCAACGAAATGGTCGCGCCCATCTTTTCCCAGTGGATGGAGCCTTTCCACGATCTCGGCATGACCACGCTCACCATCCGCAACACGGGCGGCACCGATCATCTTTCCTTCGACGCTGTCGGCCTTCCCGGATTCCAGTTCATTCAAGACCCTTTGGATTACGAAACGCGCACGCATCACTCCAACATGGACGTGTATGAACGCATCCAGGAGCCGGACATGAAGCAGATGGCCGTCATCGTCGCTTCGTTCGTCTACCTGACGGCGAATCGCGACGAAATGATGCCGCGCAAACCGCTACCAAAACCGACGCCCGCGCGCACATTCTAATCGTTGGCATGTGCGACCGCCGTCTTAATTTGTAAGTTCTAAATTCTTTGTAAATTATTGAAGAGGCAGACTTTAGTCTGCCTCTTCTTTTTTGCGATCTCTAATCCTCGCTCGAACTTCCTTCCGCGACGGAACCTTTCGACGTTTCACTCGTCTTATTCCAACAAGACATGAGCATCGCCGCAGGAACATCGAGACAGGAATGCCGAAGGATGAACTATGACTAATTTCTGGCGCGATCTTCGCTACGCCTTTCGTCTACTTCGACTGAGTCCCGATTTCACTGCGGTTGCGGTGCTTACGCTCGCGCTCGGCATTGGCGCCAACACGGCCATTTTCCAGCTCATCGATTCGATCCGCCTGCGCACGATTCCCGTCAAGAATCCAGAAAGCCTCGCCATCGTTCGCATTTCTGATTTTCATTGGGGTTCCGGCCAATTCTCGAGCAACTACTCGCAATTGACCTTTCCGCTCTGGCAGCAAATACAAAAGCAGCAGCAAGGATTTTCGGACCTGGCGGTTTGGAGCACGCAGCCGTTCAACCTCGCAACCGGAGGCGAAGCGCACTACGCAAAAGGCATGCGCGTCAGCGGAGACTTTTTCAAGGTTCTCGGCATCCAGCCGGCGCTTGGGCGTTTGATTGGCCCGGAAGACGATCAGCCCGGATGCCCGATCGGCGGCGCGGATCTCAGCTACGCTTTCTGGCAGCGGAATTTTGGCGGCGATCCGGCGATCGTCGGAAAACACTTCACGCTCGACGGAAATTCCTTCGAAATTTTGGGAGTCACGCCGCCGGGATTTAACGGGTTGAGCGTCGGCGACACATTCGATGTGGCCGTGCCCGTCTGCCTGGAGCCGGTCCTGAGTCCGCTCAACAACCGGCTGACGATCCGCCAAGCGTGGTGGCTCGCATCCATCGGCCGGCTGAAACCCGGCTGGACGGTGCAGCGCGCCAACGCGCAGATGGAAGCGGTGAGTCCATCAATGCTGCGGGAAACCGTTCCGGAAGTTTATGACGCGGACGGAGTGAAGCATTACATGGAATACAAGTTCGGCGTTTTTTCGGGAAGCACAGGATTTTCGCAGCTTCGCAAAGACTCGGAAACTTCACTTTGGCTGCTGCTCGGAATTTCCGGACTCGTTCTGCTGATTGCATGCGCGAATCTTGCGAACCTGATGCTAGCGAGGGCGGGCGCTCGCGAACGGCAGCTTACGATCCGGCTTGCGCTGGGCGCTTCGCGTGGCCGGCTGATTCGCGAGCTGCTTTCCGAAGGATTGCTGCTGGCGATCGCGGGCTCGGCCCTGGGATTGATTCTTGCGTTTGCAGTGAGCCGGCTTCTGGTTGCGTTTATCAGTACGTCGAGGAGCCAGGTTTTTCTGGACCTCAGCATGGATTGGCGCGTGCTGGCGTTCACGACTTCGCTCGCTGTGCTTACAACACTTTTGTTCGGACTTGCGCCCGCGTTCCGAGCCACGAGAGCCGAACCCGCGACGCTGTTGCAATCCGGCAGCCGCGGGACAACCGTGGGTCGCGAACGATTTAGTTTGAGGCGCGTTCTCGTGGTTTCGCAGGTGGCGCTTTCGATTGTGCTCTTGATGGGAGCGCTGCTTTTCGCGCGCAGTTTGCGCAATCTCACCTCTCTGAATGCGGGCTTTCAGCAGACAGGAATCTTGCTGACCAGCTTCGACTACGAACATCTCCAGGTGCCGCAAGACCACCATTTCGATTACCAGCGCGAGCTTTTGAAACACGTGCAAGCGATACCTGGAGTGGAGTCCGCGTCGCTCGGTTTGATGGTGCCCTTCGGCGGCGAGACGTGGAACGACATGGTCATTCCGGAAGGGACGACGGAAGAGAAAGGAGCGGCGTGGGAGAATTTCGTGATGCCCGGATACTTTAGCGCCATCGGCACCCCGCTTCTGGAGGGCCGCGATTTCGACGATCACGACACGGCGACTTCCGTGAAGGTGACCATCGTCAATCAGGCGTTTGTGAACAAATTTTTCAAGGGACAAGATCCGCTGGGGAAGAGATTTCAGCTGCACGAGCCGCCGGGCAAGCCGCGGCCGTTCTACGAGATCGTCGGCGTGACGGGCGACTACAAATTCCAAGACATGCACGAACAGTATTTGCCATTCACGGTCACTCCGCTGGCGCAGATGGATAAGCTGCAACCGGATGGACAGATCGTGATTCGATCGGCGCTGCCTTTGACGAGCTTGATTCCTTCGATCAAACAGGCGATCGGAGACGTGAACCCCGGCATAAGCCTGGAATTCAAGCCATTTCGAACACAGGTCCACGATTCCCTGTTGCAGGACGAGCTGATGGCGACGCTGTCTGGGTTTTTCGGATTGCTCGCGGCGCTGCTCGCGGCCATTGGACTCTATGGCGTGATGTCCTACATGGTCGTGCAGCGCACGAAGGAGATTGGAATCCGGATGGCGATTGGGGCGGAACGCGGGGACGTCTTGGGGTTGATCCTGAACGAGGCCGGAGTGCTCACTCTCGTTGGATTAGTAATCGGCGCGGGACTGGCATTGGGCTCAGCGCAGGCGGCGAAATCACTCTTGTACGGATTGAAGCCGCGCGACCCCATTACGCTGATCGCGGCGGTTGTGGTGCTGACGGCAGTTGCTGCGTTTGCAAGTTTTCTGCCGGCATACCGCGCTTCGCGCCTCGATCCGCTCAAGGCGTTGCACTACGACTAGCAGCTTGTTGAAAAAAACGGGAATTCCGGTTTTTTAGTGGGAAGCGAACGGGGGCTTTGCCCCGCACGCCCAGGATTTAACGCTTTGATGTATTCCCAATGAGGGCTCTTCAGTCCCAGTGCTTCAGCTGCGGCCACAATTCCTTCAACGGCTGCTTGAGCCCTCGGCAATAGAACAGGTCGACATTCTCGTACGGCATCGAGTATGGGTGGTACACGCTCGCGACCTTCTGCACGCTCGCAAACATTTGCTCGAGGCGCTCTTGGCTATCATCCATGACGATCATACTTTCGCCCGTGTAATCGCGCGGTCCCCAGAAGAAATAGCTTTGGTGACCGCTGATCGCCCACGGCAATCCATATTTCGGCCCGAAGAGATCGATCGCGCCAGCTTGGCCATAGTTCTGGACAAAGATCGCCGTCTTCGCTCGAACACCCGGCGGCAAACTGTTGTAAACGCGCGCCACCGTCGCGACCATTTCCGGCCAGCCAAACTGGCTCGCATAATTCTGCGGCAACGGGCCCAGCTTGTGCGTCTCACTTGGAGGCGGCGAGAGGTGCAACGCGCGTGTGTAGCGAATGTACGTTTCGACCGGCAGCACCGGCGTGGCCAGCGGCGCAGAAATCGCGCCCACCGCGATCATCAGTGCCGGGTAGGCCACTCGCCGCCACCTTCGCTGCCGCGCCTCGAGCCACATTTCCCACAGGACGCTGCCGGCCGCAAACAAGAGCGGAAAGGCGGGAAAGAGGTAATACACGCGCGGACTCATCGTAACAATCACGCCCGCCGTAAACAACCAGGCCCAGCCCAGCGCGCGAAATCTCTTCCCTTGCTCCGCCAACAAGAAAAACCATAGGCCTGCTAGCCACAAGGGCGCGGTCAACGGATTCATCGACCCAATTTCCTGACCGAAGAAACTGAAGAAGCCCAACGGCACGTTCCGCCCGCTGCGTCGAATGTTGGCCTGCAATTCGAGAAATGGAAAGTGGTGCCGAACATTCCACCAGAGATTCGGCGCAAAAATCACAAACGCGACCACCCCGCCAATCCATAACCACCGATTTGCGAGCAGCTTCCGTTGGTTCGTGAGCAGTAGTCCGAAGACAATCCCAGCGCCGAAGATCATCATCGAGTACTTGTTCTCGAGACCGATGCCCGCGACCACGCCGAACCAAATCCACAGCCTCTCATTTCCGGTTTTGATGATGCGAATCACGAGATACGCGCAGGTCATCCAGAACAGTGGCTCGAACGCATTCATCGTGAAGAGGCTGTCCGACCCGAGAATGCCGGGCGCAGTGAGCGTGGTAATCGCCGCAAGTACCTGCGCGAAGCGCCTCCCACCGAGTTCGCGCGCAATCAGCGCGGTTAGCACAACCTCCACCGCCCCCGCGAGCGCCGGCAAAAATCGGATCGCGAGCAGCGACTGACCCAGCGTATGTCGCACCACCCAGGCAATCATCGCGATCAGTGGCGGCTGATCGACATAGCCCCAAGCGAGATGACGGCTGCAGGCCAGGAAGTACAACTCGTCACCCAAGTACCCATACCTGTGTCCGGCGTACAAATGCACCACCAGCTTGCACGCGGCGATCAGGAGTACAATCGTGGTCGCGCCCAGCATCGGACAAAGGTGCCTTTCGTCATGGCTCTCTCCCGTGCCCCCCGCCATTTGCGACTGCGACTCCGCCATCATCCTCGCTTGCTCCCAATTGCCAGGGTTGCAATTATAGGCCCGAGCGCAAGCATTTTCAGTGGTGGTATAACTGGGCGGCCCGTAGTCGGTTAGAGCCGATGAAGAAAGTTGCCGGCCTGTTGAAACGGCGATTCGAGAACATCATTGCCTACCTAACCCATCCGATTACCAACGCCACCAGCGAATCCATCAACGCCAAAATTCAGTGGGTGAAATATACCGCTCGAGGATTTCGCGACAAACAGAACTTCATCAACGCGATCTATTTCCACTGTGGAGGTCTGGACCTGGCTCCTGGGACCCACTGAGAACCCGGTTGGGCGAAAAAACATCTCTTCTGCAACTTTAATTGAAAGAACTCGTCTGAAGTAAAGAAGGTCAAGGAGACGAGCGAATGCGCGGAGACGATAACCAACAAGAAGCAATGTTCAGTTACGTTTCTCCAGAGAAGCGAGTACCAGCCGATCATCCGTTGCGGCCGATCCGCAAGATGGTGGATGAGATTCTGAAAGAGATGTCGCCGCAGTTTGCGAAGTTGTATTCCGATGTGGGGCGGCCATCGATAGCGCCGGAGCGGCTGTTTCGGTCCCTGCTGTTGCAGATTTTCTATTCGGTACGCAGCGAGCGAATGCTGATCGAGCAGCTACAGTACAACCTGCTGTTCCGGTGGTTCGTGGGGATGGAGATGGACGAGGTGGTGTGGAATCACGCGGTGTACAGCAAGAACCGGGAGAGACTGCTGAACGAGGAGATCGCGGCGTCATTTTTCGCGCGGGTGCTGGAACGAGCGAGGCCGTTCATGTCGGATGAACATTTCACTGTGGACGGAACGTTGATTGAGGCGTGGGCCAGTCAAAAGAGTTTCCGACCAAAGGATGGGAGCGGGAAGCCCGCTGGCCAGGGAGGAGAGGTTGACTTTAGAGGGCAAAAACGAAAGAACGAGACGCATGAATCGACCACGGATCCCGATGCCCGGTTGTGGACGAAGTCCCGAGGCAGCGAGGCGAAGCTGAGCTACATGGGACATGTAATGATGGAGAACCGCAACGGGCTTTTGGTCGAGACCTTTCTGACCGAGGCAAACGGAAGAGCGGAGCGAGATGCGGCGCTGCTCATGGCCGAGGCCGTACCGCAGGGAAAGCGAGTGACGTTGGGAGGAGACAAGAATTACGACACCCGAGAATTCGTGCGAGAACTGCGCGGGATGAACATCACCCCGCATGTGGCGCAGAACACGACCAATCGGAGGAGCGCGATAGACGAGCGGACCACACGACATGCGGGGTACGAGGTGAGTCAGCGGAAGAGAAAACGAGTGGAGCAATCGTTCGGGTGGATGAAGATCGTGGGGATGCTAAAGAAGGTGAAGTTGAGAGGAATCGACAAGGTGGGGTGGCTGTTTACCTTTACTGGGGCGGCCTACAACCTGTGCCGATTGCGAAACCTGATGGCCAGAACGTGACACGCGGCTTCGACAAGCCGGCTCGGTCGATAGAAAAACCAAAACCACTCCCTTACCACTCAGCGAAAACTCAAAACTGAGAACGAAAAAACCTCGAAAACCAAATTCTTCAACAAGCTGCTAGGCGGCTGCCTGGCGCGAACTGCGGCGTGAAGCAAGTGCGGCGGAGCTGAATAAGGTTCGCGGTAGCAAAAAATTTGTGTCCTAGAGTAGAGTAGCTGGGCCTAAGGAGGGAATTCCGTGCCATCCACAGCCCCAGCGCAACCGCCTCAACCTGCCGATCAACTCATGCAGTTCGCGACGGGTTACATTGTCACTGCCGCGGTGTACTCGGCCGCCTCTCTTGGCGTCGCCGATTTGCTAAAGGATGGACCTAGAGCGATCCCGGTTCTGGCTGCCGCGTGTGTGGCGAATGAAGACGCGCTTTACCGCGTGCTGCGCGCGCTCGCGAGCGTGGGAGTTTTCAACGAGATATCCCCGAGGGTATTCGCGCTCACGCCGATGAGTGAACTACTGCGTTCCGACGGCGAGGGGTCTCTGCGCGCCATGGTTTTGTGGATGGGAAACAAGATGCACTTCGACACGTATTCCGAGATGATGCACGCCATCAAAACGGGCGAAACGGTCACGGAGAAAGTTTACGGCGCATCCTGTTTCGCTTACATGGAGAAGAACAAGGGCGTTTCCGACGTATTCAATGCGGCGATGACGACGTTCAGCCGCACGCTCACCCCGCGAGTATTGGAGGCGTACGACTTTTCCTGGCTGGACGGCAAGACCCTGGTGGATATCGGAGGCGGCCAGGGCATGTTGCTGACCTCGATCCTCAAACAGCATCCGCGGGTGCATGGAGTGGTCTTTGATCTTGGACACGTGCTTGATGGCGCGGAAGCGCGGATCAAAGAGGCAGGCCTTTCGTCACGCTGCACGACATGCGGCGGGGACTTTTTCGTTTCGGTGCCCGCAGCCGACGCGTACATCATGAAACACATCATTCACGACTGGAACGACGAACGAGCCATCAGCATCCTCAAGAATTGTCACCGTGCGGGGAAGGGGAAAGCGCGGGTGATTCTCGTGGAGTCGGTTCTGGCCCCGGGCAATGAGCCGCATTTCGCGAAATGGGTTGACCTGGAGATGCTGATGCTTCCAGGAGGGCGCGAGAGGACCGCGGAGGAATTTGGAGCGTTGTTCGAGAAAGCGGGAATGCGCCTGATCCGGATTATCCCGACCAAATCGCCCGTATGCGTCCTGGAGGCGGAGAGAGTTGCGTGATGCCGACGGAATTACCGCGGTCCGCCGGCGTCGAAATCCACTTCAATGGGTTCGATCAGGGGCATGAGCCAGCCCAGGAGTTTTTGGTGGACCGGATGCGCGCCGTAAGCCGCGCACGCTGCTTTATTCGCAAATTTCATCACGCCGCCGAACTCGTAGCCTTGACCGCGAGGCGAGTCGTTCCTGCCGACCCAGGTTTCCAGCACGGCAGGAATGGCGTCCTGCAATTTCAGAATTTCGGATTCGATGCGCTGCTTCTGGTCTTCGGCAACGCCGGGCTTAAATCGAAACGCAAAGATGTGGATGTACATGATGCTCAACCTTTCCCTCGAACAGCACGGACACAGATCACCCGCCGCGACAGTTATTTTTCGTAGACTTTGCTGCGATGACCGACGGCAACCACCAGCACAATCCGTTGTGATTCGCGCAACTGGCAAATGATCCGGAAGTCCCGGACGCGATATCGCCAAAGGCCGAACTTGCTGTGGCGAAGGGGTTTGCCAAACACGCGGGGATCAGCAGCTTTGGCCACGCGCTTATCGAGATAGCCGAGAATTTCCCGCTGCATCTGACGGTCGAGCTTCTTGAGATCCGCGAGAGCGCCCTCGTCGTATTCAATCTTCCAGGCCAAGCTCTCTCCGGACCTGGGAGCTGGTGTAGGTCTTTCCACGCTTCTCGAGCCGTGCTTCCGCGAGATAACGGTCCTCGAGATCCTCCAGATTTTCCTCGATCAGCTTGCTGGCGTAGAACGTTTTTGTTCTGCCAGTCTCGCGCGCCAAGCGGGAGAGACGCTTTTCGATGGCTGGTTTCAAGCGTATGGAAAGCATGCCGGTTCCTTCCGGTTCGATTGTATGACAGATATTCTATGTCATACACGTGGTTTGGTCAACGTTGTTGCAGCGGCAGGCAGCGTCCTACTGGGATTCACATGCTGCACTTACACGGGGAAAAGTTAACTGGAGGCCTTGTTCCGGGGCTTCATTCACTAATGACGTGGTCGGCCCATTCCACAAGGGAAACGTAGATCGGAACCGTGCCCCATTGCGCGTTCCAACTGCTCAAATCCGCCTCCGTGACCCCACGGGCCCGGGAGCAGGCTCCTCAAGAAAATACCGGGATGCGTTTGGCTACAACCTTTGCCATGGTTTCGCTCAGGGGAGGCCATCCGATGGGTTTGACCACATCAACCGTCGCCTTGCGCATGAGGTACGTAGCGTCGTGAGTGAGAAATATCTGCACATCATGCCCGGCGTCGGCCAGTGCGAGCCCGTGGGAAAAGACGAAGGATGCGCGGGTCGGCTCATCGGTTCCCCAAGAACTCCTCATCAAAATGTGCAGTTTCTTGTTGGGTGCCTGAGGTTGCTGAGTCTGCGCCTCGCTGGTGGAAGCCGTAATGGTTCCGGCAGCGAGTACGCCAGCAGCAAATTGCGTCGATTTTTCAAGAAAGTTTCGGCGGGTTGCCATACTCCACCCCCTGCAATTGGCAGGACTCTACACGAGGCGAGGGGCCGATTACAAACTATTATTGAGGAAACTGGCGCGATTTGCGGGAGCTTCGGCAAGGATCGATTGTGGGCTACAGGTTCAGAGCCATTCTAAGCGCCTGACCGAATTCCACGAGTTTCCGGGGCGAGAGAGTACCGACAAAGTGACGGAGATCCGTTTTACGAAGACTCACAAGGTTGTCACACATGATCCAGCTTTGATGCTTCATTCCTTCGTCGAGGCCGATGGCCACTTGTGTGGAAAGGCTCTGGCCGCCGCTGAACACCGGCGGGCAGACGACAGTAGAGAATCTGGAGTCAATCCGCGCCTGGCGGCTACCGATAACGAACATGCGAAACTCTTTCCGGTCACTGCCAGGTTTGTGTACGCGGTAGAGTTCACCTCGAGTCATGCCAACCCCGATCGAACGGCTAATCCTCTGGGGCGGAGAAATCCGAGGCCTGAAAATCCAGAACGTCTGCGGCCTCCCTGTTCAGTTGCTCCGCCGCACGATTAATGCGAGCCAAGTCGCGAGCGTGCAAGATCGTTTTGCTCTGATCGCGCAGATATTTACGCAGAACCCGTTCGATGAATGCAGAGCGGGATTGCTTCGAGCCGGCAAGCCGGTCAACCTCAGATAGAACATCTTCCGAGAGCGTTACTGAGGTCTTCGTCTTCATACCAGCATCCTACTACCGCTGTATCACTTTCGAGCCTTCGAGGCGAGCGGAACAACCGATTGGGTAGTGGGTCAGTTTGAGGTTTGGGGCTTGCTGACATCTACGGAATCACCGGTTTTATGGTCCGAAATCTGGAATCGAAGGAAATCGTGAATGGCCTTTAGAGCCTGTTTGTTCTTAGTGACAATCTCAATCCTTGCCCCTTGCGGCGTATCTTCCAATTGATAGTGAATCTGGTCCCGTAATTTGCTCATCGTGGACGCACCGGGAGGCGTCTTGTCATGGATAAACATAGGCACATTGAAATCGCCTTGAGAGAACATTGTGACAATGTGGCTCAAGTGCATCCGAATCTGCTCTCGACTATTCAGGTCTGTTGAATCATTAGCAGAGATTTCTATCGCGCCCCCAAACTGATAAAGGCGAAAGTGATGAGTTGTCGTCTCGTGGGAAAAACCCATCTCATGGTCTCCGCGAGCCACAACACCTGCATCTGGTTTTGAAGCATCTTGCGACCAAAATAGGAGGCCTATCAACAGAAGTAGGCTCATAAATTCCTCGGTTTCTTAGACTCGGTTTCTCGAAGAATGTTAGACCATATCTTGCGCGATATTTGCCCCAGGAGCATCTTTCCACCAAAGTCTCACAGCATTGAGAGGGGTTGTCCAATGGCAGCCGATAAGACTTGGCCTAAGTGTCCGAACTCGCCGCCGATGACGAAGTCACAATTCCAACAATTCTTCCGGGACGAGAACGCAAGACCCCTAAATTTTAAACTGCCCACTACCACCGCTCGCGCCGACTGGATTGCGGCACAATTGCTTCCTCCGACTAGCGCGGCTCTGATACACTTCGCCGGGTTTAGATTGGCAATCGATCCAGAGGAGTTTTCGGCATGAGAATCATCCGCAGTCTCGCCCTTGTTTCCGTTGTGTCGGCAGCTTTGTTGTCCGCAGGCGTTGCGAGGTCCGCACGCGTGCAATCTCGAACGGCGGCTTCGTCCGCTCTTCGCAAGATTACAATCGACGATTACTTTCAGATCCGAGATGTTGGGCAGCCCGAATTGAGTCCCGATGGACAGTGGGTGGCCTATATGGTGCGCACTCGGGTGTTGAAGGAGGACAAGAACGAGACGCGGATCTGGATGGTTTCGACGCGCGGAGGAGACGCGCTGCCGATGACCGAGGAGAGCGCATCGTCCTCGCACCCGCGCTGGAGCCCCGACGGCAAGTATTTGTCGTTCACATCGGCGCGAAATGGAGGCAAGTCACAGGTTTGGCTGTTGAACCGGATGGGCGGCGAAGCCGTGCAATTGACGGATATTGCGCAGGGCGTCGGAGATTTCGAATGGTCGCCCGACAGCACGCGGCTCGTCCTCATCCTGAGAGACCCGAGACCGGAAGATACGGAGGACGGCGACAAAGCGGCGGGAGGCAAACCGAAAACGCGCCCGCCGTATGTGATCGACCGTCTTCAGTTCAAGCGCGACACAGTTGGTTACCTGGACCGGCATCGAGAGCATCTTTACGTTTACGACGTGGCGAAGAAGGGCTTGACGCAGATCACGAGCGGGGACTTCGATGATTCGCAGCCGGCGTGGTCGCCGGACGGCAAACAGATCGCCTTCAGCAGCAATCGCAGCATGCCCGATCCGGACGCCACACGCGACTCCAATATCTGGGTGGTGGCCGCGGACAACACGGACAAAGGCGAGCACCTGACACAGATCACGACGAATCCGGCTCCGGACGATCAGCCGGTTTGGTCCCCAGACGGCAAATGGATCGCGTACGTGACGGAACTCGACCCGCATCTTTTTTATTACTCGACGCAACATCTGGCGATCATTCCGTCGACGGGCGGAGAAGCGAAGGTGCTCACGCTGGCCTTCGACCGCAGCATCCGGCGTCCGCAATTTTCGGCCGATGGAAAATACATTTACTTCACGGCGGAAGACGATGGAACGGTGAATCTCTGCCGCATTGCCGTTGGCGGCGGCGATATCGAGCGGCCCATCGGCGGGCGGCTCAGCGTCTCGAGCTTTTCACTTGGCAAGGAAGGCGAGGTAGCCGCGCAGATCTCCACCATCGACCGTCCGGACGAAATCTTTCTGCAAAAAGGCAGCGAGCTGACGCGGCTGACGAAAACGAACGATGAGCTGATCTCGCAACTACATTTGGCAACGGCGGAATACGTACACTTCAAGAGCAAGGATGGAACGACGATCGCGGGCTATTTGTACAAACCCGTGGACTACGACGCGGCAAAGAAGTACCCGACACTCTTGCAACCGCACGGTGGTCCCGTTGGCCAATATGCCGCCTCTTTTTCCCACCTCTTCCAGCTTTTCGCCGCGAACGGCTATGCCGTGCTTCTGCCAAATCCGCGGGGATCGTCAGGCTACGGGCAGAAATTCTGCGACGCCATCTATGCGGATTGGGGCAACAAGGATTTTCAGGACGACATGGCGATCGTGGATTACGCGCTCGATCAAGGCATCGCCGATCCGGAGAAACTAGGAGTTGGCGGGTGGTCCTACGGGGGAATTTCGACAGACTTCATCATTGCGCAGAGTACGCGGTTCAAGGGCGCGATTTCCGGCGCGGGGACCGCGCTGCTGACCAGTTTTTATGGGCATGACCACTACCAGCGCGAGTATCAGATCGAACTCGGCTATCCGTGGGACCAGAAGGCTCTCTGGGACAAAATCTCGCCGTTCTACAAGGTGAGAGACATCACGACGCCGACACTTTTCATGGGCGGGGAAATCGATGCGAATGTGCCGGTTCTGGGCGGCGAGCAGATGTATGAGGCGATGAAGGCGCTCGGCCGGACGACGGAGTTGGTGGTGTACCCGAACGAATATCACGGGTTCACGACGCCATCGCACATCAAAGACCGGATGGAACGGTATCTGGCGTGGTACGCGCACTTTGTAAAAGGCGAAGCAACTCCGGCAACGCTGCCGCCGAGACCAAGCGCGACAACAAAGGCAGGTGACTGAAGGAGGCTTGCAACTTTCGGTGGATTCGGAAAATCGAAGACGCGCGCCGTTCGATGTATGGCGCGCGTTTTTGTTTTTGCGGGAATCGTTCAAGGAAGGAAATTGCGCTGAGCGAGGCGGAGGACCATGGCCTTGCCTTCCTCTTCCGTGAGGATGCCCTTGCGCATCAGGGCGAGGAGCAATTCGTTCAGGATAAAGCCGGATTCCTTTGGAGAGGCGTTCGGATCAGCGCCGTTCGAAGAGTCATCAAAACCTGGCGCGGGAATTTCGAGCGGCGCGGTTCCATTTAATTCGCCAAGCCATTTATCGAGAACGGTCATTTGTTGCGGTTCGATGGAGGTGAATTGAAGACCCATGCCCATGCCGATTTTGGAGTAAACGACTTTGGCGTCAGCCACGAAAGAGGATTTTTCTTTCGTGATGCGAAGGCGCACGCCAGTTTTGAGCGGGAACGGACTGAACGTGTCGACGTAACAACCACCTTTGCCGAGATCGCTGGTGCGGGCGTTCATGCGCGTGCGGCTGTGCGCATCGAGAGCCTCGGCAAGAGCGGTGAACGGAAAGCGCGGAGTCAAGCGGCGGTCTTCGGGAGAAGCGAGCGGCGCCGGCGCCAATGGACGACGCGCCGTTGACGATGGGCCGGCGGTCACGAGGGTTGCTGCGCGAAAGCCGTTGCCGGCCTTGCGATGGTCTTCAAACATAGCTGGGCGTCACTTTCCAAGTGTGGTGCCGAGAGGGGGCTTGGCGGAGGGAGGAACAGCGAGCCGAGCCAGCACTATTCGTGCAACATCTCGGGATAGTTTAGCGCCAGAGAAGAGGTTGAGAAGAGGTTCGTTAGAGAGATTTGCTCTAGATGCAAACGGCGGCAGCGATTCGAAAGCGCGGCCGCACGAGAACCAGCGGGAGGGCGGGGAGTCAGAAGGTTTCGCGCGGATCGACGCTCTGAAAGCCAGAGGACTCGTAACGCGTGCTGATTTTTCCTTCGCGCAGGCTGACGACGGTGAATCCTTCGGGGAAGCCCATGCGCGGCCCGTGCCACCAATTGCCGCAGACGGCGCCACCGGTGATGAACTTGGTGTTTTTGTACTCGACGATTTCGTTGACGTGGGTGTGGCCCTGTAGGACAGCGATCAGGTTGTGGCCTTCAAACGCCGAAAGAACTTGAGGCGCGTTGGCGACGGTGAGTGTGTTGAACTTGCCGCCGGGACGAATTTTGTCCGCGCCGAAGGTGGCAAAGGCGGTGACGAGAGGAACGTGGACGACGCCGACGACAGGAGTTGACGAAGCCGTGTTTTTGAGGTCGCCGGCAAGCCAGGTCATTTGCGCGTCGTCAATACGAGCTTCCCACTCGCGATTGCCGGCGGGTTGGATGGAATCAAGAACGACGAAATGATAGCCCTTGTGGTCGAAAGAGTAGTACGTGCGGCCGATACGGTCCTCGTACATTTTTTTGCCGTAGGAAGGGTCGGACGTGGCTACGCCACTTTTTTCGTTGGTGCCGAAGGGGTCGTGATTGCCGATGGCGTGGTGGATCGTCATTTGGAGCGCGTCCTCGGTTTTCTTGTAGAGGTCGAAGACGGTGTTGGCACGCGCGGCGCCGACCGCGGTTGCGTCGTAGACGTGATCGCCACCCATGACGGCAAACTTCGGCTTGAGCGCGGCAATTTTTTTGAAACAGAGGTCGCAGCCGCGTGGCGCGTCGAGTTCGGGCTCGATGTGAGTGTCGGTGAAGAACACGAAATCGTAAGAGCCGGGCTTGCTGCTTTCGGCGGCAAGATCGAAAGCGGCTATGCCGCAGAACGCCGCGCCAGCGCCGGTAATTGCTGCAGTTTTCAAGAATTGTCTACGATCGAGAGTCATAAGCGCTCCTGAGGAAGGAATTCAGAGAGAAAAGGAATCCTACCACTGTTGCCGAGGAAGATTGAGCGCGATATGCTCGGTCGCATCGAGGAGGATCTATGCTTCGTACATTTCGATTTGCGGCGGCGTGCGCCACGGCGCTGTTCCTGTTGCAAGGTTTCGCGCTGGCCCAGCATGGTGCATTTACGGTTGGCACGGCGACGGCTGCGCCGGGACAAAAGGCAAATGGATACATCGAAGTGCCCGCGGGCGTCGACGCGGCGACAAATATTCCCGTCGTGGTGGTGAATGGCGCGAAACCCGGGCCGGTGCTGGCGCTCGTGACCGGAGCGCACGGAACGGAGTACGTGTCCATCATCGCGGTGGAGAAGATGATCGGCGAGCTCGATCCGGCGCAGATTTCCGGCACGGTGATCCTGGTGCCGCTCGTGAACATCGCATCGTTCGAGCAAAAAGTGCCGCACGTAAATCCGATCGACAACAAAAGTATGAATCGCTACTACCCGGGAAAGATGGATGGCACGCAAACGGATCGCGCGTCGTATTTGATTACGAAGGAGGTCGTGCAGCGCTGCGATTACTTGATCGACTATCACGGCGGCGATCTGGATGAGAACTTGCGGCCGTATGCGTATTGGGGAGCGGTCGGCAAGGCGGGGCAGGATCCCATTTCGAAGCAGATGGTGCTGGCGTTCGGGCTGGATCACATCATTATTTGGAACGACCGGCCGACGGATTTGGCGGCGTCGCGCTATCTGGATAACACGGCGTCGATACTGGGCAAGCCTTCGATCGTGGTGGAGGCCGGACATGCGGGGACGGTGGAAACGGATGACGTCGCGCTGCTGGTGAACGGGACGTTCAGCACGATGCGCGCGCTGAAAATGATTCCAGGCGAGCCGAATTACATCGAGAATCCGGTGTGGCTGGCGAAAGTCGTGGACGTGATTTCGGATGGGCCGGGGATTTGGTATCCCTTGGTGAAACGAGGAACTTATGTGCAGGAAGGGATGAAGCTCGGATACATCACGGACTATTTTGGGAAGACGATTCTGGAGCCGCGAGCGCCAGTGTCGGCGGTAGTGCTGCACGTGAACGCGGTGCCCTCGCTGAAAAAGGGAGACAACATCGCGGACTTGGGCGTGGTTGCGACGAAAGCGCCGTGAAGTAGGAGGCGGAAGAGTTGGTCGCTCGCTGCGACGGTATGGATTATGGGGCTACATGCTGGCGACGATTTTTCGCGCGAGAGGGATGACGTCGTCGGTTGTGCACGGACACATCATGTAGACGATGCGAATGACGCGATCGCCCTTGCGAACCATGATGAGGGCATTGCCGATGTCAAACGCGTCGTCGCCAAGAGATGGAATGGTGGTAAGGCCAGGACCGATGCGGCCCAACGTAGCGCGGCTCAGGTTCATCTGGGCGACGGCGCTGTTGTTGTCGACGGTGAAGATGAGGATGGGCGATTCGCCGGGATGGCGAGGAGCGCTTTGATCGGCATCGTTGCCGTGGCCGATGGACTTTGCGAGAGTTTCCATCATTTGGCGTTGCGAGTCGGTCGTTTCGTCCTTGTGAAGCAGGGAAATGTGTTTTGAGACGAGGTCGACGTTGTTGCCAATGACGCTGTATTTACAGGTGGTTACGCTGTCTTCGGCAGTTTCGGCGCGGACGACGTCCATCTTCGCGGCTTGAGCGACGTCGGCTTTTGCGAGAAGACTGCAGGGATTGACGCTGAGAGCAGGGCCGCGGTGGTCGTTCGAAGTGGAGGAAACTTCATCCAGGCCCATGTCGTGGACCTTTTGCTTGATGCGATGGCCGACGTACCAGACGCCCGCGATGCCCAATGCGCCGAGAAGAAAAATGACGATTACAAAGGCGATGAGTACTTTGAGCAAGGTGTTGCTGGACTTGGCAGGGGCCACCGTCGAAGCGGCGGGAGGACGCGCGGCCTGCAGGAGAGCGGGCGCCGAAGTTTGCGCGGAAGGCCGAGCGGGGGCGCCAGAGACTGAAGTTCCACACCGAGCACAGAACGCTTGAGCGTCATCGAGCGGAGAACCACACTTTCCACAAAAACCAGCCATTGTCGCCTCCCATTGAAGTTTTTCCGTCAAAGCGCGGCTTGATATTCCGTGCATCGTGCCAGAATCGTGGGCGACGGGCAAGCGCGAGTTGAGATTTCAAAGGGAAGCGGCACTCGGCGCGGTCAAGAGCTAGAATAGCTGGGCGTTGCGTCAATACAGGGAGAAGAAGCATGCCTTCAGAATATTTGTTGAAGACCGAGCCTTCGGAATATTCGTTTGCGGATTTGCAGAAGGATGGCGTCACGGTCTGGGATGGCGTTTCGAATCCGACTGCCGTGAAGAACCTTCGCGAGATGGCGCCGGGCGCGAAGCTGGTGATTTATGAAACTGGAGACCGGAAGACCGCGGTCGGCACGGCGACGGTCGTTTCGGTTGATGCTTTCGATCCGAAGAAACCGGTCGTGAAGATAAAGTCCGGAAAAGCGATCGCGAAGCCCGTTTCGCTTGAGGAGATCAAGAAGAACAAGTTATTCGCGGACTCGCCATTGGTTCGAATCGGGAGGCTTTCGGTGGTGCCGCTAACGAAGGCGCAGTATGACGCGTTGATGGGGCAGTGAGCGACTGGCTCTATTTCTTGAGATGAAAGTCTTGATATCTGGCGCGGGGATTGCGGGGCCCACACTCGCGTACTGGCTTTTCCAATATGGATTCACACCGACCATTGTTGAGTCGGCTCCAAAGCTGCGAACGGGCGGGTACATCATCGATTTCTGGGGCGCGGGATTCGAAATTGCGGATCGAATGGGACTACTTCCGGAGATACGGGGCAAAGGATATTTGCTCCGCGAAGTGAGGGTCGTAAACCGCAGAGGCGACCGCGTGTCTGGATTTCCGGCCGACGCATTTAGCCGGATGACCAAGGGGCGCTTTGCCAGCCTTCCGCGAGGAGACCTCGCCGCTCTAATCTTCGGAAAGATTGAGGGCAATGTTGAAACAATCTTTGATGACAGCATTGAGAGCATTGAACAGACGGAAAGCGGCGTCAATGTTGAGTTCGCACGTGGAGCAAGGAGAGGCTTCGATCTCGTTGTCGGGGCCGATGGGCTTCATTCGAACGTACGCGAACTCGTTTTTGGAGCGGAAAAGCAATTTGAAAGATACCTAGGTTACAAAGTGGCCGCCTACGAGATCGAAGGCTACAGGCCGAGAGACGAACTCGTTTATGTCATGTATACAGAGGTTGGGCAGCAAGCGGTGCGGTTTGCGATGCGAGATGACCGAACCATGTTTATATTCACCTATTCTGACGATGAAGCTGCCGGAACTGAGGACGTTTTGGCACAGAAGGCAGCGTTACGAGAACGTTTTCGAAACAGCGGGTGGGAATGTCCGCGGATCTTAGAGGCGCTCGATTCTCGCCACGATTTTTATTTCGACCGCGTGAGCCAAATACGAATGGATTCGCAGCAAGGCTTGTGGGCGCGGGGACGTGTGATTTTAATCGGAGACGCGGCTTCTTGTGTGTCACTTCTGGCCGGCCAAGGATCGGCGCTGGCCATGGTCGCGGCGTACATTCTCGCTGGCGAGCTTTATCGTGCTAAAGGCGATTATGCAAAGGCTTTCAAGCGGTATGAAGAATTGTTTGGCCCGTTCGTGCAGCGCAAGCAACGGGCCGCTCTGCGTTTTGCCTCGTCTTTCGCGCCGAAATCGAAACTGGCTCTCTTTCTCCGCAACAAGTTATTCCAACTGATGGCAATACCGTGGGTTGCAGATCTGGCTGCCGGCCGCGATTTAGCTGATAGCATCGAACTTCCCATGTACTGAAGCGCTTTCAACCTTCTGGGGCAAGGTCCATGCGCGAATGGCGCCGATGCGTGAGCAACACGTTGGCATGCGGGACAGACCGCGCGTATGATGCGGGCGCTATCCGGCGAGGTGATTCCATGAAGCGGTTTGTTCTTGCATTCATTTCGATTCTGTTTTTTGCAGCTGAAGCTCTTTTGGCGCAGCAACCGCCCGAGATTCGCTACCACTCGGTGCCTGATTTCTTGAAACTGCCGCCCGACATTTACTTCGGAGAAGTGGCGGGAGTGGCGGTCAATTCAAAAGGCCACATTTTTGTCTTCTCGCGCGGGAATACGACGGGGCCGGCGTATGCGGCGAGCGCGGCACAGCTCCTTGAATTTGATGCGGACGGAAAGTTTCTGCGCGAGATCGGACACAATCTTTACGCGTGGTCGTATGCGCATGCTGTGAAGGTGGATAAGGAAGACAACATCTGGGTGACGGACAAGGGTTCGGATATGGTGATCAAGTTCAACCCAGAGGGGCGCGTGGTCATGGTGTTTGGGCGGAAGCAAGAGGCTTCCGATGAAGGCACCGGCCCGTTGAAGCACGTGAGGCCGCCTCTGCCTGCCGTGGACGGACTATTCCGGCAAGTAACAGACGTTGCGTGGGACGCGGCGGGGAATGCGTACATCAGCGATGGATACGTTAATTCACGCGTCGCGAAAGTGGATAAGGATGGCAATTGGGTGAAGTCCTGGGGCGAGCCGGGAGATCAGCCGGGACAGTTCAATACACCGCACAGCATAGCAGTGGATGCATCGGGCAAGGTTTATGTGGCGGATCGCGGCAATCGGCGCATTCAAGTGTTTGATGACGACGGGAACTTCTTACGCCAGATGACTATTGATGTGCCGGTGCCTCCGGAGGCGCGACCCGCGATCGGCGCAAAACCAACAACGACTGCCGGAACGATGGCGCCCGGCGCTCCGTGGACCGTTTGCATCACGCCAGGTCCGAAGCAGGTTTTATACGCGTCGGATGCATTTCCAGGGCGGATCTATAAGTTGAGCCTGGATGGAAAGGTGCTTGGTTTCCTCGGAAAATCGGGCAAACAGCTTGGGCAATTTGGATGGATTCACGAAATCGCGTGTCCATCGGAGAATGTGTTGTATGTAGCTGAACTTCTCAACTGGCGCGTGCAGAAACTGGTCTTAGAACCTGCAAATTAATAAAAGGAAAGGGCAATACCCATGGAGCGACCCGTATTAGACTATGGTCAGACCATGGTTTGACTATGTTCAATCTAAGGAGTAGTATTGAACTGGTGAGTAGCGACCATGGAAGAGATTGCCATTTCGAAGTTCAAGGCGACGTGCTTGGCAGTGCTTGAGCGCGTACGCAAAACGGGGAAGCCAATTCGAGTCACACGGTTCGGACAGGTTATCGCCGAGATAGGCCCGCCCTCCCTTGCACAGCCTACTCGTCGTTTTGGACGACGTGTGGGTTCTGGAGAGATTCTTGGCGACATCGTCGGGCCAATTGGAGATGAGTCCGACTGGGAAGCGGCGAGCGACCGAGAGCATGACGAAGGCAAAGATCCGCTATGAAGTTGCTTCTGGACACCCACATCTGGATTTGGAACGAACTCGAGCCATGGAAGATTGTTTCGGATGTTAATCGAGAGTTCGCTAATCCGGAAAATCAGATGTGGCTCTCTCCTGTCAGTATTTGGGAGTGTGTTGTTCTGCTAGAAAAGAAAAGGATTAGTCTGCGACAAGATTTTCGAAGCTGGGTGGACGAGTCCGTCAGAGACCTTCAATTGCAAGAAGCCCCATTGAGTTGGGAAGTTGCGCATGAGTTGAGGTACACGATGCTGGAGCATCGAGATCCGGCGGACCGATTTCTTGTGGCAACGGCAAAGGTCTACGAACTGACGCTTGTGACGGCCGATGAGCGGCTGATGAATGTGCCCGGGCTAAGAGTCTTGCCGAACCGTTAGGCCAATTCGGTGGCGAGACCAAGCGCTCGCGTAAACCTGGCGCTATTGAATAGTTTTCTTCAGAAATGCCGTCAAGCGCTCCCATGCGTACCCCGGCCCGAGCGCAGCCCGCTCTATTTCGCCGGGCCGGCTTGCAACTC
Organism: Candidatus Acidiferrum sp.; assembly: GCA_049641765.1. Classification (GTDB taxonomy): domain Bacteria; phylum Acidobacteriota; class Terriglobia; order Acidiferrales; family UBA7541; genus Acidiferrum. The sequence goes on from JBAQJX010000096.1 coordinate 23,119, forward strand.
GGCCAAAGCCGCGAGCACTTCTTCGCTGTGTTGTTGAGGTTTTACGTCGAGAAAGACTTTGCGAACGACGCCGTTTGGATCGATCAGGAACGTGTGGCGCGCGGATAGTTTAGCTACGCCAAAATTCATCACGGAATCGTACATTGTGGAGACTTGCTGCTTGGTGTCAGCCAGCAGCTTGAAATTGAGCCCTTCCTTGGTGCAAAACTTCTGATGGGAGTCCTCGTCCTGCACGCTCACGCCGACGATGGCTGCGTTCTTTTGCTCGTACTGCGCCAGATCACGCTGGAAGTTATGGGCCTCAATGGTGCAACCAGATGTGAAATCCTTCGGATAGAAATAGAGCACCACCCACTTGCCCTTGAAATCGTGCAGGCTGACGGGCTTTGAATCTTGCGAATTGAGCGTGAAATCAGGCGCCTGGCTTCCGACGGCCGGCGCTTTACCATCTGCGTGCATGGCGCGAAGACCGAAGCCCAAGCCGGCCAAGAGCAGCAGCCCTACGACAACCCCAGCGATTTTCATGACTCATCTCCCGTATCCACAATCATATGGATGGCCGATTTGTCTGGACGAGAAGGAACTCCAGAGTCTTGCGGCATCCCGTATTGAAAGCGCCGACCATCTTATCGCTTGCGAAGAGGTGAAGCTAGTTCGCGCGCGTGAATCGGCCAAAACCGAGGCGAAGCTGAAGTGTGTTGATTCCCGGGTTGAGGTTGGCGAGACTGGCGTTGGAGATATGCATGAAACGAAGTTCGGCGCTCCAATTGTATTTGCTTCTGAGGAAGTGCAGACCGAGCGCCCCGCTCGAAGTGAAGTTCACGCGGGAAGTGCCGGGAGGGACATAGGTATTCGTAAATAGAGTGCCTCCGCCGAGCTCGAAATATGGGACGACTTTTCGCGATCGAGTGAAATTCCATTTCAGGGCGAACGGATTTAGCCCGAAGCCATACGCATTGCCGGTGCGCTGAACGACCATGAAGAGTGGAACGACGTCCACCGCGTACTCGAATTCACCCCGCAGGAAACTCGTGCCATGAGGAGCGGTCAAAATCCAGCCGTAACGAGCGCCGACATTCCAGACGCCACTGTCCGCGGTGCTGCCGTTTAGTCCATGACCGCCACCCGTCCAAAGCTGCAGGTCGTTGCCGCCCTGCTCAGGGCCGGCCTGGGCTAGAGAGGCCGGAGTACAAAATAGAACCGCAAAAATGAATACTGCGAACAGTCGCGTCACCGTGCTGTCTCCCGGTCGTCTAAGATTCGCCAGCGCAAAAATTGGGTGCCCGCCGAAGATACAGAAAAATGAGCGGAAACGCGACCAACTTTTCGGCTACTTCAGGTAAGTTCGCACGATCTGAATGACGTCGTCGGCCGCTTCTTCGGAGGATTTGGAATTGCGCGGCATGTGATTGCGGATGTGGTCTTCCATAAGCTCACCCATGAGGCTGTTGATGGCGCCGCGGGCAGCGGCCAGGCGCTGAAGTACCTCGGCGCACTGTTCGTCCTCGTTGAGGCCGCGGAGGACGCTTTCGAGCTGGCCGATGACTTTCTTGGTGCGAGTGACGAGGTCGAGTTTTTCACGCGATGTATGCGACATTTTGCTTGTATACCCTAAGGGGGTATGGTATCAGCTTTCGTGCCCGATTTGTAGCCGCACTTTGCAGATTAGTGCGAACCACGCGGCGCTTCAACCGCTTCGCTGCGGGCAGGACATTCATCAGCCCGTAACGAGCGGGCACTTATTCTGCCACATTTGTCGCGCTATGCGGACGACGCATGGCCCGGACGGGTGAGGGAACTGAGATATCGGATGCGACGGTTTGCCACACATTTTGGGCTGCTCGCCGGGAGTTTGCTGCTGGCTGCATGGCTTGTTGCGCCTCCGGCCAGCGCGCAGGATGCGGTATCGTCGCAACAGGATCCTGCGTCCGACGCTGCCGCAGCGTCGGCACCCACACCTGAATCTGTGCCTGCACCCGCAGCGTTGCCGGTCATGTTTCCGCATCAAGAGTGGGACCGGTTCTGGGTTTCAGGGCAGGTGAATTTCATTTCGCAGTGGCATCCGGCATTTCACTCGCCGTATCAGGGCCCGAACAGCCTGAGTCCGGAAGCCCAGGATGCGACCTCACGCGTGCTAACCCTGCTTACCGGTTTGCGGCTTACGGGGACGACCGCTTTGCTCTTCGATGTGCAAGAAACGGGCGGACATGGAATCGGTGAGGCGCTCGGACTTGCGGGGTTCACGAATCTCGATGTGGTGCGAAATCCGTCGCTAAGTAAGGAACCCTACGTCGCGCGGCTGATGATTCACCAGATTATTCCGCTGGGGCACACGAAGCAGACCGTGGATCAAAGTCAATTTTCCGTGTTCCACGAACTGCCCGAACGCAGGCTGGAAGTGCGTTTCGGCAAGTTCAGCCTCGCTGATTTTTTTGACGTGAATACTTATGGGAGCGACTCGAATTTTCAGTTCATGAACTGGACGGTCGACAACGCAGGCACCTACGACTACGCCGCGGACACGCGCGGGTACACGTTCGCGGGGATGCTCGAGTATCACGATCATTGGTGGACCGTGCGTTTTGCGGAAGCGCTGATGCCGAAAGTGGCGAACGGAATTCATCTGGACGCGGACCTGGCGCGCGCCCGCTCGGAGAATATCGAGTTTGAATTTCGCAAGAAAACGATTCGGCAACAGACAGGAGTGCTTCGCCTGCTGACGTTTGTGAATCACGCGAACATGGGCGACTACCAGCAAGCTATCGACAATTTTCTTGCTGGTCTCACGCCGAAGCCCGAAATCACCGCGCACCCGTTGCAAACCACGATCAAGTACGGATTCGGCGTGAACTTCGAGCAGCCGCTGAACGATTGGATCGGAATTTTTGGGCGCTGGGGATGGAATGAAGGTGAGCACGAGTCCTACGCGTACACGGAAGTGGACCAGACGGCGCAGATTGGCGTCGGCCTGAAGGGGTCGCTTTGGAAGAGGAAGTGGGACCGCGTGGGCGTGGTGTTTGACTCGAACGGAATTTCTCGCGTGCATCAGGAATATCTGGCGCTGGGGGGCGACGGCTTTTTGCTTGGCGATGGCCGTTTGAACTACGGCAGGGAAAACATCTTCGAGACTTACTACACGCTGCATGCGTGGCGCGGAATCTATCCAGCGTTTGGGTTACAGCACATCAACGATCCCGGTTACAACCGCGACCGCGGGCCAGTCCTTGTGCCGACCTTGCGACTGCATGTGGAGTTTTGAGGTGGGGAAGGCTGGCGTGAAACTTCGCGCGGAACTGTGCGATGGAATCCGCAGCGCTGGGAACAATTTGCCGAGCGGTCGTGAGGGAAAGGGACTTGTTTGCCTAACGGGGGAGCGGGCGTCGAGGCGCGTCCTATTCCATACCTCTTAAGTCCAATCCACTCAATGTTCTCCGTTTGCGTCTCATCCAACAAAGGTTGGCAGAGTAGATGCGATGAAGATCGGTGGCCGTCGGCATTGACCCGGTATTTGTGCAATCGATTTGCGCCGACGAATCGCTAAAGGAAACGCGCCGGCTGCCGATAGGTTAGCTGTCAAAGCGGAGACAGGGGACTCCGGATCAGCCAAAATTAGAGGAGGCTAATATGTCCGTGTCGGGGATTTCAGGAAGCAGTTTTTTTGCCGAAATTGGTTCCAGTAACGTACAGAATAAATTTCAGCAGATTCAGCAGGGTTTCCAACAGTTGGGGCAAGATTTGCAATCGGGCAATCTGTCTCAGGCGCAAAGCGATTTTTCCGCACTCGAACAACTGTTGCCCAGCCAATTGCAAACCTCCGCAACCAGCACTCAGGGCGGCGCGCAGGCGAGCAATCCTTTGTCGCAGACGTTGACGCAATTGGGGCAAGACCTGAGCTCCGGGAACCTCACGGCTGCACAGTCAGACTTTGCGACGCTCCAGCAGGACATTCAACAACAACAAGGAACGAATTCCATCCACCCGCACCATCTTCACCACGGCGGAGCGCACGGAGGCGGCCAACAGAACCAGCAGAATAGCATTGCGACTCTTTTTGGAACCCTGGGCCAGGATTTGCAGTCAGGGAACCTCACGGCCGCGCAGCAGACCTACAGCACGCTCCAGCAGGATTTCCAGCAGTTCGCCGGGAGCGGCTCGTCAGGGATTGGCAGCTCAACCGCGGGCAGCACGAGCCTCAACGTCTCGGCGTGAGGCGTTTCCAGAATCGGCTAGCAGGTTTGACTTGAGTTTCGCCTGACTGACACCAAAGCGAATCAGGATTGGTTTTGATCAGAGCGAAGGTAGATGCATAAAGCGCTCGCGCTCAGCGCGCATGTCGTCGCCTCGCAATTCGCGTAGAGCGCACGCCACAAACTCACCCGTAACTTTCTTACGCCAACTCATGTCGAAGTCGGTGTTGTCCAGTGGTTTGGCAATGCGGGCGGCCAAAACGGTGGCTTCTGCAATCGAATCAGCGTTCAGACGACGGCCTACTAGCGATTTTGCGGATTCCGCGGCAATCAACGGACGCGACGCCGCAGAGCCGATCACGATCCGCGCTTCTTCTACAACGCCATCGGCCGAAATACGCGCGGCGGCGGCGACGGACAACACGGGAAAGTCAAAAGAGCCGCGGCGCCTCAACTTCCAGTAAGTGCTCTTCCAGCCATGGAGAGAATCCAGCAACACTTCCGTCAAGAGTTCGTTTGATTTCCGCTTGATGTAGTCGAGGCCATCGTTGTTATAAAGCTCGGCGATCGGAACCTCGCGCTCTTCGCCAAGGGACACAAGGCGTGCGCGCGCGCCCAGTGCGATGAGCGCCGGAGCGGTGTCCGTCGATGAAACCGCCATGCACTTCGGACTACCCGGCGCGACCCAGCAGGTGTCGCCGTCTTTTTTCAGACAAAAATTGATCGCTTTTCGCCACTCGTAGTTTTGGTCGTAGTAATTGCAGCGCGTGTCGAGACAGAGATTGCCGCCAAGCGTGGCCATGTTGCGAATCGGCGGAGTAGCGACCAGGGAAGCCGCTTGCGCCAAGGCAGTCAAGCCGTTGCGAAAACGAGCGTCCTCGGAAATGTCGGCGAGAGTGACGCACGCGCCGAGCCGTGTGCTCGAATGCTCCAATTGAACGCGCGTCAAATCCTCGATATAGCGCAGACTCATCAGCGTCCGTGGAACCTGTTGCCGGCGTTTCATGTTTGGCAACAGATCCGTGCCTCCGGCAAGCGGCATGGTTTTCGGACCTTCACCGTCCAGGATGCGTACGCCTTCCTCGATCGAACGGGGCGTGCGAAAGTCGAAAAGAGGCAGCCGCATCATGAGCTGAACACTTTTTCTTTCGCAGGACTTCCTTTTTCATTTCGCGCAACTTCATTTACGGCATGGCCATCGCCGCCTTCCCACGGCGGAGGGACGCGCAGCGCTTCCGGCCAATCGACATGCGGGAAGTGGTCCGGACCAAAACGAGGTTCGCGGCCTGCCTTTTTCTCGGCCAGCGCCTTCAGGATTTTTTCCGGGGTAATCGGCACTTCATCAATGCGCACGCCGACGGCATCGTAAACTGCGTTCGCCACCGCCGGCATGATGGGCAGCAGCGGCCCTTGGCCGACTTCTTTTGCGCCGAACGGTCCGCGTGGATCGGGTTCTTCGATCAGTTCGGTGACCACTTCAGGCATGTCCAGAGTGGTAGGACTTTTGTATTCGAGCATCGAAGGAAACTTGTGCACGAGCGCATGCGAGAGTTTTTTTGGGAGCCGGCGAAACTCCTGCTCTTCCATCAGCGCCTCGCCCAGTCCCATGTAGACGCTGCCTTCCACCTGACCGCGGACGAGCGTGGGATTCAGCGCGCGGCCGATGTCATGCGCGATCCAGATTTTCTGCACGTTGATCCAGCCGGTGGCCGGATGGACGGCGACCTCCACGACCGCTGCGGTGTAAGAGTACGTTGGGGAAGGGCCGACGCCGCCGCCCTTATAGAGAGCAGGAGATTTCGGCGGAGTGTACGAGCCCATCGTTCCGATTGTTCCGAATCGCGCTTCCGCCAGACAGACAGCCTCCGCAAACGCGACCCTCTTTTCTGGCGAAGCGGAGTCAAAGACATGTTTGTCTGCGAAGCGCAGGCGCTCTTTCGGAACATCGAGTTTTTCCGCCACCGCTTCCGCAATGAGCGCTTTTCCGCGCTCCGCGGCTTGCAGCGCCGCGTTGCCGGCCATGATCGTCACGCGGCTCGAATAAGAGCCCAAATCCACAGGCCCTAAATCCGTATCGCCCGTATACAGACGAATGTCGAAGGGGTCGAGTCCCAGCACTTCTGCAACGATTCCTGCGAGAACATCATCGGAGCCCTGGCCAATCTCCGTTGCGCCGCAAAAAACCGCCACGCCGCCGCCGCGATCAAATTTGATGTGCACTCCCGAGTGTGGCATTTTGTTCCAATAAATCGGCAACCCTGCGCCGGTGAGGTAAGCCGAGCATGCAAGACCAACTCCATGGCCTTCCGGAAGCTTTCGAAACTTTTCCTTCCAATCGGAGATTTCAGTGACGCGATGGATACACTTTGCCAGGTTGACGACGCTCAGGCGGAAAAAATTCGCCGTCACCGCGTTTGACGATTCGACAATGTGGAGCCGCAAGTCGGCGGGATCCATCTTCAGTTTCTCCGCGATCTTGTCGAGCTGGACTTCCTGCCCGAAGCGCGGTTGAACCGTGCCGTGGCCGCGCTTCGGTCCGCACGGCGGTTTGTTCGTGAACGTGCGGCAACCCTGAAAGTGATAACGGGGAATGTGATACGTGGTCGTTTGCAGCGCGCCCGTATAAAACGTGCTCGCCACGCCGTACGAGCCGTAAGCGCCGCCATCGATCAGCGTTTGCAGATGCATCCCGGTGATCGTCCCATCCTTCTTGACGCCGGTTTTGAATTTCATCAGCACGGGGTGCCTGCCGCGGTGGCAGTAAAAAACTTCCTCCCGCGTCAGACAAATCTTCACCGGCCGGTCCAGCAAAAGAGCTGCCTTCGCGACGACGATTTCATGATTGAAGGGATCGCTTTTCCCGCCGAAGCCTCCGCCATTCGGCGTTGCAATCACGCGAATATGCGCTGGCGGCATTTGCAGAACTTTCGCGAGCGCGCGATGCAGATAATGCGGCGTTTGCGTGCTGCTCCAGATGGTTAGTTTTCCATCGGGATCCTTGATTGCGACGGAAGCATGCTGTTCGATCGGAAGATGCGTATTTCCCTGATAAAAGAACGTGTCTTCGAAGACTTCGTCCGCTTCCGCGAAGCCTTGCTCGACATTTCCAAATTCGAGAGAGACGCGCTTGTGAATGTTGCCTTCTTCGCCGTAATCGTGGATGCGCGGTTCGGGAGTCGCCAATGCCTCTTCGGGATCGGCGATGGTCGGCAGAATTTCGTAGTCGACCTCGATCAGATCCAGCGCTTCGAACGCCGTCAATTCCTCGCGCGCAACAATCGCAGCGACGGGATCGCCCACATGCCGCACGTGATCCACACACAGCGCCTGCTCATCCTGGCTGACTGGCAAAATTCCGTACTGAATCGGCAGGTCCTTCCCAGTGAGAACCAAATACACGCCGGGATGCGCCGCCGCGCGGGACGTGTCGATCTTGCGGATGCGCGCGTGAGGATGGGGCGATCGCAGCAGCTTGCAATACGCCATCCGCGGCAAGAAAATATCGTCGGCGTAGCGCGTCTGTCCCGTGACTTTCGCGCGCGCGTCGACTCTGCGGCGCGGAACACCGACAACGTGCAACCCCTGCCCTCCGTCTTTCGGATTCTTATCGTCCACGTTCTTCCAATCGTCTGCCTTGCAGTTCAATGCTCACTGACTCAATGCCGTGCCGAATCTTTTTGCAGCCCGTCACGTACCGGACTCTTTCTGGCGCGAGATAGTGATCATTGCCTCTTCCACGGCTTCGAAAATCTGCTGATAGCCGGTGCAACGGCACAAATTCCCCGAGAGCGCTTCGCGAATTTGATCCCGCGAAGGATTCGGATTCCGGTCGAGCAGCGCTTTCGCTGTCACCAAAATCGCCGGCGTGCAGTATCCGCATTGCGCCGCGCCCAGATCCGCAAACGCCTCCTGCAGCGGGTGAAGCTTTCCGTCCGTACCGAGACCTTCCACGGTCAGAACATCTTTTTTGTCGCAGTCAATTGCCAGCAACAGACAAGAAAGCACGGGCGTTCCTTCGATCAGAACCGCGCACGCTCCGCACTCGCCGAGCTCGCAACCGTGTTTCGTCCCCGTGTGACCCAAATCCTCGCGCAAGACTTCCAGCAGCGTTTTGTACGGTGCAAACGAGACGTCCGTCTCTTCGCCGTTCAGCGTCAACCGTATATGCGCCGTTTTCTGCGATTCAGTCGGCAGCGTAATCAACACAATTCACCTCATCCAGCCAAAATAGCGCGCGGTCGCTCACCGCGGAAAAAGCCTTGCTGCGTTGTCATACAATATCTTGCGTTTGGCTTCCGCACCAATCGGCAGCGCGTGAAACTTTTCAAGGTTTCCTTTAATCTCTGGTACGCCCGGCCCCGGCCAATCTGTCCCCCACAAAACCTTGTCCGCGATCTCTTCGATACGCGGAAAATATTCCATCAACTTCTGCGGAGGAATCCCCGAAATATCCATGTGCATGTTCTTATGCCGCCGCACCAGGAAGAACGCCTCGTTCATCCACAGAGGCCGGCCGCCGTGCGCCAGAATCACGACAAGGTCCGGGTAATCGATGCTCACGTCGTCGCAAAGCATCGGTTGTGCGTGCAAATTCCTGGCGCCCGGGAAAATCGACGTCCCCGTGTGAATCATCACGGGCATGCTGTTTGCTTGCGCCCGTTCGTAAATCGCCGCGAGGTCCTGGTTACCGTTCATGTATCCGTTCGGAGAGATCGCCTGATGCGAGGGATGCAGCTTGATCGCTCGAATCCCGAGCTTCGCCATGCGGTCTACTTCCGCGCCCGCATCGGGAACGGTCCCGGGCAGCACGCCGCCAAACGCGATCAAGCGGTCCGGTGCGGCGCTGCAATATTTCGCGCTCCAGTCATTCACTTCCGGAGTGAAGCCGATGATTTTCGGCGCAACGTAGTTAATCAATCCCGCGCGCTCGATTCCCAGGCTGTCCAGATGTGCCAAGAACGCTTTTGGATCCTCGCAGTAGCGCATCACATCGGCGTAGTCCTTGCGCCCCCGCTTCATCAGTTCCATCGCGGACGGTTTCATCATGTGGTAGGGCATGATGTGAATGTGGATGTCGATGATCGGTTGCACGAAGTCGCGACCTCTCAAAAAAGTCTTCCGCGCGTCAGTTAAATCGCACGTATTCGAAATCGAGCGGCTTGCTGTTGATCCCGCGAACGGGCGGCGCGATCCAATTCGCGAATTTCCCCGGTTCCACCACTCGCCCGGTCATCAGCGATTCCACGAACTTCTGGTCCGCCGGACTCGGCAGCCATTCGTGCTCGTGCTTTTGCCACTCTTCGGCCGTCATCACGTCGCCGTTTACGCTGATGTGATGCCCTGCGAAATTGCCGATCGCCCGATGAAACCCCTTGTGCGGCAGCGTCAGCTTGAACGGAATGCCTGCTTCATCGATTACCCGTTGCCAGCGCGCCACGCCGTCGGCGATTTCGTCGATGTAGTCGTCGCGTAGCCGTTCGTTCAACGCGGTCAGCGCCGGAACATTCTTCTTCACGATTTTTTCGTCAATCACTTCGTAGACCGGATACTCGGCGTCGCCCAACACGTGGTCGTCATCCAACTTTGTTTCGCGGAAGCGGCCCTTCAGCCCGCTGGTGAAATAATTTGCGGCATTCGAGGAAACATCCGACCCGTACAGATCCAGCGTCACGCTGTAATGGAAATTCAAGTAGCGCTGGATGGTCTGAAGATCAATCACTCCCAGTGCGCGCACTTGATCCGGATCTTCCAGCTTGTTGTCCTTCATCACTTCGCAGGTGCGCTTGATGATGCGCGTCACGCCCGTCTCGCCCACGAACATGTGGTGCGCCTCTTCGGTCAGCATGAACCGGCACGTCCGCGCCAGCGGATCAAAACCAGATTCCGCGAGCGCGCAGAGCTGGAATTTGCCATCGCGGTCCGTGAAAAACGTAAACATATAAAACGCCAGCCAATCCGGTGTTGGCTCGTTGAACGCTCCCAAAATGCGCGGATTGTCCGCATCGCCTGATCGCCGCGCCAGCAACGACTCCGCTTCTTCGCGCCCGTCGCGTCCGAAATAGCGATGCAGCAAATACACCATGGCCCACAGGTGGCGCCCTTCTTCGACGTTCACCTGAAAAATATTTCGCAAGTCATACATCGAGGGGCAGGACGCCCCCAGCAATCGCTGCTGTTCCACGGACGCCGGTTCCGTGTCGCCCTGCGTCACGATCACGCGTCGCAACGTAGATCGATATTCTCCGGGAACCTCTTGCCACGCGGGCTGGCCTTTGTGCGTCCCGAAGTTCACGAGACGGCTCGCGTCGCGCGGCTGCAAGAAAATCCCCCAGCGATACTCCGGCATCTTCACGTAGTCGAATTGCGCCCAGCCGTCCGGCTCAACGCTGATCGCCGTTCGCAGATACACGTCGTAGTTGTGGCTCTCGTTCGGTCCCATGTCGTACCACCAGCCCATATACGCCGGTTGCCAATGTTCCAGCGCGCGCTGCAAGCCGCGGTCTCGTCCCAGGTCCACATTGTTTGGAATCTTTTCCGTGTAATCGATCATGGCCTTCTCCTCGGTTATTTCAGACCGGCTCGCACTTTCGCTTCTAAACTCGTTCCCAATTAAATTTCACCGGCGCGCCTGTACCGTAAACCTTCAAAGCTCCGTTTGCTCCGACTGCATTCGGTCGATTGAAAATCCAGTTCTGCCACGCGGACAATCGGCCGAAAACCCGAGTTTCGAGAGTTTCCTGTCCGCCAAAGCGAAGATTTGCTTCGAGGCCCGTCAGAGCGTCGGGCGATAGCGCCGCACGCGATTCCAGTGCCTGCCGAATTTCATCCTCCCAATCGAGATCATCCGGCGTAGCCGTCACGAGGCCGGCCTCTTGTGCCTCTCGCGCGGTCAGCTTCTTGTCTACAAGCTTTCGCAGACTTTCAACTTGCGCCTCGTCGCCGCAGAAGCGCGTAGCCAGACGCGAGAGATGGTTCACCATCGGCAGTGCCCCAAAATTCATCCGCGACAGCATAATGGCGGCCGCCGCTTCGCTCTCCTGCGTATCGCGCATGTAGATGCGATCCGCCGCCAGCGCCAATTCGAAAAGCGTCCCGGCAAAACAAGAGCCAGGCTCGATAATCGCGTAAAGCGAACGCGAGGATACGTCCAGCCGCGCGAACGTGCGCCGCATCATCCCGAGGACTTCCCGCACGAACCAATGATCCTGATGATTCAAGAGGAATTCGTCGGCCGCCAGGACCGCGTCGGGATTGCCCGTGGCTTTGAGGATCCATAGCCCCAAATCGAGCTCGTTCGTCCGCAACGTCAGGATGGCGTCGTCCAGCTCTCGCGCCATTTGCAGCGGCCACCATTTCGCGCCCGCGCCAAGTGCATTCTCCACCGTGTAGCCAGTCGCGCTCTCCGGCGCGCGAACCGTAAGCGTCACGCTTCGCGCTTCGCGATTCCATTGTGCGTCCACATACTCGTAGTGCAGGCCCGCGTCGTCCACCGTGCGCTTCAGCGGCGTAAGCGCAACGCCCTTTGCATCCGCAGGACGATCGCTTTGCTCTGCCAGCTTCAAAGCGCGTTGCTTTATGTGCTCGGCAAATTGCTGCGGCTTAACCGCCTCATCCACCAGCCGCCAATCCTTCGCTCTTTGTCCCCGTACGCCATCCGGATTCGTGCAGAACATATCCGCGTAATCCCGCCGGACTTTTCGTTTGTCTGTGACGCGCGTAAGCCCGCCTGTGCCCGGCAGAACGCCGAGCAGCGGCAACTCCGGCAAACTCACCGCCGACGAGCGATCATCCACCAGAATGATTTCATCGCACGCCAGCGCCAGCTCGTAGCCGCCTCCTGCCGTCGTTCCATTGCACGCCGCGATAAACTTCAGCCCGGAGTGCGCGCTCGAATCCTCGATCCCGTTCCGCGTTTCGTTTGTGAACTTGCAGAAATTGACTTTCCACGCATGCGAAGACAGCCCCAGCATGTAAATGTTTGCTCCGGAGCAAAAAATACGGTTCTTGCCGCTCGTGACGATCACGGAGCGAATTTCTGGATGTTCGAATCGGATTCGCTGCAGCGCGTCGTGCAGCTCGATGTCCACTCCCAGGTCGTACGAGTTCAATTTCAACTTGTAGCCTGGCCGGATTCCACCATCTTCCGCCACGTCCATCGTCAATGTCGCGACGGGCGGATCGAAGTTCAGCCGCCAATGTTTGTACTGGCTTGGGTCTGTCCGGTAATCCGGAGGTTCGATTTTTGGTGCTAGCTGTTCCGTTGCGCCAACGTCCACGTGCCCCTCCTACTCCTGATTCGTTTCGAGCGCGGCCTTTAATTCCGCGAGGCTTTCCTCCACCGAATGGCCGGAGGTCTCCAGGTATAAGTCCGCTTTGCGGTAAAGTGGGTCGCGCGCTTCCAGGATTCGCCGCAATTCTTCCATCGCTTGATTGCTGCCGCCCATCACGCGAAGGTCCCCTTGTGCAATTACGCGCGCCATATATTCCTCGGGTTGCGCTTTGATCCACACGGTGTAGCAATTCAAGAGCAAATAGTCGTAAGTCTCTCTCTCGGAGACCACGCCGCCGCCGACCGAAAGTATGGCGCGTTCGCGCTCGCCAAGCACGCGCTCGAGCAAACGTCTTTCTATCGCGCGATAACCTGTCTGCCCGTAGAGCGAAAAAATCTCTCCGAGCGGCATGCCCGTGTCCTTTTCGATTTCTTGATCCAGCTCGACAAACGGAACATTCAATTCGCGGCCAAGCAGGGAACCGAGCGTTGACTTTCCCGCTCCGCGAAGTCCGATGAGCGCCACGCGCTTGCGCCGAGCTTTTTCTTCGCTGCCGAATTCGCGCATCAGGCGAAACATCGCGTCCTCGACGCGATGCGCGGGCAGCCGTTCGAGGAACCGCTGGATCAGAAGCTTTTCGTGCTGCGTTTCCGCCTCTTGCGCGAACAACTCCGCAAGCGAGACGTGCAGCGCGCCCGCGATTCTTCTCAGGAGCACAATCGAGACGTTTCCTTCGCCGGCTTCGAGTTGTGCGAGATGCCGTTCCGAAACCTTTGCTTCGCCCGCCATCATTTTTCGCGTCATGCCGCGTCGGTTGCGCAGCTCCCGCACGCGCTTCCCCAGTGACAAAAGGAACCCCTCGCTCGAATTGCGCGGCGGTCGTGCCGAGCTAAGCTCGCGGGATGGAAGCCCTGTTTGCAAAGCGGTCCTCTACATGCAGTATATCGCATACAACTCTTCATTGGTGCAAGATTTTGCTAGGCAAGTGTTCTTTGGGATCTCCAACTTCCAATATGTTCATAGAGTGCCTGTAAAGATATGAAAATGAACCGTTTGACAGTAGATTGAAGCTGAAGAAGCTCTGACGAGCGACGACCCTAGACACGGCAAACTGCATTATTATGCTGCCGAAGCTACAGACGGTCCGAGGTTCTCTATTTGGTTTGTTGCGTCTGCGCATCACGCAGCTTGAATCTTTGCAATTTTCCCGTAGCCGTTTTCGGAATTTCTGTCAAAAACTCGATCCAACGCGGTCGCTTGTAGCCGCCAATTCTTTGTGCCACCAACTCTTGCAGCTCGTGCATTAACTGCTCGCTCCGTGCAGACTCCGCATGGAGTACCACGTAAGCAGCCGGTTTGGTCAAGCCATCCTGATCTTCGCGGGCGACCACCGCCGCTTCTCGAACCGCCGGATGTCCAATCAAAACGCTTTCTACTTCCGCGGGGCTGAGCCACAACCCGTTCACCTTGAACAAATCGTTCGCGCGTCCCGCGTACCAGAAATAGCCCTCTTCATCTTGAAAGTATTTGTCCCCCGTGTGGAACCATCCGCCGACAAATGTCTCTTTTGACTTTTCGTGTTTGTTCCAGTAACACGAACAAGTCGAGTCTCCCTTGATAAGCAAATCGCCGATTTCGTTCACCGCCACGTCATCGCCATGCTCATCAACGAGTCGTGCTTCATATCCGGGAATAATCTTTCCGCTCGATCCGGGCTTTGCTTCGCCAGGACGGTTCGCGATCACCATCTGCAAAGTTTCCGTCGAGCCCAGCGAATCGAGAATCTCCACTCCAAAGCGTTCCTTGAAGCGATGGAACAACGGCGCAGGAAGTGCTTCTCCCGCCGAAATGGCGTGCCGCACGCTGGAGAGATCGAACTCGCGGCCGTCTTCCCGATGGTGCGCCAGCAGCGCGGCAAAATTTGTGGGTACGGAGAAAAACAGCGTGGGGCGGAACCGCTCAATGTCCGCATAGATCGTCGCGGGTGTCGGACGCGCGGGCGAAAGAATCGTGGTCGCGCCGCAGCCAAGAGGGAAGTAGCCCGCATTTCCCAGGCCATACGCAAAGAACAAACGAGCTACGCTGAAGCAGCGGTCGCTCTCGTTCATCTGCAAGGTGCCTTTTGCGTACAGCTCGCAGCACACCACCATATCGTGATGAAGATGGACGCAGCCCTTGGAGGCGCCTGTGCTTCCCGAAGAATACAGCCAGAATGCCGGTTCGTCCTTAGAGGTCCGTGCCGCTTCCAATTTTGGCGAAGCCGTCGCCATCAAGTCCTGCAACGAGTGATGTGTCTGCGGCCGTGGACTCTGTGAAGGAACTCCCTGCTTCCCGTCGCTAACCACGATCTCCTGCAGATAGCGCAGCTTTTCACGCGGAATGTTTTGCAAATGCGGCAGGAGAGCCTCGCTCACCATGGCAACGCGCGCGCGGCAGTCGTTGAAGATGTATTCGTAATCCTGTGGCTTCGCTTGCGTGTTTACGGGAACCGCTACGGCGCCGATTTTAATCGCGCCGAAAAAGGCATAGAGAAACTCCGGTGTATCGAGAAGTAGGAGCAGCACGCGCTCTTCGGGCCGAACTCCCAGCGCGAGAAGTACATTCCCAACACGGTTTGTGTTCTCAAGTAGTTGCTGGTAGGTAATGCGCTCGTCGCCGCATTCGATAGCGACCTTCGCACCGCGTCCTTCCTGGACGTTGCGGTCCACGAAGTGCGTCGCGACATTGAAAGTTTCCGGCAATGTGATCAAGAGCTTGCTTGCCTCCTGCCGGCACGCATGGCGATTTCGAACATTCCTCGGTTTTAGCGCAAACGGGCGCGAGTATAACACGAGGCAATTAGCGGCAACCGCGCCCATTGGGCCGTGCTCGCAAAAAGAAAAGTGCGAAGATAATTTCGGCGCTTAATGAAGAAGCGCTATGCGGAAACGTCCGGATCTGGTTTCGCAAAATCCGAAATGTCCATGACAATCGCAAACCGTTGACGCAAAACTTCCCCCTGTTTAGAATCCGCCTTACTCGTGGTGTTGGCACTCTTCAGTGACGGAAGAGGGAAAAGCGATGAAGACCCGAATCCTTCTCTTCTTTTCGTTGTTCGCGATCCTCAACTTGCTTGCGTTCCCGGGCGATTTAGGGCCTTGGGCGGGAACTTCCGGAACGACACACGCAAACTGGCTCGCCATACAAGATAGCTCCACGGCTAGTTCGCTGCCATTTCATGTGACCAGTGCGACCTTTCAGAACGACACCATCGTGCCGTCCGTGATGGTGTTCAACGGGACTCTGGGCAGCGCCTGCATTGGTGGAAACATGTCGCCGGAGCTGAGGTGGACGAAGGCCGTGCCGTGGACGAAAAGCTACGCGGTAATCACTTACGACGTTGCGGCGAACTTCACGCACTGGGGCGTCTACAACATTCCGCCGGATGTAAACGAGCTTCCCGCGAACGCGGGCGTAGCGACCAGCAATTTCTCGCAAATCACCGATGACGCGGGTAACGTGGGCTATGCTGGGCCGTGCCCTCCTCCGGGCATCGTTCCCAACGGCATTCATCACTATTTGTTCACGGTTTATGCGCTGGATACGAAATTGGATCTGCCGGCTTTTCCCCCAGGATCTCCGGCGCCAGCGGAAACCCTGTTTCGCGCCATGATTGGCCACGTGATCGAAACAGCCACGATCACTGGACTCTTTGGCTGCGACAACGCACCTTCAGCCGGTTGTTCCTGAGCGACGAGCGCGGGATTAGATACGCTCGTTCCTATTCGTTGCGTCCACCGAAGAGCCGTAACACGACTCCGGTTGAGATCCAGTAATTGTTTTGTTGCGTGCCGGATCCAAAGCTGGTCCGGTAGTAGTCGAAGTCAAACAACCGCACATCCCAATGTCGCGACGGGTGAATATCGATGCCGCCGCCGACCTTGTAGGAAATTGCGCTGCCCGTGGACGATGTTGATCCGCCGCTGCCGCTGATCGTCGTCTTCTCGCTCGAACCACCGACGAACGCTTCGGCAAACGGCGTGATGCCCCAGCGGGAGCGCGTACGCCGGAAGAACCGCGGTCCAAAGTGATTTCCATACAGTGTGTTCTTGGTGCTGCCCACCGTCTGGAAACTGTAGCTGGTATCCGCTACGACCTGTAGCCACGAGTTGGGATTCCAGCCGAACGAACCCAACGCTCCGTTCAGGTTTGCGCCGCTTCCCGCACCGCCCATGCGCGCAAAGGCATAGCCGCCGTAGAGTTCAACCAAAGGCGCCGTCCGCGCCGTCGGCCGAGGTTTCTCCCAAGTTTCGATCTTGTCTCCCGGCTTGATCGGCGCCGCCGGTTGAGCCGGTTCTGGCTCGGGCTGTGCCGCTGCTGGTTCCGGTTGTGCTGCCGCAGCAGGTTGCGCCGCGACCGTAGTCGTATCCGTTGGCTGTGCCGCCACCTCTGGCTGCGCAGGCGTTGGCACAGGTGGAGTTGTCCCGGTTGCTGTCGTGCCGACGTCCGGCTGTTTCGCCGCCGAAGTCGTCGCGTCAGTCGCCGCGGGCGCGGTAGTTGCCGGCTGCGCCACATTCGCTGCCCCCGCCGCATCTGGCTGAGGCTGCGCTGTCGCCGTCGAATCCGGTTGCGCACTCGCCGCTACCGGAGGAGCTGCCGCACCAGCAGGAGCGGGAGTAGCACTCGCAGTCCCACCCGCCGCCGGGGCTTCTGTCACATTCGCGGCGGCTGGCGTTGTAGTCGCACCGCCTGCCGCTGAACCTTCCCCCGCGCTCGGAACCGTTGGCGCTGCCGCGGGCGCCGAAGCAGCCGCTGGCGTCACATCGGCACCAGGCTGCGCCGTCGTCGGTTGTGCAGGAGCCGCTTCCGGCTGTGGCGTCGTGGGAGCCGCCGGTGCAGTTTCCGCATCGATCGGCGGAGTGCGCGGAATCTTGATCTTCTCGGATGCCGTCTGCAGCGAAGGTACTTGCTGCACGGTCGGCTGCGCTGGAGGTGGCGGCGCCTGCGGCGGAGCCTGCTGCACGGACGTCGCGCCGTGATCCACCACAATCAAGTTCGAATAGACGTAGCCTACCTGGCCATCTTTCGTCTGAATGCGCGAGAAATAAAATCCATATACGAGAATCGTGAACCGTTCGCCGCACGCAACTGACGCCACCACATCGGGCGTCTTTCGCGGCTTGCCAAAAACCTGCATCCCTTCGGAATGGCTGGTGCAATCGACGTACCCCACGTCGTCAGCCCATGCGGCAGACGCCGCAAGAAAGCAGACCCCCAACACAATTAGGATTCGACTGCGGAACATCGCCCCCTCCTTCGCCCGAGGCCGCCCCGAGCCCTAAGCTAGGGTAGCGAGTCCGATGGAGGCTACGTCAGATGGACGGAAGGCCAGTCTGTTCCAAAGCTGTACTGTCCCAATGGCCGGGGTTGCGGTGCGATGAAGTTAACGCGTGATGTTCCTAAGACTTACGCCGCGGAAATGCGCTCCAAACAGGCACTTCTAGCTCTCAAAATCCCGCCGAAATCGTCGTTGCCTTCTGCCAGCGGTAAATCTCGATCCGGCTGTCCGGCGCCCCGCCGCTGTCGTAGACCAGCTTCGCTCGCCCGCTCGGAATCCCATGCGCCAGCCAGTCCGCGATCGTCGGGAAGTCCTTCGAGAAATGCCCATCCAGCACAATGAAATTTACTTCCCTCGAATCGAAGTAATGCAGCGTTTGGCGGCTGCCCGCGTACGGGAACTGCACCAGCGTGCTCGACGAATAGTACGGCACCACCGAATTCATCGCCGCGACCCTGCGATCTTCCGGCAGTTGCTTGCGTAGCCACAATCCGGCCTGCTTCACTCCCATATACCCTGATTGCTCGATTTTGAATTCAGTAAGCGTCCGCGTGTCCGCAAACGACACCACTACCATGGGTATCACCATGGCCAGTTGCGCCGCAGCCGCGAACGCTCCTGCACGCGGCGCCAGTTTGCCGGCCGCACGCTCCACCAGATTGCGCGCCCATCTCCCCAGTTCCTCGAGTCCTTTTGCCACCCACGGAATCATTAATGGTACGGATGCATCGGTATACCGGAACTCCACATGCGGCGCCGTTATCACCAAAACGAAGATCGATAGGACCATAATTGCCAGCACGAATTCGTGCAGCAGCCGTTCCTTATCCCATCCATAACTGAACAGCCCGATGGCGATCAGGATCAGCACGAAAGGTTCACCCAATTGCGTGCTCAGAAATATTTCATACGCCGCCTCTCGGTTTAGCCTGACGGCCGTCTCCATATACTTCAGTTTATCGCTCGCCGAATGCGGATAGGGCGTGTACGCCGCGAAACGCTCCGGGTCCAAAAGCGGTCCGCGCTCCTGCTCATTGTCATTGATTCCGTAGAGCGCTTGCCAATCGTTCAACCCCGAATGAATCTGCATCCCTGTCGTGTAGTTGATGTCCCACTTGCCCTCGAGCCTCCACGAACCTGTTTCTGCATGCAGATACGCGACATAAGGCGAAGCCACCACCGCAAATCCGGCAACAACCAGCATAGGTGCCAGCACAACCTTCGCAAATCCCTTCCTCTTCACCAGCGCCATCGCGAAGCACATGAACGCGAAGAAAATCGGGTAGGCAAATGCCTCCGGTTTCGTCAAATACGACAGTCCAAAAAATGCTCCGCTCAGGAAACAATATTTGAGGCTGACTTGGTCGATCGCCTTGATTCCCCAATAGAGCGCCGCCAGCAACAACGTCGGATACACCGCCTCCGTATAGATCGATCCGCCGCGCGCCACAAGCAGAGGCTGGACTGCCACGAGGAAGGCGCCAAGATAGGCCGCTCTCACGCCATAAACCCACCGCGTAAGATAAAAGATGGGCAGGACCAGCAACGTTCCAAACAGAAGCGATACGAGATGCGCCGCAACTTCCGCATTTTTTACCACCAGCGAGAAGCCGGCAATTAGGATCGAATAGAGCGGCGCATACATCGTTTCCGGACCGCCATAGCTGCTCATCAGGCCGAGCCCGGCTCGCAGATTCTGTGCCACTCGGATATATTCCGCCTCGAAGCTGACCACCGGAGCTTGCGTCAGCATCCAGTAAAGGCGGAGAGTGAAGGCTAAAAGGAGCGCAAGCCCGAGCAGGCCATATTTCTCGATCGCGGCCTTGCGGGCAGACAAATCTCGAAGCGGGGTCTCCGACTGGGAATTGGGGCCCTGAAACGTCATAATCTTTTTAGTTTGGTGGGAGCAAAATTACGAACCACAACCCTACGAAGCCGAATATCCCCAGGCTCGCTCCCACACGAGAGGGTATATTCCACCTATTACTCTATTCCTGGACAACCGCGCAAAAGTTCCCTTTTCACTAAGATGCAGCCGCTCCTGAAAAGTTGGTCGGCTTCCCTGGGCTCGTTCCCCCACAACACGGGCAGCACACCCATCCCGGGCGCGTCTACACGCCATTCTGCCAAATCAGCCCAGACTCGTTTTGCATTTCTGCTTCTGGTTTTTCGCCGAAGCCATTAACTCTTGGCGAACTAGGTTTCAGCTGGAGCATTCGGAAGTTGTATTCAACC
>JBAQJX010000106.1:0-6133 GCA_049641765.1 Candidatus Acidiferrum sp.
TCTGGGGGCTCTGGAATATGCTCTTCATTGCCTCGCATTCGAATACTCATCTTTCCATCGGCATCCACGGCGCTCTGCTACCCTTTCTTCTTGCCCCGCTCGGCGTCCTGCTGACTCTCGCGCTCAATTTTGAGATCCCCAACTTTGCTTCACACATCTTCCCCGTCCTCGCGCCCGTTGCACTGATCGTTTACTATCTCGCCTGGAAGTACATCGTCAGCTTCTTTAACGCCGTCCTCGGCATTGCCTGAATGTGTCGTCAAACGCACTGCTGCTGGAGCGCAGACAATTCGCCGGAAAACTCTGCGCCTCAGCAATGCCGATATTTCCTTCGAGGCTGCTCCCTTGCTCTGCGTTAAACTCTTAGTGTGCCGACGATCTCGTAGCTTGGCACTCCCCCGGCGAGTTCGACATCGCGGTTGATAAACTCATGAACGCCTCTCCTGCCTCGCATCCACAGCCTGCCCCGGAAGAAATTCGAAGTATCACCGAAACGGGCTGCTGCATTGTTGGCGGCGGTCCTGCTGGAATGATTCTTTCTCTCTTACTCGCCCGCCATAGCGTCCCAGTCACACTCCTTGAAATGCATAAGGATTTCGACCGCGAATTTCGCGGCGACACCATACATCCGTCAAGCATGGAAATTCTCGACCAAATCAGCCTGGCGGATAAACTTCTCGAAATTCCGCACACCGAGGTTTCCAGTCTGGCGATCCAGTTTGCAGACGGTCCCTTCCGCCCATTCGATCTGAAGCGCCTCAAGACGCGTTTTCCTTACATCCTTTTGCTCCCGCAGGTGCGCTTCCTCGAATTTCTCGCTGCCGAAGCCGTGAAATATCCGGAATTCAAGCTGGTCATGCACGCGAACGTGAATCAACTGGTGCAGGAGGATGGCGTCGTAAAGGGTGTGCGCTACGTTGCTCCGGACGGCGTTCACGAAATTCGAGCGCCACTAACCATCGGCGCCGATGGCCGTTTTTCGCAGGTGCGCCGCCTGGCTGGCATTGAGCCCATCAAGACTTCTCCCCCGATGGATGTGCTGTGGTTCCGTTTTCCGCGGCTTCCCGGCGAACCCGATAGCGAGACCGGCGCTTTTGGCGGGCTTGGGAAGGGGCGCATTCTCATTCTGCTTGTGCGCACCGACCATTGGCAGGGTGGGCTCGTCTTCCCGAAGGGCCATTACCAGGAGCTACGTGCGCAGGGTGTCGACGCCGTACGGAAAAGCATCGTCGAAATCGATCCGCGTTTCGCGCAACACACCGAAACCCTGACCGACTGGCGCCAATTGACTCTTCTCTCAGTCGAGTCCAGCCGCTGCCTGATTTGGCAAAAGCCCGGCATCCTCCTCATTGGCGACGCGGCCCACGTCATGTCACCCGTTGGAGGCGTGGGCATCAACTACGCGATTCAGGACGCCGTAGTCGCGGCAAACTTACTGACGAATCGTCTCAAATCCGGCAAGATCGCGGAGGTTGACCTGGCCAAAGTTCAACGTTCACGCGAATGGCCCACGCGCGTCATACAGCGTTGGCAAACCATCATGCAGAATCTCGTGCTGGCAAGCGCCTTCAGAGGACAGCAAGTGACGCGTGTTCCCTGGCCGCTTCGCCTTTTTTCGCGCACGCCAATCCTCAGGGACTTGCCGGCAAAGCTCGTAGCTTTCGGCATTCGGCGCGTCCGCTTCAAGAATCCTTAGAGGTACTCGGCTGTCCTCGACAATCGCTCCATTCCGTTCCGAACGTCCTGGGTGCGATCGCCTTCATGTACTCGTAACCGTTTTTTTCTTCAAATTCACTTCGATCGAGATTGAGCTGGTTTCGATCTCGCTCGCGCCAAACTTGCTCTCTTTCGCCATGCGTTCGAAATCCTCCTTTGTATACGCCCGCCTGATGAGCATGTGCTTGAACGCCATCTTCGTCAGCCACGCATCGAACCAACTCCTACCGCTTGCCCGCACATACGAATCAATCTCCTGAAGCGACACGTCCTTCCGCAAATCCGAAATCAACGCCTCGCCGTCGGGCCGTAGCACGCGATGCATCTCATTCAACGCCTTCACCGGCTCCGTGAAGTTCTTGAACGCCGCCGAGCAGTACACGACATCGATCGACTCATCCGCAAACGGCATCGCCGACACATTCCCCGGGCGGAAATCAATCTTCACTCCCGCCTTCCGCGCGTTCTCCGTCGATATCTCAACGAACGTCTTGCTGATGTCTAATCCCGTAATCCGGAAATTGCCCAGCTTTGCAAGCTCGACCGCGAAGTAGCCGGGCCCCGGCGCCACTTCCAAAACGTCGCATCCCTTGCGCAATCGCTCCGCCACGCGCTTCGCCTGCTTGCGGAAATCCTCCATCTCGTTCTGCCGCGTCCGCGCGTACCACCGCGCCGTTCGTCCCTCCATTCCCGCGCCTTTGTAGCCCTTCTGCGCCGCAGCTTGCATGATCGGCTCCTTGAGACACTTTGCTCCCCGCACGTTCTCGAGCAAAGTTCTCTCCTTTTTTCTATACGTGCGCCCCTCGCGATTTATTTCGCAATGCCCCTCATCAAATTTCACTTCTACCTCTGTGCCGCTGTCTCTTCTGGGAATTTTCCCATTGCGCTTCGACAAGAGATTGCTTATCTTCCCCAGCACATGCGCGCCCTTCTCCAGGATCTGAAATATGGAGTGAGGCTGCTGGGCAAAGCGCCCGGGTTTACCGCCGTCGCTGTGCTCTCGCTCACCTTGGGCATCGGCGCGAACACCACGATCTTCACCCTCGCAAAAGCGTTCTTTCTCGAATCTGTCCCCATCAAGGATCCAGCTCGCGTCGTCAGCTTTTATTCGAACGCTCAGAGTCGCAAAGGCCCTCCCCAGGAATATCTCCCCACTCCGTATCCTAACGCCGTCGACTACCACGAAAAATTGGACGTTTTCTCCGGCACGTCCATCGCGCTTTTTACCGGCGTTAAATTCGTCCAGTCGGGTAAGCAGTCCCAGCTCTTCGCGGAGCTTGTGAACGGAAATTTTTTTGATCTCCTCGGCGTCCAACCAGCGCTTGGCCGCGGCTTCACGCAGGAAGAAGACGCCTCTCCGCGCCCTGTGGCCGTCGTCAGCTACGCCTTATGGAATACGCAATTGGGGGCCGATCCCAAAATTCTCGGCCGCACCATCCAGCTCAATCAGCAGGACGTCACCATCGTTGGCGTCGCTCCTCGCAGCTTCCGCAACGTTGGTTCATTGGGAAGCCCGGACATCTGGCTTCCGATTTCGCTCCGTGATTTGATGCTCGACGCCGACGGCAAGAAGTTCCTGTACGACCGCGGCTTTCGCATGACCGCCATGGTCGGCCGTCTCAAGCCCGGTGTGAATCTTAGGCAGGCGCAGCAGGCCGTTCATGCTCTCGGCGAAGAACTGGAAAAGGAATATCCGAAGGACAACGGCGGCCGCAATGAGATGCTTGTCCCCATCAACGAAACCGCCATTCCCCCGCAACTGCACAATGTGTTCTCCCGCGCCGGCGCCCTGATGATGCTCATCGTCAGCCTGGTCCTCTTGATCGCCTGCGCCAACGTCGCCAATCTTCTCCTCGCGCGCGCAACCCAGCGTCAGCGCGAGGTTGCCGTCCGGCTGGCCATGGGCGCGGGACGAATGCGTTTGATCCGCCAGTTGCTCACGGAAAGTTCACTCCTCGCTCTTCTCGGTGGCGCGCTCGGGATCCTTCTCGCCTATTGGGGCAAGAAAATCCTTATGTCCATGTTGCCTCCGTTCTTTGTGCGCAACCTGAATTTCAATCTGGATGGCCGCGTCCTGCTTTACACGCTTCTGCTCGCTATCGCCGCAACTATCGTCTTCGGCCTTCTTCCCGCGCTTCAAGCTTCTCGCACGGACCGCATTGCCGCCCTGAAAGATCGGACCGGCGCTCCAACCGGCAGCTCCCGTTGGTACGGCTTGCGGGGTATTTTGGTCATGGCTCAGGTTGCGCTCTCTCTTGTGGCTCTTGCGGGCGCAGGCCTTTTCATTCACAGTTTGCGCAACGCGCAGCAAATCGATCCGGGATTCGAGGTCAAACACGAATTAATCATGTTTATTGACCTCGGCGCGGAACAATACCAGCAGCCCCAAGCCGAGGCTTTCTATCGCGACGTCGTCGAACGCTTGAAGGCTCTCCCCTCGGTCGCTGGCGCCAGTTTTTCGGACAACATACCCTTTGGCGGAGGTCTTCAGCGCACCACCTTCACCGATGGCGTCGACACCACCGATCCGCGCAACGGCAAGTTGACGCCTTTGGCCGCGGTCGCCCCCGGTTTTTTCCCCGCGGCAGGAATCACCCTCCTCGAAGGCCGCCCCTTCAATGATCAGGACGACGACAAAGGTGCGATGGTCGCCATCGTCAACAAGGCCATGGCGGACAACTTTTGGCCCGGCGAGGATCCGCTCGGCAAACACATTCATTTTCTCGGCGAAACGTGGGACGTCACCGTCGTCGGCGAGGTGAACACCGTTAAGTACGCGACCCTTGGCGAACCGCCACAGGCAATCACCTATGTTCCGTTGAAGCAGCACTATTCCCCGTTCGTAACCCTCTTCGTGAAAACGAACGGCGATCCGCAAAAAGCTCTTCCCAACATTCGGAGCACGGTCCAGGCTTTGATTCCCAATGTTCCTTTGCGCGGCGTTCAAACGATTGAGCAATCTCTTTCGCAATCCCTCACCGCTCCGCGCATCGGCGCCGAATTGCTTGGCGCATTCGGCATCCTGGCGTTGATCCTCGCCGCCATCGGAACCTATGGCGTCATGTCCTATTCCGTCAGCCAGCGCACGCCGGAAATTGGCATTCGCATGTCACTCGGCGCGCAGCCTTCCGATGTTTGCCGCTTGATTCTCGTGGGTGGCCTCGCCATGGTTCTGGTGGGCGTCGGCGCAGGCCTGGCTATTTCCACTTTGCTCAGTCACAGCATGAGCAGCCTGCTTTATGGCGTCGGCGCATTCGACGTGCCCAGCTTCCTTGCCACTGCCGCTCTCTTGATTGTCGTCGCCATGGCCGCCTGCTGGATTCCCGCGCGCCGCGCGATGACCGTCGATCCCCTCATCGCCCTTCGCTACGAGTAGCTTTCGCGGCCTCGCCCCTGCTCGTAATTCCCCCTTCGGCTCTAGCGCCTTTTCTCGCTCGCTTGCATCTCGTTTCGCCTTATCATTCCAACCAAGAATTTCATTAATCTGCTTGAACATTCACAAAGAGAGGCTCCCATGATTCGCTTGCTTTCCAACCCGCGTTTTCTCGCTGCATACTCCGGCTTCCTCACGCTCCTTTTTCTCGTCACCGTTCTCTGCGGCTTCGCAAGGGTCGCGCCGCAGCGAACCTTCGACGAGATCACCGTGCACCGCATCAACGTCGTCGAGCCCGACGGCACCATCCGCCTCATCTTGTCCAACAGGGCCAGCTCCCCAGGCATCTACATAAAGAACAAGGAATATCCGCATCCGAATCCCCAAAACAGAACGGGCGCGGGCCTTCTCTTCTTTGGCGACGATGGCACCGAAGTCGGCGGCCTCAGCTTTGGTATTTCCAAAGACGCCTCCGGCCAAGTGACCGGAAGCGACGGACACCTCAGCTTCGATCAATACATGCAGGATCAGATTTTCACGATTGAAGCCGGCCGCGACGGCGATAGGAAATTTTCCGTCCTTCGAATGGACGACCGCGGCGACTACTCCATCCTCGACGCTCTCGAGGCCATCACGCGCATCTCAAAACTCCCCGAAAATCAGCGTTCCGCCGAGCTCAAGAAATTTGTTGAGACCCACCCAGGCGATCACCCGCGCGTCATTCTTGGCCGCGCTCGCGATGGAGGCTCCGTCCTTCAGCTAAAGGATTCTGAAGGCCGCGACCGCCTTGTTCTCCGTGTCGCTCCCGACGGCACGCCCAAGCTCCAGTTTCTCGACGCGGCCGGAAAAGTCATCAGCGAGCTGCCGCAATCTCCTGCGAGTGAGCCAACTCATCCCTGAGCCGGTGAACACAAGGCACACAACCAAATCTCGCGGGCAACTACTTTCCACCAGCCGAACTTCCGCGGGCGTGCTTGACCACCGTCACCGTGACTTGCGACGGATACAATTTCGAATGATGCACGGCATTGTGCGCCACGACGC